>NZ_JMHT01000046.1 GCF_001905655.1 Mycobacterium sp. ST-F2
GGGAATTACGTGACAGCAACCCCTGGGGAATTACGTGACCGACGACAGCATAGTGCCGAAGACACCGAGGCCGACCGCCGCGAGCGCACCGACGACCACTGCCACCAGCACACCGCCGGAACTCGCCTGTGCGCGCTGCGAACGCTGCGTCGGCGCATCAGCCTCGGGATCAAAGGACATCGATGTCACCCTCCACTCGGGTTGCGTTACGAGGGAACGCCGGTGCGGGTGCGGTTGCCCCGTCGGCGGCGCGTTGCACACCGGTCACCGACCGGTCGGCGTCGACGATCCAGCTGTTGCGCACCCCATTCGCTTGCTCGGAGTACAAGCCCGCCGGCGGCTGGACGGCAGCAGCCGTAAACGGCCAGCTCTTGTCACCGATGGTGAGCGTGCCGGTGACGTTCTTGCCTTCGTGGCGCCCCTCGAGTCGGCTGGTCTTGTCCTTGTCGGTCAGCTTGACCGATCCGGCTTCGGCGGGACCGGTAAGCCACGTCTCGACGGTCTTGCCGTCGCAGGCGTAGGCGACAGCCTTCTTGCCGCTGATCGAGATGTCCAACGCGATGACACCGCCGGCAGTGGCGATCTTCCCGACGTAGTCCGCCTTTGCGGGAAATGGCGTCGGCACGGTGGTGGTGGTTGTGGGTGCCGATGTCGATGACGCAGTGGCCGGCGCCGTTGGTGGTGCGGCAGATGGTGTCTCCTTGGACGTGTTCACTGCCAGAATCCCGACGCCCAGGGCGGCGACGACGCCCAGCGTGATCAGTGGACCCTTTACCTTCATGTTCACTCCTAGAAGCCTGTGTGCCCGCCTGAAACAAGGACCTAGCTGCAGAGGCGGCACTTCTTGTGATTGCGCGAAACTGTTTTCCAAATTCAGCCGGCGGAGCGCAGAACGTCGACTGAAGCGAATCGGACGGCCGAGCATGGGCGGCGCGTCAGTTCAGTCGGGGTTCGATAAGACTGAAGGGTGAGGTCGTCGGTACGACTCGACTCATGTGAAACTCCTGTTGTTGCAACAAGTTTTGACATTCGGCCGTTGTGCGCAGCGGTGTCGTGTCGGGTGGCCGAGCACACCGTGCGGAGTGTGTCCACTGCCTGAGTGTCGGGCGAGTCGTGAATGATGTTCGCCCGGTTTACTTTTCAACCTCAGGAGCCTCGGCGGGCCTTTCTCGTGGCCCATGCGCAGCGGATCAGGTAACCCGGGGTTGGTGGGAGCCAGCCGGCCTGCGTTGCCATCCCCTGGTCGTCGCGAACTGCCCAGTGCTCGATCACCAGGCCATCGCGGATCCGCTGGAAATGCGCCTGCTGAACGCTCACGGTCGCTCCGGTCGGCACGAACACTCGCGCTACCGTGGCGTCCTCGGTCCAGACGACGAAGTTGCCGGTGTGCCGCCCAGACATCCGGCCGAAGGTGACGACGACGTCCCCCTCGACCACACTGAGGTCGGTCGTCCAGGCGAGGTCGGCGAAGGCTTCGCGAAGCCACACCCCGGTCGCGTGAAACGCTCGCGGCCCACGTCCCCGCGTCGGCGGTGGCTCGGTTGCCGACTCGCGGTTCGTGGCGTCGGGGTGAACGACGGCGCAGTGATCGGCGAGCGTTCCTCCCATGACGGCATGGATGGCGGCCTCGGCGACAGACACGGTCTCGTCCCGGGTCCTGAGTGTGGGGCGGACGGGCATCGAATGCTCCTTGTTGTTGGTGTTCACGCGGCGGTTCGGCGAGTTCGATCAGGCGACGCGGAGGGCATCCGGGTCGTAGCGGACTCCGCGTTTGACCACCAGATCGATGGCGCGGGTGTTGCGGATATCGGCGAGAGGGTCTGCGCGCAACAGGATCAAATCGGCTTCCTTGCCGACCTCGATGGTCCCGAGCCTGGCCGACGCCCCGACTTTCTCGGCGGCCACAGCCGTCGCAGCCGTCAATGCTTCATGGGGAGTCAGGCCCGCTCGAACCAGTAGCTCGAGCTCGTGGTGCACCGCCAGGCCATGAAACACCGCGGTCATTCCGGCGTCGGTGCCGAGGGCCAGGCGGACGCCGGCGGCATGTGCACGGCCGGCGTTGTCGACCGTGCGCTCCCACCGCGTCCCGTCAGAAGAGTGCGGTGTCAAGCTGGCTGCCCACTGCGCGACGCTTTGCAGCACGGTCGGGCTCACGTAGCCTTCCGGTCTCTGCGCCTGGACGTAGGCCAGGTCGCGGTCGTGCGCCATGCGATCGAACAGCGACAGGGTCGGTGTCCACAGCACCCGCCGCTCGGCCATCTTTGCCAGAGTGGCATCGAAGAGGCCACCGCCCTCGGGCACCATGTGTTCGAGGCCGTCGACACCCGCCGCAACCGCTTCCGCCGCCTCTTGCTCGGTGGACACGTGAGCGACGACGAGCCGGTCCAGCCGGTGGGTCTCCGTCACGATGGCGTCGAGTACCTCCGGCCGTAGCCGAGGACCGTCGCCCGGGATACTGCTGACGACGACTTTGACGAGGTCGAGGTCATGCTCCAGAAGCGCCGAGCGGACATGCTGGACGGCGGCAGCAGGGTCGTCGAATCCAACGGCCAGCTCGCCGATGTTCTGGGTCGAGCCGTGCATCAAGGTGTTGATCGGGTGCCCCCCGGGAGCGGTGACCACACTTCCCGCTGCGAAGATGCGAGGACCGATCAGCTCGCCTGCGCGTTCGGCCGCGCGAGCGGCGATGATCCGGCGTGGATCATCGCCCGTGCTCACCACGGACGTGACGCCGCTACGCAGGTAAGCGCGCCAGTTGAGCAGACCCTGATCGCGGGAGACCTCGGCTGCGGAGGTCATGCCGCCGGCGCTGAAACCGTGATGCATGTGGGTATCCCAGAGGCCGGGCAGCAACCACCGACCACACCCCGGCACCACCGACGATCCGTCGGCGCTGGCCGCTGCTGGCTCGATCGCCGCGACGACACCGTCTTCGATGATCACCCGCGCTCCGGGCGTCGCCGGCGCGCCGGTGCCGTCGATCAGGACGACATCGTTCAGCGTCAAGGTTCGGCGGGCGGAGGACGTGGGTGCATGCTGCGGTTCATGCGTCGTCATGGAGGCTCCTCAATTCAACTAGACAGCATGTCCGGTGAATATTGCGACGATGACATTAAGAAGACAGCCTGTCAAGTAGAATCTGGATCAGCTGCGGGAACAGGAAGGGCCGAGGTCTGTGGGGCGACGGAAGTACGAGCAGGTGGCGCGCGCGGAGATGGCGCAGCAGACGAGACGGCGAATCCTCGACGCAGTCGGGCAGCGTCTGCGCGAGGCGCCGACCGAACAACTGAGCATGGACAAGGTGGCGCGGCTGGCGAACGTATCCCGGGCGACCATCTACTCCGACTTCGGTTCTCGCGGTGGGCTGTTCGACGCCTTCGTCGTAGACCTCTGGGAGCGCACCGGGCTGAACCAACTGAGCGCCGCCGCCGCGAGTGCCGATGCCCGCGAGCACCTGCGCGCGGCAATAGCGGCCGCGAGCCGGATGAAGGGCCGGGAGCTGGCGGTCTACCGGGTACTCCACTCCATGGACCGCCTGGATCCCGAGTCTGCCGGTGGCGCAGTCCGTCACATGGAGGAGGACCGTCGCTCTGGGGTGGCAGCGCTCACCGCTCACCTCGCCGAGGCGGGCGCACTACGCGATGACGTCAGTACCGACCGCGCCTTCCAAACACTGTGGGCGCTCACCGCATTCGAGAGCCTCGACCACCTGGTCACCGGGTGCAACTTGCCGATCGAGGAGGCTATCGACGTGCTGGTGGCGACGGCCGAGAAAGCCATCTGCAGGCCTGAGCCGAGAACTTGCTAGGTCCCGGCAAGGGAGGTCGACCTTCGATTTTCCGTCTCTGGGAAACGATGACGATGGGCTAGCGTGCCAGGTCGATGATGCGCTGCGCCGCCAGGGCGGGCGTCAACTCGCCGTCGCGCACCTGACGTTCCACCTCGTCGCGATGGGCCTTGACGGCGGCATTCGACAACACCCGGTCCAGCACGGTGTCCCGCACCATGGTCCAGGTCCAGTCGACCTGCTGAGCCCGCCGCCGTGCCTCGAATTCCCCTGCGGCACTGAGGGTTTCCCTGTGCTTGAGCACGGTGTCCCACATCTGTGCCAAGCCGTCGCCGGTCAGAGCGCTCATGGTCAGCACGGGCGGACGCCACAGCGTGTCACGCGGGTAGATCAGCCGGATCGCACCGGACAGTTCCCGCGCCGCGGCCTTGGCCTCGATGGCGTGCTCGCCGTCGGCCTTGTTCACCACGATGACGTCGGCGAGCTCCAGGACACCCTTCTTGATGCCCTGCAACTGATCGCCGGTGCGGGCCAGGGTCAGGAACACGAAGGTGTCGACCATGTTCGCCACCGTCACCTCGGACTGCCCGACGCCGACGGTCTCGACCAGGACCACGTCGTAGCCGGCGGCCTCCAGCAGCACGATGGTCTCGCGCGTCGCCTTGGCCACGCCACCGAGCGTGCCCGACGTCGGGGACGGCCGGATGTAGGCCTCCGGCTGCACCGCCAGCCGCGCCATCCGGGTCTTGTCACCGAGGATCGAACCGCCGGTACGCGTCGACGACGGGTCGACGGCCAGCACCGCGACGCGGTGGCCCCGCTCGATGAGATGCATGCCGAGCGCCTCGATGGTCGTCGACTTACCGACGCCGGGGACGCCGGTGATACCGACGTGCAGCGCGTTGCCGGCCTCGGGTGTCAGCTCGAGCAGCAACTGCTGCGCGGCATCACGATGGTCGGCCCGGGTGGACTCGACGAGCGTGATGGCACGCGACAACGCCGCCCGATCGCCGGCCCGAATCCTGGCTGCGAGTTCAGGCACGGGGGCCGTCATACCCGCCACCTCAGAGCTGGTAACCCAGCCGCTCGGCGAGCTTGCCCAACAGGCCGATCGCGGCGTCGGCGATCACCGTCCCGGGCGGGAAGATCGCCGCGGCGCCCGCCTCGTACAGCTCGTCGAAGTCGCCCGGCGGGATCACGCCGCCGACCACGATCATGATGTCCGGACGCCCCACCTCGGCCAGTGCGTCGCGCAGCGCGGGCACCAGCGTGAGGTGGCCTGCCGCCAGCGATGACACCCCGACCACGTGCACGTCGTTGTCCGCCGCCTGCCGCGCCACCTCGTCGGGCGTGGAGAACAGCGAGCCGACGTCCACGTCGAAGCCGATGTCGGCGAACGCGGTGGCGATGACCTTCTGGCCACGGTCGTGGCCGTCCTGGCCCATCTTGGCCACCAGGATGCGGGGACGACGGCCGTCGGCCTCGGCGAACTTCTCGACCAGTTCGGTTGCGGTGCTCACGTTCCCGGCCTTTCCGACCTCGTCGCGGTAGACGCCGGCGATGGTCCGGATCTCGGCCTGGTGGCGGCCGTACACCTTCTCCAGCGCGTCGGAGATCTCACCGACGGTGGCCTTGGCGCGGGCGGCGTTGATGGCCAGGGCCATCAGGTTGTTGCCCAGTCCGTCTTCCCCGGCAGGACCGGATTCGCCTGCGGCGCGGGTCAATTCGGCCAGTGCCGCCTGCGTGGCGGCCTCGTCGCGGTCGGCGCGCAGCTGCTCGAGCTTGGCGAGCTGCTCGGCGCGGACCCGGCTGTTCTCGACCTTGAGGACCTCGATCTCCTGGTCCTCGTCCACCTGGTACTTGTTGACGCCGATCACCGTCTGGGCACCGGAATCGATGCGGGCCTGGGTGCGGGCAGCGGCCTCTTCGATGCGCAGCTTCGGGATGCCCTCGCCGATGGCCTGCGCCATGCCGCCGTGCTCGGCGACCTCTTTGAGATGTGCCCGTGTGCGCTCCGCCAGTTGATGCGTGAGTGACTCCACAAAGTACGAACCGCCCCACGGATCGATCGGGCGGGTCGTGCCCGACTCCTGCTGCAGCAGCAGCTGCGTGTTGCGCGCGATGCGGGCCGAGAAGTCGGTGGGCAGCGCCAGCGCCTCGTCGAGGGCGTTGGTGTGCAGCGACTGCGTGTGGCCCTGCGTGGCCGCCATGGCCTCGATACACGTGCGCGCCACATTGTTGAACGCGTCCTGCGCCGTCAGCGACCAGCCGGAAGTCTGCGAGTGCGTACGCAGCGACAGCGACTTGTCGCTCTTGGGCGCGAACTCGGCGACCAGCTCGCTCCACAGCAGACGGCCGGCGCGCAGCTTGGCCACCTCCATGAAGAAGTTCATGCCGATGCCCCAGAAGAAGGACAGCCGCGGCGCGAACTTGTCGATGTCCAGGCCCGCGTCGAGGCCGGCCTTGATGTACTCGACGCCGTCGGCCAGCGTGTATGCCAGCTCCAAATCCGCTGTGGCACCGGCCTCTTGGATGTGGTAGCCCGAGATCGAGATCGAGTTGAACTTCGGCATCTTGGTGCTGGTGTACCCGAAGATGTCCGAGATGATCCGCATCGACGACTTCGGCGGATAGATGTACGTGTTGCGGACCATGAACTCTTTGAGGATGTCGTTCTGGATGGTCCCGGCCAGCTTCTCCGGCGGCACGCCCTGTTCCTCGGCGGCGACGACGTAGAGCGCGAGAATCGGCAGCACGGCGCCATTCATCGTCATCGAGACGCTGACGCTACCGAGGTCGATGCCGTCGAACAGCTGGCGCATGTCGAGAATGGAATCGATTGCCACACCGGCCATTCCGACGTCACCCTGGACGCGCGGGTGGTCCGAGTCGTAGCCGCGGTGGGTCGCCAGGTCGAAGGCCACCGACAGGCCCTTCTGGCCGGCGGCCAGGTTGCGGCGGTAGAACGCGTTGGACTCGGCGGCCGTGGAGAAGCCGGCGTACTGCCGGATGGTCCACGGCTGGTTCACGTACATGGTCGGGTACGGCCCGCGGATGAACGGCGGGGTGCCCGGGAAGCTGTCCAGCGGGTAGCCGGCCGCCGCGACGGCGTCCCGGTCCTCTGCGATGTACACCGGCTTGACGTCGATGCCCTCGGGCGTCGACCAGGTGAGCTGCTCCGCGGTGTAGCCGTGCGCCTGCGCCGCGTCGGCGACGTGCGTGTCGACGGCGCTGGCGGACGGCGCCGCAGGGCTGTCTCCCTGCAGCGGGACGTCGGCGAAACTTCCGATGGTGGTCACGTCAGAAGCGGTCATGGTCATGCCCCCAATCGGGTGAGCAGGGTCGAAAGCGCTTCGACGGCATCGATTTTCATGGTGAGGTACTCATCCGGTTTATCAGCGGCATCAGCCACCGCCTTCTCCGGCCCGGCGAGGTAGACGTGCGCGACGCCGGCCGCGCGGGCTGCCTTGACGACATCGCTCGCCTCGTCGGCGTACCGGGCGTCGGTGCCGCAGACCACCGCGGCCACCTGGCCCGCGGCAGCGGCCGCGACACCCGCCGCGTCGACGGTGCCGGGGTTGACGGCCTCGATACCACCGGAAGCCAACAGGTTCGCGGCGAACGTCGTGCGGATGTTGTGCTCGGCGAGCGGGCCGACCGGCAGCAGCACCGCCTGCGGGCGCTTGCCGGTCTTGGCCAGGTACGCGTCGGAACGGTTGCGCAGCGCCTCGAAAGCCGCGGCGTAGCGACGCACATTCGAGAACGAATCAGTCTGCGGCCCAGGCTGAATCGCCGGCTCCGCCGGCACCGGGCTTTCCGCGAGGTTCGGGAACTCGTTCACACCGGTGAGCGCGGTGCGGCGGTGCGCGATGTCGTCGGCGCGACGGGCCGCGACCTCGGCGATCTGGGCGCTCAGGTGATCACGGGCCGCGACGAAACCGCCCAGCGACTCCAGCTCCTGGAACTTGGCCCAGGCCTGCTGCGCCAGCTGGTCGGTGAGGTCCTCGACGAACCACGAACCACCCGACGGGTCGACGACGCGGCCCAGGTGCGACTCCTCCAGCAGCAGCAGCTGGGTGTTGCGTGCCATGCGGCGGCTGAAAGTGACTGCGGTGCCGGGCAATCCACCGGCGATGGCGGCGTCGAACGTCTCGACCAGCACGGTGTCGGCGCCACCGACGCCGGCGGCGAACGCGGCGAGGGTGGTGCGCAGCATGTTCACCCACGGGTCGCGCTGCGACATCATGGCCTTCGACGTGACGGCGTGGATCGTCGCGGCGCCGGAGTCCGGCGCACCGACCACCTCGGCCACGCGGGCCCAAAGCCGGCGCGCCGCACGGAGTTTGGCGATGGTCGCGAACTGGTCGTCGTCGGCGGCGAAGCGGAAGCTGATCTGCCGCAGCGCGTCGGCGGCCGACAGTCCGCCCTCGGTGAGCAGGCGCAGGTACGCGACGCCGGCGGCGATGGCGCCCGCCAGCTCCAGCGAGGCACTCGCGCCGAGGTTGTGCAGCGCGGCGGCGTCGACGGTGACGGCGCGCACTCCCCCGTCGAACTCGGCGAGCTTCGCGGCGGTGGCGACGACGTCGGCTTCGGTGGCGGCCGAACGGCCGGACAACGGCGCCGTCAGCGGGTCGGCGCCGAGGTCGATCGACAGACGCGAGCGCTGGTCGGCGTCGAAGGGCTGCACCAGTGTCAGGAGCTGGTCACCCGCGCCGGACACCTCGGCGCCGGCGTCCAGGATCACGGGCACCAGGTCGAGGAACACGCCCTCGAACACCCGGTCCAGCTGGTCGACGGGCACGCCACCGGTACCGACCCGCACCTCGAGGGCACTGGTGCCATCGGTGAGCGCGAGCAGGATGGCGCCATTGGTCGCACGGACATCAGCGGCATCAACATCGCCGGTGATCGGGAAAGATTCGGTCACCTTCCAGCCGGCGAGCACGTCGCGGTGGGCGTCACCGCCGCGGGTGAACGGCCAGTGGCCGGGCAGCGAAGGCTCCGCGAGACCGTCGAGGCTGGTGTAGAGGGGACGGACCGGGAATCCGTCATAGGTGGGAGTATCGAGCAGACGCTCGGGGTCTGCCGGCAGATCCTCGACTGCCTTGCGGGTGCTCTTGGCGAGCACGCCGGCGACGTTCTCTTGCCACCGCGCGTAGCGGTCCCGAACGGTGGACGCATCGACAGTCACCGGCGACTCCCAATCTTTCGGCCATCAGACATATGGCACTGCATGCAGAAATGCCTATCACACTTGTTTTTCAGGCTAAATCACGCAGGTCGCTACTACCCAGTAGCTCCGCCACACACCGGCTGTCCATGCCTCTGATGGCGACGGGTTGCCGCAAGCGACCGCCCTATGGAACCCGCTCCTGACAGCGATCGGCGGACCTGCGCCCCGTACCCTTGGAAAGCGTGAACTCCGTTGTCAGCGCGCTGCGCACGGTCCTGTCTGCGGTGCAGACGACTGCGGTGCAGATGCCGCTGCGGCGGGCGCTCGGCATCGGAACGGCGATTGTGATTCTCGTCGCAATTGCCGTCTGGGTGCCGTTGCCCAGTGCGGTCCAGATGCGCGACTGGGCCGCGGCGGCCGGCCCGTGGTTCCCGTTGGCCTTCCTCGTCGCCCACACGCTCGTCACGGTGCTGCCGTTTCCCCGCACCGCGTTCACCCTGGCCGCGGGTCTGCTGTTCGGTTCGGCACTCGGCGTCACGCTGGCCGTCATCGCCAGCACGCTGAGCGCCCTGATCGCACTCTGGCTGGTCCGGGTGCTGGGCTGGCAGTTGAGCAAGCTGTCGCACAGCCACATCGACAGCCTGGACGCCCGCCTCAAGGAACGCGGCTGGGCCGCGATCCTGTCGATGCGCATGATTCCGGCGGTGCCGTTCTCGGTGCTCAACTACGCCGCCGGGGCCTCGTCGGTCCGGGTCCTGCCGTACGCGATCGCGACGTTCTTCGGGTTGCTGCCCGGCACCGCGGCAGTCGTCATCCTCGGCGACGCCCTCACCGGGCAGATCCGGCCGTCGCTGCTGGTCGTGTCGGCCTGCACCGCGACCATCGGGATCACCGGGCTGATCTACGAGATCAGGCTGCACCGTCGCGCCCACGCCGCGGCGCTCGCGCCCGACACGGTCTCGACCTCCGGCAGCGCTACCTAGGCGCGTCCGGCCCCTTCGCCGTCATCGCGGTGAACAATGCCAGGAACAGCACGGCCGGCGCCGCGTTCTGCGGCTTGTCGTGGGCCCTGATGTGCGCGGAGACGGCCAGCGTGAAATACAGCGCCAGCATCGCGGTGGTCAGCCGGGCCAGCGCCGGGTTCCGCCCCACGGCAAGCAGGCCGACGGCCGAAGCGGCCTTGGACCCGACGAGAATCCACCGATACTCCAGCGGGAAGTTCACCCCGGCGAGGGCCTTCTCGATGGGCGCGATGGGAACGGCGCAGGCCGCCGCGTCGCCCGCCTGGAGCAGCGCCAGTGCCGTGTAGGTCTTCGGGGAGGTCAGCACGCTCACGGTCACCTCGAATGCTGCCCGGCGGGCGGGTCGATCTCCGGGGCCCGACGGGGCTCGAACGGCTGAGTCGGAGGGGCCGGGGGTACCGGAGGTGCCGGAGGTGCCGACAACGACGGTGCACTGTAGCCGGGCTGCTGCACCGGGGTGCGGGCCTCGGCCTCGGCCTTCGCCACCGCCTGCGCGATGGCCGGGTCGGTCTGGGTGTTGAACCAGTCGGCGACCTCGTCGGCGTCGTCGTCTGCGGCGGGGGCAGGCTCGACGGGCGACGGCGTGTAGCGGAACACCCCGTCCTCCCCCGGGGCGCCGAGCAGTTTGGTGAAACCCTGTAGCGCAGAACCGAAGTCGCTGGGCACCACCCACACCTTGTTGGCCTCGCCCTTGGCCATCTGCGGCAGGGTCTGCAGGTACTGGTAGGCCAGCAGCTCCGGCGTCGGCCGGCCGGCCTTGATGGCCGCGAACGTCTTCTCGATGGCCTTCGCCTGCCCCTGGGCGTTCAGGTACTGGGCGGCACGTTCACCCTGGGCCCGCAGGATGCGGGACTGCCGGTCGGCCTCGGCGGCCAGGATCGCGGCCTGCTTGGCGCCCTCGGCGGCCAGAATCTGCGACTGCTTCTGGCCCTCGGCCTGCTTGATGGACGCCTCCCGGGTGCCCTCCGCGGTCAGGATCATGGCGCGCTTCTCGCGGTCGGCGCGCATCTGCTTCTCCATCGAATCCTGGATGGACGGCGGCGGGTCGATGCTGCGCAGCTCGACGCGCGCGACGCGCAGGCCCCACCGGCCGGTGGCCTCGTCGAGCACGCCGCGCAGCTGGGCGTTGATCTGGTCGCGGGAGGTCAGGGTCTGCTCCAGCGTCATGCCACCGACGACGTTGCGCAGCGTGGTGGTGGTCAGCTGCTCGACACCGACGATGTAGTTGCTGATCTGGTACACCGCAGCCTGCGGGCTGGTCACCTGGAAGTAGACGACGGTGTCGATGTTGACCGTGAGGTTGTCCTCGGTGATCACCGGCTGCGGCGGGAACGAGACGACGCGCTCACGCAGGTCGACCCGGGCCCGGATCTTGTCGACGAACGGCAGCAGCAGCGTCAGCTGCCCCGAGACGGTCTTGCTGTAACGGCCCAGCCGCTCGATGACCGCCGCCTCGGCTTGCGGAATCAGCGCCACCGATTTGACCACCACCACGATGGCCAGCGCCACCAACATCAGCAGAAGAACAAGTGCACCAGTCAATTTGAGCTCCCCTTGCGTTCAGATGGTCCGGTAGACCACAGCAGTCGCGCCGTCGATCTTCATCACGGTGACGTGATCGCCGGGCTCGAAGACATCGTCGTCGTCCATCGGACGCGCCGTCCAGATTTCGCCGTCGAGTTTTACCTGGCCTTCATGGCGGGCCACCCGTTCCAGCACCAGCGCGGTCTTGCCTTCCAGCGCCTTCACCGGTTCGGGCAGGCCCGCGGCGCCCAGTCGCTTGCGCAGCGTCGGCCGCACCAGAACCAGCAGCAGCACCGACACGATCAGGAATGAGGCGCCGTCGGCCCAGATCGGCCAGTCGGTGGCCCAGCTCAGGCCCGCGGTCGCCAGCGCCCCGCCGGACAGCATGAGCAGGAACATGTCACCAGTCAGCGCTTCGGCGCCGGCAAGCCCGATCGCCAAGATGAGCCACAGCAACGGCACCGGCATGCGACCAGAGTAGCGCCTTGCAGGCTTTATGGGCCGCAACGTTTTACACTGCGTGCATCATGTGGTGTCCGAGTGTTTCGCTGACGGTGTGGGCCAATGCCTGGCATGCCGGCCTGGCCGCACCCGACGACGTCCTGGATGCGTTATCGCCGTGGGCGCCAAGGCATTCCATCGCCGCGTACGACGCCGTCGCGGCCAGCCGGACCGGCCTGCCGTGGCCGGACCTGACCAACTACGGCGGCGTCACGTTGCTGCAGACGCTGCGCCACGCGGCCGGTGCCGCGCGCTCGGAACCGGCCCTGAACCTGGTACTGCCCGTACCCGGGGACGTCCGCGGACTGACACCGGGCACCCAGTTCCAGCAGGACGCGATCAGCGCGGGCGAGGCCGTCGTCGTCACCTCCAACTACGGCGAGGCCGTCGGGCTGGTCCCCGATTTCGAGTACGAGGACGACACCGACGACGCCGAGGTCAAGGCCCTGTCGTGGACGGTGTATTCGCTGCCGAGCGCGCCCGTGGTCGGCCACTTCGACCTCGGCGAAGAGGAGTACCGGCTGCGCGACGCGGTCCGCTCCGCCGCCGACGCGCTCGGCCGACTGCGCGCCGAACCCGGTTCGGACATCGAGGATCCGCGCGAGATGGTCGAGCAGATTCTCGAAGCCGGGCACCTGCACAAGCTGCCGGACCATGCCCCCGCCCGCGCGGTGCGGGTGCTCGAGACCGCCGCCCACATCGACGCGATCGTCACCGTGAGCGCCGGGCTGGCACCCATCGGCCTGCAGAGCGCGTCGGAGATGCAGATCGCGAGCGAGGCCATGCGGCCGCTGTCCGACATCGTGCGCTCCGCCCGCCTGGCCGCCGTGACGGCCATCCTGCATTCCGCGTGGGAGACGTACTAGCCGCGCTACGGCGTCGCGCCGCCTGCCACGCATGCCGCGGAACCCTGGCAGCCCGTACCGTTCCAGCTGCTTCCGCATCCGGGCACCGGGTCGGCACCGGTGACCCGAGCCGGCGCGGCATCGGTCCGCAACTCCTCGATCAACGCTGCGGCCAGCTTCGCGTAACGCCGGTCGGCATTGGGAGTTGCCGTGCGCACCAACGTGATTCCGGCCTCGGCGGCCTGTTGGGCAAGCTCGTTGTCCAGGTCCCACACCACTTCGATGTGGTCGGCGACGAACCCGATGGGACACACCACGACGGCACTCGTGCCCGCATCGGCGAGCGTGGCCAGATGGTCGGACACGTCGGGTTCCAGCCACGGCACCTGAGGCGGTCCCGACCGCGACTGCCACACCAGGTCGTAGTCACCCACCCCGACGGCCTCAGCGACCAGACCCGCCGCGTACGCCACCTGCCGGCTGTACAGGCGCGGTCCGTACCGCTCGTCGGCGGCCACCGGGATGGAGTGCGCCGTGAACACCAGTCGCGCGCCGGACGGCGCGGAATGCAAAGCCTGCGAGACGAATTCGGCATACATCTCGACAAACAGCGGATGATCGAAGTACTGCCGCAACTTCACCAGTTCCGGCGCTTGCGGTCCCGCCGCGGCCCGGCCGCGCGCGATGTCCTCCACATACTGCTGGCAGCTCGAGTAGCCGCCCCACGCGGACGTCGTGAACACCGCGGCCCGGCGCACCCCGTTGTCCCGCATGGCGGTGACGGTGTCCTCGACGTACGGGTCCCAGTTGCGGTTGCCGAAGTAGACCGGCAGATCAGGCATCGCCGCCTCGAGCTCCGCGATCAAGGCACGGTTGATGCCGTTGATCGGCGAAACACCCCCGAAATGCAGGTAGTGCTCGGCTACTTCGTCGAGCCGTGCCGGCGGGATGTTGCGGCCGCGAGTGACGTTCTCCAGGAACGGACGGACGTCCTCGGGACCTTCGGGTCCGCCGAACGACAGCAACAGCAATGCGTCGAATTCCACGTGTTTCGCCCCTCCTCAGACGCGAAACGGCGCCCCGGCAGCCGAAGCCTGCTGGAACGCCGTTTCGGCGGAAAACAATTCAGATCAGAGCAGCTGGGTGCTGGCGCCACCGTCGGCGTAGATGATCGAGCCGGTGGTGGCGGGCAGCCACTCGGACAGCAGCGCACAGACGGTCTTGGCGACCGGCGTCGGGTCCTTCATGTTCCAGCCGATCGGCGCGCGCTGATCCCAGCCCTCTTCCAGCAGCTGCATCTGCTGGCCGGCCTCGTCACCCAGCGCACCACCGACGATGGCGCTCATGGCCAGCGTCCGGATGGGGCCTGCCGCAACGAGATTGGAACGCACGCCGAACTTGCCGGCCTCACGCGCGACAAACCGGTTGACCGACTCGAGGGCGCTCTTGGCGACCGTCATCCAGTTATAGGCGGGCATGGCGCGGGTCGGGTCGAAATCCATGCCGACGATGCCGCCGCCTTCGTTCATGATCGGCAGCACCGCCTTGGCCAGCGAGGCGTAGGAGTACGCCGAGATGTGGATACCCTTGGCGACGTCCTCGTAGGGCGCGTCG
Source organism: Mycobacterium sp. ST-F2 (assembly GCF_001905655.1). GTDB lineage: Bacteria > Actinomycetota > Actinomycetes > Mycobacteriales > Mycobacteriaceae > Mycobacterium. The sequence goes on from NZ_JMHT01000046.1 coordinate 14,467, forward strand.
AAGAACGGGTTGACGCCCATGCCACTCTGCGGCATGAAGCCGATGGAGTGCACGACGCCGTCGAGCTTGTTGCCCTCGCCGATCACCTCGGTGACGCGCTCGCCGAGCGAGGCCAGGTGCTCCTCGTTCTGCACGTCGAGCTCCAGCAGCGGCGCCGGGTTCGGCAGCCGGTCGGCGATGCGCTGGATGAGCTTCATCCGGTCGAAGCCGGTGAGCACCAGCTCGGCACCCTGCTCCTGAGCGACCTTCGCGATGTGGAACGCGATGGACGAGTCGGTGATGATCCCGGTGACGAGGATCCGCTTGCCTTCGAGCAAACCTGCCATTGTGCTGACTCCTTTAAGTTCTGGTAAGCCAAAGAATTCGGGTCAGTGACCCATGCCCATGCCGCCGTCGACGGGGATGACCGCACCGGCGATGTAGCCGGCATCCTCGGACGCCAGGAAGCTGACGGCACCCGCGACCTCTTCGGCGGTGCCGACGCGCTTGGCCGGGATGAACTCGAGCGCACCTTCCTGGATGCGTTCGTCGAGGGCGCGCGTCATCTCGGTGTCGATGTATCCGGGGGCGACGACGTTGGCGGTGACGCCGGCCTTGGAGAGCTCACGCGAGATGGAGCGGGCCATGCCGATCAGGCCGGCCTTGGCCGCGGCGTAGTTGGCCTGGTTGCCGATGCCCCACATGCCCGAGACCGAGCCGATGTAGATGATGCGGCCGAAACGCTTGCGCTGCATGCTGCGTGACGCGCGCTGCGTCACCCGGAACGCGCCGGTGAGGTTGGCGTTGATGACCTCGGTGAACCGCTCCTCGGTCATGCGCATCAGGAACGCGTCCTTGGAGATACCGGCGTTGGACACCAGCACCTCGACCGGGCCCTGGTGCTCCTCGACCTCTTTGAACGCACGGTCGATGGCCTCGGTGTCGGTGACGTCACACTCGACGCCGAACAGGCCCTCGGGCGCACCCGAACCGCGGTGGGTCACCGCGACCTTGTGGCCGTCCGCGGCCAGACGCTGCGCGATGGCCAGGCCGATACCCCGGTTACCACCGGTGACCAGCACAGAACGGGAAACAAAGGCCGGACGGCCGGGTGCAGGCGTGGCTGCATCCTCGGTGGCAACAGTGTCACTCATGCTGGTCAACTTATCGTCTTTGCCGGTGCAGCCCGAAATCGGCTCGCCACGACGGCGAGCCGTCCGATGAACTCTGTGTGTTGACAGCTACCGGGCCGCTGCCATGGCACCGCGGCGCCGGTTCGCCACGAAGCGGACGACGTCGGCGATCCAGTCCCGGTCGGTGCGCAGCGTCAGCAGCGGGGCATCACAACGGCGCAGCGTGCGGGCCACTTCGTCACGGTGGGCCTGGGCGGCCCGGGCGAAGTCGTCCCGAAGTTGCTCGTCGATGGTGAATTCCTTGGTGATGCCGGACTCGGCATCCTGCAGGACGACGTCGCCGATGGCCGGCAGCTCCACGTCGCGCGGGTCGATGATCTCGATGCCCAGCACCTCATGGCGCCCCGAGATGGCCCGCAGCGGGCGCATCCAGTTGATGGGCCCCAGGAAGTCACTGATGATGACCGCCATGCCGCGCCGCCGTTCCGGCCGCCGCAGCGCGTCGATGGCGGCGGCCAGGTCGCCGCGGACCCCGGGCGGGGCCTTGGGCGTGGTGGCGATGGCGCGCAGCAGTTCCTGCTCGTGCAGCCGGCCGGACAGCGCGGGGACGCGGCGCACGGTGTCGCCGTTGGAGATGACGGCGCCGAGCCGGTTGCCGCCACCGCTGTTGAGGAACGCGATGGCGGCCGCCGCGGCGACGGCCAGATCCCGCTTCTCACAGCCGGCGGTGCCGAAGTCCAGGCTCGCCGACATGTCGACGACCAGCCAGGTCTCCAGCTCCCGGTCGGCGATCATCTGCCGGACGTGCGGATGCGTCGTGCGGGCCGTGACAGACCAGTCCATGCGCCGCACGTCGTCGCCGGGCTGGTAGAGCCGCGACTCCCCCGGCTCGGAGCCCGGGCCGGGAATCAGGCCCTGGTGGTCGCCGTGCAGCACCCCGTCGAGCTTGCGCCTGACGGTGAGCTCGAGCTTGCGCAGCGCGGCCGACAGTTCGGGATCGCGAATCTGGCCGCGCTGCAACGACGGCAGATCGACGGAACGGCCTGCCTTGTCGGTCACCGGCCGGGCGCCCCAGCTGCGCCGGCCATCACGGGCGGAACCGAATGTCCTTGCTGCGGAATGGCATTCACCTGCGGCAGCGCGACGGTCTGCAAGATGCGGTTGATGACGGTCTCGGCGGAGATCTCGTCGGCGAGCGCGTCGTAGGTGAGCACGAGACGGTGCCGCAGCACGTCCGGGATGACCTCGACGACGTCCTGCGGGATGACGTAGTCGCGGCCGCGCACGAGGGCCAGCGCCCGCGAGGCGCTGATGATGCCGAGCGAGGCACGCGGCGAGGCGCCGTAGGCGATCCACGCCTTGGCGTCGGGCATGCCGAACTTCTCCGGCTCACGCGTCGCGGTGACGATGCGCACCACGTAGTCGACGAGCGCGTGGTGGACGAAGTTGTTGGCCGCCACCTCCTGCAGGTGCAGCAGGTCGTCGGTGGTGAGGATCTGCTTGGGCTCCGGCGGCTTGACGCCCATCCGGTAGATGATCTCGCGCTCTTCCTCGGGCGACGGATAACCGACGTTGAGCTTGAACAGGAATCGGTCACGCTGCGCTTCCGGCAGCTGGTAGACGCCCTCCTGCTCGATGGGGTTCTGGGTCGCCATGACCAGGAAGGGGCTGGGCAGCGGGAAGGTCTTGCCACCGATGGAGATCTTGCGCTCCGCCATGACCTCCAGCAGCGCCGACTGCACCTTGGCAGGCGCACGGTTGATCTCGTCGGCGAGCAGGAAGTTGACCATCACGGGGCCGAGTTCGATGTCGAACTCTTCCTTGCCGACCCGGTAGATGCGAGTACCGACGATGTCGGTGGGCACCAGGTCGGGGGTGAACTGGATGCGGGCGAACGAGCCGCCGACGACCTTGGCGAAGGTCTCCACAGCCAGGGTCTTGGCGACACCCGGCACGCCTTCGAGCAGCACGTGGCCCTTGGCCAGCAGACCGACGAGCATGCGCTCGACCAGCTGGTCCTGGCCGACGATGATGCGCTTGACCTCGAAGATCGCGCGTTCGAGGGTGTGCACCTCGGACTGCAACGCGCCGCTGACAGGCTGCTGCGCGGTGGGTGCGGCGTGCGCCCCGGGCGGGTAGCCCTGCGTGGGGGCCGGGCCTGGGTAGCCTCCGGCGCCCTCCAGCGGCCCACTCGGTGACGTCATCTAGCTTCCTCCCACGGTTGTTACGGCCGGTCGTCCGGCGCAAAGTCGCTGGTCTAGCGGGTAGCCGCCAATATAGCGGCGCGCCCGGACTCAACTATTCCAGGCGGCTGCGTGTCCGTCGACGTTGGCACGACAGACTTAGGTGATTATCAGGTCTCGATGATCCGGGAGAGGTGCGGCGACATGCCGGCGGTCCGGACCGGGCTGACCGTCACTTTTCCTGCGCTGCCGGACGCCTCGAGCATCTTGCCGCCGCCGAGGTAGATGGTGACGTGCTGGCTGCCGCCGGGACCGTAGAAGATCAGGTCGCCGCGCTTGGCCTGCGACGGCGGGATGGCGCGGCCGGTGTTGTACTGGTCGCCCGAGTACTTCGGAATCTGGACGCCGACGCCGGCATACGCGTAGCGCGTGAATCCCGAACAGTCGTACCCGATCTTGCCGGCGTCGTAATCCACACCGGGGCCCGGACCGGTCAGGGTGCCGCCGCCCCACGAGTACGGGACACCCATCTGGGAGCCACCGCGGCGGATGACGTACTCGATGGCCTGCTTACCGCCGACGCGTCCGCCGGGCATCATCGTGGCCGAGCCGCCGCCGCCACCGGACGGCTTGCCACCCAGACCCAGGCTGGACAGGAAGCTCTCGCCGAGATTCTGGGTGGTCTGCAGAGCCAGCTGACTGGCCTGGAACGTCGCGTTGGCGATGGCCACCGGGTCACCGGGGGCACCGGAGCTGGGTTTCGCGGGAAGGGTGGGGTCCCACCCGCCATCGGGTTCGGCAAGCGCACTCGGGGCGGGCCCGAACGCGAATGCCAGCGCCAGCGCGCCGACGCCCGCGAGGACGTCTCTCCGGTGAAATTCCCTGCCTTGCAATGCAATTACCTCAGTACTCGATGTAGCGGATCACGTACGGCGTCATACCACTGGTGCGCACCGGCGAGACCTTGACGTTGGAGCCCGTGTACGGCGCTTCGAGCATCTGGCCGTTGCCGAGGTACAGCGTCACGTGCTGGCTGCCGCCGGGGCCGTAGAAGATGACGTCGCCGCGGCGGGCCTGTGCGGTCGGGATCTTGCGGCCTGCTTCATATTGGTTGCCGGAGTAGTGCGGCAGTTTGATGCCGACGCCGGCGAAGGCGTAGAGGATCAGACCCGAGCAGTCGAAGCCGACGGTGCCGGCACCCGAGTCGATGCCCGTGCTGGGACCGGCGGCGGTGCCGCCGCCCCAGGAGTACGGCACGCCGATCTGCGACATGGCGCGCTTGATCACGTACTCCGACGCCTGCTTGCCGTACACGCGCGGGATGGCGCCGTTGGTGTAGCCCGACTTGGTGACGGTGGCGGGCACCAGGCCCAGCTTCTGCAGGAAGCTGTGCCCCATCTGCTGGGTGACCTGCGCCGAGGTGGCGGTCATGCCCAGCACGTTGTTGATGACGGCGATCGGGTCGCCGGGGATGTTGGCGCTGGGGATCTTCGGAAGGGTCGGGTCCCAGCCGCCGTCGTCCCATTTGCGAGGACCGGCAGCGGCGGGCGCGCCGTCCCAGTTGGCGGCGTACCGGCCGGGGTCGGCCGCGGGAGTTCCGGACGCGGGGGCGCTCGCCGCCCACTGGGTGCGCGCCGCGTCGAGCTTCGCCTGCGCCGCGTTGCGCTGGCTGACCAGCTGGTCCAGCTGGGTCTGCTGGCCGGCGAACGTCGTCCGGGCGTCGGTGAGTGCCCTGACGGCGTCGTCCTGCCTGGCCTGGGCATCCTTGACGGCCTGGTCGGCCTTCTGCTTGGCCAGGCGGGCGGCGGATTCGCGATTGGCCAGTTCGGTCCGGGTGCGCTGCAGGTCGGCGATGGCCTCCTGCGAACTGATGGTCAGGGCCTCGCCGGTGGCGGCGGTGTTGATCATCTCGCCGGGGTCCGTCGCAGTCAGGTACGAGCCGGACGGGCCGTTGATGTACGCGGCCTCGGCGTACTTGTCGAAGTGCGCTTGCGCGGCCGCGATCGCGGCGTTGGCGTCCTTGAGCCCGCTCTGGCTGGCGTCGATCTCCTGCTGCGCCGTCGCGGCGTTGTCGCGGGCGGTCTGCACATCGGCGATGGCCTTGTTGACCGATTCCTGACGGGCCTGGATGGACGCGCCGAGGTCCTGCAGCTTCTGGTTGGCGTTGGCGAGATCGGTGACGAGGGCGGCGATCTCGCTGCCGCCGGGTTGGGCCGAGGCGATGCCCGACGCGAAAACGGACGCGGTCATGACACCGAGCACGACCGATCCGGTGCCGACGCGACTGCCCAGCCGCGTGGCTGAGGCGCGAATGTTGCGTCCCATTGACTTCGGTCTCCTATGGCTCCAGCGCGCTGGTGCCCGCGTCAGGCGAATGCGGGCTCAATCCGTTGGTACCGGTGGTCACAGAAATCAAAATTAATCACAACTGCAACATCCGGTACCAACTGCACCGTACGTCACAGGTTGCACAAATGAAACGTTAGTAACAAATCACATCGGTGTAATTGAAAAAGGTGTGACCGAATAGTGATATTCGAATTCGCGGCGCACCGCGCCCAGCTACGCGGAAGTGGTGGCGGGGGTCTCGCCTGGAGCCGCCGCGACAGCCGCCTTCCGGGCCCGGACCTGCAGGAACCGGGTTCCGACGGCAGCGGCCACCACACCGAGGATGACCACCACAGTGAACGACGTCCAGGGAAATATCGGCGTTTCCAACTGGCTCACGAAATTCTTCGACGACTGCACGACACTCGGCGTCTTCGCGAGATCCTGACCGGCTTCCAACTGTGCGCGGTCATAGGTCGGGCTGACCGAGCCGGCGAAGCCCGGGCTGAGGGTGAGCACCGTCGACTCGGGATATACATGGCCGACGTCGGCGGCGATGTCGCGCAGCGGGGTGTCGATGCCCGGGCTCGTCGGCAGCACCACAATCTTGAGGTCGATGCCCTTGGCCTTGGCGTCCGCGACAACCTGGCGCAGTTCGGCGGCCTCGGCGGCCGCCTGGGCAGCCTGCTTCGCTTCCTGCGGCGTGGCCGGCGCCTTGGCGGGCGCAGCGATGCCCGGCGCACTGACGCCACCGTCGCGCACCTGGGTGATCACCGTCGCCATGCAGACGTCGACGGGCGTCTTGGCCGGGTCCTGCCCGACCGTCGCGCAGACGTCCGGCGGAATGAATGCCGGCAGGTACGGCATCGCCGCAAAAGTTGTCACGGGGCAAACGGTACTGGAATTTCGCCGAACTCCCTGACGGCGCACCCACAACCCGACAAGACTGTAGCCACCCCCTGGGCGCTCATAGGACAAGCGTACTGTTAGGGTAGCAACGCGCCGCTGACACAGCCCGTCGCGGCGAGATCTAGCCGGGAGTTGATGTGAGCAGCAATTCATTTGGAGCCCGTGACACGCTCGTTGTCGGGGAGAACAGCTACGAGATTTTCCGCCTAGACGCGGTTCCGGGTACCGAGAAACTTCCCTACAGCCTCAAGGTGCTGGCAGAGAACCTGCTGCGCACCGAAGACGGCGCAAACATCACCAAGGACCACATCCTGGCCCTGGCCAACTGGGATCCCTCGGCCGAGCCGAGCATCGAGATCCAGTTCACCCCGGCCCGCGTGATCATGCAGGACTTCACCGGCGTGCCCTGCGTGGTCGACCTGGCCACCATGCGTGAGGCCGTCACCGCCCTCGGCGGCGACCCCAACAAGGTCAACCCGCTCTCGCCCGCCGAGATGGTCATCGACCACTCCGTCATCCTCGACGTGTTCGGCACCGCCGACGCCTACGAGAAGAACGTCGCCCTCGAATACGAGCGCAACGCCGAGCGTTACCAGTTCCTGCGCTGGGGCCAGGGCGCCTTCGACGATTTCAAGGTCGTCCCGCCGGGCACCGGCATCGTCCACCAGGTCAACATCGAGTACCTGGCCCGCACCGTGATGGTCCGGAACGGCCAGGCCTACCCCGACACCTGTGTGGGTACCGACAGCCACACCACCATGGAGAACGGCCTGGGCGTGCTGGGCTGGGGCGTCGGCGGTATCGAGGCCGAGGCGGCCATGCTGGGCCAGCCCGTCTCGATGCTGATCCCCCGCGTCGTCGGCTTCAAGCTGACCGGTGAAATCCAGCCGGGCGTCACCGCCACCGACGTGGTGCTGACCGTCACGGACATGCTGCGTAAGCACGGCGTCGTCGGCAAGTTCGTCGAGTTCTACGGCAAGGGCGTCGCCGAGGTGCCGCTGGCCAACCGCGCCACGCTGGGCAACATGAGCCCCGAGTTCGGCTCGACCTGTGCGATCTTCCCGATCGACGAAGAGACCATCAACTACCTGCGCCTGACCGGCCGCACCGACGAGCAGCTGGCGCTGGTCGAGGCCTACGCCAAGACCCAGGGCATGTGGCACGACGCCGACCGCGAGCCGGCCTTCTCCGAGTACCTCGAGCTGGACCTGTCGACGGTCGTGCCGTCGATCGCCGGCCCGAAGCGCCCGCAGGACCGAATCCTGTTGTCGGAGAGCAAGATCGCCTTCCGCAAGGACATCCACAACTACGTGGAGGAGCAGCACCCGGCCGACCACACCAAGCTCGACGAGGCCGTCGAGGAGTCGTTCCCGGCTTCCGACCCGGCCGCCCTGTCGTTCGCCGACGACGGTGCCGTCAACGTCCAGTCCGCCGCCAACGGCGCCGAGGGCCGGCCGAGCAAGCCGGTCCGCGTCAAGGGCGACCACGGTGAGTTCATCCTCGACCACGGCGCCGTCGCGGTCGCGGGTATCACCTCCTGCACCAACACCTCCAACCCGTCGGTCATGATCGGTGCCGCCCTGCTGGCCCGCAATGCCGTCGAGAAGGGTCTGTCCAGCAAGCCGTGGGTCAAGACCAACATGGCCCCGGGCTCTCAGGTCGTCACCGACTACTACGAGAAGGCCGGCCTGTGGCCGTACCTGGAGAAGCTGGGCTTCTACCTGGGTGGCTACGGCTGCACCACGTGTATCGGTAACACCGGCCCGCTGCCGGAGGAGATCTCCAAGGCCGTCAACGAAGAGGACCTGACCGTCACCGCGGTGCTCTCGGGTAACCGCAACTTCGAGGGCCGCATCTCCCCCGACGTCAAGATGAACTACCTGGCCTCGCCGCCGCTGGTCATCGCGTACGCCCTCGCCGGCACCATGGACTTCGACTTCGAGACCGACTCGCTCGGCAAGGACACCGAAGGCAACGACGTCTACCTGCGCGACATCTGGCCGTCGGCCCAGGAGATCGACGACACCATCAAGAGCGCCATCAGCCAGGACATGTTCCGCAAGTCCTACGCCGACGTGTTCAAGGGTGACGACAACTGGCGCAACCTGCCGACCCCCGACGGCGACACCTTCGCGTGGGACGACGCCTCGACCTACGTCCGCAAGGCGCCGTACTTCGACGGCATGGAGATGGAGCCGGCGCCGGTCACCGACATCAAGGGCGCCCGCGTCATGGCCCTGCTGGGTGACTCGGTGACCACCGACCACATCAGCCCGGCCGGCCCGATCAAGCCGGGCACCCCGGCAGCGGACTACCTGGACGCGCACGGCGTGGCCCGCAAGGACTACAACTCGCTGGGTAGCCGTCGTGGCAACCACGAGGTCATGGTCCGCGGCACCTTCGCCAACATCCGCCTGCAGAACCGCATCCTCGACACCATCGGCCTGGAGGGCACGCAGGGTGGCTACACCCGCGACTTCACCCAGGAGGGTGGCCCGCAGGAGTTCATCTACAACGCGTGCATGAACTACCAGAAGGCCGGCATTCCGCTGGTCGTGCTGGGCGGCAAGGAATACGGTTCGGGTAGCTCGCGCGACTGGGCCGCCAAGGGCACCACGCTGCTGGGCGTCAAGGCCGTCATCACCGAGTCGTTCGAGCGCATCCACCGCTCGAACCTGATCGGCATGGGCGTCATCCCGCTGCAGTTCCCGGCCGGCGAGAGCGCCAAGTCGCTGGGCCTGGACGGCACCGAGACCTTCGACATCAGCGGTATCGAAGAGCTCAACGCCGGCAAGACGCCGAAGACCGTGCACGTCACCGCGACCAAGGAAGATGGCTCGAAGATCGAGTTCGACGCCGTGGTCCGCATCGACACCCCCGGTGAGGCCGACTACTACCGCAACGGCGGCATCCTGCAGTACGTGCTGCGCAACATGCTGCGGTCGGGTAACGAGGCCTGATAGCTGGCTGATTCGGTTGGGCAGCTCCTGGACAAAGGATGCTGCCCAACCGAACGCCAGTAGGAGTCCTGGTGCCCAAAGTAAGCGACGACCACCTCGCCGCCCGTCGAGCGCAGATCCTCGACGGGGCTCGACGCTGTTTCTCCGAGTTCGGGTACGAGGGTGCGACCGTCCGGCTTCTCGAGGAAGCCACCGCGATGTCGCGCGGTGCGATCTTCCATCATTTCCGCGACAAGGACGCCTTGTTCTTCGCGCTCGCCGAGGAGGACGGCGAGCGCATGGCCGAGACCGTCGAGAAGGACGGCCTGGTCCAGGTCATGCGCAACATGCTGGCCAAGCCCGACAACTATCAGTGGCTGGGCACGCGGCTGGAGATCGCGCGGCGCCTGCGCACCGACGCCGAGTTCCGCGCCGAGTGGCAGCAGCGCTACGAGGAACTCAACCAGGCCACCATCGCGCGCCTGGAGCGCAAGAAGGCCGCCGGCACCCTGCGTGACGACGTGCCCACCGAAGTGCTGCACATCTATCTCGACCTGGTGCTCGACGGCCTCATCGCGCGGCTCGCGTCGGGTCAGACCGGTGAGGATCTGAGCGCCGTGCTCGACATCGTCGAGGCGTCCGTGCGCCGCAAGCCTTAGTCTGATCTGCCGAACTCCTCAACGCGGCTCGTACCTCGCCGCTTGATCGTCGTCCGGCTCAGCGGTTCGCGCTCATCACCGACAACAGCTCGTAGCCGACGTGCGCGGCCGCGATGCCCGTCATCTCCGCGTGGTCGTAGGCCGGCGACACCTCCACGATGTCGGCGCCGACGACGTTCAGGCCGGTCAGCGAACGCAGCGAATGCAGCAGTTCGCGCGACGTCAGGCCGCCGGCCTCGGGCGTCCCGGTCCCGGGCGCATGCGCCGGGTCCAGCACGTCGATGTCGACCGACACGTAGACGGGACCACCAGCGAGTCGCTTGACCATGCGCTCCCGCACACTCTGCAAACCGTCGATCTGGTAGTCGTCGGAGCGGATCACCTGGAAGCCGAGGATCGCGTCGTCCTCAAGGTCCTTCTTGCTGTACAGCGGGCCACGGATGCCCATGTGCAGCGAGCGCTCCATGTCGATGAGGCCCTCTTCGCTGGCCCGGCGGAACGGGGTGCCGTGCGTGTACGCCGCCCCGAAGTAGGTGTCCCAGGTGTCGAGGTGCGCGTCGAAGTGCAGCACGGCGATGGGGCCGTGGTCGCGGTGCAGTGAGCGCAGGATCGGCAGCGCGATGGTGTGGTCGCCGCCGAGGGTCAGGACGGCGCTGCCGTCCTTGCGCAGCGCGGTCACCTCGGTGTCGATGGTCTCGATGGCCTCGTTGATGTTGAACGGGTTGACCCCGATGTCACCGGCGTCCGCGACCTGCTGATTGGCGAACGGCGAAACGTCCAGCGCCTGGTTGTAGGGCCGCAGCAGTTTGGAGGCCGCGCGGATGTGGCCGGGGCCGAAGCGGGCGCCCGGACGGTAGGACACCCCAGTGTCGAACGGGACGCCCAGAATCGTCACATCGGGCGACGACACCTGATCCAGGCGCGGCACCCGCGCGAAAGTCGTCGGTTCGGCGTAGCGCGGGAAGCGACTCGCATCGACCTGGCCGACGATCTCGCGTCCGTCTGGTGCGGTGGTCTTGATGTACCGGTCGAAACTCATCGGCTCTCCAAAGTCGTGGCGTGTGGCTTGGGTCTCATTGTTTCCCGCAGTAGAATCATTGTCAATCTTTGTTTCCTAGGAGGAAATCGTGGGCGGTTCACCGGCAACGCAACTGACCATCGCCGCACGCTTGAAGGCCGCGCGCAGCGCCAAGCGCATGACGCTGGACGAACTCGCCGCCGCCAGCGGCGTGACCAAGGGCTACCTGTCGAAGGTCGAGCGCGGGCAGTCCAACGCGTCCGTCGCCGCGCTCATCCGCATCTGCGAGTCACTCGACCTGCAGGTCGGCTCCCTCTTCGAGGAAACCCCCGTCGGCGAGGTCGTCCGGGCCGGCGAGTACCCGCCCATCGAATTCGGCGGCACCAAGATGACCGAGTTCCAGCTGACGCCGAGCAATGAACGGCGCTTCCAGGTGCTGATGAGCGAGATCCAGCCCGGTGGCGGCAGCGGCACCGACACCTACTCGCTGCCGGCCGAGGTCGAATTCGCCATGGTCATCGAAGGCCGGCTGCACATCGATTTCGTCGAGGGCAATGGCAGTCGCATCACGCTCGAGGCGGGCGACGCACTGACCTTCGACGCGGACCGCCCGCACGCTTTCCATGCCGACGCACACATGGGCGCGAAAGTGTTGTGGGTCCTGACGCCGGCGCTCGCGCACCGGCGCCTGGCCGAGGCCGCCGAGTAGCTAGGCGACGCTCAGCTCCGCGCGGCTCCGTTCGATGGCGGCATGCTCGTCACTCAGGTCGACGTCGCGGGTCAGGACGTAGTACGCCAGGCCCGATACCGCCAGGCCGACGATGAACGAGATATCCACTCCCCCAAGCACCTTGGCGATGGGTCCCTCGTAGAAGTGCAGCGAGATGAACGGCACCATCGACACCATGCCGACGATGTACGCCGCCAGTCCGCGCCACGACCACCGACCGTAGATCCCGTCCGGCCGGAAGATGTCGACGATCGAATAGTGCCCACGGCGGACGAAATAGAAATCGACGAGGTTGACCGCCGTCCATGGAATCAGGAAGTACAGCATCAACAGCACGAAAGTGTTGAACGACTCGAGGTAGCCCTCGGGCAGCGACAACGCCACCACGAACGCGATGAACGACGTCAGCGCGATGCCGAGCACCCGCAGCCGGATGGTCGGCGTGATGGGACGGAACGCGTCGAGGGCGCTCATGCTCGTCAGGCTCGCGCCGTAGGCGTTGACCGACATGATGGTCACGAGAGCAACCGACGACAACACGACAGTGAAAGTGCCGAAGCCAGGCAGCATTTGGTTGCCGACGGTCCGGATCGACGCGATGGCGTCAGGGGTCGGCAGCGCCGACGCCAGGATGGCACCGAACGACATCAGCCACACCGACGAGCCGGCGGCACCCAGATACGTCCACCAGATGACGTGCTTGGCCGAGGTGTTCTCCGGCAGGTACCGCGAGTAGTCGGACACGTACACCGCGTACGAGATCTGGTAGCCCGCCGCCGCGGCGAACTGCATCAAAAACACTGTCAGAGAGAACTTTCCGCCATCAGGAACGGCGGCGTTCAGATGCAGCGTCGACAGCGCGTACACGGTGAGGACACCGAAAACGACGATCAGCAGGTACGTGAGCCAGCGCTGGACCACCATCATCAGGTCGAAGCCGACGACGGCGATCACGATGGCGGCCACCATCAGCCCGAGGTACCAGACCCAGTTCGGGCCCGCGAAGACCGTCTTGAAGCCGTCCGTCGCAAGGATGGTGTTGAAGACGTTGAAACCGATGTAGACGAAGATGACGGCGATGAACGGGACGAGGGCGCCACGCGAACCGAACTGCGCACGAGACTGGATCATCTGCGGCAGGCCCATGGTCGGCCCCTGATTGGCGTGGAAGCACATGAAGAGCGTCCCGAAGCAGGCGCCCGCGACCGCGGCGAGCACCGACCATCCGGCAGCCAGACCGTTGGCCGGCCCGAGGAAGCCCGTGACCATGGTGGTCAACACGAAGTTCCCGGTGAACCAGAACGGCGCCTGGTGGTGCACCTTGCCCCGGCGTTCGTGGGTTGGAATCCAGTCGATGGACCGGGTCTCGATTGCGGCTGCCATGGCATCCCCTTTGATGTGGCTCAGATCACTGCCAACAGATTAGGCATCGGTGTCGCTCAAGGCAACTATTGTTTCCTAGGTCACTCCAGGTGTTGACAGATGGCAGTGACGTACCGCACTCTGTAACGCGAGTCACAAATCTCGTGGCGCGCCCTCCTCCCCACGGAGCTCCCCTTGGCCCTCATCCAGGCCCCCCGACCGGGCATTCTGCGCGCCATGAGCGCACAAAAGTCTGTTGACGACATCGTCGCCGCGAACGAAGAACCCGAAGGTCCCCACCTCAAGCGGTCGATGGGATTCATCCACCTGACCGCGCTGTCCATCGGCGCCACGCTCGGCACCGGAATCTTCGTCATCCTCGGCGCGGCCGTACCGAAAGCCGGTCCGGCAGTCCTCATTTCGTTCATCCTCGCCGCCGTCACCGCGCTGTTCTCGGCGCTGTCCTACGCCGAGCTCGCCGGTACCATCCCCGTCTCCGGCAGCTCGTACTCCTACGCCTACGCGACCATGGGCGAGTTCTGGGCCTGGGTGTGCGGCTGGTGTCTGATGCTCGAGTACGGCGTGTCCGTCGCGGCCGTCGCCGTCGGCTGGGGCGGCTATATCAACACGCTGCTGCACCAGTTGTTCGGTATCGAACTTCCCGCCGCCATCACCGGCGCGCCCGGCGAAGGTGGCGTCATCAACCTGCCGGCCATCGCGATCGTGGTGCTCGCCTCGATCCTGCTGCTGCGGGGCGCATCCGAATCCGCCGTCGTCAACACCGCGATGGTGATCCTCAAGTGCGTCGTCCTGGTGTTCTTCTGCGCCGTCGCCTTCACCGCCTTCAAGGCCGGCAACCTCACGCCGTTCATGCCGCTGGGCTTCATGGGTGTCTCCGCCGCCGCGTCCCAGGTCTTCTTCTCCTACATCGGCTTCGACGCGGCATCCACCGCAGGCAACGAGGCCAAGAACCCGAAGCGGGACCTGCCACGCGCCATCATGGCCTCGCTGTTGATCGTCACCGTCCTGTACCTCGCGGTCGCGCTGGCCGCACTGGGTGCCATGAGCTGGACCAAGTTCAGTGCCGACGAAGGTGCCACCCTGGCCGTCGCACTCAGCGGCATCACCACCAGCAACGTGCCGGCCATCATCCTGTCCATCGGCGCCGTCATCGCCATCGCGAGCGTCGTCCTCGCCGTCCAGTACGGACAGACCCGCATCCTCTACACCATGGCCGTCGACGGCCTGGTGCCCGGGCTGTTCGCCAAGATCAACCCGCGGACCTTCGTGCCGACGTGGAACATCGTCATCTGCGGTGTGGTCGTGTCGGCCCTGGCCGGTTTCGTCTCGCTGGGTGAACTGGCGAACGCCACCTCGATCGGCTGCCTGTTCGCCTTCGCCCTGGTCAACATCGCGGTCATCATCCTGCGGCGCACGCGCCCCGATCTGCACCGCACGTTCCGGCTGCGGCTGTTCCCGGTCGCGCCAGTGCTGGGTTTCCTCTTCTGCTGCTACCTGATGTGGGCACTGCCCGGCGCCACCTGGATCGCGTTCGGCATCTGGGGTGCCATCGGCCTCGCCGTCTACTTCGGCTACAGCATCCGCAAGTCGAAGCTGCGCGTGGACGCCGCGTAGATGCTCACCGTCGGCATGTTCCAAGGCCCGCAGGATTCCGGGACCGTCGCCGAGAACCTCGCCGCCATCGCAGCGGCGGCGAGGCGGGCGGCCGACGCCGGCTGCCGGATCGTCGTCACCCCGGAGATGTCCGTCACCGGCTACAACATCGGGGCCGCCGTCGCCGAGCGCGCCGAGCCGGCCGACGGTCCGATCTTCCGGGCCGTCCAGGACATCGCCCGCGAGACCGGAATCGCCGTGGTCTACGGGTATGCCGAGGAAGCGCCGAATAGGCCGTATAACGCCGTACAGGTCGTCGACCGCACCGGCCGATCCCTGGCGAACTACCGCAAGACCCACCTCTACGGCTTCGACCGGGACCTGTTCACCCCGGGCGAGCAGTGGGTCACGCAGTTCGAACTCGACGGGGTCACTTGCGGTCTGTTGATCTGCTACGACATCGAATTCCCCGAGAACGCGCGGGCCCACGCCGACGCGGGTACCGAATGGCTCGTCGTCCCGACCGGACTCATGGAGCCGTGGAGTTTCGTGGCGACGCACATCGTGCCCGCCCGCGCCTATGAAAGTCAGCTGTTCCTGTCCTACGTCAACCGCACCGGAGTCGAGAACGACCTCGAATACTGCGGCCTGAGTTGCACCATCGCGCCCGACACGACCGAACTGAGTCGCGCTGGTAAAGCCGAGCAACTGCTCATCACCCACATTGATCCCGCCGCGGTAACCGTGTCCCGCGCAGTCAACACCCATCTCGGCGATCGCCGCCGAGATCTCTACCAGGAGAACCAGATCCGATGACCGTCCCCCAGCCCATCGACGAGACACAGCTGTCGGACACCAGCGTGTCGGACAAGCCGATCACCATGTTCGGCCCCGACTTCCCCTTCCCCTACGACGACTACGTGTCATCGGCCGACGGCCTCGGTTCGATCCCCGCCGACCGCCACGGCACCGAGGTCGCCATCGTCGGCGGCGGCTGCGCCGGCATCACCGCCGCCTACGAGCTCATGAAGATGGGCCTGAAACCCGTTGTCTACGAAGCGGATCAGATCGGTGGCCGCATGCGGTCCATCCCGTTCGAACACGCTCCCGACGCGGTGGCCGAGATGGGTGCCATGCGGTTCCCGCCCACCTCGACGACCCTCTACGAGTACTTCGACAAGGTCGGCATCGAGACCTTCGAATTCCCGAACCCGCTCTCGGTCGCGGCGCCCAGCACCGTCGTCGACCTCAAGGGCCAGACGTACTACGCCGAGAAGCTCGCCGACCTGCCGCAGGCCTTCACCGACGTCGCCGACGCCTGGCGTAAGACGCTCGAGGACGGCGCCGACCTGCACGCGATCCAGAACGCCATCCGCGAGCGCGACACCCAGGCCCTGAAATCGGCGTGGGGCAAGCTCGTTCGCGAACTCGACGACGAGACGTTCTGGGGCTTCCTGACAAAGTCGCATCACTTCAAGTCGTTCGAGCTGCGGGAGATTTTCGGCAAGGTCGGTTTCGGCACCGGCGGGTGGGACACCGACTACCCGAGTTCGATGCTCGAAATCCTGCGGGTTGTGCTCACCGAGGCCGACGACAACCACAGGGGTATCGTCGGCGGCTCCCAGCAGCTTCCGCTGCGGCTGTGGCAGCGCTCGCCGCAGCGCCTCGCCCACTGGCCGGCCGGCACCTCACTCGAGTCACTGCACGGCGGCCGGACGCGCGCCGCGGTCACCGATATCCGGCGCACCCACCCGAACCGCTACACCATCACCGACGCCGACGGCCAGACCCGCACGTACGACGCCGTCATCGTCACCGCGCAATCGTGGATGCTGCTCAACAACATTCGCTGCGACGACGATCTGTTCCCGCCCAACGTGTGGTCAGCCATCGAGCAGACGCACTACATGGGTTCGTCGAAGGTGTTCGTGTTGGTCGACCGGCCGTTCTGGAAGGACAAGGATGCCGCCGGCCGCGACGTCATGTCGATGACACTGACCGACCGGATGAGCCGGGGCACCTACCTGCTGGATCAGGGCCTCGACGCCAATGGCAACGAGAAGCCGGGCGTCGTCTGCCTGTCGTACACCTGGGAGGACGACTCCCGGAAGATCGTGCCGCTCAGCGCGACCGAGCGCATGGACCTCATGCTCAAGTCGCTGCAGGCGATCTACCCGAACGTCGACATCCGCAGCCACATCATCGAGACGCCGAAGACGGTGTCGTGGGAGACCGAGCGCAACTTCATGGGTGCGTTCAAGGCGAACCTGCCCGGCCACTACCGGTACCAGGAGACGCTGTACACCCACTTCATGCAGCGGGACATCGATGAGCGGCACCGCGGCATCTACCTGGCCGGTGACGACATCTCGTGGACAGCGGGCTGGGCCGAAGGCGCCATCACCACGGCGCTCAACGCGGTGTGGGCCGTGATGGACCAGTTCGGCGGATCAACGTCGCCGAACAATCCGGGCCCGGGCGACGTCTTCGACGTCATCGCCCCGGTACGGCTCACGGACGAGATCTAGCGCCCGACAACGGTTTCCGCCTCCCGGGACCGTCTTGTGCGTACCCCCGCACGCGCAAGACGGCTCCGCGGGTCGCGGTAGACAGCCGAAAGCGGCTGGGCCGCAGGGGCGTTCAGGCGATCTTGCGGGTGTGGTTCGGGCCGCCGCGGCTGCGCATGACCGCGCCCGACTGCACCAGCATGCTGTGCACCGACCCATAGGATTTACCGGACATGGCCACCAACGACCGGATACTGGCGCCGCCCTCGTAGGCGCTGCGCAGCTGGGTCATCATCTGGTCGCGAGATGCCTTGGATTGCCTCATCGCCGATCCCCTGACTCTCCCCCCGGCGGTATGCCGGGCTGACGGAAATCAGCGTAAGAACAGCGGTCGCTCGGCGCGGGCGATTCGGTGAATCAGGTCAGGCCAATTCGATGAGATCGCGGTAGGTGTCCGACCAGAAGTCCTCGGTGGCATCCGGCAGCAGCAGGACCCGCTGCGGATTGAGCGCCTCGGCCGCACCCGGATCGTGCGTCACGAGCACCACCGAACCCGCGTAACTGCGCAGTGCGTCGAGCACCTGCTCGCGCGACGCCGGGTCCAGGTTGTTGGTCGGCTCGTCGAGCAGCAGCACGTTGGCGGTCGAGGCGACCAGGCCGGCCAGCGCCAGCCGGGTCTTCTCACCACCGGACAATGTGCCCGCTGGCTGTTCCAACTGCGGGCCCGTGAACATGAACGCGCCCAACAGGCCACGCAGATCCTGCTCGCCCGTGTCCGGCGCGGCGTGCCGGATGTTCTCCCACACCGTCGCCGCATTGTCGAGGGTGTCGTGCTCCTGCGCGAAGTAACCGATCTTGAGGCCGTAGCCCGGTTCGATACCGCCCGCGTCGGCCTTCTCCACACCGGCCAGCAGGCGCAGCAGCGTCGTCTTACCCGCGCCGTTGAGGCCCAGCACGACGACGCGCGAACCCCGGTCGATCGCCAGGTCCACGCCGGTGAAGATCTCCAGCGAGCCGTACGTCTTGGTCAGACCCTTGACGATGAGCGGTGTCTTGCCGCACGGCGCCGGGGTCGGGAACTTGATCTTGGCGACCTTGTCGGCCACCCGCTCGGCGTCGAGCTCGGCGATCATCCGCTCGGCACGACGCAACATGTTCTGTGCGGCAACGGCTTTGGTGGCCTTGGCGCCCATCTTGGCGGCCTGGGCCCGCAGCGCACCGGCCTTCTTCTCAGCGTTGGCGCGTTCCCGGCGGCGACGCTGCTCGTCGGTGGCCCGGGCGTCCAGGTACTTCTGCCAGCCCATGTTGTAGACGTCGGCCTCGCCGCGCACGGCGTCGAGGAACCACACGCGGTTCACCACGTCGGCGAGCAGTTCGACATCGTGGCTGATGACCACGAGCCCACCGGTGTGGCTCTGCAGGAACGTACGCAGCCAGCCGATGGAGTCGGCGTCGAGGTGGTTGGTCGGTTCGTCCAGCAGCAGCGTGGTGTTGGACCCGGAGCCCTCCGACGCGGCGAACAGGATGCGCGCCAGCTCGATGCGGCGACGCTGACCACCGGACAGGGTGCGCAGCGGCTGCGTCAGCACGCGATCCGGCAGGCCCAGGCTGGCGCAGATGCGGCCGGCGTCGCTCTCGGCAGCGTAGCCACCGAGCGCCGAAAACCGTTCCTCCAGAACGCCGTACCGGCGCACCGCCTTGTCGCGTGCGGCCTCGTCGACGACCTCGGCCATGATGGCCTGCTGCTTCTCCAGGTCCTTGAGCAAGGTATCCAGACCGCGGGCCGAAAGCACTCGGTCCCGGGCCAGGACGTCCAGATCGCCTTCCTTCGGATCCTGTGGCAGGTAACCGATCTCGCCGATCCGCTCGACCGAGCCCGCGTAGGGCTGGCCTTCCCCGGCCAGAATGCGCAGAGTGGTGGTCTTGCCGGCGCCGTTGCGGCCGACGAGCCCGATCCGGTCCCCCGGCTGGATCCGCAGCGCCGAACCCTCGAAGGCCAGCAGCGTGCGCGCTCCGGCGCGGACCTCCAGGTCCGTTGCGGTGATCACGCAGCTGCCTCCTTGACTGTCTGTGCCGGCCTATTTGTCGTCGGTGAAGACCGCGGGTCGCTTCTCGGCGCGCGCGACAACCGCCTCCTCGAAGTTGGCGGTGAGCAGTCGGATGAAGAGCTGACCCAGGCCTTCGGCCTGCATGTGGCTCTCCAGACTACCGGCGTCCAGTCCACTCCAGAGAGTCCGCTTGGTCAATTCAATTCCCGGGCGGGAGAACGAACCGATGCGCTCGGCCATCTCGAAGCAGGTTTGCAGCAGCTGCTCGTCGGCGACGGTCCGCGACACCAGACCGATCCGCTCGGCCTCCGCCGAGTCGATGTCCCGGCCGGTGAGCATCGCCTCGAACGCCCTCGAGGTGCCGACGGCCCGCGGCAGCAGATAGGACAGGCCCAACTCGCTGGCCGTCAGGCCGTTGTTGATGCCCGCAGCCCGGAAGTAGGCACCCGCGCCGGCGACCCGGATGTCACAGGCCAGCGCCAGGCAGAGGCCACCGCCGATCGCCGCTCCATTCACGGCCGCGATAACGGGTTGATGCAGCTTGCGCAGGGCGAGGATGACGTCGTCGAGCACTTCCATGGAGCGCAGCGCGAACGTCGGACGGGTCAGCCCCGCGACGTGAGGAACCGAGCCTGCCGACTTGTGGTCGGCACCCGACGAGAACCCCCGCCCAGCGCCGGTCAGGACGACCGCGCGGACGTCGTTGTCGTGGTTGATCTCCTCGAGCGCCGCCTTGAGCGGCACCATGACGTCGAACGCCATGGAGTTCATCCGCTCGGGACGGTTCAGGGTGACCAGCGCGACGCCGGGGCGCGGGTGGTCGACGAGTACCAGTGGGGTCTGTTCGCTCACGCCCTGCACGCTAGCGGGTGCGCAAAGTCACACCCGCCGGCAGTGCAGATTGCTCAGATGTCGGTGGTCGCGCTGTCGTCTGCCATCGCGGCGTCGATGTCGAACGCCTTGATCTGGCTGATGACCTCGTCGAGCTGGTTGGCCGCCAGCATGCCCGAGTGCCGGAAGACCAGCTGGCCCTTCTTGAACGCCATGAGGGTCGGGATGGCCTGGATCTCGGCGGCACTGGCCAGACCCTGTTCGGCCTCGGTGTCGACCTTGGCGTGGAAGACGTCGGGGTGCTTCTCGGACGATGCGGTGAACGTCGGGGCGAACGCCCGGCACGGCCCGCACCATGACGCCCAGAAGTCCACCAGCACGATGTCGTTGTCGCTGATGATGCCGTTGAATTCGGCGGCGGTGATGTCCTTGGTGCTCACGCTTCTCCCAACATTGCGGTGTACCTGCTTGTTCCCAGTATCTGGTCAGCTCAATCGTGGTCTGGTCAGCTCAATCGCGCCAGCGCAGTGGCCGCGTCGTAGCCATTGAACCCGTCCAGGGTGCCGGTGCGCAGGCGGTTCACCCAACCGGCGTCGGCGAGCAGCGCCCGGCCGATCGCGATCATGTCGAACTCGCCCGCGTCGAACTGCTCCACCAACTGGTCCACCGGTCCCGGTTCGATGATCTGGCCGGGCTTCTCGGACCGGAAGGCCGTCTGCAGGCCCACCGAACCGACGGCGATGACCGGGGTTCCGGTGACCTTCTTGGTCCAGCCGGCCAGCGTCAGGGCCGGGTCGACGTCGGGGAACGCCGGCACATAGTGCCGCCGTGTCGAGGGATGCAGGGCGTCCACACCGGCGTCGACCAGCGGCGCCAGCAGTTCCTGCAGCTGCATCGGATCGTCGACCAGCGTCGCGTTGTAATCGGTGCCCTTCCACTGCGAGAACCGGTAGATGATCGGGTAGTCCGGGCCGACCGCGGCACGCACGGCGGCGACCACCTCGGCCGGAAAACGGGTGCGGTTCTCTACCGAGCCGCCGTATTCGTCGGTACGCAAGTTCGTTCTTGTCCAGAGGAATTGGTCGAGCAGGTAGCCGTGCGCACCGTGCAGCTCGACGGCGTCGAAACCGACCTCCTTGGCATTTCGGGCGGCCTCGGCGTACCACTTCGCGACGGCGGGCAGCTCGGCGGCCGCCAAAGCGCGGCCGACCTGCTCGCCGTGGCCGTTGACGCCCGACGGGCTGACCGCGGCCACTCCGTCGCGGTCGCCGCGCTCGGCGCCCTGGTGCCACAGCTGGGCCGCGATGGTCGAGCCGTGCCGGTGCACGGCACTGGTGACGTTGCGCCAGCCGTCGAGCGCCGCGGCGCCGACAAGCGTCGGGATGTCCGGAGACCCGGCGGCCGACGGGTCACCCAGCCGCACGCCTTCGGTGATGATCAGGCCGACCCCACCGGCAGCCCGACGGGCGTAGTACTCCGCCACGTCGGGCCCCGGGACGCCTCCGGGCGACGCCTGCCTGGTCATGGGAGCCATGGCGAACCGATTGGGGACGGTCAGGCTCCGCAGGGCCAGCGGGGCAAAGAGTCCAGATGCATCAACGGTCATGAGGCTATGCAACACCGTCCCGGCATTCTGGATTCCTGCGGTGCCCGGTAACCGGTCAGTCAGGCGGACGACGGTAGCTCCTGCGCGCGTCGCGCTTCGAACCGCCAGATCGCCTGGCGCAGCGCATCGGCATTCCAGCCGGCCGAGTCCGCGACAGCGGCAAGTAGCCCCGCCACCTCTTCAGGACCGTCGGCACCGGCCTCGCGGGCGACGTATGCCACGACCGTCGGATCGGTGCCGGGCAGCTCCGCCAGCATCAGCAGGAAGCGCCAGGTGAACCCCGACCGTTGCCCCGGCACCGCGCACCACGCCCGTTTGGCCTCCTTCGCCAGCTCGGGGTCCGCGGCGATCACCCGCAGGTCCTCGGTGGTGCAGATCCCAAGCGCCACAAAGGCTTGCGCCACCTCGGTCAGCGCCACCGAGCGCAGCGGTGCGTCTTTCGCTGTGGACGTCGGCCGCCGGTTACCGATCTGGGCGGCCCACTGCTGCGGCCCGCCGAGCGCCTCGACATTGGCCAGCAGTTCCGGCGCACCGTCAGCGTCGGCGTCAGCGCCTTGCCCGGCCCGGTAGCTCCGATAGCGCTCGATGATCTTGTCGACGGTGAGGTGCCGGGCGCCCGTGACGTAGATGGCGTCAATGATGCAGAGCGCCAAGGAATCTGGATATCCCACGGGCATCGGCCATTCCGCCGGGTCTCCGAGATCGCGTTCGCACGCGGCCCGCAATCGATCGATGTCAGCGTTCATCGTGGTGCCTTCCTTTCGCATCGGACCGCGGTGGTCCTCTTGCGTTGGAAGCTAGAGAAGGCGACCGACAAGAACGCCACGAAAAGGCGCCAGAATCGGGAGTTATCCACAGGCCCGATCGACGTTGGTGAGCAGTTGGGCCTGCCGTTTCGGCCACCAGAGTACTTCGGCCACCAGCAGCATCAAGTAGATCGCCGACACCACCGCGTTGCCGAAGGAGCCGTATCGGGTATCCCACGCCGCGGTGCCCGCCGCGACAACCAGCAACACCATCAACAGCCAGCGCAGTTCCTTGGACGTCGCCGCCGCGGTATGCATCGCGACGCGATAGTCATTGGCGGCGTGGACAAGTCGCTCCTCCGGCAGCCGCTCGCCCCGGCGTGCCGCACGGACCACCGCCACTCTCTCCGCGCCGCTGAGCTGAGCGGCCGCGGGCCACAACCGCGCCATCCGCCGCGCCATCCAGATGCCGTACGTAAGCCCGACGATCACCAGCACGACGACACCGGTGAGCAGCAGTCCCGAGTCGATCCACGCCAGCACGCCGAGAGCAAGACCGAGACCGCCGCCGATCATCAACACGCGGTAGACGAAGCCGCCTCGCCACGCGATGGCCGGAACCGCGAGCACATGGTCAGTGTGGGCAACCTGGCACAGAAATGTAGGGAATCCCCTTATATGCCCGGCGGTCCCGCGGTCCTACCGTCGATTTCATCAGCCGACGGAGAGGGGCCGACATGTTCACCCAACGCAGCGGCAGCGTTGCCCTGGCACTGGTCGGCGCCATCGGCACGGCGGGCGTCGCTTTGGCCCCGACCGCGGCGGCCGACCAAGTCTCGGAATACGTCCGGGGATATTGTTCGCCGCCCAACGGTCAGGACTGCAATGCCAGGCCGTCGATCCATTTCGACGCCCATATTGCCGAGAAGGTGTTGGCGTCGTTCAACAACGACGCCAACGGCTGTTCGGACATCATCGTGCGCTTCTACCTGGATGGCCGCCAGATCAGCGCGCCCGCCATCGCGCGCCCCGGCAGCACCGTGACCGCCCCACCGACCTACACCAAAACAGCCGGCGGCCATGACTTGAGTGTCAGCGCCACCGGCGTCACGGGCGGCTGCAACGTCGGCACGCTGGAAGCGTTCGGCGGCACGTTGTCGGCCGACGTGATCGAACTGCGGCTTTGAGTTAAACCGTGAAACCCAGCGCCCGGAGCTGCTCGCGACCGTCGTCGGTGATCTTGTCCGGACCCCACGGCGGGTTCCAGACCCAGTTGAGCTTGAGATCACTGACCAGGCCCGCGCCCACCAGGGCGGTCCGGGACTGGTCCTCGATCACGTCGGTCAGCGGACAGGCCGCCGACGTCAGCGTCATGTCCAGCTTCACGACGGTGCCCTCGTCGCCCTCTTCGAGCGTCATGCCGTAGACCAGACCCAGGTCGACGACGTTGATGCCGAGCTCGGGGTCGACGACGTCGCGCATGGCCTCCTCGACGGCGTCGAGGAGTTCGGGGTCGTCGACCACGTTGGCCGCGGTGGTTCCTTCGGGTGTGCCTTCAGTCATCGCTTACCCTCCGCAATTGCGCCGGCGGATGCCAGCGCCGTGTCCGATGCGCTCGCCAACGCGAGCGCCGTGTCTTTGGCGCTCGCCTCGGCGAGCGCGGCTTTGAACGCAGTCCAGCCCAGCAGCGCGCATTTCACCCGCGCCGGGTATTTGGCGACACCGGCGAACGCGATGCCGTCACCCAGCACATCTTCGTCCCCCTCAACGCTTCCGCGGGAGGAAATCATCTCGGTGAATGCGCCGACGGTCTTGAGCGCTTCGTCGACGCTCTGGCCGATCACCTGGTCGGTCAGCACCGACGTCGACGCCTGGCTGATGGAGCAGCCCTGGCCGTCGTACGAGATGTCGGCGATGGTCTCGCCGTCGTCGGACAGCGTCACCCGCAGTGTCACCTCGTCGCCACACGTCGGGTTGACGTGGTGTACCTGCGCACCGAACGGCTCGCGCAGCCCACGGTGATGCGGGTGCTTGTAGTGGTCCAGGATCACTTCCTGGTACATCTGTTCCATTCTCATGCGAAGAACTCCACAGCGCGTTTGACGCCCGCAACCAACCGGCCCACTTCGTCGAGCGTGTTGTAGACGGCGAACGACGCGCGAGCCGTCGCGGCGATACCGAACCGCCGGTGCAGCGGCGCCGCACAGTGATGCCCGACCCGGACCGCGATGCCCCCGTCGTCGAGAATCTGACCGACGTCGTGGGCGTGGACGCCGTCGAGCACGAAACTCACCGGAGAACCGCGGTGCTCGGTGGTGGTCGGCCCGATGATCCGCACCTGCGGGATCTGGCTCAGCCCCTCGAGCGTGGCAGCCACCAGTTCGCCTTCGTGCGCCTCGACGGCAGCCATCCCGATGGCGCCGAGATACCTTGCGGCAGCAGCCAATCCGACAACCTGAGAGGTCATCGGGGTACCCGCCTCGAACCGCTGCGGTGCCGGCGCGTAGGTCACCGACTCCATGGTGACGGTCTCGATCATGGACCCGCCGGTGAGGAACGGGGGCAGCGCGTTCAACAGTGCGCGACGGCCGTACAACACACCGATCCCGGTGGGCCCCAACATCTTGTGACCCGAGAACGCGGCAAAATCGACATCGAGCGCGTGGAAGTCGATGGGCTGATGCGGCACCGACTGGCAGGCGTCCAGCACCGTCAGCGCACCGACGGCCTGAGCTCGCCGCACGATCTCGGCGACCGGCGCGATGGCACCCGTGACGTTCGAATGATGGGTGAAGGCAACCACTTTCACCCGCTCATCGAACTGCAGCAAATCCAGATCGATGCGGCCGTCGTCGGTGACGCCGTACCAGCGCAGCTCGGCACCGGTCCGGCGAGCCAGTTCCTGCCACGGAATCAGGTTGGCGTGGTGCTCCAGCTCGGTGGTGACGATGACGTCCCCCGGGCCGACCACGCGGTCGAACCGGTTGTCCCCCACCGCATACGACACCAGGTTCAGCGCCTCGGTGGCGTTCTTGGTGAAGACGAGCTCGTCGTCGTCGGCCCCGACGAACGCCGCGATGTCGGCGCGGCCCTGTTCGTAGGCGTCGGTCGACTCCTCCATCAGCTGGTGCGCACCGCGGTGCACCGCGCCGTTGGAGGTGGTCAGGAACTCCCGCTCGGCATCGAGCACCTGCAGCGGCTTCTGCGACGTGGCCCCGGAATCCAGGTAGGCCAACGTGTTTCCGCCGCGCATCACCCGACTCAGGATCGGGAAGTCGGCCCTGATCCGCGTCAGGTCCAGATCCACTGACGCGGTCATATCAGGCTCCTGCAGCCGCGGCCTGCGTGTAGCGCTCGTAGCCGTTCTCTTCGAGCTCGTCGGCCAGCTCCGGACCACCGGAGGTGATGATGCGGCCGTCGAAGAAGACGTGCACGAACTGCGGACGGATGTAGCGCAGGATGCGGGTGTAGTGCGTGATCAGCAGGACGCCGCCGTGCTCGGCCTCGGCGTACCGGTTGACGCCCTCGGACACCACGCGCAGCGCGTCGACGTCCAGGCCCGAGTCGGTCTCGTCGAGGATGGCGATCTTCGGCTTCAGCAGGCCCAGCTGCAGGATTTCGTGGCGCTTCTTCTCACCACCGGAGAAGCCTTCGTTGACGCTGCGCTCGCCGAACGCCGGGTCGATGTCCAGCTCCGACATGGCCGTCTTGACCTCTTTGACCCAGTGGCGCAGCTTGGGGGCCTCGCCACGGACCGCGGTGGCGGCGGTGCGCAGGAAGTTCGACATCGAGACGCCGGGCACCTCGACGGGGTACTGCATGGCCAGGAAGAGGCCGGCGCGAGCGCGCTCGTCGACGCTCATCTCCAGCACGTCCTCGCCGTCCAGGGTGATGGACCCGGAGGTGACGGTGTACTTGGGGTGACCGGCGATGGCGTACGACAGCGTCGACTTGCCAGAACCGTTGGGCCCCATGACCGCGTGGGTCTCGCCCGACTTCACGGTCAGGTTGACGCCCTTGAGGATCGGGACGTCCGCACCGTCGGGTGCGGTGACCGAGACGTGCAGGTCCTTGATTTCCAGTGTGGTCATGAGTTGTTGCGTCCTTCAGTCAGTTCAAGTTCGTGTTCGATGGCGGCGGTGAGGCGTTCGCGGACTTCCGGCACGGCGATCTTCTGGATGATCTCGCCGAAGAAGCCCCGGACCACCAGGCGGCGGGCCTGGTCCTCGGGGATACCGCGGGCCTGCAGGTAGAACAGCTGCTCGTCGTCGAAACGTCCGGTGGCACTGGCGTGCCCGGCGCCGACGATCTCGCCGGTCTCGATCTCCAGGTTGGGCACCGAGTCGGCGCGGGCGCCGTCGGTGAGCACCAGGTTGCGGTTCACCTCGAAGGTGTCGGTGCCGGTGGCCGCGGCTCGGATCAGCACGTCGCCGATCCACACGGTGTGGGCGTCGGCCTTCTTCGAGTCCGGATCGCCCTGCAGCGCACCCTTGTACAACACGTTGGAGCGGCAGTTGGGCACTGCGTGATCGACCAGCAGGCGCGATTCGAAATGCTGACCCTCGTCCGCGAAGTACAGGCCCAGCATCTCGGCGTCGCCGCCGGGACCCAGGTAGCGGGTGCGCGAGGTCAGCCGCACGACGTCGCCGCCGAGGGTGACGGCGACGTGCCGCAGCACGGCGTCCTTGCCCAGCGTCGCGTGGTGGGTGCTGACGTTCACCGCGTCGTCGGCCCAGTCGGCGATCGACACGACGGTCAACCGCGCTGCGTCACCGACGACGAATTCGATGTTGTCGGCGTAGGTTCCGCTGCCGCTCTGGTCGATGACAACGACGGCCTCGCCGAGTTCTGCGACTCGCAGCTGCAGGTGGCCGTAGGCGGTCTTGCCCTCACCCGGACCGGCGATGGCGATCTCGATGGGCTCGGCGACCTGAACGTCGCGACCGACCGACACCACAGTGGCCTCGGCGAACGACGAATACGCCTGTGCGGCAACGCGGTCCGCGGGTACGCCGCCCTGACCCAGCCGCGAGTCATCGCGACCGACGGTCTCGACCGTGACGCCGTCCCGTTCCGAAACCTCAACGCGCGCAGCGCCGGTGGCGACCGCGGAGCCGTCGTGCAGGCCGTGCAGACGCTTCAGCGGCGTGAACCGCCAGAGCTCGTCACGGCCGTGCGGCACCTCAAAAGCGTTGACGTCGAAGGACGTGAACAGCTCACCCTTGTTGGCGACGATGCCTTCCGCCGCCTCAGTCAAATTACTCACTAACCGACAGCGCCTTCCATCTGCAGCTCGATCAGCCGGTTCAGCTCGAGCGCGTATTCCATTGGCAGTTCCTTGGCGATGGGCTCGACGAAGCCGCGCACCACCATCGCCATGGCCTCGTCCTCGGTCAGGCCGCGGCTCATCAGATAGAACATCTGATCCTCGCTGACCTTCGAGACCGTGGCCTCGTGACCCATCGTGACGTCGTCTTCACGGATGTCGACGTACGGGTACGTGTCCGAGCGGCTGACGTTGTCGACCAGCAGCGCATCGCATTTCACGCTCGACTTGGAGCCGTGCGCGCCCTTGTTGACCTGGATCAGGCCGCGGTACGACGACCGTCCGCCACCACGGGCCACCGACTTCGACACGATGTTGCTCGACGTGTTCGGAGCCAGGTGCACCATCTTGGCACCGGTGTCCTGGTGCTGGCCTTCACCGGCGAACGCGACGGAGAGCACCTCGCCCTTGGCGTGCTCGCCGGTCATCCAGACCGCCGGGTACTTCATGGTGACCTTGGAACCGATGTTGCCGTCGATCCACTCCATGGTCGCGCCGGCCTCGGCGCGTGCTCGCTTGGTGACCAGGTTGTAGACGTTGTTGGACCAGTTCTGGATGGTCGTGTACCGAACGCGCGCACCGGGTTTCACCACGATCTCGACGACGGCCGAGTGCAGCGAGTCCGACTTGTAGATCGGCGCGGTACAACCCTCCACGTAGTGCACGTAGGAGCCCTCGTCGGCGATGATCAGCGTCCGCTCGAACTGGCCCATGTTCTCGGTGTTGATCCGGAAGTAGGCCTGCAGCGGGATGTCGACGTGCACGCCCGGCGGCACGTAGATGAACGAGCCACCCGACCACACGGCGGAGTTCAGCGCGGAGAACTTGTTGTCACCGGAGGGGATCACGGTGCCGAAGTACTGCTTGAACAGCTCGGGGTGCTCGCGCAGGCCCGAATCGGTGTCCAGGAAGATGACGCCCAGCGCCTCGAGGTCCTCGCGAATCTGGTGGTACACGACCTCCGACTCGTACTGCGCGGCGACGCCGGCGACCAGGCGCTGCTTCTCGGCCTCCGGGATACCCAGGCGGTCGTAGGTGTTCTTGATGTCCTCGGGCAGTTCCTCCCAGGACGTGGCCTGCTTCTCGGTGGACCGCACGAAGTACTTGATGTTGTCGAAGTCGATGCCGTCGAGATCGCTGCCCCAGCGCGGCATGGGCTTCTTGTCGAAGATGCGCAGCGCCTTGAGCCGGAAGTCGAGCATCCACTCCGGTTCGTTCTTCTTCGCGGAGATGTCGCGGACGACAGCCTCGTTCAGCCCACGGGTCGCGGCGGCGCCGGCGGCATCACTGTCAGCCCAGCCGTAGCCGTACGTGCCCAGGGAGGCAATGGTCTCCTCCTGGGTCAACTGTTCCGGGGTGGTCGTCATTGCGACACTCCTTCTTCTTGGGTCGCGGGGTGGATCGAGTGGACTGCGTGCTCAGGGATGACGGGAACGTGCGTCGTACACGCACAGTCCCCGTTGACGATGGTGGCCAGCCGCTGCACGTGCGTACCGAGAACCTCGGCGAACGCTTCGCGCTCGGCGTCGCACAGCTCGGGGAACTCCTCGGCGACGTGCGAGACGGGGCAGTGGTGCTGGCAGATCTGCACCCCGCCGATCGGGCCCGTCACCGGGGTCGTCGTGGTGGCGTAGCCGGCTTTGGTCAGCGCGGCCGCCACCTGGTCCGCCGTGTCGGTGACATCGTCGGTGGCGCTGACGCCCGACAGGATCGAGTCGATTCGACGACGCGCGAACGTGCGGATGGCATCGTCGCCGCCGATCTCGCGCAGCTGGCGCATGGCAGCGGCGGCGAGATCGTCGTAGGTATGGCCGAGCTTGGCACGCCCCGCGGCGGTCAGCCGGTAGCGCTTGGCGGGCCGGCCGCGGCCGTTGTGCTGCCATGCGGCGGCAGCACTGGATTCGGCGTCGCCTGCGTCGATGAGCGCGTCGAGATGACGCCGCACACCGGCGGCCGAGATGCCGAGCTGCTCGCCGATCTGGCTCGCGGTAACCGCGCCTTCCAGCAGCAATTGCACGATGGCCGAGCGGGTGTGGCCGTCGGAAACAGCCGTCGCCGACGCCACCGCGGTCGCGGTGCCGGCAGCCTCGGGAGCTCCAGACGACAATTTCACAACACCATTGTGACGGAATTCAGTAACCGAATCTAGGAAGGTAACCCTTATCACCGGCGTCGCCCGACTTCAACGATGCCGAACAGGCCTACGGCTAATCTGCTCTGATGCCCGACCGCCTTCAGCACCTGAGCACGGCCGTCGCGCATTGGCATGCCGACGAGCCGTCCGTCGGCTCCCCGCTCAACGCCTCCGAGGTCGCCTCGCTGCGGCGGACCCGCCTGTTCGGCGCGACCGGAACGGTACTGATGGCCATCGGCGCGCTCGGCGCCGGCGCCCGGCCCGTCGTCCAGGATCCGACGTTCGGGGTGCGCCTGCTGAACCTGCCGTCGCGCATCCAGACCGTCTCGCTGACCATGACCACCACGGGCGCCGTCATGATGGCCCTCGCCTGGCTGATGCTTGGCCGGTACACGCTGGGCAAACGCCGCATGTCCCGCAGCCAGCTGGACCAGACGCTGCTGCTCTGGGCGCTGCCGCTGCTGATCGCCCCGCCGATGTACAGCAAGGACGTCTACTCCTATCTGGCGCAGAGCCAGATAGCCAGTATCGGCCTGGACCCGTACCGCGTCGGCCCGGCCACGGGACTCGGTCTCGACCACGTCTTCACCCTGACGGTGCCCAGCCTGTGGCGCGAAACCCCGGCGCCCTACGGGCCGCTGTTCTTATGGATCGGCCGCGGCATCTCGGAGCTGACGGGCGACAACATCGTCGCCGGAGTGCTCTCGCACCGGCTGGTCGTGCTGCTCGGCGTCGCGGCCACGGTGTGGGCAACGCCACGGCTGGCCCGCCGCTGCGGCGTCGCCGAGGTCAGCGCCCTGTGGCTGGGGCCGTGTAATCCCCTGCTCTTCATGCA
The DNA here is from genome assembly GCF_001905655.1 of Mycobacterium sp. ST-F2. Classification (GTDB taxonomy): domain Bacteria; phylum Actinomycetota; class Actinomycetes; order Mycobacteriales; family Mycobacteriaceae; genus Mycobacterium. The sequence goes on from NZ_JMHT01000046.1 coordinate 45,354, forward strand.
CCTCATCGCGGGCATCCACAACGAAGCACCGATGCTCGGACTGATGCTGGCCGGCACCGAATTCGCGATGCGTGGCATCGATTCCGGCCGCCCCCTCATCCCCCGGCCGCTCCGCTGGCCGCGGCACCGCGACGACTGGGCGCGGTGGTGGCCCTTGGCGATGCTGTTCACCGGCACGGTGCTCATCGCCATGTCCTCGCAGATCAAGCTGCCGTCGCTGCTGGCGCTGGGTTTCGTGGCCATGGCCCTCGCGCGCCGCCTGGGCGGGACGGTCAAAGCGTTCTTCCAGGCCTGCGTGCCGCTGGGCGTGGTCGCGCTCGCGGTCATGGCGCTCATCGGCTGGGCCAGCGGCCTGGGCTTCGGCTGGCTGTTCACCCTCGGTACCGCGAACGTCGTGCGGTCCTGGATGTCGCCGCCGACACTCGTCGCGCTCGGCACCGGGCAGGTCGGCATTCTGCTGGGGCTCGGCGACCACACCACCGCAGTCCTCGGCCTGACCCGTGGCATCGGCGTCTTCGTCATCGGCGTGCTGGTCAGCTGGCTGCTGCTGTCGGTGTTACGCGGCCGGCTGCACCCACTCGGCGGCCTCGGTGTTGCCATGGGTGCGACGGTCCTGCTGTTCCCCGTCGTGCAGCCGTGGTACCTGCTGTGGGCGATCATCCCGCTGGCCTGCTGGGCCACCCGGCCGGGCTTCCGCGGCACCACCATCGTGGTGACGTTCGTCGTCGGCGTCTTCGGCCCGACGGCCAACGGCGACCGGTTCGCGCTGTTCCAGATCCTCGACGCCACCCTGGCCAGCACCGTCATCGTGCTGTTGTTGATCGCGCTGACCCGGAACCGGCTGCCGTGGCGCGGATTGCCGGATACAGACAACGGTGACGCCCCTGGTAGCTCCGCTGCCAGGCCCGACGCTTACGCTGAATCCCCGTGAGTTCCACTGAGACGCCCGTATTGCTGCGCGGCGTCAGCAAGCGCTACGGCGAGATCCAGGCCGTGAACAACCTGGATCTCGAGGTGCAGCGCGCCGAGGTGCTGGCCCTGCTCGGACCCAACGGGGCCGGTAAGACCACCACCGTCGAGATGTGCGAAGGCTTCAACAAGCCCGACTCCGGCAGCATCTCGATCCTGGGCCTGGACCCGACGGCCGACAACGCCAAGCTGCGCGCCCGCATCGGCGTGATGCTGCAGGGCGGCGGCGGCTATCCCGCCGCCAAGGCCGGCGAGATGCTGAATCTGGTCGCCGCGTACTCGGCCAACCCGCTCGATCCGCAGTGGCTGCTGGATACCCTCGGCCTGACCGAGGCCGCCCGCACCACCTACCGCCGGCTCTCCGGTGGCCAGCAGCAGCGCCTGGCGCTGGCGTGCGCCATCGTCGGACGCCCCGAGCTGGTATTCCTCGACGAGCCCACCGCCGGCATGGACGCCCACGCCCGAATCGTGGTGTGGGAATTGATCGAAGGCCTGCGCCGTGACGGCGTGACCGTCGTCCTGACCACCCACCAGCTGACCGAGGCCGAGGAACTGGCCGACCACATCGTGATCATCGACCACGGCGCCGCAGTGGCTGCCGGCACGCCCGCCGATCTCATGCGGGGTGGCGCCGAGAACCAATTGCGTTTCTCCGCACCACCCAAGCTGGATCTGTCGCTGCTGATCTCCGCGCTGCCCGAGGGCTACCGCGCCACCGAGGCCGCCGGCGGCGAATACCTGGTGGAAGGCCAGATCGACCCGCAGGTGCTGGCCACCGTCACCGCGTGGGCCGCGCGCCTGAACGTGTTGGCCACCGACATGCGCGTCGAGCAGCGCAGCCTCGAGGACGTGTTCCTCGATCTGACCGGACGGGAGCTGCGGTCATGAGTGGCCGGCGAGTAGCGAAGGCGGATCGCGCATGAGTACAGCGACAAACCGGTTCGCGCCCGGGACGTTCACCCCGGATCCGCGGCCCGCGGCCATCCCCGCGATGCTCGCGGCGCAGTACAGCCTGGAGCTCAAGCTGCTGCTGCGCAACGGCGAGCAGCTGCTGCTGACCATGTTCATCCCGATCACCCTGCTGATCGGGCTCACGCTGCTGCCGCTGGGCTCGCTGGGCGACCACCGCCCGGGGACGTTCACCCCGCCGATCATGGCGCTGGCGGTGATCTCGACAGCGTTCACCGGGCAGGCCATCGCCGTCGCCTTCGATCGGCGCTACGGCGCGCTCAAACGCCTCGGCGCCACCGCACTGCCGGTGTGGGGCATCATCGCCGGCAAGTCGCTGGCCGTGGTCACCACGGTGTTCCTGCAGTCAATCCTGTTGGGCGGCATCGGTATTGCGCTGGGTTGGCGGCCGAGCCCACTGAGCCTGCTGCTGGGCGCGGTGGTCATCGCGCTCGGCACCGCCTCGTTCGCCGCGCTGGGCCTGCTGCTCGGCGGAACGCTGAAGGCCGAGATCGTGCTGGCCCTGGCGAACCTGCTGTGGTTCATCCTGGCCGGGCTCGGCGCCCTGACCATCGAGCACCGCGTCGTCCCCGAGGCGCTGCGCTGGGTGGCCAGGCTGACGCCGTCGGGCGCACTGACCGAATCACTGACCCAGGCGATGACGCTGTCAGTCGACTGGTTCGGCATTGCGGTGCTGGCCGCGTGGGGCGTGCTCGCCGGACTGGCCGCGCTGCGCTGGTTCCGGTTCAGCTGACGGGCAGCAACTGCGGCAGCAGATGTTCCAGCTGCCCGACCTCTTCGATGTTGTGCTTCACCCAGGCCCGCACCATGTCGTCGGGAAACCGCCGGAGCAGCAGCCGGTTGACCGGCGCCATGAGCGCCGACCGCGCACCGACGTCGACAACGCTGACGTAGTGCGCCCCTTCGGCCCCTGCTGACCAGGTGTGTTCGAGGCTGAACACGATCACGCCGGCCACCCGCTGTACGAGCCGAATACCGGTCTCGTCGAGCTTTTCCACCCTGTCCACCACGTCGACGCGGTAGTCCGGCCGTCCACCGAACGCCTCGACGATGCGGAACCGAGCACCTTCGGCCGCGCCGCCGGTCGGCGCCGGGCGGGCCAGTTCCCATCGGATGTGGTCGACGGGGTGCCACGCCAGGTACCGGTCGATGATCTGGTCGCCGTAACACATGGTGCCGCCGAGGTGCGTGAACCAGTCGAGAAGCATCAGCGGAGTCACCCCAGGTAGCGGCCGGTGCTCGATGGTCACCCGGCGACGGCCGTGGGGCGCCCGGGTGTAACGGACGGTCGCGGTGTCGAGGGCTCGCAGCGGGTACAAGTTCGGGCGGCTCATGGCTTCCTCCAAGATACGATTCCGTTTCTTAACAAGACGCTAGGCTCATCGGTTAAGATACGCAAGCGTTTCTTCAAGGAGGTCTGATGCGACGACGCGGCGACGAACTCGATGCGGCGATCCGCGCCGCGGTCATGACGCTGCTCACCGAGCAGGGACCGGCCGGGGTGACCATGGAGGCCGTCGCCGCCGCGGCCCGCACCAGCAAACCGGTGCTCTACCGACGCTGGCCCGACGGTGCCGCATTGCTGCGAGACACCTTGCTGCGCAACGCGAAAGCGGCGATACCGCACACCGACACCGGCAGCTACCGCGGCGACATGCTGGCGGTGCTGCGCGGCTGGGCCGCGGTGTTCACCGGGCCGCAAGCCGCCACCATGCGAGCGGTGGTCGCCGCGATGACCGGGGACGATGAACTCGCCGCCGCGTTCCGGGCCGACGTGATCGGCTGGCGCAAGCAGGAGATGGCCGACCTCCTGGCGCGCGGGGTGACCCGCGGCGACGTCCGCGCCGACGTGCCCGTGGAGATCGCCCGCGAGCTCGGCCAGAGCGTGCTGTGGCACCGACTCCTCATCACCGGCGACGCCATCACCGACGAGCTGGTGGTCGACCTCGTCGATCAGGTGCTGGTGCCGTTCGTCGCCCCTACTACGCCACGTAGTTAGCACTGATCTACCATCAGCCTGTGCTCGACAAGCTGCCCATCCCCTCACTTCGGGTCCAGCGGCTCATCGCGTTCCTGGTCATCCTGACCCAGGGCGGCATCGCCGTCACCGGGGCGATCGTCCGGGTCACGGCTTCCGGACTGGGCTGCCCGACCTGGCCACAATGCTTCCCTGGCAGCTTCGTACCGGTGCCCCACGCCGAAGTGCCCGTGGTGCACCAGGCCGTCGAGTTCACCAACCGGATGTTCACGTTCGGCGTCGTGTTGACCGCCGCCCTGGCGGTTCTCGCCGTCATCCGCGCCGGCCGCCGCCGCGAGGTCAAGCTGTACGCCTGGCTGATGCCGGCGTCGACTGTGGTGCAGGCGATCATCGGCGGCATCACGGTCCGTACCGGGCTGCTGTGGTGGACCGTCGCCGTCCACCTCCTGGTGTCGATGGTGATGGTCTGGCTGGCGGTGCTGCTCTACGTCAAGATCGGCGAATCCGATTCGGGCACCGACCAACTCGTCGTACCGCAGCCGCTGCGCTGGTTCACTGCCCTGACCGCCGTGACGCTGTCCGCGGTGCTGGTGACCGGAACGCTGGTGACCGGCGCCGGACCGCATGCCGGCGACAAGAGCGCCCTGCAACCGGTCAAGCGACTGCAGGTCGAGATCACCGATTTGGCGCACCTGCACTCGTCGCTGCTGGTGGCCTACCTGAGCTTCGTCATCGGACTGGGCTTCGCGCTGCTCGCAGTGCGCGCCCCCAAGCCCGTGCTGCTGCGGCTGGCGGTCCTGGCGGGGCTGGTGCTCGCCCAGGGCGCGGTCGGTGCGGTCCAGTTCTACACCGGCGTGCCCGCGGTTCTCGTCGCCATCCATGTCGCGGGCGCCGGCGCCTGCACCGCAGCCACGGCGGCGCTATGGGCGTCGATGCGGTCTCGCCGAGACCCAAGCTCCACTAATCGGTGAGATTCGCGGGGTCGAATTCCACACTGAAGGGCTCGGCAAGGTGTGCCGGTTCCCCGGGCGCAATCGTGCCCTTCATGACGTACTGACCGTCGGTGAGCGCGCGAACTTCGACCGTTCCGTCGCCCTCAATCCGCCAGTAGTTTGGGATTCCCGCTTCGGCGTACTTGATGACCTTCAGACTCCGATCGACGAGTTCAGTTGAGCGCGAAGCAATCTCGATGACGAGGGCAACGTCGGATGACTCGCGCCATTCGACCCCGCGGGCCGAATCAGGCTTGAGAACAACCAGGTCAGGAATGAAATTTCCGCCCGGGACACGAACACCGACCTCGTACAGAACACGCCAGCCGGCCGGAGCCGCAGTCCGCAGGATGAAGTACAAATTGCCACTTATCGCCTGGTGACTGTCCAGCGGCGGCGGCGTCACGAGCAGGCTCCCGTCGACGATCTCGTAGCGGTGCCCGTCCGCAGGCAGATCGCCCAGATCGGCTTCGGACCAGTAGTCGGGAAACTTCAGAATTGGCTGCGCCATGGCACCCCCTTTCAATCGCGACGGTAAACCTGACCACTGACAACTTTAGGCGTAGCCCCGGCTTGCAGGCGCTAGCACTGGCAACTCCGGAGTGAACGCCAGCCACGCGAGCGCACCACTGTCGGCGTCGGTGAGCTTCCAGAACGCGCGGCCGTTGGGAGCGATGATGTTCGGCCCGTTGGCGGCAAGGCTGTGCCCAATTTGGGAGGCCAGTCCTCGGTAGTCCGGAATGCCGCGGTCATGGTCGTCACGCGGCTCGTCATACGGCACAGACCACATCTAAATGAATACCGCATGGTGCTACAGCGATGACACGCTAACCTAGATGATTGTAGATATGATATCTACAATCATCGTGATGAAGTCGATCACCGTCGCCGAGCTGCGGCAGAACCCGACCGCGGCGCTCGAAGACGTTGCCGCCGGCGAAACCTACGTCGTCACTCGGCACCGGCACCCCGTCGCCCGCCTGGTTCCGGTGGATTCGGAGTCGTCGGGAATCATTCCGCCGCGCAATCCGGCCGCTCCGCGTCTCGCCGAGCGAGATCTGCCCCGAAAGTCCGCCAAGCAGATCGACGCGCTCCTTGCCGAAATGGCATCGGATCGTTGACGCGCTACTACCTCGACACGTCCGTCGCCGTCTACGCGATCGAAGGTCACCGAAGTGCGGTGGCTTGGTTCGACGAGGCCACCGAACAGCACGAGGTGGTGTCGTCGCGCATCCTGCAAACCGAGCTCACGCGAGTCCTGCGTCGGCAGCAGCGCCCAGTGCTCGAGCGTGACTACCTGTTGGACAAGATCGCCACCGCGCCGCTGAGTGAGTCCGTCCTCACGACAGCCGAATCGATCACTGAGCACGTCAAGACCCTCGATGCGATTCACCTGGCCACCGCCCTGAGCCTGGGCAGTGGCACGGTCATGGTCAGTCATGACGCCGGCGTGCTGCAGGTGGCTGCTGCCCTGGGACTGCGCACAGTCGATCCCGTCGCCGAGACGTAACTACGGCGACAGCGGACCGAGTCCCAGCCGCTCCAGAGCTGACTCGACACCGAGAGCGAATTGCCGTTGCGCCAGAGCACGTTCGGGCTCGGCCAGTTGTCGCCAGCCCAGCCCCGGTTCGACGAGTTCGAGTTCCAATAGCCGCGGATCCCGGCGGTCCCCGATGACGTCCACCCGGGCGTACAGGAACTCCGTCGGCTCGATGCCGAGATGCGCTGCCGCCGCATCCAACGTCGCGTAACCGACATCCCACAGTTCGAAGTCCGGGTCGGCCGGTTGCAGCTGCTCCTCGGCGTACGTGCCGGATTCGTGCATCTCCACACTGCCGCCGGCGGGCGGCAACATCGGCCCCTTGATGAAGGCGTGCGACTGCATGCCGGCCAGGAACACCAGCGCGGTCTCCCCCGCTTCGATGCGCGCGTCGTAGGGCTGGATCAACGCGGTGCGACCTTCGGCCTGCAGCGAGGCGGCGTGCGCAGCGGCCGCGACGGCATCGGTGAAACGTTGCGCGCCAACCGAACCCGCACCCACCGCCGGCTTGACCACGACCTCACCGCGGGGCACCGACACCGACTCCCCCGGCGCGAAGAAACCACTGGGGACGGTCGGCACCCCGGCCGCAGCCAGATCGGCCAGATACCGCTTGTCGGAGTTCCACGCCACCACGGCAGGCGCGTTCAGCAGATTGCGCACCTGCTTGGTCCACGCCAGAAACTCGTCGTGCCGCTCGGTGTAGTCCCACGTGGCTCGCAGGATCACCAGATCAGCCCGCAGCGTGGCCGGGTCGTCCCAGGCCAGCCAGTGCGCGTGCAATCCGCGGTTGCGCAGCGCGCCGACCAAACCGTCGTCGTCCCCGTCGCCTTCGACGAGGGCCTGACAACCTGCCAAGACGACACGGGGATGCCGGATGTCGGGCCTCGCGAGCTTCACGTTGGAATGATAGGTGCCATGCACGCCATCGAAGTCGCCGAACTCGGCGGTCCGGAAGTCCTGTCCCTCGTCGAACGTCCCGAGCCCACCCCGGGGCCGGGTGAGGTTCTGATCAAGGCCGAGGCCATCGGCGTCAACTTCATCGACACGTACTTCCGCTCCGGGCTGTACCAGCGTGAGGTCCCCTATATCCCGGGCGACGAGGTGTGCGGCACCATCACCGCGGTCGGTGACGACGTGGCAGCCCTGGCGGTCGGCGACCGGGTCGTCACGGCCGCTGCGAAAGGGACCTACTCCGAATACTGCGTCGCACCAGCCGATTACGTGGCGTACGTGCCCGAGGGCGTCGAGCCCGACGTCGCCGCCGCCTCTCTGCTGAAGGGTATGACGGCGCACTACCTGATCAAGTCGACGTATCCAGTGCAGCAGGGCGACACCGTGCTGCTGCACGCCGGCGCGGGCGGTGTCGGGCTGATCCTGACGCAGTGGGCCACCAGCATGGCGGTGCGCGTCATCACCACCGTTTCCAACAACGACAAGGCCGAGCTGTCCCGGCAGGCGGGCGCCGTCGAGGTGCTGGACTACCCCGACGATCCCGCCGAGTTCGGTGCCAAGATCCGCGAGCTCACCGGAGGCGAGGGCGTCGCCGCCGTGTACGACGGGGTCGGCGCCGCCACGTTCGACGCCAGCCTGGCCAGCCTCGCGGTGCGCGGCACCCTGGCCTTGTTCGGCGCCTCCAGCGGGCCGGTGCCGCCGTTCGATCTGCAACAACTCAACCGCGGAGGCTCGCTTTTCGTCACCCGGCCGAGTCTGACGCACTACACCCGCACCGCCGATGAATTCTCATGGCGGGCAGGCGAACTGCTGCAGGCCATCGCCGACGGCACCATCAACGTGACGGTGAGTCAGCGCTATCCACTGGCCGATGCCGCCCGCGCACACGCCGACCTGCAGTCCCGCCTGACCGTCGGCTCGGTCGTGCTGGTGCCCTAGACCGGTTCCGCCGCCGGGAACGTCCAGCTGCCGTCGAGAATCTCCGGGCGGGGCCGGTACAGCCGCACGGTGTAATTCCAGCCCGGGGTGATCGGCAGCACGTTGGCACCGTCGGCGCCGCCGAACTGGATGGTGGTGCCGCCGTCGGCGTCCTTGGTCGCCGTGATGTTGTTCAGCGAGTAGGCGTTCTGCTCGTTGGCCGTGAAGTAACCACCGCTGTTGTAGACGGTGACCGACCAGAACCCGTCCACCGGAACGTCTTTGACCGTCAGCCGATGCACCGTCGTGCCGTCGTTCCGCGGCGGCACGACGGTCAGGTAGAAGGCGTCGCGCTCGGGATTGCCGCCCCAGCCGTTCGCCGAGCCGATCAGGTGCCGCACCGGGTCGGTGTCGGCCGCCGTGCCGAACATGGCCTTGGTGTCCGGGAGCGTGGTGGCGAGCGTTACGAGCGCATCGCGAACCGTCTTCTGGCTGGCCGCATCCCAGTCCGGAATGGTGAAGCTGCCAGGCGCGTCCTGAGCGACGGTGACGGCGTCCTGGAGCGCATGCACTGCGGCCAGGTCGGCGGCGTCATCGGGGTCGACGAGCGTCCGGATCGCCGCCACGACGTAGCGGGTCGCCACCTCATCGCGCGTCAGCGTCACCGACGCCGGCGCATAGGCAACCTGGGTCGTGTAGTGGTCCTCGCTGATGATCTGGAGCGACATGAACCGGCCCGCGCTGTCCGGGAGCGTTACGGTGACGGGCCCGGCGTCGAGGTCGAACACCGCTGCCGAGTAGAGGGTGTCGCGGTTCTGCCGGATGACGATCTGGTGGTCGACCGAGCTGAGTTCACGGTTGTGGAAAAAGGCACCGAAGCCGTTGTCGCGGACGATACCGCCGAAGTACATGTCGGATTCGGCGCGGGCGAAGTTGTCAGGGCTCACCAGTTGGGGCATAGCCCCAAGCTAGCGGGTCGGATCAGTGGATCAACATCGGCAGCGCGAGGGCCGAGTCGACCGCCAGCGCGCAGAACACCACAGCCAGGTAGTTGTTCGACTGCAGGAACAGGCGCAGCGGCTTCACCGGCTCGCCACGCTTGACGCCCGAGTACAGCTGGTGTGCCATCACCAGGAACCAGACGCCGGCGACGAGCGCGACGGCCGCGTACAGCCAGCCGGTGGCCAGCGCCAGCGCCAGCGTCGTCAGGACGGTCGCCCAGGTGTAGATGAGGATCTGCTTGGTGACCTCGCGCTCGGTGGCGACGACGGGCAGCATCGGCACGCCGGCTGCCTCGTAGTCCTCCTTGTAACGCATGGCCAGCGCCCAGGTGTGCGGCGGCGTCCAGAAGAAAATGATCAGGAACATCACCAGCGCGGGCCACTGAATGGTGCCGGTGACCGCCGACCAGCCGATCATCACCGGCATGCAGCCGGCAGCGCCGCCCCACACCACGTTCTGCGAGGTACGGCGCTTCAGCAGAAGTGTGTAGACGAACACGTAGAAGGCGATGGTCGCGAGGGCCAGAAGGCCCGACAGCAGGTTCGAGGAGCGCCACAGCCACAGGAACGACGTGACGGTCAGCACCAGGCCGAAGATCAGCGCGTTCCGGGTGGGGACGGTCGCCCGGGCCAGCGGCCGGCGGGCCGTGCGCTTCATCACCTTGTCGATGTCGGCGTCCGCGACACAGTTCAGGGTGTTGGCACCGGCGGCGGCGAGGAGGCCGCCGACCAGCGTGTTCAGGATCAGCAGCGGTTTGATCGGGCCCTGGCTGGCCACCACATCGAAGCGGTGGGCAAGCAGCATCGCGGGAATCGTGGTCACCAGCAGCAGTTCGATGACGCGCGGCTTGGTGAGGGCGATGTAGGCCAGCAACGTGTCCCGAACCCGGTTCGGGGACTTGGTGACGGACTCGTCAGACGCCGCAGCTCCGGGACCGAAACCGTGCGCCCCGTGGACAGAACGGCGCTCGCGAATGCTCACGCAGATATCTCCTCGGAAGTCACGGCCGCGCAGCCTCTACTACAGACGATGGTAGACCGCGCACCTGAGTGCTCGACACCGCAGGGTGGTTTCAGGTGAACAGAAACCCAATCGCGGACAGGTCAAAGGTGAAGCGGTCTGCACCGCGCGAGCGGCGCGCATTAGGGTAGTCATGCAGCTCGCTTGCAATTTGCCGCGACCCAGTCTTTCCCGAAGTACCCGAAGCAGGAGTGCGCCCGTGACCACTGTCGAAGAGATTTCCGAACTCACCCGCCCGCACCACCCGGACGACTGGACCGAGCTGGACTCGGCCGCCGTCGACACCGTACGAGTGCTGGCCGCGGATGCGGTTCAGAAGGTCGGTAACGGCCATCCCGGAACCGCCATGAGCCTCGCCCCGCTGGCCTACACCCTGTTCCAGCGCCAGATGCGTCATGACCCGTCCGACACCCACTGGATCGGCCGTGACCGCTTCGTTCTGTCGTGTGGGCACTCCAGCCTGACGCTGTACCTGCAGCTGTACATGGGCGGTTTCGGCCTCGAGCTGGCCGACATCGAGGCGCTGCGCACCTGGGGCTCGCTGACCCCCGGCCACCCCGAGTACGGCCACACCAAGGGCGTCGAGATCACCACCGGCCCGCTGGGCCAGGGCCTGGCCTCCTCGGTCGGCATGGCGATGGCCGCGCGCTACGAGCGCGGGCTCTTCGACCCCGACGCCGCTCCCGGCGAGAGCCCGTTCGACCACTTCATCTACGTCATCGCCTCCGACGGTGACATCGAAGAGGGCGTGACCAGCGAAGCGTCGTCGCTCGCCGGCACCCAGCAGCTCGGCAACCTGATCGTGCTGTGGGACAACAACAAGATCTCCATCGAGCACGACACCAACATCGCGCTCTCCGAGGACACCTGCGCGCGGTACCGCGCCTACGGCTGGCACGTGCAGGAGGTCGAGGGCGGCGAGAACGTCACCGCGATCGAAGAGGCCCTGGCCGCTGCGCGCGCGGTCACCGACCGGCCGTCGTTCATCTCGGTGCGGACGATCATCGGCTACCCCGCCCCCACCAAGATGAACACCGGTGGTGTGCACGGTTCGGCGCTGGGCGCCGACGAGGTCGCGGCCACCAAGAAGGTCCTGGGCTTCGACCCGGACAAGAGCTTCGAGGTGAAGCCCGAGGTCATCGCCCACACCCGCGAGCTGGTCGCCCGCGGCAAGAAGGCGCACGACGAGTGGCAGGTCGCGTTCGAGGCGTGGGCCGCCAAGGAGCCCGAGCGCAAGAAGCTGCTGGACCGCCTGGAGGCCGGCGAACTGCCCGAGGGTTGGGACGCCGACCTGACGTACTGGGAGCCCGGTAGCAAGGCCGTCGCGACCCGCGCCGCGTTCGGCAAGGTGCTCAACGACGTCGCCGGCAAGCTGCCCGAATTGTGGGGCGGCTCAGCCGACCTCGCGGGCAGCAACAACACCACCATCAACGGCGTGAAGTCGTTCGGTCCGCCGTCGATCTCGACCGAGGACTACACCGCCGACTGGTACGGCCGCGTGCTGCACTTCGGCATCCGCGAGCACGCCATGGGCTCGATCCTCAACGGCATCGTGCTGCACGGACCGACGCGCCCGTTCGCCGGTACCTTCCTGCAGTTCGCCGACTACATGCGTCCGGCGGTGCGCCTGGCCGCGCTGATGAACATCGACCCGATCTACATCTGGACCCATGACTCGATCGGTCTGGGTGAGGACGGCCCGACGCACCAGCCCATCGAGCACCTGGCCGCGCTGCGTGCCATCCCGAACCTGTCGGTGGTTCGTCCCGCCGACCCGAACGAGACCGCCTACACCTGGCGCACCATCCTGCAGCGCACTCACGGCAACAACCCGACCGGTTTCATCCTGACCCGTCAGGGGGTACCCGTGCTGGAGGGCACGTCTTCGGAGGGCGCCGCCAAGGGCGGTTACGTGCTCGGCGGCGGTAACCCGGCCGACGATGCCGACGTCATCATCATCGCGACCGGCTCCGAGGTGCAGCTGGCCGTTGAGGCCCAGAAGCTGTTGGCGGACAAGGATATCGTCGCCTACGTGGTGTCGATGCCGTGTCTGGAATGGTTCGAGGCGCAGCCGAAGGAGTACCGCGACGCGGTGCTGCCGCCCGACGTCTCGGCGCGTGTTGCAGTCGAGGCCGGCATCGCGCAGCCTTGGCACAAGCTGGTCGGTGATACCGGCGAGATCATCTCGATCGAGCACTACGGCGCATCGGCCGACGACAAGACCCTGTTCCGGGAGTTCGGCTTCACCGCTGAGGCCGTCGTCGCCGCCGCGGAACGCTCGTTGGACAACTGACAATCGATTCAGAAAAGAGCACCCTCATGACTCAGAACCCGAACCTCGCGGCGCTGAGCGCCGCCGGTGTCTCCGTGTGGCTCGACGACCTGTCGCGTGAGCGGCTGCAGACCGGAAACCTGCAGCAGCTAATCGACACCCGCAGCGTCGTCGGCGTCACCACCAACCCGTCGATCTTCCAGGCCGCGCTGTCGAAGGGCACGGCCTACGACGAGCAGGTGCACGAGCTGGCGTCGCGTGGCGCCGATGTGGACGCCACCATCCGCACCGTCACCACCGACGACGTCCGCAACGCGTGCGACGTGCTGGCCAAGGTGTACGAGGCCTCCGGCGGCGTCGACGGCCGAGTGTCCATCGAGGTCGACCCGCGGCTGGCCCACGACACCGACAAGACGATCCTGCAGGCCATCGAGCTGTGGAAGATCGTCGACCGGCCGAACCTGCTGATCAAGATTCCGGCGACGCTCGCGGGTCTGCCCGCGATCACCGCCGTCATCGCCGAGGGCATCTCGGTCAACGTCACGCTGATCTTCTCGGTGGAGCGCCACCGCGCCGTGATGGACGCCTACCTGACGGGCCTGGAGAAGGCCCGCGAAGCCGGACATGACCTGTCCAGGATCCACTCTGTCGCTTCGTTTTTCGTGTCCCGCGTGGACACCGAGATCGACGCCCGGCTGGAGAAGATCGGCGGCTCCGCGCTGGGTCTGCGCGGCAAGGCCGGCGTCGCCAACGCCCGGCTGGCCTACGCGGCCTTCGAGCAGGTGTTCGGCGGGGCACAGTTCGAGACGCTCAAGGCGGCCGGCGCGCGCGTGCAACGTCCGCTGTGGGCGTCGACCGGCGTGAAGAACCCGGACTACCCGGACACCCTGTACGTCACCGAACTGGTCGCCGCCGACACGGTGAACACCATGCCGGAGAAGACCTTGGAAGCCGTCGCCGACCACGGCAAGATCACCGGCGACACCATCACCGGAACGGCCGCCGCCGCGCAGGTCGTGTTCGACGAGCTGTCGGCCGTCGGCATCGATCTCGATGACGTGTTCAACCTTCTCGAGGTCGAGGGCGTGGACAAGTTCGAAAAGTCCTGGGGCGAACTGCTCGAGGCCACGCAGGGTCAACTCGACGCCCTGAAATGAACGACTGCAGCGGGCGGCCGGCGGATTGGGTCAACCCCCTGCGGGACAAGCGCGACAAGCGCATGCCCCGCATCGCCGGCCCGTGCGCGGTGGTGATCTTCGGCGTCACAGGAGATCTCGCCCGCAAGAAGCTGATGCCGGCGATCTACGACCTCGCCAACCGGGGGCTGCTGCCGCCGACGTTCTCGTTGATCGGTTTCGCCCGGCGCGACTGGGATCACGAGGACTTCGGTCAGGTGGTCCATGACGCTGTGCAGCAGCACGCCCGCACGCCGTTCCGCCAGGAGGTGTGGGACCGCCTCGCCGAGGGATTCCGCTTCGTCCAGGGCACGTTCGACGACGACGAGGCGTTCGCGCGGCTCGCCGACACGCTGCGCAAACTCGACGAGGAACGCGGCACCGGCGGCAATCACGCGTTCTACCTGTCGATTCCGCCGAACGCGTTCCCGCAGGTGTGCGAGCAGCTCTCCAAGTCCGGCCTCGCCAACAAGCCCGACGGCTGCTGGTCCCGGGTCGTCATCGAGAAGCCGTTCGGCCACGATCTGGCGAGTGCCGAGGCGCTCAACGGTGTCGTCAACAGCGTCTTCCCGGAGTCGTCGGTGTTCCGTATCGACCACTATCTGGGCAAGGAGACCGTCCAGAACATTCTGGCGCTGCGGTTCGCCAACGAACTGTTCGAGCCGGTGTGGAACTCGCACTATGTCGACAGCGTGCAGATCACCATGGCCGAGGACATCGGACTCGGTGGACGTGGTGGCTACTACGACGGTGTCGGGGCGGCGCGCGATGTCATCCAGAACCACCTGCTGCAACTGTTGGCGCTGACGGCGCTGGAAGAACCGGTGAACTTCTCCCCCGGTGAGCTGCAGGCCGAGAAGATCAAGGTGCTCTCGGCGACCCGGTTGGCAGAACCGTTGGACGAGACCACTTCTCGCGGCCAGTACGCCGCCGGCTGGCAGGGCGGCCAAGAGGTCGTCGGACTGCTGGATGAGGAAGGCTTCTCCAAGACCTCGACCACCGAGACCTTCGCAGCCATCACCGTGGAAGTGGACACCCGACGCTGGGCCGGCGTGCCGTTCTATCTGCGCACCGGAAAGCGCTTGGGCCGCAGGGTCACCGAGATCGCTCTGGTGTTCAAACGGGCACCCCACCTGCCGTTCGACGCCACCATGACCGATGAGCTGGGTCAGAACGCACTGGTGATCCGGGTGCAACCGGACGAAGGCATCACGCTGCGGTTCGGCTCGAAGGTGCCGGGCCACCTCATGGAGGTCCGCGACGTCAGCATGGACTTCTCCTACGGGTCGGCGTTCGCCGAGGATTCCCCCGAGGCCTACGAGCGCTTGATCCTCGATGTCCTGCTCGGCGAGCCGTCACTGTTCCCGGTGAACGCGGAAGTCGAATTGTCTTGGAAGATATTGGATCCCGCGCTGGAACACTGGGCCGCGCAGGATGCGGCCGGCGGGCGACCCGAGGCCTACGAGTCTGGCACGTGGGGTCCGGAGTCGGCGTTCGAGATGCTGCGGCGGTCTGGCCGTGAATGGAGGCGGCCGTGATTCTCGATCTGCCCGACACCAACACCGGTGCCATCAACAAGAAGATCGTCGCGTTGCGCGAAGAGGGTGGCGCCATCACCCTCGGCCGAGTCCTGACTTTGGTGGTTGCGCCTACTTCCGAGATGCTCCTGGAGGAATCCATCGAGGCGGCCAACACCGCCAGCCGCGAGCACCCTTGTCGCGTCATCGTGGTGATCCCGGGCGACGTATCGGCGGCGGCACCCCGACTCGACGCGCAGTTGCGGGTGGGCCGGGATGCGGGCGCCAATGAGGTTGTGGTGCTGCGACTCTCGGGTCCGTTGGCCGGCCATGCGAGCAGCGTCGTGACGCCGTTCCTGCTGCCCGACACTCCGGTGGTGACCTGGTGGCCCGATGCGGCACCGGCTGTTCCCGCGGCCGATCCGTTGGGCAAGCTGGCTGTCCGGCGCATCACCGACGCAACCAACGGCGCCGATCCCCTGGCCTCCATCAAGGGTCGACTGGCCGGATACACCTCCGGCGATACCGACCTGTCGTGGAGCCGCGTCACCTACTGGCGGGCCCTGCTCGCGTCCGCGGTCGATCAGGCGCCATACGAGCCGATCACGTCGGCGCTGGTGTCGGGCCTGAAAGACGAACCCGCACTGGACATTCTGGCGGGCTGGCTGGCCAGTTGCATCGACGGCCCGGTGCAGCGCGCGGTCGGCGATCTCAAGGTGGAGCTGGTCCGGCCCAGCGAGACCATCTCGCTGAGTCGTCCGCAGGCCGGGGTCACCGCTGAGCTGAAGCGCACCGGCCGCCCCAACGCTCGAATTCCCCTGGCACGCCGAGAAGCTCGCGATTGCCTCGCCGAAGAGATGCGGCGGCTCGACGCCGACGAAATCTACCACCGCGCCCTGCAGGGCCTGGACAAGGTCATCTATGTCTGAACAGATCATCGAGAAGTACCCCGACGCTGATGCTTTGGTGACCGCCGTGGGTGACCGTCTCGTTGCGGCCATCAACGGCGCGATCGAGGCTCGCGGCGTGGCGTACATCGTCCTCACCGGCGGGGGTACCGGCATCAAGTTGCTCAAGCACGTCGGCGGGCATCCGATCGACTGGACCAAGGTGCACCTGTTCTGGGGCGACGACCGCTACGTCCCGGCCGACGATGCCGACCGCAACATCAAGCAGGCTCGCGAAGCGCTGCTGAATTCCGTTGCCATACCAGCCGACAACGTCCACGCCATGGCCGCGAGCGACAGCGATTTCGGTGACGACATCGATGCGGCAGCCGCGGCCTACGAGCGCGAGTTGGCTGCAGTTGCCGGAAACGGTGCGCCCACACCGGAATTCGACGTGCATCTGATGGGCATGGGCGGCGAGGGTCATGTCAACTCACTGTTCCCGCACACTGACGCCGTCCGCGAGACCGAGCGGTTCGTCGTCGCTGTCACCGACTCCCCCAAGCCGCCGCCGCGACGGATCACGCTGACACTGCCCGCAGTCCGTCGCTCCCGTCAGGTCTGGCTGGTGGTTGCCGGCGCCGAGAAGGCGGATGCGGTGGCGGCCGCCGTCGGTGGCGCTGCGGCCGTTGATATTCCAGCAGCCGGCGCGATCGGCACCGAGGCGACGGTCTGGTTGCTCGACGCGGCGGCAGCGGCGAAGCTGTAGGCATGGTCGACAAAGGCGATGGACGGACCCGTCCGGTTGGTGGCCGTATCCGGACGCTCACTCAGGCGGCGCTGAACGCCGACGTGACGGTCTCCCAGGTCGATGCGCTGTTGGTCGATATGGAAGGCACGCTGGCCACACTCAGCACGCTGACCGACAACCTCGACACCACGATGTCGCGGTTCAACGAGACCATCACTCAGATCGACGAACTCGCGCCGCGCATTTTCGGCGTGGTCGACCGGATGGAGGCGATCGTGACGCGTGTCGAAGCGATCGTCGGCGTCGCGGAGACGGTGCTGTCGCCCATCACGGTCACCGAGAGTGCGGTGCGTGGCGTGTTCAACGTGCTCCGCAGCCGCACCTGACGTTCAGCCGACCTGAACCAGCCGAAACGGCTCTTGCGTGACCGTGCCGCCCGGGCAGCCGTAGTTCGAATCATTCGTGATGACCCCGTCGAGCGTCACCGGATCGATCGACATCAAGATGTACGCCGGCTCATAACGACCGTCCGCACAGATGGCTCCGTCGGGCTTCGTAATCGCGAAATCCCAGCGGCCATCGACTAATTTGGCGACGCTCCGCCAGCCCTTGATGCTGGCGATGTCGGCGGTACACCCTGCCGGGCGGCACTGGGACGTGATCGTCCAGGTAATGCCCGGGTCTCCCTCGGCCCCGGAGAAGATTCCGTTCAGCAGCGGCGGCTCGGCGTGCGCACTCGCGGCGAACCCCAACGCCACAATCGTCGGTGCCGCGATGGCAGCAGTCCATGCCCTACGTGAAATGGTCACCTTGGTTCCTTGCTGCGCCCGGGTGGCTGTCGATTCAGCAACCTAACAGGTGTTTCGCGGCAAATTGACTGTCGCGCAGAACCATCACCCCGTCGTGGCCAATACCTCGCCAATTCGACATCTGCCTGCGATCTTCATCGCGCAACACGGGGGTGGATTCACCAACCGGATATCCCTCGGCGGAGTCCGTTCGAAAAACTTTGGTCGCGTTGGTTTCTCTGGTCACGGTAGGTACCTGGCGTCACAGTCCGCGACCGATTCTGTCGGTGGTTCGTACTAGTGTTCGAATATGGACATTGCCAGCACGCTCACCGTCGACGAGGCCTACACCGGCCTCGGCACGGCGCTGGCCCGGGTGGCGTCCCTGGACTACAGCACCCTGTCGGTGCCGGAGCTGCTGGCGCTGCAATCGGAGCGGGAACGGTTGGCCTGCGCCGCCGCGGCGGTCGATCACCACATCCAGGCCGCTCTGGCGGCCCAGACCACGGCCAAAGACATCGGGGCGAAAAACTGGGCCGACGCGCTGCGCTTCCGGGACCGGCTCAGCAGCGACGAGGCCCGGCGCCGGGTCCGGCACGCCGAACTGCTGGGGCCCCGCATGTCCCTGACCGGGGAGGTGTTGCCGCCGCTGCGCCCGCATGTCGCCGCCGCCGTCGCCGAGGGGGCGATCAACGGTGATCATGTTGATGTCATCGAATCGTTTTTCGCGAAACTGCCCACCTGGGTCGACCTGTC
This sequence comes from Mycobacterium sp. ST-F2, assembly GCF_001905655.1. Lineage (GTDB taxonomy): Bacteria > Actinomycetota > Actinomycetes > Mycobacteriales > Mycobacteriaceae > Mycobacterium. The sequence goes on from NZ_JMHT01000046.1 coordinate 63,842, forward strand.
CAGAGTCGATGAGGCTGAATCCGCGTTGGTGGCCGCGGCCCGCAATCTCACCCCTGAATCGCTGCGATCGGTGGTCCGGCGCAAGCTCTACGAGTTGGATCAGGACGGCCCCGAACCCGATGACCGCGACCCCGACCCGTACCGGGACCGGGCATTGGTGGTGTCTAAACAGGCTGCTGATGGCACGTCGCAGCTGCGTGGTGTGCTGACCCCGGCCGCCCGCGCGACCTTCGAAGCGTTGATGGCCAAATACGCCGCGCCGGGCATGTGCAACCCCGCCGACCCGCAGCCGTGCACCACGGGCACACCCACCCAAGAGCAGATCGACGCGGACACCCGCACCGTGGCCCAGCGCCAGCACGATGCCTGGGAAACCATCGGCCTGCTGCTGCTGTCCACCGATCTGGGTGAGCACAACGGTTTCCCGGTCACCATCGTGGCGACCTGCACCCTCGAGCAGCTCGAGGACCGCGCCGGGGTCGCCGTGACGCACACCGGCACCCAGCTCCCGGTCAAGGATCTGCTGAATCTGGCTGCCCGTACGGGCGCGTCCTGCTACCTGGCGGTGTTCGACAACCATGGTGATGTGCCGTTGTATCTGGGTCGGGCGCGGCGCACCGCCACCACCGGCCAACGCCTGGCCCTGTTCACCCGGGACGGGGGCTGCACCCGCCCCGACTGCACCGTCCCGGCCGCGGGCTGCCAGGCCCACCACATCCCCGGCTGGACCCGCGGCGGACAAACCGACGTCACCACCATGGCCCTGGCCTGTGGCTGCGACAACCGCCTCGAAGACACCACCGGCTGGACCAGCACCATGAAAAACGGCCGCGCCCACTGGACCCCACCACCCCTGCTGGACACCGGCCAACCCCGAACAAACCAATACTGGCACCCCACGCTGTACCCACCCGAGGGAGGAGGCGATGACGAAAGTGACAGTCCCACAAGCTAAGTGGAGGCCGCCCCAGCCTCTGCCCAGCTACCCGCTGTTGCGCAGCGCGGTGGCCAACCCGCTCATGGTCAGGAGGATGCCGCGTTGCACGAGTTCGTCGTCGTCGCCCGATCGGTAACGGCGCAGCAGCTCGACCTGCAGATGGTTCAGCGGCTCCAGGTACGGGAACCGGTTGAACACCGACCGCGCCAGGGCGGGGTTGTCGGCGAGCAAGTTGTCGTGTCCGGTGATGAGGGCGTGCATCCGGATGGTGCGCTCATGTTCTGCGGCGATCTTGTCGAAAACCCGGTGACGCAGCGCCTCGTCGTCGACCAGTTCCGAATAGCGCGCTGCCAGGCCGAGATCCGACTTGGCCAGCACCTGCGCCATGTTGGACAGCACAGTCCGGAAGAACGGCCACTTCGTGTACAGATCCTGCAGCACGGCAAGACCACCGTCGGTCGCCTCGATGAATTCTTCGAACGCGGTCCCGGTGCCGTACCAACCGGGCAGCCTGACGCGCGACTGGCTCCAGGCCAGCACCCACGGGATGGCCCGCAGATCGGCGATCGAGGTGGTCGGCTTCCGTGACGTCGGTCGGCTGCCGATGTTCAGCGCACCGATCTCGCTGACGGGCGTCGACGCCTTGAAGTACTCGACGAATCCCGGTGTGTCATGGACCAATTCGGAGTATGCCCGCTGCGCACGGGCGGCGAGGTCGTCCAGCACGTCGTAGGCCGGTGCCGCCGCGTCGCCGAGTCCTTCGACGTCGAGCAGGGTCGACTCCAGGGTCGCGGCGAGCAGGGTCTCCAGATTGCGGTGCGCGGCATGGGGTTCGGCGTATTTGGCGGCGATCACCTCGCCCTGCTCGGTGATCCGCAGCGAGCCCTGGACCGCGCCGGGGGGCTGCGCGAGAATCGCGTCGTAGCTCGGGCCACCGCCGCGGCCGACGGTCCCGCCGCGGCCGTGGAACAGCCGCAGCCGGATGCCGGTCTTGCGGGCCGATTCCACGAGGTCGAGTTCGGCTCGGTACAGCGCCCAGTTGGCCGCGAGGTACCCGCCGTCCTTGTTGGAGTCGGAGTAGCCGAGCATCACCTCCTGGTGTTCGCCCCGCGCGGTGACGATCGAGCGGTACAGCGGAATGGCAAGAGCCGCTTCGAGAATCGCCGAGCCGCGTTGCAGGTCGTCGATGGTCTCGAACAGCGGCACGATGCCCACCGGGCTGTACGGCTCCTCGCCGGCCGCGTCGAGCAGCCCCGCCTCCTTGAGGAGCACCGCAGCTTCGAGCAGGTCGGAGACCGACTGACACATCGAGATGATGTAGTTGGGGACTGCCTCTGACCCGAATACCGCGACGGCCCGGGCGGCCGCGGCGACGATGTCCAGCTCCTTGCGGGCCAGCTCCGACAGCTGCGCGTCGCGGCCCACCAAAGGCCGACGGGTGGACAGCTCGGCGACCAGGACGGCAACCCGCTCGTCCTCCGGCAGCGACGCGTAGTCGGGGTGCACACCGGCCCAGGCCAGCAGCTCGGCGACCACCTGCTCGTGCACTTCGGAGTTCTGCCGCAGATCCAGTCCGCACAGGTGAAAACCGAAGACGCGCACGGATTCTCGCAGCCGGGCCAGGCGGTCGTCGGCCAGCACACTGGAGCCGCCGGCACGTAGCGAGGCATCGATGACGTCCAGGTCGGCGAGCAGTTCGGCCGGAGTGGCGTATTGCGGCAGGCTGAGGTCCAGCTCTTGCTCGGGTTGCCGGTCGAGGATCTCGGTGGCGGTAGCCGTCAGCCGCCCCCGGATGACGTGCAGCGCCTGGCGGTACGGTTCGTCGGCATGGGCCGGTTCAGGATGCTGGTCGGCCAGCGTTTGCAGCGCATCGCTGACCCTGACCAGCCGCGCCGACATCGACAGTTCATGTTCCAGCGCAAGGAGTTCGGCGAAATAGCGATCGAACGCGGTGTAGGCCGCGCTGCCGGTGGCCAGCCGCACCACGTCGGCGGTGACGTTGGGGTTGCCGTCCCGATCGCCGCCGATCCACGATCCGGGCCGCAGGATCGGCGTCGCCAACACATCGGTGCCGGGCCAGCGCGCCTGCAGTGCCGTGCGTACCTCCGCGTTGACCTTCGGGATGACGTCGAAGAAGGCGGCCGGGTAGTAGCGCAGCCCGGTGGCGATCTCGTCTTGAATCTTCAACCGCGACAAGCGGATCAGCGCGGTCTGCCACAGGGTGAGGATGTGCCGGCGCAGCTCGGTCTCGACGTCGCGATCGTCGCGGGTCAGGGTGTGGCCGTGCAGCCGCAACCGCATCAGATCGGTGATCCGGTTCTGGGTGTCGAAGATGGTGCGGCGCCGGGTTTCGGTGGGATGCGCGGTGATGACGGGCGAGACCAGCGCACCGCGGAGCGCGTCGGCGACGGCCGCCGCGTCCAGTCCCCCGTCCTGGTCCAGCTTGCGGTACGTCGCAGCCAGGCTGCTGTCCTGCGGCGGCTCGCCCGCGGCCACGTGTACGGCGCGCCGCCGTTCCCGATGGATGTCCTCGGCCACGTTGGCCAGCAGGGCGAAGTGGGTGAACGCCCGGATCACCGGGATGGCCTGGTGGATGTCGATGTCGGCGAACAGCGCGGCCAGTTCAGCCCGGTCGATCTCCGAACGCCGCACGCGGAACGATTCCACCCGTGCCCGTTCGACCAGATCGAACACGGCGTCACCGTTCTGTTCTCGTACGGTGTCGCCGAGGATGGCGCCGAGCAACCTGATGTCCTCGCGCATCGGCTCGGTGGCCTCGCGGCCCAGTTCGGTGCGCAGCACCGAACCGATCGGCGACAGGGTGGTGTCCGGCTCTTCGATAGCGTCGGCCATCAGCCAAGTATCGGCTGACCTGACCAGTCCCGCTCGCCGAGTCTCACCAGTTGGCCGCGTCCGGAGAAAACAAAACCGGCCACGCCTGACGGGCGTGACCGGTTTTGGAAGCCGAATCTAGGCGCCGTACTTGATCTGCAGCGCGGTGCCGATGATCGACACCAGCCAGATGCCGGTGATGAAGTAGGTCAGCCGGTCCAGGTTCTTCTCCACCACGGTGGAGCCGGACAGGCTGGACTGCACACCGCCGCCGAACAGCGTCGACAGACCGCCACCCTTGGCCCGGTGGAGCAACACCAGCAACACGACCAACACGCTGGTGATGATCAACGTGATCTGCAGGGCCAAAATCATGACCCACAGCTTACCGGTAGCCGAGCGCGCCACCTGCCGGCGGTCCACTGCCGCGTCGTCAGGGTGGTTGCCACTGCGTTGCTGGACCCCCGGAAAGATCCGCAATTCCGCAGATACCGACCCCCGCGGCGGCGCACCATGAACAGAGCAACATCCCCTACTCGGCCCCTTTGGAGGCCACCATGTCTACCATCAAATTCGCTTCAGCCGCTTTGCTGGCCGCCGCATTCGCAGTGCCCCAACCGGCAATATCGCTCGCCGCGCCCAGCGACGACACCTGGGATATCGAGGCGTACGACAACTGCATGAAGAAGACCATCCGGAATCCCGACCTGTGCTGCGTCGAGTCCGGCGGCATTCCAGGAATGGACCCCGAGACCGGCTGTCACGCGCCACCGGCCAAGGCGGTTGACGCGCCGTTGACGACAACCTCGAAGCGGCCACTCCCCGGAGGAATCAACCGGGGCGACCTGCCCACCATGGTGTTGGAGCCGGCCAACTAGGGCCGGCCCTGCATCACGGCAGCGGACCGCCCGCGGCGATCGCCGAAAGCATCGCGAACTGCTCGCCGTCGAGCGACGCGCCACCGACCAGGGCACCGTCGATGTCGGGCTTGGCGACCAGCTCGCCGACGTTCTTGGCGTTGACCGAGCCGCCGTAGAGCACGCGCACCGTCGCGGCGATCTCGGGCGACGCCAGTCCGGCCAGTGTCGACCGTATCGCGGCGCAGACTTCCTGCGCGTCGCCGGCACTGGCCACGCGGCCGGTGCCGATGGCCCAGACGGGCTCGTAGGCGATGACCACTTGGCTGATCTGGTCCCCCGACAGCCCGGCCAGCGAGCCCGTGAGCTGGCTGGTGCAGTGCTCGACGTGGTTGCCGGCCTCGCGGACGTCCAGCCCCTCGCCGATGCACACGATCGGCGTCAGGCCGTGCTTGAGCGCGGCCTTGGCCTTCGCGGCGACGAGAGCGTCGTCCTCGTGGTGGTAGGTCCGGCGCTCGGAGTGCCCGACGACGACGAATGTGCAGCCCAGCTTGGCCAGGAACGCGCCGCTGATCTCACCGGTGTAGGCGCCGGAGTCGTGCTGGGACACGTCCTGGGCGCCGTAGGTGAGCAGCAGCTTGTCGCCGTCGACCAGCGTCTGCACGCTGCGCAGGTCGGTGAACGGCGGCAGGACGGTGACGTCGACCTTGGCGAAGTACTTGTCCGGCAAGGCGAATGCGATTTTCTGTACCAGCGCGATGGCCTCGAAATGGTTGAGGTTCATCTTCCAGTTGCCGGCGATCAGCGGCTTACGTGCCATGGTCTACGACCCCAGCACTTCGATGCCTGGGAGGGTCTTGCCCTCGAGGTACTCCAGCGACGCGCCGCCGCCGGTCGAGATGTGGGAGAAGCCGTCCTCGGCGAGTTCGAGCTGGCGCACCGCGGCAGCCGAGTCGCCGCCACCCACGACGCTGAACGCGCCCTTGGACGTTGCGGTGATGATGGCCTCGGCGACGCCCTTGGTGCCGTCGGCGAAGGCCGGGAACTCGAAGACGCCCATCGGCCCGTTCCAGAACACCGTCTTGGCGTTGGACAGCAGCGCGGTGAACCGCTTGACCGACTCGGGGCCGATGTCCAGGCCCATCTTGCCGTCGGGGATCCGGTCGGAGGCGACGGTCTCCGGCACGGCGTCGGCGGCGAACTTGTCGGCCACCACGATGTCGACGGGGAGGTGGATGACGTCGGCGTAGGTGTCCAGCAGCCGCTTACAGGTGTCGATCATCTCCTCCTGCAGCAGCGACGTGCCGACCGAAAGCCCTTGCGCGGCAAGGAAGGTGAAGCACATGCCACCGCCGATGATGAGGCTGTCGGCCTTGGTGGCGAGGTTCTCGATGACGGCGAGCTTGTCCGAGACCTTGGAGCCACCGAGAACGACGGCGTAGGGCCGCTCGGTCGAGCTGGTCAGCTGCTCGAGCACCTTGACCTCGGCGTCGACCAGCGTGCCGGCGTAGTGCGGCAGGATGTTCGCGACGTCGTAGACCGAGGCCTGCTTGCGGTGCACGACCCCGAAGCCATCGGAGACGAACGCGCCGGGCGAACCGTCGGGACCCTCGACCAGAGCCGCCAGCTCGCGGGCCAGGGCCGCACGCTCGGCGTCGTCCTTGCTGGTCTCGCGCGGATCGAAGCGGATGTTCTCCAGCAGCAGCACGTCACCGTCGGTCAGGCCCTCGGCGCGCGCGAGCGCGTCGGTGCCGACGACGTCACCAGCCAGCTGGACGTGCCGGCCCAGCTTCTCCCCCAGTGCGGCGGCAACCGGCGCGAGCGAGAACTTGGGGTCCGGTCCGCCCTTGGGCCGGCCCAGGTGGGCGGTGACGACGACCTTGGCACCGGCGTCGGCCAGTGCGGCCAGCGTCGGCACGGAGGCGATGATGCGGCCGGGATCGGTGATGTTGCCGTCATCGTCGAGCGGAACGTTCAGATCGGAGCGGACTAATACGCCCCGCCCCGCAACGCCTTCTGGGCCTTCGCCCAGCAGCTCATCGAGGGTCTTGATGCTCATACCTGTCTTTCTCTTACGTGCGTCTACAGCGACTTGCCGACCAGCGCAGCCAAATCGGCGATGCGGTTGGAGTAGCCCCACTCGTTGTCGTACCACGAGACGACCTTGGCCTGGTTGTCGATGACCTTGGTCAGTCCCGCATCGAACAACGAACTGTGCGGGTCGGTGACGATATCGGACGACACGATGGGCGCGTCGTAGTACTTCAGAATCCCCTTCAACGGACCTTCGGCCGCGGCCTGCATGGCCGCGTTGATCTCCGCGGCCGTGGCGGACTTACCCAGCTCGGCGGTCAGGTCGGTGACCGACCCGGTGGGCACCGGCACCCGCAGCGCGTACCCGTCGAGCTTGCCCTTGAGCTCAGGCAGCACCAGGCCGATGGCCTTGGCCGCACCCGTGGAGGTCGGCACGATATTGATCGCCGCCGCCCGCGCCCGGCGCAGATCCTTGTGCGGCCCGTCCTGCAGATTCTGATCCTGCGTATAGGCATGGATGGTGGTCATCAGGCCGCGTTCGATACCGAACTCGTCATTCAAGACCTTGGCGATCGGGCCCAGACAGTTCGTGGTGCACGAGGCGTTGGAGATGATGTTCTGGCTGCCGTCGTACTTGTCGTCGTTGACACCCATCACGATGGTGATGTCCTCACCGGTCGCCGGCGCGGAGATGATGACCTTCTTGGCACCCGCCTCCAGATGCCCCCGCGCTTTGGCGGCGTCAGTGAAAATCCCGGTCGATTCCACCACGATGTC
>NZ_JMHT01000047.1 GCF_001905655.1 Mycobacterium sp. ST-F2
AGAACGAACACTGTCCTTTCTCCGGCCCCCCCCCGCCGTATCCTGGAGTTCAGCGGCGGGTCAGGAATTCGGCGATGGAATGGTTCTCAGCACCCGAATACTGGTTCAGCCGGCTGGTGCTGGAGCGCGGCATCGCCGGCGTCTATCTGATCGCGTTCATCTGCGCCGCAAGGCAATTCCGGCCACTGCTCGGCGAACACGGCATGTTGCCGATTCCGCGCTATCTCGCCGCGGTGTCATTCCGGCAGGCACCGAGCATCTTCCATTGGCATTACTCCGACAGGTTCTTCGCCGGTGTCGCCTGGCTCGGCGCCGCGCTGAGTCTCGCGCTCGTCGCGGGCGCGGGCGATCTCGTGCCGCTGTGGGCGGCGATGCTCATCTGGCTCGTCCTGTGGGTGCTGTACCTCTCGATCGTCAACGTCGGGCAGCGCTGGTACGCCTTCGGTTGGGAATCCCTACTGCTGGAAGCCGGGTTTCTGGCGGTGTTCCTCGGCAACGCCTCCGTCGCGCCGCCGGTGCTCGTCATCTGGCTGGCCCGGTGGCTGGTCTTCCGCACCGAGTTCGGCGCGGGCCTGATCAAACTCCGCGGTGACCGGTGCTGGCGCGATCTGACGTGCCTCTACTACCACCACGAGACCCAGCCCATGCCGGGTCCGCTCAGCTGGTTCTTCCACCACCTGCCGCGGCCGTTGCACCGCGTCGAGGTGGCGGTCAACCACGTCACCCAACTCGTGGTGCCGTTCGGGCTGTTCGCACCGCAGCCCGTCGCCACTGTCGCGGGCGCAATCGTGGTGATCACCCAACTCTGGCTGGTGATCTCCGGCAATTACGCGTGGCTGAACTGGTTGACGATGTTGTTGGCGTTCAGTGCGATAGCCGGACCGGTGCCCGCCTCCCCCCTGGCCGCGCCGCCGACCTGGTTCATGGCACTTGTCATCGGTTTCACCGTGCTGGTCGTGGTGTTGAGCTACTGGCCGGTGCGAAACCTGGTGTCGTCGCGGCAGCGCATGAACGCGTCGTTCAACTCGCTGCACCTGGTGAATACGTACGGCGCGTTCGGCTCGATCGGCCGCATCCGGCGGGAGGTGGTGGTCGAGGGTACCCACGACGACGAGATCACCGACGAAACCGTGTGGCGCGAATACGAATTCAAGGGCAAGCCCGGCGCCGTCGGCCGGCTACCGCGGCAGTGGGCGCCCTACCATCTGCGGCTCGACTGGATGATGTGGTTCGCCGCCATCTCGCCGACGTACGGCCGCCAGTGGTTCGTCGGCCTCCTGGAGCAGTTGCTGCGCGGCGACGCGGCGACGTTGAAACTGCTGCGGCACAATCCTTTTCCGGATGCACCGCCGCGCTTTGTGCGAGCGCGGATCTTCCGGTACCGCTACAGCACCGGCCGCGAGCTGTGGCACGAGCGCGTGTGGTGGCACCGGACACCGGAAGGCGAGTACTTCCCGCCGGCCACCTTGCCGGACTAGCGCGCCGCTTCGATCCGGCCGGCCAGCATCGCGGTCCAGTCCGCGATGTACTCCTCGTCCGAGATGTCCGCCTGCGGGGCGTGGAAGACCACGCGCGTCGCCTGCTTGCCCAGCAGTGCGTTGATCCCGATCACGGCGATCCGCCTGGCCTCGGCTTGATCGAGGCCGGGCGCGCAGCCTCCGATCCAGTCAGCCAGTTCCCCGTACAGGCCGTCGACCAGCGCCGCGTAGGCAGCGCCCGGCCGGTCTGACTGATCAGCCGGCGTGCGGGCCGCGACCTGCAGGAACTGACTTTCCTGATTCAGCACGCGCAGCACGTACCGGCCGAGCAGCGTGAGTTCGGTCCGCAACTCCCCCTCGCCGGCGAACAGCGCGCTGATGTCGTGCATGGCCCGCCGCCGATCCAGCTGTCGGTCGATGCCCGCCGCGAGTACGGCCTCTTTCGTCTTGAAGTGGTTGTACAGGGCGCCGCAGCCGGGCACGAGGCCGGCCGCCTTCTCGATCTGGGTGATGCTGGTGGCTTTGTAGCCCTGCTCACTGAACAGCCGCATGGCTTCGGAGACCAGCCGTTCCTTGGTCGAGGTTTGCACTGCTGACTCCCACCATTGACCGGATATAAGAAGGGTCATATATTTCGTACTAGGTCACCATACAACGCTGGGAGTCGCAATGACCGGGAATGTGCCGCGCGGACGCATCCGCCGCACCATGCCGGTCGCCGGCTTCACCGCCCGCGCTGCGGGCGGCCGGATGGTCGCCGCGCTGCGGGAAAAGGCCGGAAACACCGGTGCCGTCGAGCGCTTCCACGAACGCACCGCCGAGCAGTACGCCGAACTCCTCGGCCACTCCAAGGGCGTGCTGATGAAGGCCGGTCAGTTGGTGTCCATGGTCGACGCCAATGCCATTGGCTCCGGCGAACTTTCGCCGTATCAGCGGGCGCTGACACGGCTGCAGGCCGACGCGCCGCCGATGGACTCGGCGCTGGCCCGGCAGGTTGCCGAGGATGACCTGGGACGCCCGATCTCTGCCGTGTTCGCGTCGTTCTCCGACGAACCGACGGCGGCGGCCTCGATCGGGCAGGTCCACCGGGCCGTCCTGCACGACGGCCGTGACGTCGCTGTGAAGATTCAGTATCCCGGTGTGGCACAAGCCATTCGCGACGACCTGTCGAACACCGAGTTGCTGGCGACCATGTTCCGCTTCGCGGCCGGGGCCGCCAGCACGCTCGGCACCATCTTTCCCGACGTCACCCCCATCGCCGCAGAGATTTCCGAACGCATCTCCGAGGAGATCGATTACCGCCGCGAAGCCGCCCACATCACCGCGTTCAGTGAGCTGTACCGCGACCATCCGTTCATCCGGGTGCCGGCGGTCGTTCCCGAGGCATCGGGTGACCGTGTACTCACCATGACCTACCTGGACGGATTGGATTGGGCCGCAGCACAAGATGCTGATCAGGAGCTGAAGAACACCTGGGCCGAGGTGATCACCCGATTCATCACGGGGTCCTACCGGCACGGCGACCTGTTCCATGCCGACCCGCATCCCGGCAACTACCGGTTCGGCCTCGACGGCACCGTCGGCTTCGTCGATTTCGGCTGCGTCAAGGTGCTGTCGGAGTCCCGGCGCCAACTCATCGTCCGGTTGGTCCGGTCGGCCGTCGAGGGGCGTAAGGACGATCTGCGCGTCGGCATGATCGAAAGTGGTTTCTTCACAGCCGATTCCCCGCTCACCGCGGACGACGCATATCGGTGGTACCAGGAGATCATCTTCGAGATACTCGCGCCGCAGCCGGTGACATACACCGAACAGACGTCGCGGCGGGCTGTCGCGTCGTTGCTCGATGTACGCGACGCCGACCACCTGATGCGGCACATCACGGTGCCGCCCGACTTCGTGTTCTTCTCGCGTTTGAACCTGTCGATGAATGCCATCTTCACCGCGCTCGGAGCCACCTTCTACGCGCGCGCATCGCTGGACGACATGGACGGTGTGGACGAACCGGTGACTGAACTGGGTCGCCAACACGTGGCGTGGGTGCGCCGACGTGGCTTGCCTTTCGGGATGGACGATCATGAACGGCGCTGATGTCACCGCGGCCCGGCTGCCCTGGGACGCCGCCGACCCCTACCCCTTCTACGAAGCCCGCCGCCGCGACGGAGATGTCGTGTGGGACAGCGTCGCCCAAGGCTGGCTGGTGCTCGGCTACGACGCCGCCCGGCAGGTGCTCGGCGGGTCGGGCTGGACCAGCGACCCGCTGGCCAATCCGGTGGCCCGCGCCACGATGACCGTGATGGGGCCGGAATTCGCCAAGGCATCGATGCTTTTCACCGACGGTGCCGATCACGACCGGCTGCGCGGCGCGGTGCGGGACGCGTTCACGCGCAGCACGGTGGCCGGTCTGACCGAGGGTGTGGAGGCGATCACCGCGGAGGTCGTTGCACAGGTGCCGACCGGCGAGCCATTCGATTTCATGTCGCAGATCGCGCTGCCCCTGCCGATCGCGGTGGTCGGCGAGTGGCTCGCTCTCGATCCGGGCCACGCGGCGGCGCTGCGTGAACTGTCGCCGTCGATCATCCGGATGCTCGGCACTCTGGCCGATCCACTCGAGGTGGCGGAGGGGTTCGGTGCCGCGGCCACATTGATGGCCGAGTTCCTGCCGCTCGCTGCCGACCGGCGAGCCCATCCCGGGGACGATCTGTTCAGCTTCATCGCCACCGATCCCGACCTGTCACTCGAAGACGTCGTGGTGACGGCCATCCTGATCGCGGTCGCCGGTCACGAGACCACCGCGAATCTCCTTGGCGCCGGGCTGATTCGGTTGGTGCACGAACAGGTCGACACCGTCGACAGGGCCGTCATCACCGAGCTTCTCCGGCTCGACGGCCCGGTGCAGTCGACGGTGCGTACGGCGACCGAGGACCACCGCATCGGCGGCGCCGACATCGCCACCGGCGACAGCGTCGTCGTCGTGGTGGCGGCCGCCAACCGCGACCCGGCCGTCTTCACCGAAGCCGACCGCTTCCGCTTGGGCCGTACCGGCCCCGCTCCCCTGGCCTTCGGATACGGGGCGCACTACTGCCTGGGTTCGGCGCTCGCCCAGCTGGAGTTGACCGTCGCGCTACGCGAAGTCCTTGCCCGCCAACCGGTTATCGACGGACCGGTCAAGTGGCGTGATACCCCCGCCATTCGGGGACCGCAAACGTTGCCGGTCGTCTTACGCTGAAACACATTCCGACGGCGCGGATTCGCACCACGGTGTGACGCCGCGGAAGTGGTAGCGGTGGGTGGCCACCCAGCGGTAGATCCGCTCTTGGAGCGCGCCGATTCCCGGGATGCCATAAACCCACAACGGCAACCGGGTGCCGATCGCCGCGGCCACGGCGGCGTTGGCCGCCTTGGCGCCGCCGAGCACTTCGCCGGAGGAATCCAGCCACCACACCGATTCCATCAGATGCTCGGGTGCTACGCCGAGTCGTTCGGCGGTGCCGGGCTTCTGCAGCGGTTCGGTGCGGAGCCGGCCGGTGCGATTCATCCGCAGCAATTGATTGCGGGCGCGGGTACACATCCCGCACTTGCCGTCGAAGAACAGCACACCGTCCATGACTTCATCATGCGCCGCCGAGCGCCGCCGGAAACCGTGAGTCGCCACACATCAGGGCTAGCTGCGCATGACCCGCGGGCGCGATCCCTCGTCGATGATCGCGAGATGGACCCTGCGGGTCAGGATTTGCAGTCCTGTCGGCATCGGCGGCGCGGCGGAGGTGTAGACCGCACCGGTCGGAGTGGTCAGTGTGACGGTGTGGCGGCCGTGCCGGTCGTAGGTTGTGGCCGCGTGCCAGCCGGGTTCTTCTTTGACGTAGTTGCAGTGCGCACATTGGCCTTGACCGTTGTGCACGCTGGTCGGGCCATGCTGCGCGTGCGGCCGGATGTGGTCGGTGTGCCGAATCCTGGCGTTGCAGTACGGGGTCCGGCAGATCTGATCCCGCAACGCGATGAACCGGGCCAGGGCTTTCGGGAACGCCCGGGATTTCGACTCCATCGCCACCAGCTTGTTGGTGCCCGGCTGGGCGTACAGGCGCCGCACCGCGGCCGCGCCCTGCGCATCGAGCGCGCCGACCACGACGAGATCCCGCGCTATTTCGGCCGGGATCGGCCCGTACCCCTCCAGATGCGCCGGTTCTGCGCCACCGCCGAGCAGGGTCTCATCCGAGAGCACCAGGTTCGCCGTCACCGGCACCGGCGACTGCACCGGGTTGCGGCCCGTGACCCGCTGCACCATCACGTCGGCCATGATCTGGTCGTGGGTGCGGCCCAACCCGGCCGGTACCGTCGTGCCCGGCAGTGTCGAGGCCAGCGTGCTCGCCGCCTCATCGGACAGCGCGGTATGCATGGCGCGGCCTTCGGCAGCCGGCAGCCGCACGCTCACGGTGGCCATGCCGTCACCAGCAGGCCGGAACCGGACATGACGCCCGGCCGGCGCGCGGCGCACCCGCTGCACGATCGCCTCCTGATCGAGCCGGTAGGCGATCCGCTTGGCCTCGGCGGTGATCTCGGCATCACCCTTACCATCGAGGGTGGCAGGGTCCGAGCACAATTCGGCATCCAGCAGCCGGCGATCCAACACCGACAGGCACTCGGCCTCTTTGGTGATCAGCTCGGCCCGGTGCTCGGAGAGCACACCCGACTCCAACGCGGCCAGCGTGCACGGCATGTCCGCGACCAGGATGCGGGCCATCGCCATCAACCGCTCACCCCGATGCGGCGACTCGCGCCGCGCCAACCCGATCTCCGAACCCAGCGCGGCCCGCGACACCCGCGGCCCACCCGCCGCGGCCGCCGCCACCCGCCGCGCCTCCAGTTCGGCCGCAATCCGGGCCTGCTGGGCCGCCGCAGCCGACTTCACCCGCTCGAGCTCGGTCATGCGACCCAACGACGCCGCCTCATCGGCATCGGGGTCTATCACCAGGCTTTCGCTCATACGTTCGATACTACCGGGCCCCACCGACATTGATTGTGTTCAACCCGTTCGGGCGAGGATGACCTTGCTC
>NZ_JMHT01000048.1 GCF_001905655.1 Mycobacterium sp. ST-F2
AAGGCCCCTAACCCCCCGCCTCCCCGAGCCGGCTCGGCGGGCCGGCCTCGAAACCCGCGCACTCGTGGCACTGGTGCGGGCCGGCGCCATCGGCGTCGACCTGCCGCACCGCTTGGTGCAGGTCCTGGCGGCACTCGACACCTACGGGCCGTTCGGCGCCGCGCCGCGTATCGCGGCGATCCGGCACGGCGCGTATCCGGCGATCGCTGACGAACGCGGCGAGCTCACCTATGCCGAGTTCGACGAGGCAGTTGACCGGATTGCCAACGCATTCCGGGATCGGCTCGCCCCAGGTGACACCGTCGGCATCCTCTGCCGCAACCATCGCGGACCGCTGATCGTGGCGTTCGCCGCGTCCCGCGCCGGCGTCAACGCGGTATGGCTCAACACCGCGTTCTCGGCCCGGCAGGCGGCGGAAGTCGCGAACCGCGAAGGTGTCGATCTGCTGGTGCACGACGTCGAATTCACTGATCTGGTCGCCGATATCGAGGCACCGAAGGGCACGTTTGTTGCCGATATCGACAGCGCGAGTGACGATCTCGACACCCTCGCCGCGAGCGCGTCGCCCAAGGCACCACCGGCGCCGGCCAAGCAGGGCCGGATCATCCTGCTGACGAGTGGGACGACGGGCACGCCCAAGGGCGCACCGCGCGCCGAGCCGCGCAGCTTCATCCTCCCGGGCGGTCTCCTCGAGCGGCTGCCGATGCGCGCCCGCGAAGCCACCATCATCGGCCCGCCACTGTTCCACGGCACGGGCCTGCTGATCGCGATCATGACGATCGCCCTCGGCTCGAAGTTGGTGCTGCGGCGCAAGTTCGAGGCCGAGCAACTGGTGGCGGACATCGAGAAGCACAAGGCGACCACAGTGTGCGTCGTGCCGATCATGTTGCAGCGGGTACTTGCCCTGGGCGACAACACCGTCCGCAGCTACGACACCTCGAGCCTGCGGGCCATCTTCTGCGCCGGCTCCCAGTTGCCGGCCGCCGTCGCGACCGCGGCGCAGGATCTGCTGGGCGAGGTCGTCTACAACCTCTACGGCTCAACGGAAGTCGCACTGGCGACCATGGCCACCCCGGCCGACGTTCGCGAAGCCCCTACGTCGGTCGGCAAGCCGATGCTCGGCTGCCGGATCAAGATCTTCGACGACAACGGCCGCGAGGTACCCTCACCTGGCACAGGCCGGATATTCGTCGGCGCCGCAACACAATTCGAGGGCTACACCGGTGGTGGCACCAAGGAATTCATCGACGGTCTGATGGCCAGCGGCGACGTCGGGCACTTCGACGACAAGGGCCGGCTGTACATCGACGGCCGCGACGACGACATGATCGTCTCCGGCGGCGAGAACGTGTTCCCCGTCGAGGTCGAGGAACTGCTGGTCACCCATCCCGCCATCGTGGAAGCCTCCGCCGTCGGCGTCGACGACGAGGAATTCGGAAAACGCTTGCGCGCCTTCGTGGTCACCGTCTCGGGCGCCGAGGTCTCGGAAGCCGACCTCAAGCAGTTCGTCAAGGACAACCTGGCCCGCTACAAGGTGCCGCGCGAGGTGGTGTTCCTCGATGAGCTGCCGCGCAACCCCACCGGCAAGGTGCTCAAGCGCGACCTGATGACCTGGACGGACTGAGCTACGGGCTGCCGGGAGCCTTGAGCTTCGGCAGGCCACCAGTCAGCCCGCTCACCACCCCACCGACCGTTGACGTGACGGCACCGGCAGCGCGGTTCGCCATGCTGCCGGGGTTGGGCAGGCCGACATGCGGCGCGGCCTTGTTCCCCGTCGTCATGTCGACGAGGTTCTTGGCCGGCGGCGTATCGGTGCTCGCGGCCAACACCTTTGGACTCGACGGAGTAGCGGCCAGTGGCGCGGGGAGGTCACCTGCGGCCGCCTGCGCACCCTCCTGGACGGCACCGGGCAAGCGTCCCAACGCGGTCTGCGTTTCCGCCACGGACGGGAACAGACCGACCGGCCGGGTCTCGCCCGGGTCCTGCGGTATCGGCGAATTGTCCTTGTAACCTGCGTCGACCAGCACTTTCAGTGCGGGCTCGATCGGGTCCGCAATGATGTTGCCGCCCGGGATCATTCGCACCGGACGCAGTAGTGGCAGCCCGGGGGACGTGAACGTCACGTACGTGATGTTGCCCGGAACCGGCACGGTATCAACGACTGTGCCGTCCGGCGCCACGATGTAGTGGTAGTGCTGCGCACCCGGGGCGACGGGTTCGAGCGCGGCGTCCGGCACCGGCGCGGTCCGCTCGGCACCGTAATCCCCGAGGTAGGCGGCCAGCGTGTTGGCGTCGGCCAGCACGTTGATCGGGTAGGTCGGCGCATCGGAGTTGACGTTGTACTCGTAGGCGACATCAGTTATCGGGACCGTGGTGTCGCTCGGCGTCGGGGCGGCCGAGGTCAGCAGGAAGGGTGCGCCGAACCAGTAGGTGGTCCAGAATCCGCCGCCGGCGCGGTTCGAGTTGTTGTCGAGCACCACGAGTTTCACGTTGTCCAACGCGGGGTCATTGCGGTCCTGCAGGATGCCGATTGCCGTGCCCGTCTGCCCGGCACCCCAGCCCGACGACAGAACGACGATGCCGCGCGGGTCGTCGGCGTTGGCCGCTATCGCATTCGCGATCCCATTCGGCCCGGCGAGGAACGGCACCACCTGCGGCTGCCCGTACGGGCTCCAGTCCCGGTTGTAGTACTCCGAGCCCGCGAAGAACTGCGCCGTGGAGTTCGCCGGCGTGATCAGCGCCGCCAACGCCACCGGCGCCGACATCACGGGGACACGCGTCGTGGCGGTGGTGAACGCTGTCGCGACGCCCGCAGCCGTCACCGTTACCGCGGCGGCCCCGCGCGACCATCGCCGCGTCGCCGCACGTCGAGCTTCACGATGCTTCCCGGCCATACGGACCCGCCGTTCCTCGGTCTCTCCCTGGATTGCTCACCAGCTACCCCGGGACCGTACTACGTTGACCAGCGAAATGATTGGCAAATCTGATGATCATCGCGGCAACGTCCGAAAATGCTTGTCAAAGCGTGAAACTGCCTTGCGAGTATCCGAATCACTAACCAATGGCAAATTTGCACAAATTCGCCAGCAACCAG
Organism: Mycobacterium sp. ST-F2; assembly: GCF_001905655.1. Classification (GTDB taxonomy): domain Bacteria; phylum Actinomycetota; class Actinomycetes; order Mycobacteriales; family Mycobacteriaceae; genus Mycobacterium. The sequence goes on from NZ_JMHT01000048.1 coordinate 3,095, forward strand.
CTTCGATCATGTTTGGAGCTGCGCCGCTACATCGGTACCTGATGGGCACCGGGGAGTGCCGCGCACCGGCGCTCAGTCGTGGTGCTTGTTCTTGGGGCCTTTGCCCCGACCGTTGCCGGGGCCCGTGGGCGGCGGGGTCTCAACAGTCGGGGTCGACGTCAGCGGCGGAACCGGCGTGGATGTCGCGGTCGACTCCGACGTGCTGGTGCCGACCGGAGCCGGCGTGGCCGGCCGCGACGCGGCATCGGCGATCACCGCGACAACCGTCACCAGCAACACGATGGCCACCGCGGCCCAGAGCAGGAACCGCGACCGACGCCGCGGAGCGCCCACCGGCAGCAGCGTGGTCGCCGGATCCGGGAGCGGCTGGTCGAGCACCAGCGTGTGTGGACGAGCGGCAGGCACAGCGCCGGACAGCACCGCGCGCATCTCGTCGGCGCTACTGAACCGCCAGCGCCGATCGCGGGCCATCGCCCGTTCGACGACGCTCGCAAGAGCCGGGTCGGCATCGGGCCGGACCACGGTGACCGGCACCGGGTTTTCCTCGGCGACGGCACGGGCGAGCGCAACCACGTTGTCCTGAGGAAACGGCAGCCGACCGGTGAGCGCCTGATACCCGACCACACCGACTGCGTACAGATCGTCCGCGACGGTCGCGGGCCGCCCCGACAGCCGCTCGACGCTGAGATAGCCGAGGGTCCCGACGATCTGCCCTGCCATCGTGTGGCTCGAATCGCCACTCTTGGCAATACCGAAGTCGGCGAGTTTCGCCGACCCCGAACCGTCCAGGAGGATGTTCCCGGGCTTGATGTCCCGATGCAGGATGCCAGCCGCGTGCGCCACCGCGAGCGCCGAGAGCACGTCGTCGAGAATCGACCGGATCCGCTGCTGCGGCAGGGGTCCCGTAGCCATCGCGTCCGCCAGCGTCCGTCCCGGTAGCCGCTCCATGACGATGTACGGCGTGCCGTCGTGCTCGCCGTAATCGTGGACCGCGACGACATGCGGATGGTTCAGGCCGGCAGCGGCGCGGGCCTCGATCTCGAAACGGCGCCGGAAATCCGGCTGCGCGCTGAACTGCGGGTAGAGCAGTTTGACGGCCACCGGACGCTGCAACTGGGTGTCCCAGGCGTCGCGCACTTCGGCCATTCCGCCATGCCCCAGCGTCCCGCGCAACTGATAGCGCTCGGCGAGGACAGCGGGCACTGGCATGGCCCCAACGCTAGCCCTGATGGCGGTCGGGGAACGGCAGCGGTCGAATCGATCTCGCAGACCCCTCGAATTGCTGCGAGTACCGCAACCGCCCCGGCTCAGTCGACCTCTGGGCAGTAGAACTGCGGCTGGCCTCGGTATTCGAGGGGCGGCAGGTTGCGCGCGGGAGTCTGCACCAGCGGCGAATCGACGGGCAACCGGCCGGACGCCCGGTCCATCGCCGAGCGCTTGCGCGGGTGCATCAGCGCCCGCTTGGGCCCGTACTTCGCGGCCAGCGTGATCACCGCGCACAGCCGGTCATGCAGCCACTGCTGCCGGGGCGACCAGGTGTACCCCATCAGCTCACGCACCGGCTCGTCGTACAGCGCCACCGTCATGAAGGTCAGGAAGCGCTCCATCACCTTGAGGTTCCTGGACCATAACCAATCCGGAATCCATTGCAGCGAAGGATGTTTGGGCATGGTCGACAGTTCCATGACGGTCGTCGCGGCCCAGTTCTTCTCCAGCACATTGCGACACATGTGGTCCCAGTAGTCCTGGAATTCCTCCCAGCTCTTCGGTACGGGGCGCATGCTCATGCCGTACATGCGGTACCAGGTGACATGCTCGTCGAACAGCTGACGCTTGTCCGCCTCGGAGAGGCCGCCGCCGAATTTCTCGGCGGCCATGAGGGTGGATTTGAAGAACGTCGCGTGCGCCCAGTAGAAGACGTCGGGATTCAGTGCGCTGTAGCGCCGCCCCTGCTTGTCCACCCCTTTGATGCCGACGTGGTAGTCGCGGACCTCGGCGCCGGTCTGCGGCGCGCGGTAGCCGTCGAACACCACACCACCGATCGGGTAGATCGACCGGAACAGTCGCGGCATCCGTTCGATGAAGAAGATCGAGTGCTCCTCGACGGCCGCTCCGAGCTGCGGATGCATGTTCTGCATGGAGCCCGCCCAGGAGCCCTGGAACAGCCCGGTCCATTGGCCGAAGTACTTCCACGTCAACGAGTCCGGCCCGAGCGGCACCACGTCGTAGCCGCCGGGGGCGACGGGGCAGCCGGCCGACGCGGGGGCAGAATCGCTGGTCACGGGGCATACGTCGGAAGTATTTTGGGTCACCGGCATTCTTTCCTGGATGTCAGCGGGTATCCTGACTACACGCGTTGTCAGCCCACAGCCTAGGAGTCACGTGCCTTCCGGTCAACGACAGGGCCGCTGGTCCACCGTCCCACTGGCGGACCGTCCGACCCGGCGCCGCGAGGCGCTCATCGACGCCGGCATCGCCGCGCTCGGCCATTCCGACGGCCCCTCGGCGACGGTGCGCGCGGTGTGCCGCGCCGCCGGCCTGACCGAGCGCTACTTCTACGAAAGCTTCACCGACCGTGACGATTTCGTCCGCGCCGTCTACGACGAGGTGTGCACCACCGCCATGGCGGCGCTGACCTCCTCGCAGGGCGCCCGCGACGCCGTCGAGCGCTTCGTCACGATGATGGTCGACGACCCGACCCGCGGCCGGGTCCTGCTGATCGCCCCGGCGCAGGAACCCGTCCTCACCCGGTCCGGCGCCGCCTGGATGCCGAGCTTCATCGAGTTGCTGCAGCACAAGATGTTCCCCGACTCCGACCCCACCCGGCGGGCCCTGGAAGCGACCAGCCTGATCGGCGCCCTGACGGCGCTGTTCACCGGATATCTGGGCGGAAAGCTGCCGGTCACCCGCGAACAGTTCGTCGATTACTGCGTCGACATGCTGATGAGCCGGATCCCCGCGCACCGGTAGCACCGGTAACACGTACACGGCCGCGACATCACAGTTCAGATTCATCCGATCGGACATGCGTCACACAAACTTGATGTCACTACCCGACACAGATACTCTGACTGCTACCAACAGGTACAGATATATCGGGAGGCGCCATGACAGCCGACTACACCGACCTGCAGCTCCTGCACGAGCTGGAGCCGGTCGTCGAGACGCTCGTCGACCGCCATATGAGCATGCGGAAAGACTGGAACCCGCATGACTACATCCCCTGGAAAGAGGGCAAGAACTACTACGCCCTCGGCGGCCAGGACTGGGATCCGGATCAGGCCAAGCTCTCCGAGGTGGCCCAGACCGCCATGGTCCAGAACCTGCTGACCGAGGACAACCTGCCGTCCTACCACCGCGAGATCGCGATGAACATGGGCATGGACGGCGCCTGGGGCTACTGGGTGAACCGGTGGACCGCCGAGGAGAACCGCCACGGCATCGCCCTGCGTGACTACCTCGTCGTCACCCGCAACTGCGACCCGGTCGAGCTCGAGGAACTGCGTGTCGAGCAGGTCACCCGTGGCTTCTCGCCCGGCCAGAACCTGCAGGGTGATCTGTTCGCCGAGAGCCTGTTCGACTCGGTCATGTACGTCTCGTTCCAGGAGCTGGCCACCCGCGTCTCGCACCGCAACACCGGCAAGGCCTGCAACGATCCCGTCGCCGACCAGCTGCTGCAGCGCATCTCGGGTGACGAGAACCTGCACATGATCTTCTACCGCGATGTCTCGGCCGCCGGACTGGACATCAACCCGAACCAGGCGATGGCCTCGCTGCACCGCATCGTGGAGAACTTCAAGATGCCCGGGTACACCGTGCCCGACTTCCGCCGCAAGGCCGTCATCATCGCCGTCGGTGGCGTCTACGACCCGCGTATCCACCTCGACGACGTCCTCATGCCGGTGCTCAAGAAGTGGCGCATCTTCGAGCGCGAGGACTTCACCGGCGAAGGCGCGCGACTGCGCGACGACCTGGGCCGGATCATCAACGAGCTCGAGGACACCTGCGCGAAATTCGAGGTGGCCAAGGAACGTCGCCTCGAGCGTGAACGCAAGATGGCCGAGAAGAAGGCCATGAAGAACCTCCTGGTGTCGACATCAGCGTCGTAACCGAAGCTGTCAGCGAGACGGCCCGATCCCTTCGGATCGGGCCGATCTCGTTGCGCTCTCCGGTCGTCCTCGCCCCCATGGCGGGTGTGACGAACGTCGCCTTCCGCACCCTGTGCCGCGAGCAGGAGCTGGCCCGGGTGGGCACGGTGAGCGGTCTGTACGTCTGCGAGATGGTCACCGCGCGGGCGCTGGTCGAGCGCAACGCGGCGACCATGCACATGACGACGTTCGCGCCCGAGGAATCACCCCGCTCGCTGCAGCTCTATACCGTCGACCCCGCCACCACGTACGCTGCGGCCAAGATGATCGTCGACGAGAACATGGCCGACCACATCGACATGAACTTCGGCTGCCCGGTGCCCAAGGTCACCCGCCGCGGCGGCGGTTCGGCCCTGCCTTACAAACGCAAGCTGTTCGGCCAGATCGTGGCGGCAGCCGTGCGCGCCACCGAAGGCACCGACATTCCCGTCACCGTGAAGTTCCGGATCGGGATCGACGACGCCCACCACACCCACCTCGATGCCGGCCGGATCGCCGCCGAGGAAGGCGCCGCGGCCGTCGCACTGCATGCCCGCACCGCCGCGCAGCGCTATTCCGGCACCGCCGACTGGGACCAGATCGCCGCACTGAAAGCCCACGTCACTGGCGTCCCGGTGCTCGGAAACGGCGACATCTTCGACGCCGACGACGCACTGCGCATGATGGCCGAGACCGGGTGCGACGGCGTCGTCATCGGCCGCGGCTGCCTGGGCCGGCCCTGGCTGTTCGCCGAGCTGTCGGCGGCCTTCAATGGGCAGCCCCGACCCACACCGCCTACCCTCGGCGAAATCGCGAACATCATCCGACGCCACGGCCAACTCCTCGCCGACCACTTCGGCGAGGACAAGGGCATGCGCGACATCCGCAAGCACGTCGCCTGGTACCTGCACGGCCTGCCCGCCGGCGCCGACCTGCGTCGCGCCCTGGCGCTGGTGAAGACCTTGGCCGAGTTGGATGAGCTGCTCACCCAACTGGACTCGGATGTGCCGTTCCCGGATTGCGCGGAGGGCCCGCGGGGCCGGCAGGGCTCGCCGGGCTCTGTGGTGCTGCCCGAAGGCTGGCTGGATGATCCCGACGACTGCACAGTGCCGTTCGGCGCTGACTTGGTCAACTCTGGCGGGTAGACGTGAGCGACCGTGACCGGACCACCCCCGGCGAGGGTGACGGCGATGCTGCCGGCGACAACCCCTGGGTGACCCGTACAACGCGGGCCTCGGGTCCGGTGCGGGCACCGTGGGAACGGGACGGTCGGCTGACGGACCAGCCGGACGACGGCGAGGTCACCGGCAGTCACGGCGGTGGTGGCGTCACGGTCGCCGAACTGATCGCGCGGCTCTCCGGTGGCACGGTCCCGCCGGCCCCGGCCATCGAAGCCCCCTCACCAGCCAAGGCACCGGAACCCCAGCGGCCCGCGCCTGCGCCGAAGCCGGTGGCCCGTCCCGAGCCGAAGCCGGTGGCCCGTCCCGAGCCGCAGCCGGCGTCCCCGCCTCCGGTGCCCGTCAGCCCGGCCGCTGAGGCACCCACGCGCGCCCCCCGCCGCCGGCCCGAAACCGAGGCCGCCACAGAGGTTTTCAGTGCGCCCCTGGTGACGCCGGCGGACCCTGTCGAGCTGCCCGAACGGCCGCGCGCCGTGGTGCGCACGGATGTGCGGAACTACATCGACCATCCGGAACGGCCCGCCCACGCCGATGCCCCGCCGCCCGTCGACCACCACACCCGGCACCGGTTCGCGGTGGCCGGTCGCGTCCTCATGGCGCTGGCCGCCGTCATCGCGCTGGCCATGACCGGCGCTGCCTGGCAGTGGCAGAACATCAAGAACAACAACATGAACCGGGTCTCGGCGCTGGACCTCAACTCGCGCGACATCGTCGACCCCAACGCGCAGTTCGGCGACGAGAACTTCCTGATCGTCGGCGTGGACAGCCGCTACGGCCAGAACGCGGACATGGGCGCCGGCACCACCGAAGAGGCCGGTGGTGCGCGCTCGGACACCATCATGCTCGTCAACATCCCGGCGAACCGCAAACGTGTTGTGGCAGTGTCGTTCCCGCGCGACCTGGCCATCAAGCAGACGCAGTGCGAAGCCTGGGATCCGAAGACCGGCATGTACGGGCCGATCTACGACGAAGACACCAAAAGCTATGGGCCCGACCAGGTTTACACCGAGACCAAGCTGAACTCGGCCTACTCGTTCGGTGGCCCCAAGTGCCTGGTCAAGGTGATCCAGAAGCTCTCCGGCCTGTCGGTGAACCGGTTCATGGCAGTCGATTTCGCGGGTTTCTCCAAGCTGGTCGACGCGGTCGGCGGCGTCGAGGTGTGCAGCTCCACGCCCCTGCAGGACTACGAGCTGGGCACCGTGCTGGAGAACTCCGGACGTCAGGTCATCGACGGTCACACCGCGCTGCAGTACGTCCGCGCCCGCCAGGTGACCACTGAGGTCAACGGTGACTACGGCCGGATCAAGCGCCAGCAGATGTTCCTGTCGTCGCTGTTGCGGTCGATGATCTCCAAGGACACGTTCTTCAACCTCGGCAAGCTCAACAACGTCGTCAACCTCTTCATCGACGACTCGTCCGTCGACAACGTCACCACCAAGGATTTGGTGCAGCTGGGCCAGTCGATCCAGGGCGTCAGCGCCGGCCGGGTCACCTTCGTCACGGTGCCCACCGGCGTCACCGACTCCGAGGGCAATGAGCCGCCCCGCGTCCAGGACATGCGCGCGCTGTTCGACGCCATCATCAACGACGAGCCGTTGCCCGAGGAACGCAACTCCGACAACACCCCGGTGCCGTCCACCTCGGCCGCACCGAGCACCACGTCGGCCGCCTCGGACGGCGAAGTGGTCAACACCACGACGAGCGACCCCAGCCAGGTGACGGTCCGGGTGTCGAACTCGACCGGGCAGGACGGCCTGGCCGCGACCGCGACCAAAGAGCTGGAACAGCACGGCTTCACCGTCACCTCACCGGACGACTACCAGGGCCAGGTGACCGCGACGACGGTGTTCTTCTCGGCGGGACACGAACAGGCCGCCGCGACGGTGGCGTCGGCTTTGCCCAATGCCCACGTCGAGCAGGTGTCCGGCCTGGGAGACGTGGTACGGGTGGTCCTCGGGACCGATTTCACCTCGGTGGGCGCACCGTCATCCGGCGGCTCAATCGCGCAGCTCCGGGTGACCCACGGCACCCTGTCGGGCGAACCGACCAAACTGCCGGAAGATCTCAGCGTCACCAATGCGGCCGACACCAGCTGTAAATAGCATCTGACCTGTCCCATTCACCGGCCGTTCATTGCCAGATCACGGCATGTCCCCTGGCCAGAAAGTAGTCTGGAGCGCATGCGTACCGCGTACCACGAGCAGCTTGAATCACTGACCGCGCGCCTCGGCGAGATGTGCGGACTGGCCGGTGTTGCCATGGAGCGCGCGACCCAGGCCCTGTTGCAGGCCGACCTGGTACTGGCCGAGCAGGTCATTTCCGACCACGAGCAGATCGCCGTCATGAGCACGCAGGCCGAAGAACAGGCGTTCGTCCTGCTGGCCCTGCAGTCCCCCGTCGCCGGTGACCTGCGGTCCGTGGTCGGCTCCATCCAGATCGTCGCCGACGTGGACCGCATGGGCGCGCTGGCACTGCACGTCGCCAAGATCGCCCGCCGCCGTCACCCGCAGCACGCGCTGCCCGAGGAGGTCAACGGCTACTTCGCCGAAATGGGCCGTCTGGCAGTCGAATTGGGCAACACCGCGCAAGAGGTGCTGCTCACCCAGGACCCCGAGCGCGCCGCCCGGATCCACGAAGAAGACGACGCGATGGACGACCTGCACCGTCACCTGTTCAGCGTGATGATGGACCGGGAATGGAAGCACGGCGTGACCGCGGCCGTCGACGTGACGCTGCTGAGCCGGTTCTACGAGCGCTTCGCCGATCACGCCGTCGAGGTCGCCCGCCGGGTGATCTTCCAGGTCACCGGCCGTTTCTCCGACGACGACGGCCTGCCCACCATCCGCTAGGCCCGCTCGCGAGCTGGGGGCACCTCCTACTCGCGAGCAGACGTAAAACTGTCGTTTTCACGTGCAAATCGACAGTTTTACGTCTGCTCGGCAGGGACCAGCCGGACGCCGTCACGGCCGGCCGCCAGCAGGTCCTGCAGCATCTTTCGCCAGCACCGACAGTTCCGCGGCGGTGTAGTGCGACAGGAAGTCGTGCCGGCCGGCATCCATCTCGTCGTGCATACGCTGGTGTACCTCGATGAGCAGCTCCCCGTCCGCAGTGGGCGTCAGCTGCAGTTCCTTCCGGTTGCCCGGCACCGCTGAGCGGATCACGAGCCCGGCATCGACCAATCTTTGAACATGCTTCGACACGGTGCCCTTGAGCTGCCCGGCGCGGGCAGCCAGGCCCACCACACTGATCGGCCCGTCGGCGAGCACCACCAGTAGATGCAGGCTGAGCGTGGGTAGTTCACGCGCGATGTGTTCCAGCCGCACCGTCGGAGCCGACGACGTCATCGCGCTCGGGACCGACGACCTCACCGAAAGCGTTGTGGCCCAACACTCCGCGCGGCCGTTCGATGCCGTCATCGACTACCTGTGGGGTACGCCGGCCCAGCAGACGCTGGCGGCCCTGGCCGCCGCGCACTCGTCGAGCCATTTCCACGCCACCCGCTTCATCCAGGTCGGTTCGATGACGGGCGAGACCATCAATATCGACGCGGCGACGTTGCGCAGCACCGGAATCACACTCCAGGGTGTGGGCATCGGCAGCGTCCCGCCGGAGGCCCTGATGCGGGCCCGCTCCGAAGGCCTGCCGCGGTTGTTCGCGATGCTGGAGACCGGCGAGTTACAGATGACCACTGTGGCCCGCCCGCTTGCCGACATCGAAAACGTCTGGGCGGCAAAGGAACCCTCCGGCACCCGCGTCGTCATCACGCCGTAGGTGGGTAGGGGGTCACCTTCCCTCGCGAGCAGACGTAAAACTGTCGATTTCAAGCGAAAAACGACAGTTTTACGTCTGTTCGCGGAGTTATCCACAGGGCTGGAGACCGGATGGTGGCGCCCACGCGGTCGGTCGACCACGATCGACCTCATGTCGCTCGACGAGGTATTCGCTACATATGACGGGCTGGCGACCGCCCAGCAGTTGCTCGCGACGATGACCGACCGGGCACTCGCCCGTAGGGTCCGGGCCGGCGAAGTGTTCCGCGTGTGCCACGGTGTCTATTCCGCGCAGCCTCCGGACACAGCATGCCGCCTCCGCGCTCTGGACATGCTGTCCGACGTCCCGATTGTCGCCTGCATGAACACCGCTGCCGCGATGTACGACTTTGACACGGAACAGGACGACCGGACCCACATTCTCGACCCGGGCGTGCGCATCCGACCGACGCCTGAACTTGTGGTTCACCAGCGAATTGGCGCTCCGCTCAAGAAGATTGACGGCCGCCTGGTCACCGCGCCCGCGTGGACCGCAATCGAGGTCGCGCGGACATTGAAGCGTCCACGGGTGCTGGCGATACTGGACGCCGCGCTCCGCAGCGGCACCTGCAGCCAAACGGAGCTGCAGCAGGCACTCGAGGAACAACGTGGTCGTCGCGGCGTCGTCAACGTCCGCGAAATGCTGCCCCTGGCCGACGCCCGAGCCGAATCACCGATGGAATCGGAAATGCGACTGGTCTTCATGGATTGGGAGCTTCCCGCTCCCGAATTGCAGTACGAGATCCGAGACCTTCACGGCAAAGTATGGCGGCTCGATTTCGCGTGGCCAGAGTTCCGCGTCGCCGCCGAATACGACAGCATGGAATGGCACTCGAATCCCATTGCAGTCAAACATGATCGGATCAAGACAGCGCGCTTGCAGGAGATGAACTGGACCAGTGTTCCGGCAGTCGTCGACGACATCCGGCAATACCCAGTGGAGCTGTGCACGCGGATCAAGCGTCATTTCGACCGCGCAGCCTGACTGATGCACCCGCGAGCAGACGTAAAACTGTCAATTTCAAGCCGAAAACGACAGTTTTACGTCTGCTCGCGGGTTTAGGTGACCGACCTAACCGAAGCGGCCGGAGATGTAGTCCTCGGTGGCTTTCTTGGACGGGTTGGAGAAGATCTTCTCGGTGTCGTCGATCTCGATGAGCTGGCCCGGCTTGCCGGTGGCTTCGAGGTTGAAGAACGCCGTCTGATCACTGACGCGCGCCGCCTGCTGCATGTTGTGCGTGACGATCACAATCGTGAAGTCCTGCTTCAGTTCTGCGATCAGATCCTCGATGGCCAGCGTCGAGATCGGGTCCAGCGCCGAGCACGGCTCGTCCATCAGGAGCACGTCGGGCTGCACCGCGATGGCGCGGGCGATGCACAGCCGCTGCTGCTGACCGCCGGAGAGCCCACCACCGGGCTTGTCGAGCCGGTCCTTGACCTCGTTCCACAGGTTGGCGCCCTTGAGTGAGCGCTCGGCGACCTCGTCGAGCGTCTTCTTGTTGCGCACGCCCTGCAGCTTCAGCCCGGCCACCACGTTGTCACGAATCGACATGGTGGGGAACGGGTTCGGCCGCTGGAACACCATGCCGATGGTCTTGCGCACGCCGACGGGGTCAACGCCGGGGGCGTAGATGTCGTCACCGTCGAGCAGCACCGATCCAGTGGCGCGCGCGCCCGGGATCACCTCGTGCATGCGGTTGAGGGTGCGCAGCACCGTCGACTTACCGCAGCCCGACGGCCCGATGAACGCCGTCACACTGCGCGGCTCCACCGACAGGCTGACGCTCTGCACGGCGTGGAACGCGCCGTAATAGATGTTGAGATCCTTGAGATCCAGACGCTTGGCCATTAACCCGTACTCCTGCTCAAACCTTCTTGGGGGAAAAGAACTTGGCGCACAGCCGCGCTGCCACATTCAGCAGTGCGATCAGCAGCACCAGGGTCAGCGCCGCGCCCCACATCCTGTCAGTGGGGACCTCGTTGGCGCCGGCACCGGCGCCGATCTGGTCGTACATCATGCCCGGCAGCGAGCCCATGAAGCCGCCGAACATGTCGAAGTTCATGGCCTGTGCGTAGCCCACCAGGACCAGCAGCGGGGCCGTCTCGCCCATGACGCGGGCCAGCGACAGCATGATGCCCGTGACGATGCCCGACAGCGCCGTCGGGATGACAATGCGCACAATGGTTTTCCACTTGGGAATGCCCAATGCGTAGCTGGCCTCACGCAGGTCCATCGGGACGATGCGCAGCATCTCCTCGGTGGCCCGCACGATGACGGGGATCATCAGCAGTACCAGTGACAGTGACACCGCGAAACCGGTGCGCTGGAAGCCCAGGGTGGCCACCCACAGCGCGTAGATGAACAGCGCGGCAACGATCGACGGGACACCGGTGAGGATGTCGACCATGAACGTGGTGACCTTGCCCAGCTTGGTGCCGCCGCCGTACTCCACCAGGTACACCGCCACCATCACGCCGATCGGGATCGAGATGGCGGCACACACCAGGGCTTGCAGCACGGTGCCGACGATGGCGTGGTACGCACCGCCGCCTGCGTCGAACGCCGTCATGCCGGACTGCGAGTTGGTGAACCACTCCGCCGACGTGATGGCCTTATAGCCCTTGGTGACAACGGAATACAGCACCCACACCAGGGGGATCAGCGCGACCAGCAGCGACAGGCTGACCAGCACCGTCGCAACCTTGTCGGTCACCTTCCGGCGCAGGCCCACCCCTTCGAACGACTGGTGCTTGACCGGCCGCTCCAGCATCGCCGCCATCTTCGCGTTCATTTCGCCGTCCTTCCGGCCACGACCGCGCGTGCCGCGGAGTTCACGACGAACGTCAGGACGAACAGCACGAGGCCGGCAGCAATATAGGCGCCGGCCTTGTACTGGTCGTTGAATTCGCTTGCGGTGGCGGCGATCTTGCTGGCGAACGTGTAGCCGCCGTCGAACAGGGACCAGCTGAACTGGGTCTGCGTACCGCGCAGGATGATCAGCAGCGCGATGGTCTCACCGAGCGCGCGGCCGAGGCCGAGCATCGCACCGCTGATGTAGCCGGACAGACCGAACGGCAGCACCGTGGTGCGGACGACCTCCCAGCGGGTGGCGCCCAGAGCCAGCGCGGCTTCGATCTGGCCGCGGGGCGTCTGGATGAAGACCTCGCGGGTCACGGCGGTGATGATCGGCAGGATCATGACGGCGAGAACGATGCCCGCGGTGAAGATGGTGCCGCCACCGGCCACCGACGCATTGCCGGTCTGAAACAGGAACAGCCAATCGAGATTCTTGTTGAGCCACAACGCAATCGGCTTGAGCACGGGAGCCAGCACGTAGAGGCCCCACACGCCGTAGACGATCGACGGCACCGCCGCCAGCAGGTCCACCACGTACGCCAGCGGTCCGGCCAGCCGTCGCGGCGCGTACTGCGTCTGGAAAATCGCGATACCCAGCGCCACCGGCATCGCGATCAACAGCGCAAACACCGACACGAAGACGGTGACCTGCAGCAGATCGAGGATGCCGAAGTGCATGGCCGACGTGTCGGTGGTGACCCAGTTGCCGCCGAAGGTGAAGAAGTTCTCCTTGTTGCGGGCCAGCGCCGGGATGGCGCGCCACAACAGGAACACTCCGATGGCCGCGATGAGCGCGACGATCAGCACCCCGGAGCCCTCGGCGAGCAGGCGGAAAATCCTGTCGCCCAGGCGCACTTTCGAGCCCTTCAGCGGGTCGAGCGACACCGGCGTCGGCTCAGGGAACGGTGCGGCGAGCGCCTCACCCGACCCCGCGTCGGCTGGATTCGGTGTTGTCACTGTCATCCTGTCAGGAACCTATCGGTCGTGGGCTCCGGTTCCATCCTTACCGCGATGGAACCGGAGCGCCAGCACTGCTTAAGCGATTGCGTCGACCGACTTCAGCAGACGCGCCTTGAAGGCGTCGGGCAGCGGGATGTAGCCCGCCTTCGACAGGTTGGCCTGACCCTGGTTGGCCGCGACCTTCAGGAACGACTTCACCGCAGCGGCGGTGTCGGCGTCGTAGCCCTTGGAGCAGACGATCTCGTAGGTGGCCAGCACCAGCGGGTAGGCGCCGGCTTCCTTGGTCGAGTACAGCGACTTCAGGTCGAGGGCCAGGTCGTTACCGTCCTTGGCGAACTTGGCGGAGGCGATGGCCTTCTTGGCGTTGTCGTCGGTCAGTTCGACTGCGCCCGAACCGGTGTCGATCTGCGCGAACGGCAGGCCAGCAGCGGCGGCCGGGCTCTTCTCGACGTAGCCGATGGCGCCCGGGGTGGCCTGCACGGCCTGCACGACGCCGGCCGACTTCTGCGCGCCTTCACCGGCGCCGCCCTGGAACTCGCTGCCGGCGCCCTTCTTCCAGCTCTCCGGAGCCGCGGCGGCCAGGTACTTCTGGAAGTTGTCGGTGGTGCCCGACGAGTCCGAACGGTAGACCGGCTTGATGTCGCTGTCCGGCAGGGTGGTGCCGGCGTTCAGCGCGGCGATGGCCGGGTCGTTCCACTTCTTGATCTCGCCCTGGAAGATCTTGGCCAGCACATCGGCGTTGACGACGAGCTTGCTCACGCCCTCGATGTGGTACGCCAGGGCGACGGGGCCGAACACCAGCGGCAGGTTCCAGGCCGGGTTGCCACCGCAGCGCTCGGCTGCCTTCTCGATCTGCTCCTTGGCCAGCGCCGAGTCAGAACCGGCGAAGTCGACCTGCTTGGCGATGAACTGCTGGCGACCGGCACCCGATCCGGTGCCGTTGTAGGACAGGTTCTTGCCCGAGCACGCCTGGCCCCAGGCCTTGTTGAACTCGGCGATCGCGTTCTGCTGCGCGGTCGAGCCCTCGGCGGTCAGCGAGTTCTTACCGCCACAGTCGGCGGCGGAACCGGACGTCGACGACGCGGTGCCGGACTTGTTGTCGTTGCCACACGCGGTCATGCCGACGGCAAGCGATGCGGCCGCTGCGGTGACGACGAATGCTTTACCGATGCTGGTGAACTTCACGGGTCCTACTTTCGGTGTCGGCCGATGGTCGGCTTTCAAGGGTCGGCTTCCGACTCCCGCGCAACGTATGCGGCCGTCATGGACGAATCACTTATGCCAAATGAACGCAGGGTGAACTCGATCAGCGATTTTTCAGCCAACTCGCTGTTTCAGCTAACGGTCGGGGCTCCGGCGTAGGCGACGTCGGCGCTGTAGCGCTCGAACCCGAGCCGTCGGTACGTCTTCACCGCGGCGGTGTTGTCTGCTTCGACATACAGCAAAACTGTCCCCTCGGTACCCAGCCGGTCGGCCAGGTAGTGCAGACCGGCCAGTGTCAGCAACGCACCGAGCCCGCGACCCTGCGCGTCGGGGCCCACACCGACGACGTACACCTCGCCCAGCCCTGTGCTCGGGTGGATCTTGGTCCAGTGGAAGCCGAGCAGGTGGTCGCCATCGTCGGCGTCATACGCGAGGAACAGCCCAGCAGGGTCGAACCACGACTCGCCCCGGCGCTCGTCGACCTCGGCCTGCGTCCAGCCACCCTGCTCGGGGTGCCAATGGAAGGCGGCGTTGTTGACGCGCAGCAGTTCGGCGTCGACACCGGGTCCCGGATAGGTGGTCAGCCGCACGCCGGGCGCGTCGGGCAGCGGCGGCAGCGCGGACAGCGAGCGGCGCATCTGCCACAGCTCGCGCACCGCGGTCAGGCCGAGTGCCGCGGCGGTCGCGCGCGCGCCGTCGAGATCGCCATGCGCCCAGATTCGGGTGTCGGGAGTCCCAGCAGCCAGACCGGTGCGGATCAGCTCGCTGCCGATGCCGCGCCGCCGCGCCGCGACGGCGACGACCGCCTCGGCCATGTCCGGCGTGAGGTTCAGATAGCCGACCAACTCATCGGCGTCGTGGGCCAGCAGATGCCGGGTGCGGCCCTGCGACAGCTCGCGCAGCACCTGGTCCCCGACCGGGGCCACCCCGTCGGCAGCGGTCGCCGCCGCGACGAGCGCACGGATGGCCGCCTGCTCGTCAGCTGTCAGTGCGGTGCGCCAGGTCAGTTCCGTCACTGGGCGGGCAGGGTCTGGCGGGTCTCGTTGTCGACGTCACCGGAGTCGGCATCATCGTCCTCGTCGACGTCATCGAGCGACTCGGTAGCACCGTTGGCGCGGCCACGCGCGGGCCGGACGGCCTTGTAACCGACGTTGCGGACGGTGCCGATCAGCGACTCGTAGTCGGGGCCGAGCTTGGCGCGCAGGCGCCGGACGTGCACGTCGACGGTGCGGGTGCCACCGAAGAAGTCGTAGCCCCACACCTCCTGCAGCAGCTGGGCGCGGGTGAACACCCGGCCGGCGTGCTGCGCCAGGTACTTCAGCAGCTCGAATTCCTTGTAGGTCAGGTCCAATGGTTTCCCACGCAGCCGGGCTGTGTAGGTGCCCTCATCGATGACCAGCTCACCGAGCGTGATCTTGCCGGCGCTCTGCTGGTCGGCCACGCCGTTGCGGCGTCCCACGAGCAGCCGCAGCCGGGCGTCGATCTCCGCCGGCCCCGTGCCGGGCAGCAGGATTTCGTCGATGCCCCATTCGATGTTGACGGCCACGAGGCCGCCTTCGTTGACCACCGCCACGACGGGGACGGACGCGCCGGTGCTGCCCAGCAGGCGACAGAGTCCGCGGGCTGCCGCGAGATCGGTGCGCGCGTCGACGATCGCCACATCGGCGTTGCCGGCTTCCAGCAACGACGACACCTCGGTGGGTGCCGGCCGCACGCTGTGCGGCAGTAGCGCCAGCGCCGGGAGCACGGACTCCGGGTGCGGGTCGACGGTCAGTAGCAGAAGATCCAACGGGTCCTCCAGTGCGTCCGGGGCCGCACCGAACCCTCCCCGGCGACGACGCTGTCGCGGTTCAATCCGATTCAACCCCGGAGAATCATGGCTGACACGTGACCGTTACCGGCCAACGATCACCTAACGATAGCTTGCCACCTGCGATTTAGCGGCTTTGAACGGCCGGTCGCGACGCTGGGCGGCTGGGCGTACGCCAGAATGTCCGGATGCGTAAGGTGCTGACCCGGCTGCTGATCCCAGTGGCCGCACTGATCCTCGTGGTCGTCGGCACCGATTTCGGCTTCGCGATCTTCGCCGAATACCGGATGGCCCGCAGCGTCCGGACCGCCGCGCACCTGCACTTCGATCCGTGGGTGTCGATCCTCGGTTTCCCGTTCGGAACCCAGGCCGCGCGTGGCCGCTACCAGCAGGTTGAGGTCAAGGCCGCCGGCGTCGCGCACCCCGTCGTAGGTAAGGCGTCCATCGAGGCCACGTTCTACGACATGGTGGCGACGCCCAAGTCCTGGCTGATCGGTCCGGATGCCAAGTTGTCGTCGCGCAGCCTGGAGAGCCGCATCATCATCGATTCCACTCATGTCGGCCGCTTCATGGACATCAAGGACCTACTGGTGGAGGCCCCGCAGAACGAAGCCGAGGACGGCATCGGCGGCACCACCGAATCCGGCATCTCCGACAACCACGGCCTGGTGTTCACCGGTACCCCGAAGGCCGCGGGTCTCGACAAGCGCGTCAGCGTGTCGGTGGATCTGTCGATCACCGGCGCCGACCACACGAACCTCGTGTTGACCGCCACCGACGTGCTGACCGGTCCGGGTACGGCCGAACAAAAGGTGCCCGACGACAAGAAAGCCGCGGTGCTGCGGGCCTTCTCCACCACAATGCCGGGGATGAAACTGCCGTTCGGCCTGGCCCCGACCAGCGAGGGCGCCCGGGGCTCGGACGTCATCATCGAAGGCATCGCCTCGGGAGTAACCGTGCCCCTGGATGGGTTCAGACAGTCATGAACTCCACTGTTCTGGTGCTGACCGTGCTGGTCGCCGCCCTCGGGATCGCCTACATCATCGGGCGCCTGCTGACCCTGCGCGCCGGCCTGATGAAGGAAGTCCCGGCCGCCGAACCCTCGGCCGAAAACGACAATGCCGACCTGGGCCTGTCCACCACCGGCCCCACCGTCGTGCATTTCAGCGCAACGTGGTGCGGACCCTGCGCGGCCGTCCGCCGCGTCGTCGACCAGGTATGTGACGACCTCGGCGTCGCGCATGTCGAGATCGACCTGGATGCCAATCCCGTTGCGGCCCGACGACTGTCGGTCCTCTCCCTGCCGACGACGTTCATCTTCGACGCCTCGGGGCAGCAGCGATACCGGACCGCGGGCGTCCCGAAATCGGCTGATCTGCGCGATGCCCTGCTGCCTCTGTTGGCTTGAGCACCACGTTGTTGGGTAAGCTGTCTGCCGTGTTGGCCCCCCGCGAGCTCCTGCTCACCAAGCGTCGCGCAGTAGATCTGTGCCGCGTTGCGGGTTGTTGCTGTTGTTGTTGTAGCTGCTGAGTAGCCGCGCCGTCATTTTCGTGTTGCGCTCCGAGCAGCCTTCCTGTGGCCCGTCCACGTTTTCCAACAACAGGAGCTTTCCCATGTCAGACAATTCCATCGAAAACCCGCAGGTCGACGTGCGCGGACCCCGCTTTGCAGCGTGGGTCACCACCGGCGTACTGATCGCTGCGCTGCTGGTGTCGGCGGCCAGCCCCATCGCCGCCGCCGTGATTCTCGGTCTGCAGGCCGTGGTGTTCGCGATCGGCGCGGTCGGCGGCCCGCGCAAGCACCCGTACGGCCGTATCTTCGCCACGTTCATCGCGCCGCGGCTGGCGCCGGTGTCCGAGAAGGAACCGGTCGCCCCGCTGAAGTTCGCGCAGCTGGTCGGGTTGCTGTTCGCCGTCGTCGGGACCCTCGGCTTCGCGACGGGCATCACCGCGCTGGGCCTCGGCGCCACCGCGTTCGCGCTGATCGCCGCCTTCCTCAACGCCGCCTTCGGCATCTGCCTGGGCTGCCAGATCTATCCCCTGGTGGCGCGGTTCCGCCGCCCGGGTGTCCCCGCCACCACCTGACCCGCTAGCGCTCAAAAGCAATCGAAAGGAATTCGTACATGGCACGTTCCGACGTCCTGGTCTCGACCGAATGGGCCGAGAACAACCTCGACACCGCCGGCGTGGTGTTCGTCGAGGTCGACGAGAACACCAGCGCCTACGACGACGAGGGGCACATCCCCGGCGCCGTCAAGCTGGACTGGCGCGATGATCTGCAGGACTCGGTCAAGCGTGACTTCGTGGACCAGCAGCAGTTCTCGAAGCTGTTGTCCGACAAGGGCATCAGCAACGACGACACCGTCGTCCTCTACGGCGGCAACAACAACTGGTTCGCGGCCTACGCCTACTGGTACTTCAAGCTGTACGGCCACAATGACGTCAAGCTGCTCGACGGCGGCCGCAAGCGCTGGGAGCTCGACGACCGCCCCCTGGTCAAGGACGCGACCGTCCGCCCCGCGACGTCGTACGAGGCCAAGCCGATCGACAACAGCATCCGCGCGTTCCGCGACGAGGTGATCGCCGCGATCAACACCAAGAACCTGGTCGACGTGCGTTCGCCCGACGAGTTCTCCGGCAAGATTCTGGCTCCGGCGCACCTGCCGCAGGAGCAGAGCCAGCGTCCCGGCCACGTGCCGAGCGCCATCAACGTGCCGTGGAGCCGGGCCGCCAACGACGACGGCACCTTCAAGACCGACGAGGAGCTGGCCAAGATCTACGCCGACGCCGGCCTCGACGGCGAGAAGGAGACCATCGCGTACTGCCGCATCGGTGAGCGTTCGTCGCACACCTGGTTCGTGCTGCAGGAATTGCTGGGCCACCGGAATGTAAAGAACTACGACGGCAGTTGGACCGAATACGGCTCCCTGGTGGGCGCCCCGATCGAGTTGGGAAATTGATATGTGCTCAGCACCCAAGCAAGGCCTGACGCTGCCCGCCAGCGTTGACCTGGAGAAGGAAACCGTCATCACCGGCCGCGTGGTCGACGGCTCGGGCCAGCCGGTCGGTGGCGCGTTCGTGCGGTTGCTGGACAGCACCGACGAGTTCACCGCCGAGGTCGTCGCGTCGGCCACCGGTGACTTCCGGTTCTTCGCTGCCCCCGGCACCTGGACCCTGCGTGCGCTGTCCAAGGTCGGCAATGGCGACGCCGTGGTGGCGCCGACCGGTGCCGGCATCCACGAGGTCGACGTCAAGGTCGCTTAGTCCTTTTGCCGCGAGCGGCCGTATCGGTACCCGGACTTCATGCCCTGGTGTGCCGATGCGGCCGCTCGTCGCATTTCCCGGCCGGTGCGGCGCACGTCACACCGGCATCCCGAGTAACCTGTCTCTCCGTGGTTCTTTTCTTCGAGATCTTGCTGGTTGTGGCCTCGCTGGCCATCACCTGGTTCGCGCTCTACGCGCTGTACCGACTGATCACCGACGAGTTGTGACGCCCGACCAGGACCCCGCGCACGCGAGGAGCGATTCAGCCCCTGACGGCTTGGGCGAGCTCGGCGCACTGGCCGGTTCCGGCGACCGCGCCATCGCCGCGGCAGCCGATCGCGCCAAGGCCACGGCCGCGCGCAATGTGCCCGGGTTCGACGACCTGCCGCTGCCCGCGGACACCGCCAACCTGCGCGAAGGTGCCGACTTCAACGACGCCCTCCTGGCGCTGCTGCCGCTCGTCGGCGTCTGGCGCGGTGAGGGCGAGGGCCGCGATGCCGCCGGTGACTACCGGTTCGGCCAACAGATCATCGTGTCGCACAACGGCGGCGACTACCTCAACTGGGATGCCCGGTCGTGGCGGCTCGACGAGAACGGCGAATATGCCGGCGCGGCCCTGCGCGAGACCGGCTACTGGCGGTTCGTGAACGACCCCAACGATCCCCACGGGCAGGACGAGTCCCAGGCCATCGAGCTGCTGCTGGCGCATTCGGCCGGCTACGTCGAGCTGTTCTACGGCTCTCCGCTCAACCAGGCCTCCTGGGAACTGGCGACCGATGCCCTGGCGCGCAGCAAGTCCGGCATGCTTGTCGGCGGTGCGAAGCGGCTCTACGGGATCATCGAGAACGGCGACCTGGCGTACGTCGAGGAGCGCGTCGACGCCGACGGCGGCCTGACGCCGCACCTCTCGGCGCGTCTCTCTCGCTTCGTCGGCTGACGTTTCTGCGGCGTCGATTCCTGCGGGTTCGCGCCGAGATGGACCAATTGGCTGCAATACCCCTCGGATCACGACCACTTCGTCGATCTCGGCGCAATTGACACCGGCTGACCTACCCCGGACATGAGGCGACCCCCGAGCCAAGGTTCCTGGTTGGACAAGACCGGGAGGCTCGGGGGCCGGGTGGCTGCGGGAATTCGCGAGTGCGCTCGGCGAATCACCCGGCGCTACTAGCGGGCAGCCACCTCACATGTCCTCAAAGAATCAATCAATTTGTCGGACCACCTCCTTCCCTGTGTACGTGCGACCGTACTCCCAGGCCGGAAACCCGACAACCGATTTTTCTCGGGGTCAGACCTGCCCGTCGATCAACCCGCTGATCAAGGCCGCGAATGGCGAAGCCGCGAGCGCCCGCCCGTCCAGGGTATGTACCCGCGCTGCCAGCGTGATCGCCGAGAGTAGCCAAACTCCTTGCGCGGCAAGCAAATCCGAGACCGTCACGCGCTGGTACCTGCACTCGACGCCCCGGGCTGCAGCGGCCGCGAACAGCGCGCGCTGCGTGGTCGACGGCAGGATCGCCGTTGCGTCAGGCGTCACCAGTACCGGTTCACCGGCCGAGCCGCGGACCGCCAGGACGACGGCAGACCGCGGCCCTTCGAGCACCGCGCCCGTCGTGTCGACGAAGACGGCGTCGTCGGCGCCGGCCCGCTCGGCATGGCGCAGCGCGGCCAGGTTCGCCGCGTAGGAGAGCGATTTCGCGGCCGCCAGCGGCCAGTGCGGGCGCACCAGCGTCACTGCCGCCACTCCATCCCGCCGGGCCGCGACGACGCGGTCGGGTACCGCGGAGACCATGACGAACGCCACGGCGCCGTCGACCCCGCGGCCGAGTACCAGCCGCAGCACCGCGTCGCCCGACGGCCACTGACCGACCGCTACGGTCACCGCCGCCCGCCAGCGGGCGGAGTCGGGGCAGGAGAGGCCAGCCAGCGCCGCTGACGCCGCCAACCGCGCCAGGTGCTCGTCCAGCAGCCAGACGACCCCGGAGCGCACCAGAGCCGTCTCGAAGACCCCGTCACCGCGCGCGAACACCGGGTCGTCGGACCGAATCGCCGCCCGGCAGCCGTCGACTGCGACGACGATCGGCGGCGCGGTGGTCACGGCCAGAAGGCTAGTCGGCACGCCAACTACGCTCGAAGCATGAGCGCAGTTCCCGCCCCCGAATCCGGACCCGACGCCGGCGCCGTCTGGCATTACGGCGACCCGCTCGGGGAGCAGCGTGCTGCTGCCACCGAGGCCGTCATCGTGGACCGCGGCCACCGCGCGACCCTCGAACTCACCGGTGACGACCGCCAGAGCTGGCTGCACAGCATCTCCAGCCAGCACGTCAGCGCCTTGCCCGAGGGGTCCGTCGTACAGAACCTGAGCCTGGACGGACAGGGCCGCGTCGAGGACCACTGGCTGCAGACCGAACTCGGCGGTGTCACCACCATCGACACCGAGTCGTGGCGCGGGCAGCCCCTCGCCGACTTCCTGCGCAAGATGGTGTTCTGGTCCAAGGTCGAGGTGAACCCGGCCGATCTCGCGGTGCTGTCGCTACTCGGCCCGGCCGTCAACGCGCTCGAGCTGCCGACCCCCGACACCGAATGGACCGCCGCGCCACTGCCCGGCGGCGGTTTCGTCCGCCGTGTGGGCCCGCAGGAGATCGAACTCGTGGTACCGCGGGCCGACGCGCCGGCGTGGCGGCAGCGGCTGCTGGACGCGGGCGTCCGGCCTGCCGGGCTGTGGGCCTACGAAGCGCTGCGGGTGGCGGCTCAGCGCCCGCGACTCGGCGTCGACACCGACGAACGGACCATCCCGCACGAGGTCGGCTGGATCGGCGGCCCCGGCGTCGGCGCCGTGCACCTGGACAAGGGCTGCTACCGCGGCCAGGAGACGGTCGCGCGCGTCCACAACCTGGGCAAGCCGCCCCGCATGCTGGTCCTACTGCATCTGGACGGCGGTGACGACCGGCCCGTGACGGGCGATCCGGTGCTCGCCGGCGGCCGGGCGATCGGCCGGGTGGGCACCGTCGCCGAGCATGTCGACCTGGGCCCGATCGCGCTGGCGCTGCTCAAGCGCGGCGTGCCCGCCGACACCGAGCTGACCACCGGCGGCGAGGCTCAGGTGCCCGCCGCGATCGACGCGGATTCGCTGCCCGCCGACGACACGGTGGGCGCCGGGAGGCTCGCGGTGCAGCGTTTGAGGTCTGGTGAGGGTGGCCTGCCAGCATGAGACCGTCGGGCACGGTAAGCTAGCGGCAGGACAATAAACACACTCAGATCGGAGCCGCCTGCACATCGGGCCGCTCCGTTATTGCGCGAGGGGGTCCCCCATGGGCCGCGGCCGGGCAAAGGCAAAGCAGACCAAGGTTGCTCGAGACCTTAAGTACAGCTCACCGCAGACCGATTTCGGTCGGTTGCAGCGAGAGCTCTCGAACGATTCCGTTGGTTACAGCACCAGTGCCATCGATGACGACCTGGACGACGACGACTCGGACGACGAGCCCGCCGGTCGCTGGGCCGTACCCGAAGACGACTGGCGTCACTAGACCCCACGTGTGGCCCTGATCCCAGGGCCACAGGCTCAGCCCCGCGCGCGACCTGAGGTCAGAAGCGCGGGTGCTGGCCCACCAACTCGGCGCGAACGCTGCTCTTGCCACCCTTGTTGACGGTGCCCAGAGTCCAGCAGTCCAGGTGCCGGGCAGTCAGAATCGCCAGTGCGCGGTCGGTGTCCTCCGGCGCGACGACGGCGACCATGCCGACTCCCATGTTGAACGTCTTCTCCATTTCGGCACGCTCGACGCGACCGCGCTGGGCGATCATCTGGAACACCGGTGCCGGCGTCCAGGTACCGCGGTCCATCTCGGCGGTCAGGCCGTGCGGGATGACGCGTTCCAGGTTCCCGGCCAGTCCCCCGCCGGTGACGTGGCAGAAGGTGCGCACCTGGGTCTCGGCGGCCAGCGCCAGGCAGTCCTTGGCGTAGATGCGGGTCGGTTCCAGCAGTTCTTCACCGAGCGTGCGGCCGAACTCCTCGACGTGCCCGGACAGGCTCATACGGTCGATCTCGAGCAGCACCTTGCGGGCCAGCGAGTAGCCGTTGGAGTGCAGTCCGGTGGCGGCCATGGCGATGATCACGTCGCCGGGGCGGACGTTCTCGGGGCCCAGCAGATCGTCGGCCTCGACGACGCCGACGCCGGTGGCGGAGATGTCGTAGTGGTCGGGCTCCATCAGGCCCGGGTGCTCGGCGGTCTCACCGCCCAGCAGCGCACAGCCGGCCTGCACACAGCCCTCGGCGATACCGGAGACGATCTCGGCGACCCGCTCGGGCACGGTGCGGCCCACGGCGATGTAGTCCTGCAGGAACAGCGGCTCGGCGCCGCACACCACGAGGTCGTCGACGACCATCGCGACGAGGTCGATGCCGACGGTGTCGTGCTTGTCCATGGCCTGTGCCACGGCGAGTTTGGTGCCCACACCATCGGTCGACGAGGCCAACAGCGGCTCGCGGTATCCGGCTTTCAGGCCGAACAGACCGGCAAAACCTCCGAGACCACCCCGCACCTCAGGGCGGGTGGCCTTCTTTGCGTGGGGCTTGAACAATTCGACGGCGCGATCGCCTGCCTCGATGTCAACCCCCGCCGAAGCGTAGGAGGCGCCAATCGATTCAGCTCGCTCATCCTGGCTAGTCATCGGCCCCAAGGCTACCGGTCGCACCCTCGCGGATGCACGTCGCGCCCAGTCAGGGCGTCCGGTCAGGGGCGACGCAGGGCCGAGGCGTTGTCGTTGTCGGCGGTCAGCGGCAGGCCGGTGCGGGCCGCGGTCGCCAGCATGTGCTCGACGACGTTCTTGCCGAGGGCGGCTTCACCCGGCAGTTCGATCGGGTAGTTGCCGTCGAAGCAGGCCGCGCACAGCCGGGAGGCGGGCTGTTCGGTGGCGGCGATCATGCCCTGCCTGCTGATGTAGCCGAGGGAGTCGGCACCGATCGCATGCCGGACCGCCTCGAGCATCTCGTCCTCGCTGGCCTCGGTGCTCTTGGCGTTGGCGATCAGCTCGGCGGGGGTGGCGAAGTCGATGCCGTAGAAGCACGGCCATTTCACCGGCGGCGACGCGATGCGCACGTGCACCTCGACGGCGCCGGCCTCGCGCAGCATGCGGACCAGGGCGCGCTGCGTGTTGCCGCGGACGATCGAGTCGTCGACGACGATCAGCCGCTTGCCGCGGATGACTTCCTTCAGCGGGTTCAGCTTGAGCCGGATGCCGAGCTGACGGATGGTCTGGGACGGCTGGATGAAGGTGCGCCCGACGTAGGCGTTCTTCATCAGGCCCTGCCCGAACGGGATACCCGAGCCCTGCGCGTAGCCGACGGCCGCGGGCACGCCCGATTCGGGCACCCCGATGACCAGGTCGGCGTCGACGGGCTTCTCCTCCGCCAGCCGGCGGCCGATCTCGACGCGCGCGGCGTGCACCGAGCGGCCGGCGATGGTGCTGTCCGGGCGGGCCAGGTAGACGTACTCGAAGACGCAGCTCTTCGGCTCGGGGTTGGCGAACCGGGTGGAGCGCACGCCGTCGGCGTCGATGGCCAGCAGCTCACCGGGTTCGATGTCCCGGACGAACGAGGCGCCGACGATGTCCAGCGCGGCGGTCTCGGAGGCGACGACCCAGCCGCGGTCCAGCCGGCCGAGGGACAGCGGACGCACGCCGTGCGGGTCGCGGGCGGCGTACAGGGTGTTCTCGTCCATGAAGGTCAGGCAGAACGCGCCGCGGACCTGCGGCAGCAGTTCCAGCGCGGACTGTTCCAGGCTCGAGTCGGCGGCGCCGTGCGCCAGCAGCGCGCCCAGGATGTCGGAGTCGGTGGTGGCGGCGACATGGCCACGCGCGTTGATCAGGCCGTCTTCGCGGGCCCGGGCCGCCAGTTCCGCGGTGTTGACCAGGTTGCCGTTGTGGCCGAGCGCGACGCCCGTGCCGGCGGCGGTGTTGCGGAACACCGGCTGCGCGTTTTCCCACGTGGTGGAGCCCGTGGTGGAGTAACGGCAGTGCCCGACGGCGACGTGGCCGTGCATGGCGGCCAGGGTCTGCTCATCGAACACCTGGCTGACCAGACCGAGGTCCTTGAACACCAGAATCTGAGATCCGTCGGCGACGGCGATGCCTGCCGCTTCCTGCCCTCGGTGCTGCAGCGCATAGAGGCCGTAGTACGTGAGCTTTGCCACGTCCTCGCCAGGGGCCCAGACCCCGAATACGCCGCATTCCTCGCGTGGCTCGTTCTCGGTCTGTTCGGTCACGATAGGGCTGCTCCCGGGGAGGCGGTTGGTGACAGAGACGAGTCTACGGTCCAGATGGGCGCGAAATGGAATCGAATCGCGCGGCCGGCACTGCCTCGGGCGCTGCGGGACACCTGCCCGGCTCAGCTCGCGCCCGGCCGCGCGCCGCCCCAGAGCACTCGGGATGGCCACCGGCCCACCGCAATCCAGCTGTTTAACTGGTTTTCATGGGGAGGCAACATTCAGAACAGCCCGTCACGGACGCGACCCAATCCGGCGTCGACACCACGCCGCCACCCTGGTCCACAGTGACGAAGATCGCATTCAGATTCTGTTTTCTGTACTTCGGCCTGTTCTGTCTGTTGTTCGCTCAGATCACGTTCGCTTTCTTCGGGATCGTCGGTGAATGGCTGCCGAAGCTGGCGGTGATGTGACAGATGACGGTGCTGGGCCCGGCGGTGAGATGGGTCGGCTGTGAGGTCTTCGGTGTCGAGGCGGTGCTGCACCCGGACTCCGGCAGCGGCGACCAGGCCGCGATCTGGGTGCTGGTGTTCTGCCTGCTGGCCGTCGCGGCCGTCGGCACCGCGGTGTGGACGGTCGTGGACCGGCGGCGGCCCGACTACGCGCGGCTGTCGGCGTGGTTCCTGACGTTCCTGCGGTTGTGCGTCGCCGGACAGATGCTGTTCTACGGCTTCGCGAAGCTCGTGCCGACCCAGATGCCGGAACCGCCGCTGACCGCGCTGCTGCGGTCCTACGGCGACTTCAGCCCGGCCTCGGTGTTGTGGCTGCAGGTGGGCAGCTCCCATCCGTACGAGATGGCACTCGGCGCCGTCGAGGTGCTCGCCGGGTTGCTCATGTTCCTGCCGCGCACCGCGACGCTGGGGACACTGTTGGGCCTGGCCAGCATGGCCCAGGTGTTCCTGCTGAACATGACCTTCGACGTGCCGGTCAAGATCCTGTCCGGTCACCTGCTGCTGATGAGCCTGGTGCTGCTCGTCCCCCAGCTCGGCCGCCTGACGAACCTGTTCCTCCTGCAACGCCCGGCGGAGCCGGTCACCCAACCCGAGCTGTTCAGCTCCGCGCGGGCCAATCGGCGAGCGGCCGTCGCGCAGGCCGCGCTGGGTCTCTGGATCGTCGTCGGTTGTGCCTGGGGCAGCTGGCAGGCGTGGCACACGTACGGGGGCGGCAGCCCCAAGCCCGAGCTGTACGGAATCTGGGCGGTCCGCGAGTTCCGCGTCGACGGCAAGGCACTGCCACCCCTGACCACCGACGAGACCCGTTGGCAGCGCCTGGTTTTCGAGAAGCCTGGCGCACTGACGTACCAGCGGATGAACGGCGAGCTGGTGGACGCAACCGCCACCGTCACGTCCGACACCATCACGGCGACCGAACCCGGCGACACGCCGCTGGCCGATTTGAAGGTGACCCGTCCGTCCGCCCGACAACTGCAGCTGACCGGCACGCTGCGCGGCCGCCCCGCGCAGATCACCCTCGATCAGGTCGACCCGAACCAATTCACCCTGCGCAACAGGGGTTTTCACTGGGTTCAGGAGTACCCGTTCTTCAGGTGAGTCAGGTGAGCGCCACCAGCGGCAGCCAGTCGGCGATCTCCGCTGCCCGCGATCCGGACATCTGCAGTCCCGTGGCGTCGGCCACCGACAGGAGTCCGGTGGCCAACAGCAGCCAGGTGCGCGGGTCGGTCTCCACCACGTTGGGCGGATTGCCGCGGCTGTGACTGAGCCCCGAAATACACTGCACCGCAACGAAAGGCGGCACCCGTACCTCGACGCTGGCGCCGGGGGCGACAGCCGCGAGGGTCCGCGCGGTCAGCCGGACGGCGTCCGCGATCGCGGCCCTCTCAGGCTGCGGACTTTGCTCATCCCGCAGCCAGTCGACTACCAGCAACACCGCCGCCCGCGTCTGCGCCGGGTCGGGCGCCTTACGCGTCACCATCTCAGGGATTTGTGCACGATTTTCCGCGGTGGGCGCGGATTTTCGTGCACAAATCACTCATGGGAGAACAGGGCGGGCAGCACGCTCTCGGAGGTGGTCCTCAGCTCGTCCAGCGTGACGCTGAACTGGCCCTGAACCTCCACCGAGTCGCTGCCCGGATCCACGACACCGATGCGGACGGCCGGCAGCTCACGGGCCTCGCACATCGCCATGAAGCGGCTCTCCTCGGTGCGCGGCACCGCGACAAGGACACGGCCCGACGACTCGGAGAACAGCTGCACGAACGGGTCAGCATCCTCGGGAAGCAGGACGCGACAACCGGTTTCGCCGGCCAAGGCCGCCTCGACGACGGCCTGGATGAGCCCGCCCTCGGACAGGTCGTGGGCGGCCGAGATCAGTCCGTCGCGCGAACCGGCGGTCAGCACCTCGGACAGCAGCTGCTCGCGCTTGAGGTCGACCCGCGGCGGCACGCCACCGAGATGGTCGGCCGTGACCTGGGCCCACACCGAACCGTCGAACTCGTCGTAGGTGTCGCCCAGCAGGATCAGGGTCTCCCCCGGCTCCAGTCCGATACCGGTCGGGATGCGGCGGTGCACATCGTCGATGACGCCGAGCACACCCACCACCGGGGTCGGCAGGATCGCGGTCGAACCGGTCTGGTTGTAGAAGCTGACGTTGCCGCCGGTGACCGGAATACCAAGGGCCGCACAGCCATCCGCGAGACCACGGACAGCCTGCGAAAACTGCCACATGACGCCCGGGTCCTCCGGCGAGCCGAAGTTGAGGCAGTTGGTGACGGCGACCGGCGTCGCGCCGGTGACGGCGACGTTGCGGAAGGCCTCGGCCAGCGCCAGCTGCGCGCCGGTGTAGGGGTCCAGCTGGGTGTAACGACCCGACGCGTCGGTCGACACCGCGATGCCGCGGCCGGTGGCCTCGTCGATGCGCAGGACGCCGCCGTCGGCGTGCTCGGCCAGGACGGTGTTACCGCGGACGTAGCGGTCGTACTGCTCGGTGATGAAGGCGCGGCTGCACAGGTGCGGGCTGCCGAGCAGCTGCAGCAGGGTGGCGCGCAGCTCGTCGCCGGTCTTCGGCCGGGGCAGCGTGGCGGAGGTGTCGGCGATCAGCGCGTCCTGGGTGTCGGGGCGCTGGACGGGCCGGTTGTACACCGGGCCCTCGTGCGCGACGGTGCGCGGCGGCACGTCGACGACGGTCTCGCCGTGCCAGCTGATCTTCAGCCGGTCACCGTCGGTGACCTCACCGATGACGGTGGCCAGCACGTCCCACTTGCGGCAGACGGCCATGAACGCATCGACGTTCTCCGGCGTCACGACGGCACACATGCGCTCCTGCGACTCGCTGGAGAGCACCTCGGCCGGGGTCATGCCCGTCGCGCGCAGCGGCACCTTGTCCAGGTCGATGTGCATGCCGCCGTCGCCGGCCGATGCCAGTTCCGAAGTGGCACAGGACAATCCGGCGCCACCGAGGTCCTGGATGCCGACCACGAGGTGCGCCGCGTACAGCTCGAGGCAGCACTCGATGAGCACCTTTTCGGTGAACGGGTCGCCGACCTGAACGCTCGGCAGCTTCTTGCGGCCGGCGCCGGACTCGTCGCCCGAGAAGGTGTCCGAGGCCAGCACGGAGACGCCGCCGATGCCGTCCAGACCCGTGCGGGCACCGAACAGGATGATCTTGTTGCCGGTACCGGACGCGAAGGCCAGGTGCAGGTCCTCGACGCGCAGCGCGCCGACGCAGAGGGCGTTCACCAGCGGGTTGCCGGCGTAGGACGGGTCGAAGATGGTCTCGCCGCCGATGTTCGGCAGGCCCAGCGAGTTGCCGTAGCCACCGACACCGCGGACGACGCCGTCGAGCACGCGGCGGGTGTCGGGGGCGTCGGCCGCGCCGAAGCGCAGCTGGTCCATGACCGCGACCGGGCGGGCGCCCATGGCCATGATGTCGCGGACGATGCCGCCGACGCCGGTGGCCGCACCCTGGTAGGGCTCGACGTATGACGGGTGGTTGTGCGATTCGACCTTGAAGGTGACGGCCCAGCCGTCACCGATGTCGACGACGCCGGCGTTCTCGCCGATACCGGCCAGCATGCCGGCGCGCATCTCGTCGGTGGTGGTCTCACCGAAGTAGCGCAGGTGCACCTTCGAGGACTTGTAGGAGCAGTGCTCGCTCCACATCACCGAGTACATGGCCAGTTCGGCATCGGTGGGCCGGCGGCCGAGGATCTCGCGGATGCGCTGGTACTCGTCATCCTTGAGGCCGAGCTCGCGATACGGCTGGGGCTGATCGGGCGTGGTAGTCGCGTTATTGACGGTATCGACCGAGGACGTCACGCAGAGAGTCTACCGTTGCCGACCTGGCCCGCCCGCCACGGCGAGCGCCGGCTACTCGTCGCCGCTGACCAGCACCTTGAGCAGCGCCGGCCGCCGCAGGATGAGTGCGCCCCAGATCAGCAGGCCGAAGGCCACCGCGAAGACCACCGGGAACCACGCCTCATGGTGCATGTCGATGGTCACGGCGCCGCCGAGGTACGCCGTCAGCCCGACCGCGCCCAGCACTGCGGTGCGCGGGACAACCCACGCGATGATGCAGGCCAGCAGCACCCATCCGATGACGTACGTCTGATACGGCGGGAATCCGAGTTCCTCGGTCGCGGTGCGCGCGAACTCCATGCCGAGAATCTTCGGGATGGCATTCGGCCAGCAGGAACAACAGGAGGAAGGCGCTCAGCGCCAGGCCGACCTTCTGCGGTGTGCTGCGGCCGGCGATCGCGGCCCGTGATTTCGATACGTCCTTGGCGTCGGCCATGGCGGACTCCGTTCTCGATCGGTGGTTCAACACTATGTCGACCATCGCGAGCACGCTGATTCATCGCGGCGGGGCTCATAGCCCGCTGCTAGGTGGCACCCACGCCGGCCTTATCCGGCGGTTTTAGCGTGGCCGGATGAGACTCCACCTTGGCCTCAACCGGGGTGCGCTCGCGCTGTTTGCCGTGATCGCGACCCTGGTGTGTATCTGTGCCGGCGCCATCGTCGTCGCGTCCAAGGCGTGGCATGCCGCGTCTGAGCCGTTGGTCTCCACCAGCGTGGAACTGGTCGACGAGACCAGTCCCTAGCTCGTCAGGCCGCGCCCGCGATGCAGAACGCGTTGCCCTCCGGGTCGGCCAGCACCACCCAGCGGGCCACCTCGCCGAACGCGTGGCGCTCGGTTTCCGTCGCGCCGGCGGCCTTGAGCCGTTCGATCTCGGGCTCGATGTCACCTTCGAGGTGGAAGTCCAGGTGCAGCCGGTTCTTGCCGGGCGTCGGGTCGTCGACCTGCTGGAAACCCAGGTTCGGGCCTTCGGCGAAGTTGACGACGAAGAACTCCCCCGGCATCAGGGTGTGCACCGTGCCGCCGAACTGCGCGGCCCACCAGTCGGCGAGCGCCTGCGCATCGGTGCAGTCGAATGTGACCATCTCCACTTTGAGTGCCATGGCCCCGACTGTAGGTCAGGCCGGTGACAGGAACGCCTGCAGCGCAGCGGCATAGGCCCCGACGTCGTGCGCGCCCATCACCTCGCGCGCCGAGTGCATGGCCAACTGTGCGGCGCCGACGTCGACGGTCGGGATGCCGGTGCGCGCCGCGGTCATCGGTCCGATCGTGGATCCGCACGGCAGGTCGGCACGGTGCTCATACCGCTGCAGCGGTACCCCGGCCTGGGCGCAGGCCAGTGCGAACGCCGCGGCGGTCCGGCCGTCGGTGGCGTACCGCAGGTTGGGCTGCACCTTGAGCACCGGTCCGGCGTTGACCTCGATGAGGTGTCCGGGCTCGTGCCGCTCGGGGTAGTTCGGGTGAGTGGCGTGCGCCATGTCGCCCGAGGCCACCATCGACCCGGCCAGCCGGCGCAACAGGTCCTCGCGCGTTCCACCGCCCGCCAGCACGATGCGCTCGAGCACCGTCGGCAGCAGGTCGGACTGCGCGCCGTGGTCGGACGTCGACCCGACCTCTTCGTGATCGAACAGCGCGAGCACCGGAACGTAGTCGGCTGCCGGAGCGGCCAGGAACGCCTCCAGCCCGGCGTAGCAGGTGCCCTGGTTGTCGAGCCGGGGCGCGCTGACGAGCTCGCCCGTGACGCCGATCAGCCGCGACGGCGTCAGGTCGTGGGTCATCAGGTCGGCGGCCAGGACGTCGGCGCCGTCCACCCCGGCGCGCTCGGCGACGAACGCCACGAAGTCGCGGGTTCCCGTCCCGACGCCCCACACCGCGTTGACGTGCCGCTGCGGGTCGAGGCTGACACCTTTGCGGTCGTCGGACAGGTGGATGGCCAGCTGCGGCACCCGCAGGATCGGGTCGTCGATCCGGACCAGGACGTCCTCGACGGTGTTGCCGCGCCGCACCGAGAGCCGCCCGCTGATGCCGAGGTCGCGGTCCAGCCAGGAGTTCAGCCAGGCGCCGCCGTAGGGCTCCAGCGCCACCACCTGCCAGCCGCTGACAAACCGGTCCGGGTGTTGCTTGACCCGCAGGTTGGGGCTGTCGGTGTGGCCGCCGACGATGCGGAACGGATTCGGCGCGTCCGTCGCTCGCCACGCCACCAGCGAGCCGGCCCGCACCGTGAAGTAGTTACCCGGAGAGCATGGCCAAGCGTCAGTCTCGTGCAGCTCGGTGAAGCCGGCGGCGGTCAGGCGCGCGGCCACCGTCGCGCACACGTGGAACGGTGACGGCGACGCGTCGATGAACTCGCACAGGCCCGCGGCAGAAGCTCCGGTCATGGCCAGAAAATCTACGCCGTTCGGTTGATGCGCCGGCGGCCCACGATCC
The DNA here is from genome assembly GCF_001905655.1 of Mycobacterium sp. ST-F2. Lineage (GTDB taxonomy): Bacteria > Actinomycetota > Actinomycetes > Mycobacteriales > Mycobacteriaceae > Mycobacterium. Next base: position 35,297 of record NZ_JMHT01000048.1, read on the forward strand.
CAAAAACTGACGTCATGGTCAATACAATCGGTCGTACGGACGCTGCGGTGTTGCCGTCGGTACCGCGCAGCCCGCTGTCGTACCGACAACAGCTCAAGTTGTTCACGACCATTCCCGTCGCGGCTCAGGAGATCTTGCGCGATGCGGGCGGGACCCTGACCCGCGTCAAACTCGTACCCCGGTGGGTCGGCCCCGAGTTCGTCTTCGCGCTGTCGCCGAGCGGTGCGCGTTGCATCCTCGGGGAGCCGGGACGCTCCACCGACCGCACACCCATTCACGACGAAGTCCGCAGCCTGCTCGGAGACAGCCTGTTCACCGTGCGCAACGACCACTGGGTACCCCGCAAACGCGCGTTGCAGCCGGTGTTCATGAAGCCGAATGTTCGCGCCTTCGGCGGCCACATGGCTCAAGCGGCCCAGACCGTTGTCGCCGGCTGGGCCGACGGGCAGGTGGTGGACCTGGATGCGTCGTGTCGGCGTCTGACGCTACGAGCGCTGGGCCGCTCGGTGCTCGGGATCGATCTGGACGAGCTGGCAGACAGCATCGGGGAATCGATGCACACCGCGCTGACCTACATCACTGCCCGCGCCATGACCCCGTTCAAGCCGCCCCACTGGCTCCCCACCCCGGGCCGGCACCGGGCCCGTGCCGCCGCGGCGCACTTGTACGACATGGCGGCACAAATCCTGCGGACCTGCCGCGACGACCCTGGCCACGACGCTCCATTGGTGCGGTCGATGATGGCGGCCACCGATCCAGACACCGGGCAGGCGCTGAGCGACGCGGAGATCTGTGCCGACCTCGTCATCTTCATGCTGGCCGGGCATGACACCACCGCAACCACGCTGACCTACGCCCTGTGGGCGCTCGGTCGTCATCCCGACCTGCAGGCCAGGGTCCGCGCCGAGGCGCACGCGATAGGCGACCGCGAAATCACCCCCGACGACCTACCGGGCCTGACCTACACAGTCCAGGTCATCCACGAGGCTCTCCGGCTGTTTCCGCCGGGACCGGCCAACCATCGGTTGATCACTCAGGACATGGAGGTCGACGGACACCTGGTGAAAGCCGGAACCGTGGCGCTGGTCGGCATCTACGCCATGCATCGCGACCCGGCACTGTGGGAGCATCCGCTGGAGTTCGACCCGGACCGCTTCAACCCGGAGCAATCCAAGGGGCGTGATCGCTGGCAGTACATCCCGTTCAGCGCCGGCCCACGGACCTGCATCGGCGATCATTTCGCGATGCTGGAAGCGACCCTGGCGCTGGCCACCATCGTGCGCCACACCGAAGTTCAGTCACTGCACGACGTTTTCCCGCCTGCGTTGCCGTTCACCATGACCGCCGACGGGCCCATCCACGCGCGGGTCCGTTCCGTGTAGCGACATATCCGGACATCCCACAGCGACGACCGCTAGGGTCGGGTTCGTGTGTCCCGCACGGCCTCAGCCCGTTCTCACCACGTTGACATCTGCCGCCATCTTTCTCATCGCGACCATCGATGAGGGCGCCGAGCCCGAAGTGCACGATGCGCTCACCGGGCTGTCCGGACTCGTTCGCGCAGTTGGATTCCGCACGCCCGCAAGCCGTCTGAGCCTGGTGACCGGCATCAGCTCGGACGCCTGGGATCGCTTGTTCAGCGGATCGCGGCCCGCCGGGCTGCACCCGTTCCCCGAATTGCAGGGTGCACGTCACCACGCGCCCTCGACCCCGGGCGATCTGCTGTTCCACATCCGGGCCAACGCCATGGACGTGTGCTTCGAGCTGGCCGGCCAGATTCTGAAGTCGCTCGACGGCGCGGTGACGGTGGTCGACGAGGTACACGGATTCAAGTTCTTCGAGAATCGCGACCTGCTGGGTTTCGTCGACGGCACCGAGAACCCGGACGGTCCGGACGCCGTGGTCGCGGCGCTGGTCGGTGACGACGATCCCGAATTCGCCGGTGGCAGTTACGTTCACGTGCAGAAGTACCTGCACGACATGTCGTCGTGGGAGTCGCTCAGCGTCACCGAGCAGGAACGGGTGATCGGCCGGAGCAAGCTCGAGGACATCGAGATGGCCGACGACGTCAAGCCGCCCAACTCGCACCTGGCCCTCAACGTCATCGAAGACGACGACGGCAACCAGCTCCAGATCGTGCGGGCCAACATGCCGTTCGGCCGCGTCGGCTCAGGGGAATTCGGCACGTACTACATCGCGTACTCGGCCGACCCGGCCGTCACCGAACGCATGCTGCGCAACATGTTCATCGGCGATCCGCCGGGCAACACCGACCGCATCCTGGATTTCTCCACCGCGGTCACCGGAGTGTTGTTCTTCACTCCCACAGTCGATTTCCTCGATGCCCCGCCGCCCCTGCCCGCCGCGCCACCGGCCGAACCCGAAGCCCAACCCACGTCCCCCGGCACCCTGTCCATCGGCAGTCTGAAAGGTCAACCGCAATGAACAACCTGTACCGCGATCTCGCTCCCGTCACCGCCGCCGCGTGGGCGCAGATCGAGGAGGAAGCCGCGCGGACGTTCAAGCGGCACATCGCCGGCCGCCGCGTCGTCGACGTGAGTGAACCGGGTGGACCCAAGACGGCCGCGGTCAGCACCGGCCACCTCGTCGATGTCACGTCACCGGCCGACGGTGTGCAGGCGCATCTTCGGGAAGCCCGGCCGCTGGTGCGGCTGCGGGTGCCGTTCACGGTGACGCGCACGGCCATCGACGACGTCGAGCGCGGCGCGCAGGACTCCGACTGGGATCCGGTGAAGGAAGCCGCCAAGAAGCTGGCGTTCTCGGAGGACCGGGCGATCTTCGAGGGCTACCCCGCCGCCCAGATCGAGGGCATCCGCGCCTCGAGCTCCAACCCGGCGCTGGCGCTGCCGAGCGATCCGCGCGGCTACCCGGACGTGATCTCGCAGGCGCTGTCGGAGCTGCGCCTCGCCGGTGTCGACGGACCGTATTCGGTGCTGCTGTCGGCGGAGGCCTACACCAAGGTCAGCGAGACCACCGAGCACGGCTACCCGCTGCTGGAGCACCTCAACCGCCTGGTCGACGGTGAGATCATCTGGGCGCCGGCCATCGACGGCGCGTTCGTATTATCCACGCGCGGAGGCGATTTCGATCTGCAGTTGGGCACCGATGTGACCATCGGCTACCTGTCGCACGATGCCGAGACGGTGCAGCTGTACCTGCAGGAGACGCTGACGTTCCTCTGCTACACCGCCGAGGCGTCGGTCGCGCTCGACAGCTGACGCATCGGTAGTTCCCCCACGCCGTATTGATCCTGTACCCAGGGCGCACTTGTTCGAGTGAGGTGCGCCCTCAGGTCAGGGTCAACAGGTCGGGATGCTCAAATCGAGTTGACCCTGAATCCTGGGCGCAGCTGCGTCGGCGCCGCCAACGAGGGTGCGCCCAGCGCGTCTCGCGGGCGAGTTGCACGAGCTGTATGCACCCTCGGGAGCAAGCACAACGGCGTCAGGCGCTCAGGACCGCGTCGAGCGCCGAGTAGAAGATGCCGAGACCGTCGTCCGACGGGCCGGTGAGGGCCTCGGTGGCGTGCTCGGGGTGCGGCATCAGGCCGACGACGCGGCCGTTGGCCGAGCTGATCCCGGCGATCGAGCGCATCGAGCCATTCATGTTGTCCCGGTAGCGGAACACCACGCGGCCTTCGCCCTCGAGTTCGTCGAGCACTGTCTCGGACGCGACGTAGCGGCCTTCACCCGACTTGAGCGGGATCAGGATGTCGGCGCCGGCGTCGTAGCGGCTGCTCCACGCGGTCGACGACGACGTCACCTCGAGCCACACGTCGCGGCAGATGAAATGCAGGCCCTCGTTGCGGGTCAGCGCGCCCGGCAGCAGCCCGGCCTCGCACAGCACCTGAAAGCCGTTGCAGATACCCAGCACCGGCATGCCCTTGGCCGCGGCCTCGACGACCGAGGTCATGACGGGCGCGAACTTGGCGATGGCACCGCAGCGCAGGTAGTCGCCGTAGGAGAAGCCACCGGGGACGATGACGGCGTCGACGCCCTTCAGGTCGGGATCGGCGTGCCAGAGGCTGACGGCCTCGCCGCCGACGGCCCGCACGGCGCGCGCCGCGTCGACGTCATCGAGCGTGCCTGGGAAGGTGATGACACCGACCTTCGTGGTCACGCGTCCCCCCGGTGCACCGAGAAGTCCTCGATCACGGTGTTGGCCAGCAGCGTCTCGGCGACGTGCTCCAGCGTCTCGTCGGACACGCTGTCGTCGACCTCGAGCTCGAAGCGCTTGCCCTGACGGACGTCGGACACTCCGGTGATCCCGAGGCGCCCCAGCGCTCCGACAATCGCCTGGCCTTGCGGGTCCAGGATCTCGGCCTTGGGCATCACGTGCACAACGACGCGGGCCACGCGCGCTCCTTTGTTCGGGTCGGATTGCTCGGGATTACTGTACCGGCGCCGTCGTCCACGGCGATGCCCGCACAATCGACTGCACAATGGGTGCATGGAGCTGACGCACTTCGGACATTCCTGCTTGTTGGCCCGATTCACCGATGGCGATGCCGAAGCGACGGTTCTCTTCGACCCCGGCAACTTCTCGCACGGGTTCGAGGGCATCACCGGGCTCGATGCCATCCTGATCACCCATCAGCACCCTGACCACGCCGACCCGGCGCGTCTCCCGGCCCTGGTCGAGGCGAATCCGCAGGCCAAGCTGTATGCCGACCCGATGACCGCGGCGCAGCTGGGCGCGCCGTGGCAGGCGGTGCACGTCGGCGACACGCTGTCGATCGGGCACCTGACGGTGCGCGGCGCGGGCGGCAAGCACGCCGTCATCCACCCGGACATCCCGATCATCGACAACATCTCGTACCTGGTCGGTGATGCTGGTCACGCTGCCCGCCTGATGCACCCCGGCGACGCGTTGTTCGTGCCGGATGAGCCCGTCGAGGTGCTCGCCGCGCCGGCCGCCGCGCCGTGGATGAAGATTTCCGAGGCCGTCGACTTCCTGCGGGCCGTCGCACCCCAGCACGCGGTGCCGATCCATCAGGGCGTCGTCGCCGAACAGGCCAAGGGCATCTACTACGGCCGGCTCGACGAGATGACGTCCACCGACTTCCGGGTGCTGACTCCCGAGCAGGAGACGCGGTTCTGAGCACCCACCGGTTCCTGGTGTGGTGGCCCGTCATCGGGTTCACCACGATGATCTTGCTGGGCCTGGCCGTCAGGTCCGGGGACACCGGCGTCGATCAGTGGTTCGTGACGGCATCGCACGAACTGCTCGGCACGCACCCGTACTGGATGCTGATCCTGAACCGGGTGAAGGTGCTGGTGCCGCTGTACCTGTTGGCGGTGGGGATTCCGCTGTGGCGGCGCGAGTGGCGGCTGGCGGCAGTCGCCGCGCTGTGTCCGATCGTCTCGATCGTCGGCGCCAAGGTGCTCAAAGTGTTGTTCGGCCGCCCCTGGTTCGGCGAGTTTCTGGCCTATCCCAGTGGGCACACGACAGTGGCGATCACCGTCGCGGCCATGCTGGTGCTCGTCATCGGGATTCGGACGTGGACCGTCATCGTCGCCGCGATGGGTGCCGCCATCCCCTCTATAGGCATGGCCAGCAACGGCTTCCACTACTTCACCGACATCATCGGCGGCGCGTTCTATGCGACGGCCATGGTGTGCCTGGCGGTCTTGGCCGCCGGTCCTGAGGCGCCGCACCATGCCCGGCGGGCCGCTTCGAATCTGTCGCGTTCGCAGTAGCGCTCAGCCGACAGCACGGGCGGCGGCCCGCCCGGCAGCGCGCCCCGAGAAGATGCAGCCACCCAGGAAGGTGCCTTCCAGCGCCCGGTAGCCGTGTACCCCGCCGCCGCCGAAACCAGCCGCCTCGCCGGCCGCGTACAGCCCGTCGAGCACCCCGCCCTCCGGCGTCAGCACCCGCGAATCGAGGTCGGTGTGCAATCCACCCAACGACTTTCGGGTCAGGATGTGCAGCTTGACGGCGATCATGGGACCGGCCTTGGGCTCGGTCAGTTTGTGCGGCCCGGCGATGCGTGCCAGCCGGTCCGGCAGATAGGAGCGCGCCGCCCGGTAGGCCACGGTCTGGCCATCACTGGTGAGCTTGCTGGTCATCTCCTTGTCGCGGGCGGTGACCTCGGCCTCGACGGTCGCGTAGTCCAGCGGCACCACGTCGGGCACCTTGTTCATGGCAGAAACCAAGTCGCGCAACGTGTTGGCCGACACGAAGTCCACACCCTTGTCGACGAAGGCACGGACCGGGGCGGGCCCACCATTACGACTACGCCCCAGCACTTCCCGCAGGTTCTTGCCGGTGAGGTCGGGATTCTGCTCCTGCCCGGACAGGCCGAACTCCTTGGCGATGATGCTCTGGTCGAGCACGAACCACGTGTAGTCGTAGCCGGTTTGGCAGATGTACTCCAGCGTGCCCAGGGTGTCGTAGCCCGGGTACAGCGGGTCGGGCAGGCGCTTGCCGGTGGCGTCCAGCCACAGGGACGACGGGCCGGGCAGGATGCGGATGCCGTGCAGCGGCCAGATCGGGTCGTAGTTGGTGATGCCCTCGGTGTAGTGCCACATCCGGTCGTTGTTGATGACGCTCGCGCCCGCGGCCTCGCTGATGCCGAGCATGCGGCCGTCGACGTGCGCGGGGACGCCGGACAACAGTTGCCCCGGCACCCGGCCCATGCGCTTGGGCCAGTTCTGCCGCACCAGATCGTGGTTGCCGCCGATACCGCCGCTGGCGACGATCACCGCTTGGGCCCGGAACTCGAACTCTCCCACAGTGTTACGCGACGACGCTTCCCCGCGGACAGTGGTCGACGGCTCCAATACCGCGCCGCGCACTCCGGTGACCGCGCCGTGATCGACAATCAGCTCGTCGACCCGATGCCGGTGCGCGAAGCGCACTTTGGGGTGACCCACGACCCGTCGCGCGAAGATGTCGACCAGCGCCGGCCCGGTGCCCCAGGTGATGTGGAAGCGCGGCACCGAGTTGCCCGGCCCCTTGCCGTCCCAGCCGCCCCGCTCGGCCCAGCCGACCAGGGCGAAGGTCTGCAGACCGCGCTCACGCAGCCAGCTGCGCTTCTCGCCGGACGCGAAGTCGACGTAGGCGCGCGCCCACTGCTCGGGCCAGTGGTCTTCGTCGCGGTCGAATCCTGCTGTGCGCAGCCAATCTTCCAGCGCCCGCTCGTAGCTGTCGCGGATCCCGACGCGGCGCTGTTCGGCGCTGTCGACGAAGAACAATCCGCCGAAGGACCAGAACGCCTGGCCACCGATGTTGGCCTCGTTCTCCTGGTCGACGATCAGAACCGATCGACCGCGCTCAAGTAGTTCAGCGGCAGCGACCAGTCCGGCCAGCCCGGCCCCCACGACGATGACGTCAGCGTCCATGGGGTCACGCTAGCGTCCCGGGCGTCAGGCCGCGTCGGTTAGTGCCGGGTCCGGCGTCCACGCATAGGCAGTAGGGCTGCAGCCGTGCATGAGTGACAGGTCGATGGCGTCGAGCATGGCCTGCCGGGGCCCGCTTCTCCGCAGTTGCGAGGCCGCCACGGCCAACCGGACGGTGCCGCCGCGCCGGGCGGTGCGCTCGGCAGCGAGCACCAGGGTGCGACACCACCAGGGTTCGGTGAGGAAGCCCTCGCCGATGCCGAGGACGCGGGACCGCACGGTCGTCGAGCGCACCAGATCGGTGATGCCAGTGTCCCCGGCGAGTAGCCGGAAACCGTTGCGCGGCAACGCCGTCACAGTACCCTGCGATGCCGTCCAGCCGGGCGCGGCGAACAGACGGGTGCGCAGGCCGAGGTGCTCGAGCACCCGGTCGGCGCCCATGAGCCGCAAGTTGGCCTCGTGGGCGGGCAGGGCCGCGAACTCGCCGCGGCGCTTCTTGCTGGCCGCCTCGTCGAACCCGTGCAGGACAACGGCGGCTCCGGCGGCGCGGCTCTTGGTCAACCACTCGACCGTCGGGATGTCGCGCTCCAGCCGGTAGCCACCCTTGAGCCGCGGGGCGACCAGCAGCGACGCGGGAATCCGGCGGGCGTCGAGTTCGGCACAGAAATCGGCGACATCGCCCAGCGTGCGGTCCCGGATGCCCGAGAGCGAGACGATCAGTTGGCCAGCCATGCAAGCAGTGTGACAACTTGAGGTGTCCCGTTGGTTGCCGTGACATTGGTGCCGCCTGAACACTGACCCTTGTTCTCTGCGCGAGCGGCCGTGTTTGTCCGGCGACACGCCGACCTACGTGTACAAAACGCGGCCACTCAGCAGCCACGAGCGACACCTTTCTGCACGCAAATTGCGGCGTGTTCCCGTACAAACACGGCCGCTCAGCAGTTGTGAGCGCAACCTTTCTGCACGCAAATTGCGGCGTGTTCCCGTACAAACACGGCCGCTCGCGGGTGGGCTTGACCCCTGATGGTGGACACCTAACTGGTGGGACTGCTGGTCC
>NZ_JMHT01000049.1 GCF_001905655.1 Mycobacterium sp. ST-F2
ATTGTGGGTGCCCGCGGCCCGGTTGCAGCGGGTCGATCAGCTGCCCCAGCCACTCGCCGAGGCGTTCGGGCTGCTGCGGGCGGCCGGCAATCCGGCGCTGTGGTCGGTTCCACTGCACTGGGCGGGCGTGCACGCCGGCATCCTGGCCAACGCGCCCGAGGCCGTCGCCCCGCACGGGCAGGCCCTGGCCGCGGCGAGCCGGGCCGAGGGCGCGCACGGTGCCTATGCCACAGCGCTGGCCGGCGCCGGCCGGGCCTGGCTGCGGGTGCTCGCCGACGGCGTCGACGCCGCGGAGGTGACGACGGCCGCGCGCGGGCTGGCGCGCTTCGGGTTGACCTGGGATGCCACGCGCCTGGCCAGCCAGGCCGCGTTGCACTCGGCGGACGGCAAAATCTCGGGCGCCATGTTGCAGTTGGCGCGCGACCTCAAGCAGGACGCGGCCCTGGAAGCCGCGGCCGACCCCGTCGATGTTTCGGCCTCCGCTATTCCTCGCGAGCCGTCTACAGGCGCAGATGTGCGCAACACCACACCACCTCCTGCCTCGGCAGACGCTCGGGCCACATCCGCCGCGACGCCGGCCTGGACGCGGTTGTCCGACCGCGAACGCGAGGTCGCCGAACTGGTGCTGCAGGGCATGCCCTACCGCGACATCGGGGCGCGTCTGCTGATCTCAGCGAAGACCGTCGAGCACCATGTCGCCCGCATTCGCCGCAGGTTGGGGGCCGAATCGCGGTCGGAGATGTTGTCGATGCTGCGGGCGCTGCTCGTCGAGAAAGCGTGACGACGCCCTTATATAAGGAAGGGTCCGGCAGTTACCTGGCCAAGCCCCGTTCACGGCAAAAATGTCACCGGGTCACCGCAGCTCAAGTTAGGACAGCCTTGCTAGCGTCGGTTCTGCCCAGGATGCGACTATGAGCAGGCATCTAGCTTAAGTTACCGACGAGTAACTCCGACTAACCAACCAGTCGGTAGCTACATAACTGGGAGAGGCGCGGTGGAGAATCTCGAACACACGCTCGACGTGGCCAGACTGGTCATCGGGCTGTTGGCAACGGTCATCGTCCTGGGGTTCGCCGCCAAGCGCATCCTGTGGCTGACCAAGCTGATCAGCTCCGGGCAGAAGCTCGGCGACGAACGTGGCCGCAAGGACGATCTCGCCCGCCGCTTCCTCAACCAGAACAAGGAAGTCTTCGCCCAGTCGAAGCTCCTCAAGTGGTCCATCCCCGGCATCGCGCACTTCTTCACCATGTGGGGCTTCTTCGTCCTCGCGTCGGTGTACCTGGAGGCCTATGGCGTCCTGTTCGATCCGAAGTTCGCCATCCCATTCGTCGGACATTGGGCGGTGCTGGGCTTCCTGCAGGACTTCTTCGCCCTGGCCGTGCTGGCCGGCATCATCGTCTTCGCGATCATCCGTTTGACCCGCAACCCCGAGAACATCGGGCGTGAGTCCCGGTTCTACGGGTCGCACAACGGTGGCGCGTGGGAGATCCTCATCATGATCTTCCTGGTCATCCTGACGTACGCGATCTTCCGCGGTGCCGCCGTCAACGTGCTCGGTGAGCACTTCCCGTACCAGAACGGCGCCTTCTTCTCCGACGGCATGGCCGCGCTGCTGGCTCCGCTGGGCCACACCGCCAACGTCTGGATCGAGACCATCGCGCTGCTGTCGCACATCGGCGTCATGCTGGTCTTCCTGCTGATCGTGCTGCACTCCAAGCACCTGCACATCGGTCTGGCTCCGATCAACGTCACCTTCAAGCGTCTGCCCGACGGCCTCGGCCCGCTGCTGCCGATGGAGTACAAGGGCGAGAAGATCGACTTCGACGATCCCGCCGAGGACGCGGTGTTCGGCCGCGGCAAGATCGAGGACTTCACCTGGAAGGCCAACCTCGACTTCTCCACCTGTACCGAGTGCGGTCGTTGCCAGTCGCAGTGCCCGGCCTGGAACACCGGAAAGCCGTTGTCTCCCAAGCTCGTCATCATGAACCTGCGCGACCACCTGTTCGCCAAGGCGCCGTACATCATCGAGGGCAAGCCGATGCCGGAAGAGGGCTCGGTCGACTTCGCCAAGCTGGGCGACAGCCTGCACGGCCACGGCGTTCCCGAGGATGGCTTCGCCCGCATCGAGGGTTCCGGCCCCGAGCAGGCGCTGCGCCCGCTGGTCGGCACCGCTGAGCAGGGCGGCGTCATCGACCCCGACGTGCTGTGGTCCTGCACCAACTGTGGTGCCTGCGTCGAGCAGTGCCCGGTGGACATCGAGCACATCGACCACATCGTCGACATGCGCCGCTACCAGGTCATGGTCGAGTCCGAATTCCCCGGCGAGCTCGGCGTGCTGTTCAAGAACCTGGAACTCAAGGGCAACCCCTGGGGCCAGAACGCCAAGGAACGCACCACCTGGATCGACGAGCTGGACTTCGACATCCCGGTCTACGGCCAGGACGTCGAGAGCTTCGACGGCTTCGAGTACCTGTTCTGGGTCGGCTGCGCCGGCGCCTATGAGGACCGCGCCAAGAAGACGACCAAGGCCGTCGCCGAGCTGCTCGCCACCGCGGGCGTGAAGTTCCTGGTGCTGGGCACCGGCGAGACCTGTACCGGTGATTCCGCCCGCCGCGCCGGCAACGAGTTCCTGTTCCAGCAGCTCGCCGCGCAGAACGTCGAGACCATCAACGAGCTGTTCGAGGGCGTCGACCCCGACAAGCGCAAGATCGTCGTCACCTGCCCGCACTGCTTCAACACCATCGGTCGCGAGTACCCGCAGCTGGGCGCCAACTACACCGTCGTGCACCACACGCAGCTGCTGAACCGCCTGGTGCGGGACAAGAAGCTGATCCCGGTGTCGTCGACGAGCCAAGAGGTCACCTACCACGACCCCTGCTTCCTCGGCCGCCACAACAAGGAGTACGAGGCCCCGCGTGAGCTGGTCGGCGCTGCCGGCGCGAAGCTCACCGAGATGCCCCGCCACGCCGACCGCGGCCTGTGCTGTGGTGCCGGTGGTGCCCGCATGTGGATGGAAGAGCACATCGGCAAGCGCATCAACACCGAGCGCGCCGAAGAGGCCGTCGACACCGGCGCCTCGGCGATCGCGACCGGCTGCCCGTTCTGCCGCGTGATGATGAGCGACGGCGTCGACGACGTCGCCGCGACCCGCAGCATCGAGAAGACCGAGGTCCTGGACGTCGCTCAGCTGCTGCTGAACTCGCTGGACACCAGCAAGGTGACGCTGCCCGAAAAGGGCACGGCGGCAAAGGCTTCCGCGGCCCTCGCGGAGAAGAAGGCCAAGGAGGCCCCGAAGCCGGCTCCGGCCGCTCCGGCTCCCGCTGCCGAGGCCGCTCCCGCCGCCGAGGCCCCTGCTGCGGCCGCTCCGGCTGCTGCAGCCAAGCCGGTCACCGGCCTGGGGATGGCCGCCAAGCGTCCGGGTGCCAAGAAGGCGGCCGCTCCGGCTGCTGCTCCGGCCCCGGCTGCCGAGGCTGCTCCCGCCGCTGAGGCTCCGGCTGCTGCCCCGGCCAAGGGTCTGGGTCTGGCTGCCGGCGCCAAGCGTCCGGGTGCCAAGAAGGCCGCCGCTCCGGCTGCCGCTGCTCCGGCCCCGGCTGCCGAGGCTGCTCCTGCCGCTGAGGCTCCCGCCGCGCCGGCCGCTCCCGCGGCTCCGGTGAAGGGTCTGGGTCTGGCTGCGGGCGCGCGTCGCCCGGGTGCCAAGAAGGCTGCGGCCCCGGCCGCACCGGCTGCTCCCGCGGCACCGGCTGCCGAGGCACCGGCTGCTGAGGCGCCGGCCGCCGAGGCACCGGCTACTGAGGCACCCGCAGCTCCCGCTGCTCCTGCCGCAGAGGCCAAGCCGGAACCGCCGGTCGTCGGACTGGGTCTGCGTCCGGGTGCAAAGCGCCCCGGTAAGCGGTAATACGAAGGACACCGCAATGGCCAGCTACGACCCGCCGCCAGGAGCGTCGTAGCTGGCCATTGCTATATGTGGCGCCGATCGCAGAACGGCAAAAGAATTCGACACCGATGAGAGCATGGACACCGTGACCACCCACCAGGTACCCGCTGACCGCACATGGCATAGCGGCCACCCTCGTAACCAGCGGACGTTTGCGCAGTCGACCAAGCTGCAGGACGTCCTCTACGAGATCCGTGGCCCGGTACATGAGCAGGCCTCCCGGCTCGAGGCCGAGGGTCACCGGATCCTCAAGCTCAACATCGGTAACCCGGCGCCGTTCGGCTTCGAGGCGCCGGACGTGATCATGCGCGACATGATCGCCGCGCTCCCCTACGCCCAGGGCTATTCCGACTCCAAGGGCATCGTGTCCGCGCGCCGCGCGGTGGTCACGCGCTACGAGCTGGTCGAGGGCTTCCCGCGGTTCGACGTCGACGACGTCTTCCTGGGCAACGGCGTCTCCGAGCTCATCACCATGACGCTGCAGGCGCTGCTCGACAACGGCGACCAGGTGCTGATCCCGGCGCCGGACTACCCGCTGTGGACGGCGTCGACGGCGCTGGCCGGCGGCACCCCGGTGCACTATCTGTGCGACGAGACGCAGGGCTGGAACCCCGACATCGCCGACCTGGAGTCGAAGATCACCGACCGCACCAAGGCGATCGTCGTGATCAACCCGAACAACCCCACCGGCGCGGTGTACAGCCGCGAGACGCTGGAGTCGATCGCCAATCTGGCGCGCAAGCACCAGCTGCTGCTGCTGGCCGACGAGATCTACGACAAGATCCTCTACGACGAGGCCAAGCACATCCCCATGGCGTCGGTGGCGCCCGACATGCTGTGCCTCACGTTCAACGGCCTCTCCAAGGCCTACCGCGTGGCCGGTTACCGCTCCGGCTGGCTGGCCATCACCGGCCCCAAGGAACACGCTTCCAGCTTCCTCGAGGGCATCAGCCTGCTGTCCAACATGCGCCTGTGCCCGAATGTGCCTGCGCAGCATGCCATTCAGGTGGCGTTGGGTGGACACCAGAGCATCGAGGATCTGATCTTGCCCGGTGGCCGCCTGCTGGAGCAGCGTGACGTCGCCTGGAACAAGCTGAACGAGATTCCCGGCGTCTCGTGCGTCAAGCCCGAGGGCGCGCTCTACGCGTTCCCGCGGCTGGACCCCGAGGTGCACGAGATCCGCGACGACGAACAGCTGGTGCTCGACCTGCTGCTGCAGGAGAAGATCCTGCTCACGCAGGGCACTGGATTCAACTGGCCCACACCGGATCACCTGCGCATCGTGACGCTGCCGTGGGCCCGCGATCTGGCCAACGCCATCGAACGGCTCGGCAACTTCCTGGCTAGCTACCGCCAGTAATCCACTGGGATTTGTGCACAATTTTCCGCGCCTGCCGCGGAAAATCGTGCACAAATCACTGCTGTTTCAGGCCCACGATGAAGGTCCACAGCAGCGCGGCGAGGGTGTCTTCGAGCTCGGTACCAGGTTCGGGCTGATTGGCGGAATCGATTGCCGCCCAACCCCATACCGCGCCGACGAAGGCATGAATGGCTGCGGTGAGCAACACCAGATGCTGACGGTCCAGCGGCAGCCGGGGCTTGAGAGTCTGACGCAACCGGTCTTCGACGTCGCGTGCCTGAGCGCGCACCGTCTCGGCCGCTTCAGGTGTCAGCCGGTTCATCAGTACCGGCGCGACGCTGATCAGGTCGCACAGCACCGGGCGACGGGCCAGTGTGTGCGCCAAAGCCTTTGCCGGACTGCGTCGTTCATCGTGGAGTTGGTCGCGCAAGTCGTCCAGCCAATCCAGGTGTTCGTGGTACATCACCAGGAGCAGAAGGGCCTCGCGGGAGCCGACGTAACGCAGCACGCCCGATTTGGCCAGGCCCGCCTCGGTGGCGATCTCGCCGAGGGTCAACTCGCCGGCCCGGGTGTCGTCCAGCAGCGCCCGGGTGACCTCGGTCAGCCGGCGCAGGCGGTCCTCCCGCTGCTGCGGACTGCGCGCCCGCGCAAAAGACAGCGCCACTGGGGAATCCGGCACATCCATTGCTTAATGGAACACTGTTCCGTTAACTTGGTCAATATGACACACCATTACGAATTCCTCCTCACGCGGTATGCCCGGGCCACGCCCAGCACCCTTTTCGACGTCGTCTCGGACGGATCGCGCTGGTCGCAGTGGGCGCGGCCCCTGATCAACTATTCGGCCTGGGAGACCCGCGGACCTGACGATGACGGCGGCGTAGGAGCCATTCGGTTGGTGGGTACGCGCCAGTTTCCCGCGCGGGAGATGACGACCATCCACGAGCCGGGACACCGCCACGGCTACACCATCCTGTCGGCCAATCCCGTGCAGAACTACCAGGCTCAGGTGACCTTCACCCCCGAACAGGACCGCACCCGGATCGACTGGCGCGGGACCTACGAAACCCGTTGGCGCGCCATTGGTCTGGCCTACCGAACGTTCGTGAAATTCATCCTGACCACGATTGCCGGCAAGCTGGTGATCGAGGCGGAACGGCGGGACGCGACGGCGAGCGCGTGATCCAGCGCGTCCACGCCTGACCAAACCCTCAGCCTCACCCCCTACGCTGGCTCGGGTGGCGCATTCGCATACCCACTCGCACAGTTCCGGCCCGGCGCCGCTCAGCCCGCTGGCCGCGAAGATCGTCGTCGGGCTCCTGGCGGTGATCGGGCTGGCGACGGTGATCGGCGCCGTCGTCCTGTGGCCGCACGGCAAGGCCGTCGATATCCCACTGCCGTTCCAAAACGCCCACGGCGGGGCTGTCAGCACCGAGGCGGGGCACGTCGTGTCGACCGGGATGAACAACTGTGGGAGCCCGTCGGTCGGCGCGGTACTGACGTCGACGCCGGTCACCGCACCTCCGGGCGCGGGCAGCTGTGTGCAGTCGGTGATCGGTATCGACTCCGGTCCCAACTCCGGTGCCAACACGCTGCTGGAGTTCAGCACCGGCCCGGGTCAGCCGCATCTGGCCGCGGGTGACCACATCCGGGTGACGCGCCAGGTCGACGACTCCGGGACCACCACCTACGCCTTCTTCGACTTCGAGCGCACCTGGCCACTGACTGCGCTGGCGGCCGTCTTCGCCGTCGTGGTCGTCGCGGTCGCCCGCTGGCGCGGGCTGCGGGCCCTCGTCGGTATTGCCGTCGCGTTCGTGGTGCTGACAGTGTTCCTGCTCCCGGCGCTACGAGATGGCGGCCCGGCCATCCCGGTCGCCCTCGTCGCGTCGTCGGTGATCCTGTACGCGGTGATCTACCTGGCGCACGGCGTCAGCCTGCGCACCAGTGCCGCTCTGCTGGGCACCCTGAGCGCGCTGCTACTGTCCGCGGTGTTGTCTTGGGGTGCAATCGAATTGGCGCACCTCACCGGGCTCTCAGAAGACCAGAACAACGAGATCGCGGCCTACATGGGGTCGGTGTCGATCACTGGGCTGCTGCTCGCCGGGTTCATCATCGGCTCGCTGGGCGTACTTAACGACGTCACCGTCACGCAGGCATCGACGGCCTACGAACTGGCCGAACACGGGGCGTCACGGCGGGCCATCTTCACCGGGGCCATGCGGGTCGGGCGCGACCACATCGCCAGCACCGTCTACACGCTGGTGCTGGCCTACGCCGGCAGTGCGCTTCCGTTGCTGCTGTTGTTCAGCGTGGCCAACCGGTCCCTGGGCGATGTGCTGACCAGTGAAAGTGTGGCCATCGAGATCGCGCGGTCCGCGGTCGGTGGCATCGCGCTCGCGTTGTCGGTGCCGCTGACCACCGCCATCGCGGCGGTGCTGGCTACCCCGCGACACGCTGCGGAGTGACGCGCCTCCCTTCACATGGTCGATCGGGAGGCGTCAACTTTGCTTGACCGTCAAGGAAAGTTGACGGCTCCCAGCGCGAGTTGTGCAGAGAGACAGTCGGTCAACCGGGGAAACTACACCGCGTCCGACTCGATGAGCTCGGTCGCGGCGAGCGCCGACGCCAGGTCGTCGTGCCGGAAGGCCGAGGTGACGTGGTCGTGAACCACGCGGAACGCTGTCGCCGCCTCACGATCGGCACCGCCGCCGGTGATCGTCTGCTCGACCACCACGACGCCGTCGTGCACGAACATCCGGCCAACCGTCGACTTCTCGTCGAGGTCGGTTGCCCAGGCGCGCAACGCATTCCGCCCCTGGGTGGCCCCGTTGGCGTCACCGATCTCGATGTCACCGCTGGACAGCTTGTCCAGGGTGTCCAGGTCGCGGTCGTTGAGGGCGTCGATCCAGGCGAGAACCGTCGCGATCTCGGAAGTCGTCATGTCTGCGAACCTACCTGACCTCAGAACGCCGAGTGGTCGACCCAGCGCTGCCACACGGCCGCGTCGCCGATCACTTCCAGGCCGGCCTCCGCGGCCGTCTGCCGGCGGTTGACGGCCAGCAGCAGCCCAGATGCCAGACCACGCACTGCCGCATCACCTTTGGCGTGCTGGTGCGACCAGCCGAGGCCGTCCTCGTCATTGACCACCAGCCACTCGCCCGTCGGGCCCAGTTCGGTCTCAAAGGCATGCAGGTGCAGCGACCGCCCGCGCTCCAGCGGCGGGTCGGCAGGCGAGGCCATCAGCGCGACGCGTTCCAGCGTCTCGGTCACGCCGTCGGCAGCCAGCTCGGGATCGAGCACGAACGGAAGGCCCAGTGCCAGAGCAGCATCGGCGCGGTGCACGGTCTGCTCGTGCAGCCGGCGCCGGATCCACCACCCGGCGGGCTTGGGCCCGATGAACGTCCACACCTTCGCGTCCGACCCGACATGTTCGACGGCGTCGATCAGGGCCTGGGCACCGGCGTTCAGCCAGTCGATGGCACCGTCGAGGTCCTCCGGCGGTTTCCCGTCGCGCACCTCGCGGGGATCGAGGGGCTCCTTCCGATGCTCGGCGACGATCTGGGCGCACCAGCGGTTACCGCGTCCGACGTGTTTGAACAGCTGCTTGAGCGTCCACCCAGGACAGGCGGGTACCGGAGTATCCAGGTCGGCATTGCGGATGATGTCGCCGAAGGCGGCGGTTTCCTCGATCAGGGCTGTGCGGAAGGCCATTTCACGACGGTACCGCTGCACGCGCCTGCCCGAGTGCGATCGGCAATGCCGCCCAGCCGCGGAGCACGCGAGTATCGCGCCGGGTGCCGGGCCCAGCGAGTTGTGCATCGGGGAACCGCTCGAAGAACGTCCGCAGACCCACCTCGCCTTCGGACCGAGCCAGCGCCGCGCCGAGGCAGAAATGCCGTCCGCCAGAGAAGGAATGGTGCTTGCCGGCGTTGGCCCGGGTGACGTCGAACCGGTGCGGATCGGGGAAGACGGCCGGGTCACGGTTGGCGCCGGCGAGGTAGATGACGACGGGCTCGCCGGCGCCCACGTGGTACCCCGCGATGTCGACGTCCACCTTGGCGATGCGCGCCGACAGCTGGACCGGTGAATCCAGCCGCAGGATCTCCTCGACGGCTCCCGGCCACAGTTCGGGCTGCGCCAGCAGCAGGGCCAGCTGATCGGGATGCTGCAACAACATTCGGATGCCATTGCCCAGCAGGTTCACCGTGGTCTCGAACCCGGCCGCCAGCACGAGCCCAGCGGTGGCCCGCAGTTCTTCGTCGTTGAGCCGGGCGCCTCCGTCGCTGGCGGCGATGAGCTGGCTCATGAGGTTGTCGCCGGGGTTGGCGCGCAGCGCCCGGAGGTGGTCGCTCAGCCAGGTGTTGAACCCATCCAAACCGCCTTCAACGCTCAGGTATTGCTGCCAGGTCAGCCCGATGTCCAGGCTGGGCGCGGCCAGTTCGCCGAACTCGAGGATATGTGAGCGGTCGTGCTCGGGCACACCGAGGATGTCCGCGATCACCGTGACGGGCAGCTGCGAGCAGTAGCTCTGCACGACATCGACGGTGTCCCCCGCCGTCAGTTCGTCGATCAGCCCGGTCGCGGCCTCCTGCACCCGTTCCCGCAATGCCGCCACGGCCCGCGTGGTGAACACCGCCGAGACGGTCTTGCGGTAGCGGGTGTGCTGCTCGCCGTCGACCGACAGCAGCGATGGCGGCAGCAGCGGATGCAACCGGCCCTTGACGGTGGTCTTGCTCTCCAGCCAGCCGAGGGCGCCGGGCAGCGTCCCGCCGATCTGCGTGACGGTGAAGTCGTCGGAACGCAAAATCTGGTGCACGAGAGCATGATCCGCGGTGATCCAGGCGGCCCGGCCACGGTACATCCGGCCGCGGCTGCGCAGTTCGTCTGCGAACGCGCCCGGGTCGGCCCGCACCGACGGGTCGGCGATGAGCCGGCCCTGCAGGTCGCCGTGCCGCGCGCCGTATGCGGCGAGCTTGCGGATGACGGCGTGCAGGGCGAACCAGTTGAGCCGTTGCCTCAGCGTCATGTTGCCGAGCTTAGGCACGCCCGGCAGCATCGGGCTACATACTGCAGTCGGAAATCAGGGCGTCAGATTGCGGCCCAGCGCATACACCCGCCAGCCCGCGGCCTGCCACTTCGCGACGTCGAGGCAATTGCGGCCGTCGACAATCACTTTCGCGCGCACCGTGCCGGCCAGCTGTTCGGGGTCCAGGTCCAGGAACTCCTGCCACTCGGTCAGGACCAGCACGGCGTCGGCGCGGTCACAGGCCTCGAGGACGGAGGTCGAGTAGTTCAGCGTCGGGAAAACGCGGCGCGAGTTGTCCATGGCCTTCGGGTCGTAGACGTTGACGGCCGCACCGTTGAGTTGCAGCATGCCGGCGACGTTCAGGGCGGGAGAGTCTCGGACGTCGTCGGACTCGGGCTTGAACGCCGCGCCCAGCACCGCGATGTTGGCGCCCAGCAGCGTGCCGCGACACGCCTTGGTGGTCAGCTCCACCATGCGGGTGCGGCGGCGCATGTTGATGCTGTCGACCTCGCGCAGGAAGGTCAGCGCCGGGTCGGCACCCAACTCTCCGGCGCGGGCCATGAAGGCGCGGATGTCCTTCGGCAGGCAGCCACCACCAAAACCCAGGCCCGCGTTGAGGAATCGGCGCCCGATGCGGGGGTCGTGACCCAGCGCGTCGGCCAGCACGGTGACGTCGGCGTTGGTCGCCTCGCACACTTCGGCAATGGCGTTGATGAACGAAATCTTGGTGGCCAGAAAGGCGTTCGCGGAGACCTTGACCAGCTCCGCGGTCTGCAGATCGGTGAGCAGGAACGGGACGCCCCGCTCGAGAATCCGGGCGTACAGCGCACGGACCGCCGCTTCGGCGCGCTGCGAATCCGCTTGCACGCCAAGCACGATGCGGTCGGGATGCAGGGTGTCCTTGACGGCGAATCCCTCGCGCAGAAACTCGGGGTTCCAGGCCACCTCGACGTCGATGCCGGCCCGTGCCAGCGCACGCGCGTGCGCCCCGAGTTCAGCGGCGGTGCCGACCGGAACCGTCGACTTGCCGACGATCACCGCCGACCGGCGCAACCGCGGCACCAGGGTGTCGATGACGGAGTACACGTGCCGCAGGTCGGCGCCGTACTCCCCCTTCTTCTGCGGCGTACCCACGCCGAGGAAGTGCACGTCGCCGAATTCGGCGGCGTCGTCGTAACTGGTGGTGAAATGCAGGCGCCCGGCTTCGACGTTGTCGCGCAGCAGCTTTCGCAACCCGGGCTCGTAGAACGGGATGTCACCGGCTGCCAGCTTCGCGATCTTGCCGGGGTCGATGTCGACGCCGAGGACCTCATGGCCGAGTTCTGCCATGCCGGCGGCGTGCGTCGCCCCCAGATAGCCGGTGCCGAAAACGGTGCATCTCATACCGCCTTGATAGGCAGTCGCCATGAGCGCCGCGCTACGCGACACTGAGCGTCAGGCCAACGGCAGGTGACTACTTCGGGGCGCAGAAGATCAGGAAGCAGTTCTGCTTCGGCTGCTTCGGCTTCTTGCCGGAGTCACCGGGGTAGTCGCCCGGGTAGCCGTTCGAGCCGCCCGGGTACTGGTTGCCCGGGTAGCCGTTGCCGGGGTACTGGTTTCCGGGATAGCCGTTGCCGGGGTAGTTGCCCGGGTAGCCGTCGTCATCGTGGCCACGGCCGCCGCGACTCGGGTAGTCCGGGTAGCTGTTGCCCGGATCGACCGGAACCCACTGGGGCTGGCGCTGACGCGGCGCCCATGGGTTCCAGACGGGCGGCTGCTGCCCGGGCATCACATAGACCGGCGGCGGCAGCACTGCCGGAGCCGGGTCAGGCACGGCCGCCGGCGGAGGCACGACGGGAGCGGCCGGTACGTCGGGCATCGACACCGGGACGGGTGCCGGAGCCGGCGCGGGGGCTTCCGGGGCAGGTGCGGGCACGTGCACCTGCGGCGCGGATTCCTTGACGACCTGCGGCGCTTCGACGTGGCGCGGCGCCGGGGCCGCCACTTCTGGTGCCGGTTCCGGAACCGCGACGGGGGCCGGCGCAGGGGCCGGAACCGCGGCGGGCGGCGGCGCGGGTGCGACGACCGGAGCGCTGGGCACAATGGCGGCCTGCGCGGGCGCGGGCCGTTGGTCGACCGTCGGCCGGATGCTCACCGCCAGCGAGATGGCAAGGGCCACAACGCCGACGACGAAAATGGAGGTGAGCGCACTACCCACGAGCAGGAAGGGCTTGCGACCCTGATCGGCGACCACCGGGGCGTCGCCCAGCTCGTCGAAGCCGAACTCGTCGGCGGTCAGCAGCGGCGCCGCGAGCGGAGCAGCGGCGGCGACACCACCCGGTGTGGCCGAGTAGGCCAGGCCGGCCGTGGCGGCGTCGAACATCGGCGCGTTGGCCGAGGCGAGGGCCGCACCACGGGCCAGCGCCAGGTCGGCGTCGCCCGGGGCGTTCACCGGGATGTCGAGCAGTTCGGCCAGGTGCGCCTGCACCGCGGTGACGTCGACGCCGGAGCCGACGACGAACATGCCCTGCGGCGACGTTTCGGCGGTGGCGACGGCGGCGGCCATGTCACCGAGCACGGCCATGGCGTCGGTGCTGTGCAGGCTGCGGCTCAGGACCTTGGAGATGGAGCCGTCGGAATCGACGACGGACATGGTCGCGGTGTCGCGGTCGACGAACAGCAGACCGGTGCTCGAGTAGCCGACGGCCTGACCGGCGGCCTGCGCCAGCGAGCCGGCGGCATGCAGCTCGGAAACCATCATGACGTCCTTGACGCCGGCGGCGTCCAGGGCGTCGCGCAACCGCGCGGCAGCGTCATGGTCACTCCAGGCGACACCCACCGATTTCAGATGGTGGCCGCCTTCCTCGGCGCTCTCCCGGGTGCCCAGAATGGCGCTGACAACCTGCTCGACCGGCGTTGCTGAATCGTCCGCCGCAGTCGTTTCGAAAACATCGTGGTCGACGATCGCGCCGTCGGCCTTATCACCCTCAACCAGCGCCATACGCACCGTGGTTGGCGTCATAGACACACCCAGAACGATGTCCACTGACCCTCCAATAGTGTTCGCTACGCTATCTAGGCCGACGCCGAGAATCCCCTGCCGCGCAGACCACAACCAGATACTTCATCGCAGCGAACGGCGGAGTCGTTACCGATTCCCCCAGCTCATCGAGCCACGATGCAGTTCTTGCCGCGGCGCTGGCTGACAGAGTCCCGCCAATGCCGGTGGTTCAACCCTACCCGCGTTCGGCGTAGATGACCTAAGCAGTTTCAGGCCTCTTCGGCATCCGGGCGGGGCTGCTTGAGCAGATCGGTGAGAGAGCTGGAAGCCGACGGCCGGCGGGTGCCCAGGTGGCCGTGCACGCCCTCGGCGTATGCGGTTTCGGCGTGCTGGGTGAAGTCGACCCCTGCCGTTTCGTCCTCGGCGCTGAGCCGGAAACCCATGACCTTGTCGATGATCTTGGCCAACACGAACGTCGCTGTGAACGCGTACGCCGCGACGACAGCCATGGCCAACAGCTGCTTGCCCAGCTGGGCGAAACCGCCGCCGTAGAACAGGCCGCGGACGCCACCGGTCATGACGTCGGTGGCCAGCAGACCGATCAGGACGACGCCGACCACACCGCCGACGAAGTGCACGCCGACCACGTCGAGCGAGTCGTCGTAGTTGAGCTTGAACTTCAGACCGACCGCGAACGAGCAGACCACACCGGCCAGCAGGCCGACGATCAGTGCGCCCAAGGTGTTGACCGTGCCGCACGACGGGGTGATGGCGACCAGGCCGGCGACGACGCCGGACGCCGCGCCGAACGTCGTCGGCTTGCCGTCGCGCACCTGCTCAACGGTGAGCCACCCCAGCATGCCCAGACAGCCCGCGACCAGGGTGTTCAGGAAGATCGCCGCGGCGGTGCCGTTGGCGGCCAGCGCTGAGCCGGCGTTGAAACCGAACCAGCCGAACCACAGCAGGCCCACACCGAGCAGAACGAACGGCAGGTTGTGCGGGCGCATGGCGTCCTGCTTGAAGCCGATGCGCGGGCCCAGCACGATGGCCAGCGCCAGCGCCGAGGCACCCGACGCGATCTCGACGACCAGGCCGCCCGCGTAGTCCAGGGCGCCCATTTTGGCCAGCCAGCCGTCCGGACCCCAGACCCAGTGCGCGATGACGCTGTAGACGACGATGGCCCAGACCGGCACGAAGACCATCCACGCCGAGAACTTGGCCCGGTCGGCGATCGCGCCGCTGATCAGGGCGGCCGTGATGATCGCGAATGTCAGCTGGAAAGTGGCGAACAGCAGCTCGGGGACGGCGCCGTGGTTGGTGCTGGGGCCGATGCCGAGCATGCCGAAGTGTTCGAGGTTGCCGAGGAAGCCGTCGCCCTCGGAGAACGCCAGCGTGTACCCCAGCAGCAGCCACGCCACCGTGACCAGCGGGATCGAGATGAAGCTCATCATGATCATGTTGAGCACGCCGGTCGTACGGACCATGCCGCCGTAGAAGATGGCCAGACCCGGGGTCATCAGCAGGACCAGGGCGGTGCTCGCGAGCAGCCAAGCGGTGGCGGCGGGATCGATGCCTTGCACGTGGGACTCCTTCGACAATCTTGACGAGGATGTATCGGTGGCGTTTCGGGCGCGCGGCGACTGCGTTTCCGACGTGTTACACCAGCCTCACAGTGCTGTTCGGGATCACCGCCGAGTGGCCACTCATGGCACGCGAATCGCGGTTTCGCGTGAAACAACGGGCGGTTAGACGGCGTCCGATCCGGGTATGCGGATGTGATGTTGAAGCGCGCGACTGTAGCTACTGCCCTGCTCACCGCACCTGTGTTCGTGCTCGGAGGTTGCAACTCCAGCCGGACCAGCACCACGCCCTCGACCGCCGCGCCGCCGACCACCTGGGCCCAGGCCAATCCGTCGGCCATGAATGTGGTGTTGAAGACGTCCGACGGCAGGCCCGTCGCCAATGCGTCGATCGATTTCTCCGACGGCTACGCCACCGTGACCGTGGAGACCACCGGCGGCGGCATCCTCGCCCCCGGCAGCCACGGCATGCACATCCACTCCGTCGGCAAGTGCGAGGGCGACTTCACGTCCGCCGGTGGCCATCTGCAGGTCGCGGGGCACACCGGGCATCCGTCCAGCGGTGATCTGACGCCGCTGAATGTGCGCGGCGACGGCAGCGGGAAGGTCGTCGCGACGACTGACGCGTTCACCGAGACCGGTCTGAAGGGGCCGGAGGGCAGCGCGCTGATCATCCACCAGGGGCCGGACAACTTCGCCAACATCCCGCCGCGGTACACGCACGACGGCCAGCCTGGTCCGGACGCCGAGACCCTGGCGACGGGCGACGCGGGCGGACGGGTCGCGTGTGCGGTGCTGGCGCCGGCTGGTGCTTCTTTGTCTGCCTCCACGTCGACGTCGACCGTCACTCAGACGACCGCTGTGCCGGTGGCGCCGCCGGCTGTTTCGACGACAACTGTCACGACTTCACCGACGACGTCGTCTACTACCCCTTCTACTTCTTCTTCTGCGACCACCACGACTACTTCGGCGACGGTGCCGACGACGACCACCACGACGCCCACCAGCCCAGTTGGGCCGATGAGCCCGATGAACCCGATGCCGGGTGGCTGAGTTTCTTGGGTTTGCGTTGACCCTGAACTGAGGGCGCAGAAGTACGAGTAAGCAGCGCCCTGGTTACAGGGTCAACGGCAGCAGCCGGCTCGTGGCCGTTGACCCTGAACACACGGCGGAAAAGGCCGAGTAGCGAGCACCCTCACCGCGGGGCGAATTCAGCCTGCGGTCAGGGCTTGGCGAAGTTCAGGTACGACCGCGAGGGCGTCGGGCCACGCTGACCTTGGTACTTGGAGCCGACCTTGTCGCTGCCGTAGGGGTGTTCGGCCGGGCTGGTGAGGCGGAGCAGGCACAGCTGGCCGATCTTCATGCCGGGCCACAGGGTGATCGGCAGATTGGCGACGTTCGATAGCTCCAGCGTGATGTGACCGGAGAAGCCGGGGTCGATGAAGCCCGCGGTCGAGTGCGTCAGCAGGCCGAGCCGGCCCAGTGAGCTCTTACCTTCGAGGCGGCCTGCCAGATCGTGTGGGAGCGTGCAGGTTTCGAGCGTCGAGCCCAGCACGAACTCACCGGGGTGCAGGACGAACGGCTCGCCTTCGGCGGGCTCGACCAGGGTGGTCAGCTCGTCCTGCTGCTGCGCCGGGTCGATGTGCGTGTAGCGGGTGTTGTTGAAGACCCGGAACAGGCTGTCCAGCCGGACGTCGACGCTGGAGGGCTGCACCATCGAGTCATCGAACGGGTCGATGCCGAGGCGCCCAGCAGCGATTTCGGCCCGGAGATCGCGATCGGAGAGGAGCACCCGACGAGACTATCGGCCAGCTTGATATCCTGCGTCAGCACCACCGTGCCGATGTAGTTCAATGGCAGAACATCAGCTTCCCAAGCTGAATACGCGGGTTCGATTCCCGTCATCGGCTCCATATCTGGCAGGGCATTTGTCTCGGCCGAACCCGCTCGTTCCTTTCCGCGGTCCCGTATCCAGACGAAACCTCCCTTCCTGGCGTCGGCGCATACGAACGTGGTCTCGGAGTCCCGCAGGACCTGCAGAGCAAGCGCTTGATCGCCGGTCTGGACGCTGGCCCGTCACCGGGCCGGCTGTTCCCGCTCTGCGCGCCGGGATACTTCGTTTACAGCATGATCACCAGAGAGCCTGCATCCACGAGGTCTGCCACAGCAGCAGCCAAGTGTTCAATCAGTGATGCATTCACTAAAAATGAACAGCACGTATACTGAACACGTGGACTACGTGCCCGATTGGTTGGCGGAACTGATACGGAGCCGTCTCGCTGAGCTAGACATCGAAGTGGGCGATCTCACCGGCATCAACGAGCTGTATCCGAAGCCCCTGGCCCTCTCCATTGACGACCGCAAGCTGAACGTCGGAGCGCTGTTCTTGCCGCTAATGTCTGCCACCGAAGCACTTCAGGCTGTGCACGACGCGCCGAACGAGATTCCGTTGCTAGTAATAGGCCCGCGGATTCACGAGGCCAGCGCAAAAACCCTTCGGGCACAAGGCATTTGGTACATCGACGACGCGGGAAACGCTTTCATTCGCGACCGCGGGGTTCTGGTCGACGTCCGAGGACGTCGAAGCACGGCGTCAGACCAACACGACAAGCGGTCCAGCACCGGGCCAACGAATCCATTTTCGCCGAAACGCGCTCAGGTCGTATTCGTACTGCTAAGTCGCCCAGAGTTGACTGACGCGCCAATCCGAGAGATCGCCCGTTGCGCAGGGGTGTCGGTCGGAATAGTCAAAGAAACTATCGATACCCTGGCAACCACCGGGTTTATCGAGCGCACGGCGTCGTACCGACACCTGACTCGCAGGAGCGAACTCCTCGACCTCTGGGCATCGACTTACTCCGCCAACCTTGGGCGAGCGAACACGCTGTTCACCGGCAGTGGCGACGTCCGCGAATGGTCGGTGCCGGGTGGAACCGAGTTCGCCGTGAGCGGCGAGCAGGCAGCCCCTGATTACATTCGGCACGCTGAGACCCTGACGCTGTACGTCAGGGTGGACAAGCAGTCCCAGTCCCGCACGCCAACCGATCTGATTCTGCGCAATCGCTGGTACCGCCGTCCCAATGGAAACGTCACAATACGGCGGTTGTTCTGGAACGATATTGAGAGCAGAGGCACGAATCTCGCCCCGCCGCTCCTGGTCTACGCCGATCTACTGGCAGCCCACGAATCTCGCCAAGCTCAAGCCGCTCGCGAGATGAGGCAAGGTCTTGAGCAACGAATTTAGCTACAGCCCTGAGCTTTTAGCCGAGATTTCGCCGGTGGTCGACGCATTGTCCAGCGTCGTGCAGCCCGAACAGATGCTGCTCGTCGGCGCGCAGTGCCGCAACCTGTTGCACTCACGGCTCATTGGAGGCGAGCCGCAGCGACGCACGAACGACACAGACATTGCCATCGCGATCCCGGACTGGAGGCAATTCGTCGAGTTGCGTGAGAAGTTCGACGTGGTCGGCAATTCTGGCCATCGATTCCGCATCAACGGCATTCTCACGGATGTAATTCCGTTCGGCGGAGTGGAAGAGCCCGCAGGGGCATCCAACCATCCGCCTGGCGATTCGATCATGAACGTTCATGGGTTCCAAGACGCGTTCGCGCGATCGGATCATCTAGCCTTGGCCGGCGGAGTTGCGATCAGGATCCCGAGGGTCGATGGATACGCCGTATTGAAGACGCACGCCTGGCTCGATCGCTCTGCATACGGCGAATACCGCGACGCCGGTGATTTGGCGCTCGCGGTTTACTGGTTTTCGACCGACATCGAGATGCTCTATCGCGACGCAAACGTATGGGCTCTCGAACGCCACCACCACGAGCTTCGCGACGCTGCGGCGGCGTTGCTGGGCGCAGCAATGCGGGATGGGCTCAGCGCAAGTGAGCAGCGCGTGCTCGGTACACGGGTCGCTTCCGCGAATATCGACCTACTTGCTCATCACTTCGGCGTCGGCAGGCCTGGCTGGCCTACTACCGATGCGACCAGACGCACCACCGTCGTCGCCCTGTACGACCAACTCACGACAGGGTGATGTTCGACCATGGGCGGGTTCGTTTTTAGTGAAACACGCAAAAACTGAACGCTGCGAGCCACTAGGGTGCCCGTTCGGCTGGCCGAAAACGAACAGTGCCCCCAGCGAGAGCCCGAACGCAGCTGTCACGATTCCCGTCATCGGCTCCACGAAGGTTGAACCTCGCTCACAGCGGATACTTTGAGCGCCATGGATGTGCGTGCGATCGGCAAGGGCCTGGGCAGTCTGGACCGTGAGGTCTTCGAAGCAGTAGCCGAGTCGCCGAGCCCACTCCTGGACGCCACGATGCCCCGCCTGACCAGGGCCGCCGACCATTCCAAGCTGTGGTTCGCCATCGCGGCCGGTATGGGCGCGTTCGGCAGCCAGTCGGTGCGCCGCGGTGCGGCACGCGGCGTCGTCAGCCTCGCGGTGACGAGCCTGGTGACCAACCAGCTGGCCAAACGAATCTGGGTCCGGCCGCGCCCGGACCGCACCCTCATCCCGCTGGTCCGGCGGAGCAAGCGTGTCCCCACCTCCAATTCCCTGCCATCAGGGCACTCCGCGAGCGCCGCGGCGTTCGCAGTGGGCGTCGGCCTGGAGTCGCCAGCCGTCGGTCTGCCGCTGGCACTGCTCGCCGGCCTGGTCGGACTGTCGCGGGTGGCCACCGGCGCGCACTACCCCGGTGACGTGTTCGCCGGCTTCGGCATCGGCGCCGCGATCGCGGTCCTGGGTGCCCGCATCGTCCCGACGATTCCGGCCACCACGCTGCCGACATCGGAGCCATTGCGGTTCCGCACCGAGCCCCGACCGGACGGCGAAGGTGTGGCGCTGGTGATCAACCCGGCATCGGGTGATGGGACAGGCAAGCGGGTCATCGATGAAGCCCGAAAAGCCTTACCGCGCATGGAAATCGTGGAGCTCCAAAAAGACGACGACATCGAGAAGGTGTTGCGTGAGACGGCCGCACGCACCGACGTGCTCGCCATCGGAGGCGGCGACGGGACGGTGGCCTGCGCGGCGGGTATCGCTGTCGAGGCGTGTGTGCCGCTCGCGGTGTTCCCCGGTGGAACGTTCAACCATTTCGCCAAGGACATTGGCTGCGATTCGGTGGCGCGGACCGTGACAGCAATCAAAGAAGGCAGCGCGGCCTACGTCGACCTGGTGTGCCTCAACGAGGAACGCATGGTAATCAACACCGCCAGCATCGGCGCCTATCCGAACTACGTGCGGATGCGCGAAAAGCTCGAACACCGGATGGGCAAACGCTTGGCCGGGGTGTACGCGTTGTATCGAACGCTGCGCCGGGAAGCTCCGGTGCGAATCCGCTACGACGACAAGACACTTGAGACGGAGCTCTTCTTCCTGGGCAATTCGACGTACTTCCCGTCCGGGTTCGCGCCGTCGGTGCGGCCGCGTCTCGACGACGGCCTGATCGACGTCCGCATCCTGGAGACCGGGCGACGGTTCAGCCGGTTGCGGATCGCGACGGCGGTCGCGTTGGGTCGGCTCGAACGCAGCCCGCTCTATCACGAGCTACAGGTGCCCGAGTTCCGGTTTGTCGCCGTCGACGGGCCCACCACGATCGCCCACGACGGCGAGGTGGGCGAGTCGCTCAGCGAGGCCAGCTTCAGCGTCAAGTACCGGGCGCTACCGGTGTTTCGTCCTCTCTAAGGCCGCATCTCGTAAGCACCGTCGTAGGCCGCCACCTGTTCCCAGACCCGGTCGAAGCGGCCCACATCGGCAACCGGTTTGCGGATCGCCGACAAGGCCCACTCCTGTTGCGCCACCGTCGAACTCGGTTTGCCGTGCAGCGCAACGGCATACGACGAGAAGTCACGGATCTGAAAGTCGAAGATCTGATCCAGCAGGTCGGGGTCGAGCCCGGTGAGTTCGGCCTGCTCGAGAATCAACTGCCCGTAGACGACGAGCGTGAACAAATGGCCGACGACCAGAACGAAGTCGAGGTCGCGCTGCTGATCGGCGTCGGGTGCCGCGGTCAGCAGCAGGTCTTTGAAGGCCTGCACCTGTTCGTAGAAGCGGGCCACGTTCGGCACCGCGAGGTTCCGCTCGTACACCGGGGCCCAATCCGCGAACTGCACCTTCGACGCGCCGCGTGCCGGGCCCTGCGCCCAGAAGAACACGTCGTCGGCCGCGTCGTCACGGGTGCCGATCTCCGGGTAGCTCGCCGGGTTGAACATGTAGTTCGGCATGAACTTCAGGATCTGCGCGACGTTGACGTGCACCGTGCCCTCGAGCCGGGGCAGCGCACCGATGAGGCGGTTGACCTCGTTGAAGTAGGTGTTCTTCTCGAATCCCTTGGCGGCCAGCACATCCCACAGCAGGGTGATGACCCGCTCGCCCTCTGAGGTGACCTTCGACTTGGTGACGGGGTTGAACAGCAGGTAGCGACGGTCGTCGAGACCGGCGCTGCGGAAGTAGTCGATGGCGCGGTCGCTGAACAGCTTCATCGCGATCAACCGGGCGTAGACGTCGACGAATGACGCACGCACGTGCGGGAAGTCGGTCACCGGGTTGCCGTAGAGGATCCGGTTGTTGGCGTGCGTGATCGCCTCGTAGAAAGCGTGCTCGCACATGCCGATCGAGCCGCTGCACAGGTTGAACTTGCCGACGTTGACGGTGTTGAGCGCCGCCGAGAACGCATCCGGCCCGGTGCACAGGATGTCCTCCTCGTGCACCGGATAGTCGTTGAGCCGGAACGTGCTGACGAACATCTGGCCGTGCACGACGTTGTCGATCAGTTGGTAGTTCTGATGGCCGCTGTCGGCGACGAACCACACGTAGCCGTCGGGCCCGTCGACGTCGGTGCGGCGCGAGAAGACCGACACCATGCCGGCGACGTTGCCGTTGCCGATGTAGTACTTCTCCCCCGAGGCCCGGAACACGACGCCCTCGTCGGACGTCGGCGTCAGCAGCATGTCGGTGTTGTAGATGTCGGCGCCGTGCTCGCGTTCGGACAGCGCGAACGCCATGACGCCGCCCGCCTCGAGTTGGGCGGCGGCCCGCTCCTTGGCCTTGATGTTGTCGCTCTGCCAGATCGGGCCGAGGCCGAGGATGGTGACCTGTTCCGCGTACCAGTACGCGAGCCCGTAGAACCCGAGGATCTCGCTGAGCACGGCGTTGCGCGAGGTGTCCCAGCGCTTGTTCGGATCACCGTCGGCGAACTCCGACGGCGTCAGGAACGTCGCGAAAACGCGCTCCCGCTTGATGAATTCGAGAAAGTCGGCGACCCAGGTCGCGTCCAGATCGTCCTGCAGTAACCGCACCTTGCCGCGATCCTCGAACCAATCGATCAGCGCCCGCAGCTGACGCCGCGTCTCGGGATCGAATTGCTGGGGGTCGAAATCGTTCGGGTTGAGCAACAGGCCGCGAGAGTTCGGCATGGGTACCTTCTTCGGTCCGGGTTTGGCACGAATCTAGCGCCCGGACGCTCCCCGTACGGCAAATTGCGCGTCCTTACCCGAGCGCCACACCGAGTTCCTCGGCGAACACCCTGATCATGTGTTGCACGCCAATCTCGTTGCGGCCGATGATCATGTGGTCGTGCTGGCCGTGCCGGACACCTTCCCCGCACTGGGGCAACATGGCAAAGTCCTCGTCGACGACTGCGCTGTGGACGCTGTCGTACACCTGGTCGTAGACGGCGCGCATCTCATCATTGGTGGCCGGCACGCGTCCCATCCAGCTGTGCCGGACCGTGCACCGGGTCGGTTCGCCTGCCGGCAGGATGTCGATGATCTCGACACCGACCGGGCTGTTCGCCAGGATCAGGTTGGGATAGACCCAGTAGATGACGCCCATGTTCTGGTGCGGGTCCCATGAACCGGACGGGTCGTCGGCAAGATTGGCGACCCAGGTGAAGGGGAAGCCGATGCGATGGTGCTTGTCGTACTCATCGTATACCCCGGTGTTGGGCAGGGTATTCTGCCCAATCACGCTCTCGCCGTGGACAAATGGGAAGTGGTACCCCTCGGCGAACGCTTCGAGCGCACCCTTCCACGACACCTGTGACTGGAACTCTTTCTCCGTGTGATAACCGTAGGCGGCGTAGTTCATCAGCTCGAGTTCCGGCCCCATCGACCCGAGGTGGCTTTCGACATCGATGGCGGCACCGGCGGTCAGGACGGCCCAGACGAAGCCATGCCGCTCTTCGTTCGGCAGCTCAACAAGTCCGTAGTCGGCCTTGTTCATGGAATCGAACCCGGCCTTGCCGGGAACGGTGAACAGCTCGCCGGTGTTCTTGTAGCTCCACGCGTGGTACGGACACGTGAACCGGGCGGCGTTACCGGCTCCGCACGCCGGTTTCGCGCCGCGATGACGGCAGTAGTTGAGGAACACGTGACTGACGCCGTCACGGTCGCGGGTCACCAGGAGCGAGTCGCCCAAGACCGAGCGCACGACATAGTCGTTGGCGTTGGGAATCTGGGCCGACGGCACGATCGCGAGCGGCACCCGACGCAGCACCTGCGACTCCTCGATCTCCGTGATCTTCGGATCTCGGTAGTAGTGCAACGGCACCCGCAGTTCGCGGTCAGCCATGTCCGTCGTCTTGTCGACCGCATGGCGCAAGGCGCGCCTCGTCAGTGCCTCGTCCTGGTTGCTGACCGGTCCTTCGGCGATCGCCGTCATTGCTGACCTCATTTCACGTTCGGCAATAATCAGACCATACATCAGCGCCACTGTGTATGGTCAAGAGTCGGTGACGTTCAGCGATGAACGGCGGGATGGAAGTATGCGGTGATGCGCAGACACGGCTGGTCTGGTGACGTTCCCGTCGACGACGAGGAGGCGGTTCGCCGCATTGTCAGCGCGGCCCGCTCGTCGATCGACGCGCGGGGTTCGGTGAGCGTGTCCGACGTGGCCACCGAACTCGGTATCACCCGACAGACCGTGTACCGCTATTTCCCGACGCTCGACGCGCTGATGGCGGGCACCGCGCTGTCGGCTGTCGAAGGCTTTCTGGACCGCTTGGCCGACGACCTGCAGTCGATCACCGACCCCACCGACGCCGTGATCGAAGGCATTGCCTACACCTTGGAACAGCTCCCCAACGACCGCTACCTGAGCCTGGTCATGCATCCCGGCAGGGCGAGTGCGTTCGCCGCGGGCGTCACCTCCGAGACGGCGATTACATTCGGCCGCTCCATCCTCGAACGTTTCCAAGTCGATTGGCGTGCAGCCGGTTTCAGTGGCCGGCAACTCGACGAGCTCGTCGAGTTCATGCTGCGCACACTGCAGTCGTTCATCCTGGATCCCGGCGGCCCCGACCGCCACGGCAAGGAGTTACGCGCGTTCCTCCGTCGTTGGGTCGCGCCCGCCGTCCAGCTGCATCACGACACAGCCGCCCACGCAGCTCCGTAGCCGCGCGGCCGGGCGACCCATCCCGGCATCTGAAACTCGCTCGCCCCGGCCTCTCCCGCGTGCAAGCATGCCCACATGGCCAAGCAGTTCCCGCAGATCAACGACCGGTTCCGCACGTTCATCGCCGCGCAGAGCATCTACTTCGTGGCGACCGCAGCGCGCGACGGCCGGGTCAACCTGTCGCCGAAGGGCTTGGACTCGCTTCGCGTCCTCGGACCACATCGGGTGGCCTGGCTGAACCTCACCGGCAGCGGCAACGAGACCTCGGCGCACCTGCTCGACAACCCGCGAATGACGTTGATGTTCTGCTCGTTCGAGCGTGAGCCGATGATCCTGCGGCTATATGGCACCGCCCGTGAGGTCACGCCCGGCGACGCGGACTGGGATGAGCTCTACAGCCAGTTCCCGCCACACATCAGTGCCCGTCAGATCTATGACCTGAGCGTGGACATCGTCCAGACCTCATGTGGTTTCGGCGTGCCGCTCATGTCGGTCGAGTCCGAGCGCGTCCTGCTCGACACCTGGGCCGAGAAGAAGGGGCCGGAGGGCGTCGCCGACTACTGGCAGCAGAAGAACCTGTCGAGCATGGACGGCGCGCCGACCAAGCTGGCGCTGGGCTGAGCTCAGCCGGCGCAGGCGTCGGGGGCATCGACCCGCAGCGGGACATCGACGGGCACCGTATAGGTGACGACGACGTCGGCGGCACCGGTGTTCTCGTTGGCAACCCGGTGCGGTACCCCAGCGGGAATGAAAACCGCTTGGCCACTGGCGAACTCGGTTCCCGCACAGTCACCCGCGGTCTGCAGTACGACACCACCGGTGTTGATCACCGAATACTCGGTGCCGGGGTGCGTGTGCCAGCCGCTGCTGGCGCCCGGCGCCAGCTTCAGTCCCTGAATGATGAGGGTCGACGGCGCGCCACCGGTGTCGATGTCGACCGGAGCCGTGGTGTCGCCGCGCGCCAGGTCGGTCCGCACGACGTCACCCTCGGGCGGCGTCGCCGCTGCGACGGGCGCCGACAACATGGCCAAGCCGAGTGCGGCACAGGCATTCCCAACGCGCAACTTTGTCATGCACCCACTGTGCGCGACGTCGGACAACCGCGTGCGGGTTTCGGCTACGCGACCATGACGTCCACCGACAGCCGCTCCCCGAGGGCGTAGACGGTCGGCCAGTCCTGGTTCTGGGCGGCCGATTCCAGTGCATCGATGAGCGGGCTGTCCACACCCAATTCGGCCAGCCACGACGACACGGTGGCGGCGATCTGTTCCCCGGGCACCTCTTCGGCACGCCGGCCGTGCAGACGGTCGACCACCACGAAGGTCGGCGCGGCGGGGCGCCGGCGGCGGAAGTCGATGATGCTCATATCAATTGAACGAATCAGCCGTCAAAAAGGTTCAGCCGGCCGGGCGCACCTAACGTGGAGTCATGGCTCGTTCGATGCGCGACCGCATGCTCGCTGGTGACCTGTACCTCGCCGATGATCCCGAATTGATCCGCGAGTCCAAACACGCACAGCGGCTCACCCACCGGATCAACACGCTCGATCCCACCGACCTCGACGAACGCAACCGTCTACTCCGAGAACTCCTCGGCGCTTTCGGGGACGGCAGTGAGATCCGGCCGCCGCTGCAGTGCGACTACGGCTACCAAACGACCATCGGGGCACGCACTTTCGCGAACTGGGGGCTCATCCTGCTCGATGTCGCGCGGATCAGCATCGGCGACGACGTCCAGATCGGACCCAACGTGCAACTGTTGACGGCCACTCACCCGCTCGAGCCGGGGCCCCGGAGAGACAAGTGGGAAGCGGCCGAGCCGATCACGATCGGTGACAACGTGTGGCTCGGTGGCGGCGTCATCGTGTGCCCCGGCGTCACGATTGGCGCCGACACCGTCGTGGGTGCCGGTTCCGTCGTCACCCGCGACCTGCCGCCGCGTGTGCTGGCCGTCGGGTCGCCGGCCCGGGTGGTGCGCCCGCTGTAGACCACGATTCAAAGTCAATCTAACCAATTGGCCATGCGGCCAATTGACCGTCATGTAAATATGGCGGCGTGACTGAAGATGCCGATGTGGCACAAGCTCGGGCATTGCGCGCCGAGCTGCGTAGGCATGCCTGGGACCTCGCATCCAGGCTGACCAGGGTCGAGTCCCTGCCCGACGCGACGGCCTGGTCAGAGCGGGCGCGGTCGATGCGCCGGCGCGCCCGGGAGCTGCGGCGCGACCTGGATGAGGCCAGATTTCTGATCGACCGGTTGCACGCCCGGTTCCCGAGCATCGACGCGGCGGGTGCATCGGCAGACGCTCCAAGTTATTGAGAACCCTCATTGACAATTACCCACTAGATGGTTAACAGTGCTAAGCGTCTCCGATGAAAGGCGCACCATGAGCACGCTGGACCAGCTCAACGAGCTCGGCTACTACGCCGTCACCCGGCATCCCGCGGACACCCGGGTGGTGCTGCCCGAAGCCCGGGATGCCGAGGCGCTCGGGTTGGGCTCCTGCCACATCGGTGAGCGCTTCACCGTGAAGGACGCGGGCGTCCTCAGCGGCGCGGTGGCAGGCGCCAGCACGACGCTGGGCATCGCGCCGTCGACCAATCACCACACCCGGCACCCCACGGTCACCGCGACCATCGGGTCGACGATGCATGCCCTGACCGAGGGCCGGTTCGCCATGGCCTTCGGCCGCGGGATGGGTCCCTACTGGCAGGCGATCGGCCTGCCGGTCGTGACCGAGGCGCGGCTGCGCGACTTCTTCGGCATCCTGCGCCGTCTGTGGACCGGCGAGATTATCCTCGATCACGACGGCCCGGCCGGGAAGTGGCCCATGCTGCGCCACGTGAACGGCCTGGAAGACGGGCCGCCGATCGGCCTGGTGGCGGTCGGCCCGAAGACGATGGAGCTGGCCGGCGAGATCGCTGATTTCGTTGTGCTGCATACGTTCTTCTCCGACGAGGCGACGGAGAAGTCTGTCGCCGCGGTACGCCGCGGCGCGGAGAAGGCCGGCCGGGATCCGGACAGTGTCCGCATCTGGGCCTGCCTGGCGACGGTCCCCGATGCGTTGTCCGAGGACGATCAGATCCGGCGTGGCGTCGGACGGCTCGCGACGTACCTGCAGGCGTACCCAGATGTCCTGGTCTCGGCCAACGGCTGGGACCGGGCGACGTGGGATCGCATCCGGCAGTCCGACCTGTTCACCGATGCGGCGACCGCCGGACCCATCGACGCAAGCGCGTCGTTCGAGACGCTGCAGCGGATCGCCGAGCTGATCCCCACCGAGTGGCTGGACGCCGTCGCCAAGGGCTCGCCGCAGGACTGCGCGAAAACCATTGCCCGCCAGTATGATCTGGGCGTGCATTCGGTGATCATGCACGGGGCCAGTCCGCACGAACTGGCGCCCGTCGTCGAGGCCTACCGGGCCAACCGGCCGACGCTGCACCGGGCCGTCGCCGCGAATCCGGGCCGATTTGCCTGACCGTCCGGCCCGCGACTCCCCGCAGGCGACCCTCGCCCGGGAGCAGTGGCAGGCCGTCGTCACCGAGTCGGGCGCCGGCACCAAGCTGAACAAGCGCGGCCTGGAAACCCGGGCCCGCCTGCTCGACGTCGCCATCCGCTGTCTGGCCGACAGCGGTGGCGAGCCGGTGTCGGCGAACCGCATCGCCAAGGATGCGGGCGTCACCTGGGGCACGGTGCAACATCAGTTCGCCGACCTGGACGGGCTCTGGGTCGCGGTCATCACCGAAATCCACTCCCGCAGTTGGGCCTCGGGGCCGGACACGCCCCGTAGCGGCACCTTACGGGAGCGGGTGGAAGGGGCCATCGAATCCGTTTGGCGCTACCTGGATACCACCGAAGGGCGGGCCCTGACCGCGCTGCGCACGTCGCTGCCGGCCCGGCGCTCCGATATCGCTGCCGAATATCCGCGCACCGCAGCGGCTTTCGCGGCGCGCGAGCTCGACTGGATTCAGGGTTTCGACTATCTGATGGACGGCCTCGACGTCGACCCGGACCAACTGCACCGGGTACGGTGCCTGCTGCCCGCCGCGATCCGCGGCCTCAGCAACGAACGGCAAATCGGTTTCACATCGGATCTCGACGTCGCCCGCGCGGCGTTGACCGACGCCGTCGTGGCACTGTTGACCCAACCGCGAGGCTGAGCGCGAACCATACGAGCATATTTTCCTAGGTTCATTTACCGGCGCGCTGATAGAGTCTGACCTGCAGGTTTTTGCACCGTGTGGCTCATCGGGAGGCTGCCATGGCTAGCGAGAAATTGAACCGGACCATCACTTTGTCGTTGGTGGCGCTCGCGGCCACCACCGGCGTCACACTGGCCACCGCAACACCCGCGTCGGCTGCGCCAGCAACCTGTGAAACAGGTTGCGATGTCGGCGGCGTCGATACCGCTCCGCCGCCGTTCCTGAAGCTGAACGCACCGTTCGTCAAGTTCTGGAACATGCAGAAGGTGAACTTCCCCTTCCTCAAGTTCCAAAATCTGCAGAAGTGGGACAACTTGCAGAAGGTCAACGTCTTCCAGAAGTTCAATGTCTTCCAGAAGGGCGACGTCGGGCTCACCCTGTCGAACCTCAGTCCGTTCCACAAGTGACTGCCGCCGGCGCACGGCTGATCGAGTGCGCCGCCGACCTCGGCAAGGTGCTGGCCGCCGCGGGCTACTCATCCAGCGGGCTGAGCGGCGGACGGATCGCGCCGAATGTCCTCGAGGCCGTGGTGCTAGCCAAGCGCCTCGGTGACCAGCCGCTGGCCACCCTGGTGATCCTGTTCCTGGCTGGCTTGGCCGTGCCCAGCAGCGCCGCCGCAAACGCGCTGCGTCCGTTGGCTCTTGACGATCTCGTCGACGCCGGCCTGCTCACCTCCAATGGCGACCAGGTGCAGGCCACCGTCTGCATCGGATGGGCCGACGACATGCTCGTCGCGCACGACTGGCAGGACGGGCGCCCGACCGATCGGGAACACGTCGTCGCCGTCGCACAGGCATCCATGACGCTGGCTGACCTCACGGTGCGCCTGCCGGACGTCGAGGCGCTCGACGTCGGCACCGGAGGCGGCGTGCAGGCGTTCCAGGCCGCCGGCCATGCGGCCACCGTGCTGGGTACCGACGTCAACACCCGTGCCCTGCAGCTGGCCGAATTCGGCGCCGTGCTCAACGACCTGACCACCGTCAGCTGGCGCGAAGGCAGCCTGCTGGAACCCGTGGGCGAGCAGACCTTCGACCTGATCACGGTGAACCCGCCGTTCATCATCTCGCCCGACAACACGTACCTGTGGCGCGATGCCGGTCAGGCGGCACGACGGCCGGGCAGTCTCGGCGAACAACTGGTCCACGACATCGTGCCCCGGCTGCGTCCCAGCGGGTGGGCCACGATGCTCGCCAGTTGGCCACATCCGGCAGACGGCGATTGGGTGGCGCCGGTCCGGTCGTGGTTCGCGGGATCAGGTTGTGACGCTTGGGTTCTCCGGTTCGCGACGCACGATCCCATCGAGCATGCGGAAACCTGGTTGGTGCAGAGCATGCGGGCCACCGCCGATTTCGCTGCCGCTCTCGACCGCTGGCTGGACTTCTACCGCGACCAGGGCATCGAAGCGCTGACGACCGGCGCAATCATCATGCAGCGCAACGACACCGGCGACGGGCACGTCTGGACCGAGGACATGCCGGGCTCCCCCACCGGTTCGGCGAGCGAGCAGATTCAGCGGGCGTTCGCGCACCGGCGACGGTTGGCCCAACTGACCGACGACGGACTGCTCGATGCGGTGCTGACACCGCTACCGGGTAACCGGTTGGATCAGACGTTGAGCCGGACCGACGGTGGTTATGAACCGGCACCGACACAACTGTGGACGATGCCGGGGCTCAGCGTGTGCGCGACGGTGTCACCAGTGGCGCTGCCGGTGGTCCTGGAACTCGACGGGCAGCGGCCGCTGCGCGACCTCATCACCGCCGCCGCCGACGCCACCGGCTTCGATCCAGATCAAGTCCGAACCGACGCCCTGGCCGCCGCGACCCGGCTGATCGAGCTGGGCCTGGTCGACTGGAACTGACCGTCAGTCAAATTGGTCGACGCCGCTAGGAGTCTGCTGAATTAGTGGGGTTTGGGGGCGGGGCGTCTCAAGCGCTGTTGGGCGCGTGGGTGAAGTCAGACCCGGAGGTCGACAGATTCGAGATCGCCCCGCCGGCATCGACTGTGGCATTGGTTGCCTGGGGTGGCAAGAGGTTGGTCACCTGCCGTTAGGCGATCGCCCAGGTGGTGCCCGTGTGCGTCAGGCCCAGGGTGATCAGCCGGCGCAGGTTGAGGGCGGCGGCGCGGTGGTGCAGCCAGTGGTCGTTTTTGGTGGTGCCGCGGTAGCGGACTTTGCGGTTGCCGCGGGTGAGCCAGGCGATGGAGCGTTCCACCATGGGTCGGTATTGGCGGTACTCGTTCTGCCACTCGGGAGTGCGCGCTGCTGCGCGGGCAGCACGCAGCAGCGGTTCATGCTCGCTGATGCTGAGTTGACGTCCTCGCACCGCGGTGGTGCATTGTGTCATTAAAGGGCATGAGCGACAGTGCTTTTCGAATTTCGCGCCGCCTTTCGGCGCGATGTGGACGGTGTGTGCGGCTGGGCAGGTCACGGTGCGGGCATCGAAATCAACGGCGAAGTCGTCGCTGGTGAACCCTCCGGGCACCGGGGTCCGCAGCGGCAGCGGTTTGATCACCGCGACATGGCCTGCATCGTGGAGGGCGGCGCGGGCTGCTCCGGTGCCGTAGGCCGAATCACCGAGCACCCGCACTGGGGCCGGCTCATCCTCCAGCAGCGCCAGCCCGACGACCGCTTCGTGGTTATCCGGGCCACTGGCTTTGGTCAGGGCGCAGTCGGTGATGATGCCGGTATCGGGTTCGATCGCGATGTGGGCTTTGAAGCCGTCCTGGCGGCGGTGCACCGTCTTATGGGCGTGGCGGGCATCAGGGTCCACGGTCGAGATGACCCGGTCGCCGGCGACTTTCTGGGCGATGCGCCACTGCCCGTCGGTGCCATCAGAACCCTCGACCGGTTCGACGTCCTGGCCGGAGATCAACGCCAGCAGGGCCACCGCCTCCGCCGCCCGCGGCCCCAGCTCCTGCTCGGGTAGATATCCCAGCAGCCGGTGCGCGTCGCCGACGAGGGCGTCGATCAGCTGATCGCGGGCAGCTTTGTCGTTCCAGGCGATCGCCGGTTTACCCGGGTCATCGTAATTATGCGCGGTGCAATGGTTTTCGATCACCTCGGCGGCGCCGGGAACCTCACGGCGCACCCGGCGGATCGCGGCGACCAACTGGGTGACGGTGTCCTGGGTGGCCACCGCGTCATCGAGGACCGTGGAGTCCAACGCGCGGCGGGTCTTGCCCGCCAACACCGCGGTCTGCGCGACCACCGCCCTGACGGCCTCGAAGATCCGGTTGGGGCGATCGGAGGCCGCGAGCCGGCGCCGCCAGTACGTCAAGGTGGTGGAATGAAATGCCGGAGCGGTGACCGGCAGCCCGCAGGCGGCTTTCCACCGCAGATCGAAGGTGACCGCATCCACGGTCTCGTTGTCCGAGAGCCCGTGCAGGGCCTGCAGCGTGATCACCGAGGCCATCACCTCGGCCGGCACGCTGGGTCGGCCCCGCCGCGACGGGAACAGATCGGCGAACATCTCCTCGGGAAACAGCTCACGACGGTGGGCCGCCAGGAACGCAAACATGCTGTCGGGCTTGAGAAGATGGCCCGCCACCGATTCGGCATCCAACAACTCACGCTGATCATCAGAGCGACCCTGCACCCCTCAATCATCGGCGAATGCCCACAACAAGCCGACCCGCCACGCTGATTAATTCAGCAGACTC
Organism: Mycobacterium sp. ST-F2; assembly: GCF_001905655.1. GTDB lineage: Bacteria > Actinomycetota > Actinomycetes > Mycobacteriales > Mycobacteriaceae > Mycobacterium. Next base: position 32,140 of record NZ_JMHT01000049.1, read on the forward strand.
CTAGTGTCCTGCGCCGTAAATTAGTTGATTAATTGTAGAATTGGCGGGT
>NZ_JMHT01000005.1 GCF_001905655.1 Mycobacterium sp. ST-F2
CGCGCTTTGGCGGCGTCAGTGAAAATCCCGGTCGATTCCACCACGATGTCCACACCCAGATCGCCCCACGGCAACGCCGCCGGACCGTCCTTGACCGCAAGGGCGGTGATCTTGGCATCGCCGACGACGATGGTGTCGTCACCGTCGAGCCTGACGTCGTAGGGCAGCCGGCCCAGGATCGAATCGAACTTCAGCAGGTGTGCCAGCGACGCGTTGTCGGTGAGGTCGTTGACCGCCACGATTTCCAGATCGGTGTTGATGCCCGCTGCCTGCTGCGCGTCGAGGGCACGGAAGAAGTTACGCCCGATGCGGCCGAAACCGTTGACGCCGATCCGAATGGTCACTGCTGATCTCCTTAGATCTGGGTGGTCTGGTACCAGGTGAATCTGTTGTCGCGCAGCAACATTGGATGCGCAGCAGATGTGTCGCCGGCACTCGTGTGGCGGGCCCGGCGCCAATCGCGGTCCTCGGGGGAGCTTGATCGTTCAAGTAGGACCCTACACCAGTTATGATTTTGTGCAAGGCACTTGTGTACTTCAAATACCTAACTAGCCCGACCTTACGTTTGCCTCGCTCGGTCTGGCCTTGCTTGAATGGGAGCCATGGTGCAAAGCGGCACGTCGGTGACACCCACGGTGGGTGAGGTGTTCGCCGTGATCCGCGATCACCGGGCCATCACCCGCAGCGAGATCAGCCGGATCACCGGGCTGTCCCGGACCGCTGTGACGGCGCGGATTGCTGCGCTGCAAGCCCACGGCCTGGTGATCGAGCCTGAACTCGCGGCGTCGACAGGCGGCCGTCCGGCGAGCCAACTCATGTTCAACGTCGATGCGGGAATCGTTCTCGCGGTGGCGATCGGGCGCAGCCGCACCCAGCTGGCGCTGTGCAATCTCGTCGGCGACATCCTCGCCACCACCGACATCAACCAAGAGCCGGGCATGGGTCCGGACGATCTGATGCCTGACCTCGTCAAGCATCTCGACGCCTTGATCGACGACTCCGGGCGCCGTGGTGACCGCATTTTCGGTATCGGACTGAGCTTGCCGGGCACGGTCGACCAGCAGCGCGGAGCGAGTCTGGACTCTCCGAACATGAGCGGTTGGGACGGCGTGCCGTTGGCGCCGTACTTCCACGGGCTCACCGATGCCCCGGTGGTCATGGACAACGACGCCAACGTCATTGCGCTGGCGGAACGGCGCGCCGGTGTCGCCGACGCCGAGGACATGCTTGTGGTGAAAGCGTCCACCGGGTTGGGTGCCGGCATCATCATGGGCGGTCGACTCCAGCGGGGCGCCGTGCAGGCCGCCGGGGATTTCGGCCATAGCAAGATCGCAGCGGCACAAGGTATTCCGTGCCGTTGTGGTGACTCGGGCTGTGTCGAGGCCGTCGCCGGCGGCTGGGCCATCGTGCGGGCCTTGCAAGACGATGGCTATGCGGTCGGTCATCTGCGTGACGTGGTGGCGCTGGCTCTCGGTGGCGATGCGAAGGCGCGCAGCATGATTCGGGAAAGCGGGCGCCACGTCGGTGAGGTGCTCGCCGCGGCGGTGAACCTGATCAACCCCGCCGTGCTTGTGGTGGCCGGCGACATGGTCGGCGCCTACGACATGTTCGTCGCCGGCCTGCGAGAAACGTTGTACGGCAATGCCAGTACGTTGTCGACCAGGACTCTGCAGATCGTCCCGTCCGTGCATCGAGAGCGATCCGGCATTGTCGGCTGCGCCACGACGGTGCTCGATCACATCCTGAGCCCCAGCGTCATCGATGCGTCGTTGGAGTCCGGCGCTCGTGTGGGCTAACACCGCCCGCACGGCGACCGATAGTGGTGACATGACTTCATTGCGCGTGGCCGGATTGACCCTTGTCGCGCTGGCTGTGCCCTGGCTGTCGATGGCGACGGCCGGCGCCGACGCCGCGGCGCAACTCGGCGAAGTTCCCGTCGCGGCGTCGCCGACGTGCGGTGGCACCGTCAGCGCCGACGCTCAGGCGGCGCCTGTGCAGGCCGGGGATCAGCTGGGCCACGGTGTCCGCGTTGCCATCCACTATGACGCCGGCGTCTACGACGGCTCCTGCGCACTCACCGACGTCGTCACGTGGACGAATCTCGACACCGGCGCCACCGGGCACGGTGACATCACCGCGGTCTCCACGATCGACGGGCACTACGGATTCATCGGCTATGCCGGCGCGTCGTTCGCCACCGGAAGCGGCACTGTCGTCGTCACATTGAGTTCGCACCCCGGCGCCGAGATGCGGATCACGGCGTAGCAGGCGACGATGGCTCCGCCCTCGATACGCCGCTCACCGTGCTGACGAGGCGAAACCCACTCCGCGGGAAGCGGTTTCAGCGTTCGTGGTTGCGGCCGCCGCCGAAACAGAATGGCGCGTGGCAGCGGCTTCGCGTCGCAGACGGCGTTCATCGCGGGCCATGCGTCGGCCCAGAATCCGTCGGTCGCGATCGGTGACCGTGCTGTTCAGGCGGGCCAGCTGATCCAGCTGCACCCAGCTCAGCCCGTCCAGGTCACCGTCGGCGTCGTGGCTGGCCAGGACAATGGAGCCACGCAGCAGCGGCACGGTCCTGGCTGTGAAAGTCGTTGTCGCAAGCAGTAGTTCGGTGGCGGTTCGGTTGACCCGGCGCTGGCATCGGCGTGATGCGGGGGCGAACCAGAAGTCGAACTGGCGATCAGCGCTGGTCAGGCATTGCAGCCGCTGATTCTGAATCAGTTGAGTGATGTCCGCCGGCGTGTAGGCGCGGGTTTCATAAGCAGCGCCGCCGGCGCTGAAGTACAAGACAGTGTTCATAGCGATAACCCATTCGGCTCTTTCTTCGTATGGACTCTCTGTCGACAGTGGCACCCACATCGGGATGCTGTTATCAACGGTACCCATGTGACAATTGGGACAAACATTGATAACGCCGAGTGGGCGCAAGATATGCCCGATAGTTCTCTGGGACGACAGAACTCGGGGATTGCTTGTCGCGTCGATTCAGGCCGTGGCCTCGTGAGAAACCCGCGCAGTCGCCTCAGTGCGCAGAGGTGATGTCGGGACGAGTGTGCTGAGTGTTTCCACTTCGTGGAACACGTTGACGCGCAGCAGTGCGCCGCCGTCTTCCGCGAGGCGTGCGGTCAGCGTGGCGTCGGATTCTTGGAGCTGCAGCCAAGGTAGATCTCCGTGGCCGGAAGCGGCGAGCCAAGCGTCTTCGCAGGCCCACCGTGTCGCCGCAATCAGCAGGCAGGAATCGGCGCTGACCATCAGCGTGCACGTGAGGAAACCCAAACACCGGCTGAGGTTTTCGGCGATTGCGTCGCCGAGGGCGCCGGCAAGCGATGCGGCGTTCTCGGGTTGTTGCACCGAGAACTCCGCCACAACCGTCACCGGACCGTCTTCGGTGTGCCGGCGCCGGTGTTGGCGCACCATGGCGCTACCTCCCGCCGCCTTGGGGCGTCGGCGGAGTTTCCGTCGCGCCTCGACCCCGAGAGTCTTGGGTTGCCGGCGTGGTGGGCTCGGGCTGGATGCCCAGCGTGATCTGCACGATGTCGGTGATCGTGGGTATCGGGCCGGATGCATCGGTGTCGCCGAGCGCCTTTCGTGCCTCTGCGGCCAAGCGGACGGCTTCGGCTGTGCGGGCATTCTGTGCCGCGACGAGGTCAGTTGCGTCGGCGTCTTGCGGTGGGGCGCTTGGCTTCTCAACTGCAGTCATGATCGTGCCCTTGCTGCGGAGGAAGTGACTTGACGACGATCCGGTCCGACAGCTTCGACGGTGATGGTGGCGGGCCGACCGCCACGGGATGTGTTGCCTAGATTGGGCTTTGGCGCTTCCCGTCCCGCGTTGGGGTGGGTGTGGCGTCCATTGTGTGGCCCTGCTGGCGGGTCGGCCCAGCCGCTTGTGCGGTGATGCCATCACCTCGCTTCCGCTGGGTGGATCATCAACAGTGCTGTTGGGTCGCGGCGCTGCGGAGGACTGCGCTGCATCGGGTACACCCGCGTCGCGGGGGCATTCCGCGGTCGCGGTGTGTGCGAATGCCACGGCCGACCAGCGCACCGGGGCTCGTCGAGAGCGCACCCGATCGCTGGTGGTGCCGGTCGCCGACGCAGGGTGGCGGCAGCTTCGCAGAGTATGGCGTCGACTTCGGCGAACAGCGCGATGTCCGGCGATGGGTCGTTGGTGACCACGGGTGCGACCAACAGTTGGACGGATTCGCCGGCGCTCGGCGGTACCGGCGCCGCCATCATGGTGCTCTGTGTCATGGCTACCTCCTTTCCGGTGTCGGCATCGACCGGCCGATCTCGTCTGTATCCCTCTGTGCGCCAGTGGGTTGACCGCGCGGACACCCTGCGGTGGTGACGGGCCTGGCCAGGCACCACGTGGCGGGACAATGCGCCGGTGATGCCTGTGCCACGCGCGTCTTGATCACCAGTCACCACACCAGTGGGGCGCGGCAACGGCCAGCGCGTTGGGGGCTGTGGAGGTCGGCCGTCGCGAGGGGACGCGCCCCGGGCGCGTGGTGGCCAGGCCCGCCATCACCGCAGGGTGTCCGTCGCCGGGGTCTAGACCCCGGCGGGTTCTCTCGTCGATGTCGGTTTGGCCACCGGATCACCGTCCTCGGTGATCACCTTGTTGTCTTCGGTGATCGCCTTGGCGCCCTCGGAGCGGCCGACGGTGATCTTGCGCGGCTTGGCCTTCTCGGCAACCGGGATCACCAGGCGCAGCACCCCGTCGCTGTAGTCGGCGGTGATGCGGCCGGTATCGAGGTTGTTGCCCAGGACCAGCTGGCGGGAGAACACCCCACGGGGTCGCTCGGCGGCGAGCATCTCCCGGCCGGAATCGAGGGGTGCGCGCTCGGCGCGCACGGTGACCACATTGTTCTCGATGTCCAGGTCCAGCGAATCGGCGCTGATACCTGGTAGGTCGAACTCGACCTTGAACTCATCTCCGTCACGCCAGGCATCCATCGGCATCCCCGCCGGCCTCGCGGCAGTCCCCAGAATCTGCTGGGTGAACCGGTCGAGATCTCGGAACGGATCGGTACGCATCAGCATGGTTGCCACCTCCAGTGCTTCCTTTCTTCTCTCCACTCTGTGCGTCTACCGGTTGGTTATCTGTTCCAACTGGTATAGATTTTTATATAGCACCGTACGGATATTTGATGCAAGTACCAAGGGCAGGAAATTTGTGAGCACTGCGAACACAGGCCCCGACCCGCAGAACGTGGGGGCCACCAACCGGATCCCGGCATCCGGCCACGGGGTGTACGGGATCACGGTGGCCGCTGAATTGTCGGGCGCGCCAACGCAATCGCTGCGAACGTGGGAGCGCCGGGGCCTGCTGAGCCCAGCACGCACCGACGGCGGCACCCGCCGCTACAGCGCTGATGACCTCCACCGCATCGAACGCATCGTCACGTTGCTCGCCGCCGGGGTGAACATTGCCGGCATCGGCCGCATCCTCGATCTCGAAGACGCCAACGCGGCCCTCCGCGACGCCGTCGCCGACAACAAGTCGCCCGAGTAGACCGGCCGAGGCGCGGGCCCTTCTAGCCCGGACGCTCCACCCCGGCGAAACCCGAGAGCGCGAAAACAAGGATTACGCGCACTACCCGGATGAGGACTGCTACCACATCGCCGGGACCGACGGCTCGCTGTCCATACCGACCATGCGCCTGCGGGAGTATTCGTCCACCCGCTCCTGGTACACCGCCTACGACTCGTCGGTCCTCGATGTCGACCACAGCGATCCGCTGGCACACCAGATCACCCACTTTGCCCAAGTCATCCGGGGTGAGGCGGAGCCTGTCTGCAGTGCGCGCGACGGCCTGAAGACGCTGATGGTCGTCGACGCGGTGGCCCTTCGAGGACCGCTGATGAACCGCAGCACAGGAGTGGGCGTTTCGCTTGCCACCAAGCTCGGCGAAGCATGGGCCTGGCAACTGTCGGCACGCTGCCGCAGCGAGGATCCGTCGACCTTCTTCCATCCGGACGGGGAACGCGGGCTCGCGCGTCAGCAGCGCCAACAACGAGCGAAGGCCATTTGTGCCCAGTGTCCCGTCGCCGCCGAATGCCGTGAGCACTCACTGATCGCGCGTGAAGGCTTCGGCGTGTGGGGCGGCATCTCCGAGGAAGACCGCGGACGCATCATCGGTACGCGGCCGCGTCACGACTCCGGCCGCTGACACCTAGCCGATGTGGGACCTGGTTCGGGCGGCTTGTGCGTAGAGCTTTCCGGCTCGGTAGGACGAGCGGACCAGTGGTCCGGCCAGGACTCCGGCGAAGCCGAGGTTTTCGGCGTACTGCTGGTGTTCGACGAATTCCTCCGGGTGTACCCAGCGTTCGACGGGGTGGTGCCGCGGTGAGGGGCGCAGGTACTGGGTGATGGTGACGACGTCGCAGCCGGCGTCGTGCAGATCCTGCAGCGCGGTCCGGACTTCCTCGGGGGTCTCGCCCATACCGAGGATCAGGTTGCTCTTGGTGACCAGCCCGTAGTCGCGGGCGGCGGTGATGACGCCCAGGCTGCGGTCGTAGCGGAACGCGGGGCGGATGCGTTTGAAGATGCGGGGCACGGTTTCGACGTTGTGCGCGAACACTTCCGGGCGGGAGTCGAAGACCTCCTCGAGCAGTTCGGGGATGCCGTTGAAGTCGGGGGCGAGCAGTTCGACGCCGGTGTCCGGGTTCAGGGCGTGGATCTGGCGGACGGTTTCGGCGTAGAGCCAGGCGCCGCCGTCGGGTAGGTCGTCGCGGGCGACGCCGGTGATGGTGGAGTAGCGCAGGCCCATGGTCTTGACGCTCTCGGCGACGCGGCGGGGTTCGTCGCGGTCGAGGTCGGCGGGCTTGCCGGTGTCGATCTGGCAGAAGTCGCAGCGGCGGGTGCACTGTTCGCCGCCGATCAGGAAGGTGGCCTCGCGGTCTTCCCAGCATTCGTAGATGTTGGGGCAGCCGGCTTCTTCGCAGACGGTGTGCAGGCCTTCACGTTTGACCAGGTGTTTGAGGTCCTTGTACTCGGGGCCCATCCGCAGGGTGGTCTTGATCCACGGCGGCTTGCGCTCGATCGGGGTCTGCGCGTTGCGGACCTCCAGCCGGAGCAGCTTGCGGTCACCGGGATCGACACTCATCGGAAAAATGCTAGGCGAGTTCTCAGTGGACCGGGTATGTGTGGCGCGCAGGTTCCGCTGGGTGGCAGCGTCGCGTATCCAACGTCATCAGATGGAATCAGGACGTCGCCGCCTCAGAGACCGCTGCCGCCGCGGGTGTGCCGGCTTGCCGGAACGAAGCGGATCGCTCGTGCTCCCGGCGGCGGACCGCGCTCTGAATCTGCTCGAGATTGTTGCGGAGCAGGTCGGAGACGAACTCGTCCATCCGGGGATCGGCGAGCATCGCGATCAGAACGTGCATGACGGATTCGCTCGCCTGACCGACGACCTTGTCGTAACCGGGGATTCGGCTGATGACGGGTATGCCCGAGTCTGTGCGGATCTTGTCGGCCGCAAGAGCTTTCAGCTCGTCGTGGTTCTCTTGGATGGCATCAGAGATGTTGCGGGTGTAGTGCCCCGTCTGGATGACGTCGATGACCTCATCGAGCACCATGATGGTGATCGGCCGCTTTACCGCGTTCACCACCGCTTTGGTGGCGCGATTGATCAACCGAAGCCCGGCCGGTGTCTTGAGTCCGCGTCGCACCAACAGGGGCGTGATCAACAGCGAGCCGATCATGATCGCCAACGTGAGGCCGACGATCAAGCCGAGGTCGCGCCAGCCATGGATCACGGATGCAGGTTCCACTGCCCGACGTCGGAAGCCAGGGCGTCGCTGACGTCGACCTCGAGCCCGCCGACCACGGGACCCGGATTCGACGCGGTGCTCACGATGCGTTGGTACATCACGGCTGCCGGATAGACCTTGCCGCCGGACCAGGACCGGGTCTGCCAGGCCCACACCTTGCCGGGTGTGGTGGAGCGCCCGATGACACCGTCGGCCGTGGCCCACTGGCAGGTGTTGATGCCGCCGTAGACGCCGGTGCGCTGTGCGCCCAGCACCGAGTTGATACCCCGAAACCACGGCAGCGCAACGTTGTTCCATGTTTCGCGGTCGATGTCGTCGTCGACGGAGAAGAAGATCGGCGCGCTCTGGCCGCCCCCTGCCGCACTGTGCAGTTGCCAGGCGGTGCGGGCATCGGCGACGCCGCCGGCGTATCCGCGCGTGAAATCCGACGGCGCCGTCCCACCGGGCTTGCCGTACTGGTAGTTGCTGACGATCGCCAGTCCTGCCGCCGCGAGTGACCGGGCGTAGGGGAGGGTGATGGGCTTGGCACCCATGGTCGAGCCGGGTCGTGACGTCGAGACGTAGTTGACGACGCCGGCGTGGCCGGCGGCCCGAATATCCTGCGCCGGAATCTGTTTCATGGCGAAGTCGATCAATGTGGGAGCGGCGGCCGACGCCATGGGGATGCCGGCACGTGCGGCTGCCGCACCGAGCCCGGCCAGCGCCGACGCGGCGCCGACGTAGCGCAGCGCATCACGCCGCGACAACGGGCGCCGAAGGCCGGTGGTCTCCGGGAAGTACTGCATCCGGCGATGTTAACAATGCGACAGATGTGAAAGTTGTTATGAATCTGAGTCGATTTCAGATCGTGACCTGCGATGTGCGGCTGGCTACGCAGCTGCCGCTGACAACTCGGGCGCCGCCTTCGGTGCCCGTCCCCGCCGGAGGCGCGGCAGGCGCTTCGTCGCGAAACGGTTGGGCAGGGAGAGCCGGAAGACCTTCATCCAAGCGGACGCCACCTGCTTCGGCAGCGGGCCACTGACATAGGTCAGCCCGTAGCGTTCGAAGAGTGCGGCGACCTGCGGCGCGATCTCCTGGTAGCGATTGCTGGGCAGATCGGGGAACAGGTGGTGCTCGATCTGGAAGGACAGGTTGCCGGTCATGAAATGCATCCAGCGCCCGCCGGAGATGTTGGCCGAGCCGAGCATCTGCCGCAGGTACCACTGGCCGCGGGTCTCGCCCTCGATCGACGTCTTCTCGTAGGTTTCCACACCTTCGGGGAAGTGCCCGCACATGATGACCGAGTGGGTCCACAGATTGCGGATCAGGTTGGCGGTCAGGTTCGCCGTGAGCGTGGTCAGCGCCGAGGGACCGGACAGAAGTGGGTGCAGGACATAGTCTTTCAGCGCCTGCCGGCCGGTCTTGGCGAGGACCTTTTTACCCTGGCGCCGGAACTCTTCCTTGTCGGTCTTGCCCTTGAGATAGCGGCCGATCTGCAAATCGTATGCGGCGATGCCGTATTGGAAGAAGCAGGCGTTGATGAAGTTGGTCAGCGGCTGCATCAGGTAGAACGGCGTCCAGCGCTGGTCCTCGTCGACGCGCATGATGCCGTAGCCGAGGTCCTGGTCCTTGCCGAGCACGTTGGTGTAGGTGTGGTGCAGCTCGTTGTGGGAGTGCTTCCACATATCGGCCGGCGAAGCGCTGTCCCACTCCCACGTCGTGGAGTGGATTTTCGGGTCGCGCATCCAGTCCCACTGGCCGTGCATCACGTTATGGCCGATTTCCATGTTGTCGATGATCTTCGACACGGCCAGCCCTGCGGTGCCGACGAGCCATGCCGGCGGGAAGAGCGAGAACAGCAGCACGGCGCGGCTGGCCAGCTCGAGTTTGCGTTGGCCGGCAATGACTTTGCGGATGTACGCCGCGTCGCGTTCACCACGGCTGGCGATCACCTCGGCGCGGATCGCGTCGAGTTCGATGCCGATGTTCTCGATGTCGGCCTCAGAGAGGTGCGCGACGGGGTTCTTGAGTTTGCGTTGCATGGCGGTCATGTCGTAACTCCTTGGCTGTAAGCAGTTTTCGATCAGATATCGATATCGCAGGCGCCGGCGGCTGCGCTGATGCACGTTTGGATGGCGACCCCGTCGCCTTCGGTGGCGGTGGTGACGTCGCCGGTGCGGACGTCGCGCACGGTTCCACGGCGCAGGGGGACGACGCAGCCGAAGCACACGCCCATGCGGCAGCCCGATGGCATCAGGACGCCGGCGGCCTCGCCGGTGTCGAGCAGCGTCTGGTCGCCGGCGGCTTCGGTGGTCGTGCCGCTCTTGGTGAACGTCACGGTGCCGCCGTCGCCGGTGGTGAGGATTTCGGCGCGGAATCGCTCGGTGTGCAACTGGTCGGCGACACCGTGCTCGGTCCAGTGCTCCTGCAGCGCGTCGAGTAGTCCGGCAGGTCCGCATGCCCAGGTGTGCCGCGCGGTGAGATCACCGACCAGTTCGCGCAGGCGCGTCATGTCGAGCCGGCCCTCGGTGGCGGTGTGGACCTCGATCAGTCGGATCCGGCCCTGTGCCGCGAGTTGGCGCAGTTCGTCGGCGAAGATCATGTCGTCCGGTGTCGGCGCGCAGTGGACGACGACGGTGTCGGTGCCCGTTCCGTCGGCGAGGTTGCGCAGGATGCCCATGATCGGCGTGATGCCGCTGCCGGCGGCGACGAACAGCAGCTTGTCCGGTGCCGGGGTGGGAAGGACGAAGTCGCCGGCAGCCTGATCGAGCTGAACCAGCGTGCCGACCGTGTCCCGGTGCACCAGATGATTGCTGACCGTGCCGCCCGTGATGGCTTTGACGGTGATCGCGATGTGCCCGTCGGGGCGCTCGGTGTGCGAGGTCAGCGAGTAGGTGCGCCACTGGCGGACGCCGTTGACGTCGATGCCGACGCGGACGTACTGGCCGGGGATGTGCGACTGCCAGCCGCTGCCCGGCTTGATCATCACGGTGGCGCAATCGGGCGTTTCGGGATGTACGGCGGTGATCCGTCCCCGCAGCGGGGCACCGGACCGCAGTGGCGCGACGAGGTCGAGGTAGTCGCCGGGCAGCAGCGGAGTGGTGATCCGCTCGGCCAGCTCCAGCACGCGACGGCGCAATCCCGCGACCTTGGGGCGAACTGGTGTCGTCGTCATGCTTCTAGCGTCCATGAGTCAGCGGTACAAAGTCCTATGCTGAGAAGGTGAGAAACTCACATGATTTTGTTCGGAAAGAACAGTTATGAGCGATTCTGCTGCCCAATTCAGCGGTCTGGACCTCGACGAGCAGATGGTCCAGGCCCTGGAAGGGGTGTTGCCGCAGATGGCCGAGCGGACCGTCGCGGCGGTCACCGCGGAAGTTCCGAGCTACACCGATGCGTTCAGCGGCCCCATGGGGCAGACCATCGAGAGCGCGGTGCAGTTGGCGCTCGGAGTGTTCCTGCGCCTGACCACCCGCTCCCAGGGCGCCGATCCGGGGCCGCGGCTGTCCCCGGCGCTTGACGGGGCCTACGACCTGGGCCGGGGCGAGGCCCGCACCGGCCGTTCCATCGATGCGTTGCTCTCGGCGTATCGGGTCGGTGCTCGAGTGGCGTGGCGAGAGCTTTCCGAAACCGCGGTCGCGGCAGGACTCTCTGCGGCCACGACGGCGAGGTTCGCCGAAATGGTGTTCGCGTTCATCGATGAGCTGTCGGCGGCCAGCGTCGCGGGTCACTCCGACGAACTCGCCGCCGCCGGCCGGGTCCGGCAACGCCACCTGGACCGGCTCGCCGCGGAATTGTTGGCGGGCGCACCGTTGAATCAATTGCTCGCCAGCGCCGAGCAGGCCAACTGGAAGCCGCCGAAGACGCTGAGCGCCGTGCTGCTGCCCGAGTCCGAGACGCGCAAGCTGACTGCTCTTTTCACTCAGGAGATGTTGCAGGCCCGTCTTGACGTGTCGGAGATGGACGCCGGTGAACCGCTGGCCGTCGTGCTGGCCCCCGATGCCGAGGGCCACCAGCGACGGCGGATCCTCGACGCGTTGGCAGGTCGGCGGGCGATCGTCGGGCCCGTACGTGAATGGTCATCGGTGCGCGCGTCGTACCTGCGCGCCGTCCGGATGCGTGCCTTGGTGCCCGACGAATCCACGGTGGTCGATACCGAAGACCATCTGGTCGATCTCGTGCTCAGCGCCGATCAAGACGCCACCGACGACCTGCGCCGGCGGGTCCTGGCGCCCCTTGCAGAGTTACGACCAAGTGCCGCAGAACGACTCGCGGAAACGCTGCGTGCGTGGGTGTTGCACCTCGGCCGCCGTGACGCCGTGGCCGAATCGTTGTTCGTACACCCGCAGACGGTGCGTTACCGGATGACTCAGCTCCGTGAACTCTATGGCGATCGGCTCGATGATCCCGCGTTGGTACTGGAAATTACTGTGGCACTGGGGCAGAGCGGCTAGCCCGCAGTGAGATCGGCGGTGTGAGCGCAGCCGCGAGCGATTCGGCGTCAATCGTCTGACATCGGTACGGGAGGGTTTCCAGCCGCGCCTGCATCGTGGTGAGTGGGTCCTCGAGCACCTCGGCGGTGCCCGACAGGAAGGCCCATTCGTGTTCGTCGCTGCCGAAATAGACCACGGTGCTGAAGGTTTCGCCGAATCGCTCCCATGACCGGATCAGCGTCTCGTTGCGCCACAGGGTGGGGCAGCCGGCCTGGCCGACAACGACGGCCCCGATGTCGCCGCACAACTTCATGAAGTCCGCGCCGTACAAGCGGTTGTGCTGCGCGGGTTCAGATCGTTCGTCGGGCAGATCGATGACGACGATGTCGTATCGGGGGCCGCTGTGGGTGGCGACGAACTCGTAGCCGTCGGCGTAGTGCACGGTGACGGGCCCGAGTCCGCTTTCGGCCCTTGCCAATTCGTCGGGTGTGTAGCCGTAGGGCAGGTGCTCGGCACACAGCCGGACGGCCTCGCGGTCGATGTCGACATGGTCGACATGGGTGGCACCGGCGGCGACGGCCATCTGACTGGCGACGCCCTCGCCGGAGCCGATGATCAGCACCCGGTCGATAGTCCCGGCCAGCAGCATCGCCGGCACCATCAGGGCCTCGTGATAGACGAGCTGGCTGAATTCGGTGCTCTGCCGGTCGGAGTCGCTGAACAATGAAATGCCCTGTGCGGTACGGCCGATCACCAGATGCTGGAACTCGGTGTGGGTATCGCACAGCACCTCGGTCAGCTCCCAGTTGCGGGTGATGCCGGGTGCCATCGGTTCGACGATCTGCTTGCCCGCGCCACGAAACACGGTGTGGACGTGAGCATCCGCGGCGCCGACAGCCTCGCGCAGCAACCGGACGGCCTTCTCCGCGTCGGCGGTCTCACCGCAGGTGAAGACATCGACGAACATCGCGCCGCGCTCGGGGTAACTGTGGATCGACGCGTGCGACTCGGCGAGCAACGCCAGCACTGTCACGCCGTGCGGCTCGAAGCGCTTGTCCACCATGTCGCACACGGTGGCGCCGGCGCGCTCGACCGAGCTGCGCAGCAGGTGGCGCAGGCGCACCCGGTCGTTGGCCAGCTCGGGATCGACACCGGTGAACTCGGCCAGCACATGACAACCCGCGAAGCTGCTACCCGGTTGTGACTGCATCATCGACCTCCACGAACTGCGTTGCCAGCGGCTCAAATCCATTGAACGACGACGAGTAGCTCGTCGTATAGGCACCGGCCGCATCGATCTCGACCAGATCGCCCGGGCGCAGCGTCACGGGCAGCGGATACCGCTGATACAGCACGTCGTCACCATCGCACGTCGGGCCCGCGACGACGGCGTCGGCCACCGGGTCACTGTCGCGGCTGGTGCGCAGCCGGTACCGGATGTACTCGTTCTCGGTTTCGGCCAGCCCGCCGTAGCGCCCGATGTCGAGGTACACCCAGCGGCGCCCGTCGGTGCCGGTCCGCACCGAGACCACTTCGCAGAACAATGTGCCCGCCGAGCCGACGACCGCGCGGCCGGGCTCGATTACCACGCGGGGGAGCGCCGGGAAATGGCGCCCGAGCGCACCGGCGATGGCATCACCGACAACCCTCACGTCGGGCACCGGCGAGTCGTAGAAGAGCGGGATGCCGCCGCCCAGATTCAGCGTCGCCAGGCCCGGCGTCGCATCGAAAATGTCACGTGCGCAACGGATTCCGATCTCCCACGCCTGCGGGTCCAGCTGCTGCGAGCCGACGTGGAAAGCCACCCCATCCGCGCGCAGCCCCAACTGGCCGGCCTCCGTCAACAAGCCGACCGCGTCGTCCGGCGCGCATCCGAACTTGTGCCCGAACGGCGTCACCGACGACGGGAACGCCGGCGCGATGCGGCATTCGACGCCCGACCCCGGCGCGTTCTCGGCGATGGCCTCCAGCCCGGCTGCGGTGTCGAAGGTGAACCGCCGCACGCCCCGCGCAAACGCGTACGCCACCTCCGCAGGCTTCTTGAGAGGGTTGCCGAACGTCATCAGCGTGCCGCCGATGCCGGCCGAGGCGCACAGGTCGATCTCGCCGACGGATGCGACGTCGAACGTGCAATCAAGGGCCGCCAACAGCCGCAGGATGGGTTCGGCCGGGTTGGCTTTGACGGCGTACCGAATCGCGGCGGAGGGCAGCGCGCTGCGCAATGCGGCAACGTTCCTGCGCACCGTCGCGAGGTCGATCGTCAGGTATGGCCTACCAGGCACAGGCGGCAGCGTACTGAACGAATGCGCTTGGCGCGCGAGACCGCCGCGGTTCTGTCGGTGCCAGGTGCTGATCGGTGGGCAACAACCGACAAGGAGGTGCACCATGGGAGCTGTGACTGCCACGACCGGAGGATTCCCCGTATCCGGATCAGGCCCGCTGACGGTGCGTGATCTGGAAGGGATGCCCGATGACGGCCGTCTCGCGGTAGAGGTCCTGTCACCCAGTACCGCGCTCAACGACCTCAACACCAAAAAAGCCGCCTACGCACGGACCAGGTCCAGCTGACGGTGTTCGAGTTGCGCGACGGCGTTTACGCCGAAGTCGCGCAGGTGACGGACAGCGAAGCGTATGACGCGACGCGCCCGTTCCCGGTGCGCATCGTGCCCACCGATCTTCTGGGCCGCTTCGCCTGACGGCCGTCAAGGACTCGCCACGGCGGTGGGCTTCCACTCAGTGGCGCGGACCGTTCTCCTGCCGCGTTGCCGATTACGATGGGCACAGTTTCGTCGTCGATATCAGGTGTACTGGCGAGACGCTGGGGGCACGCTGCGGAGGTATGCGCGGCGTGAATCATCAATCCCGCGAGTCGAATATTGGCGCTCTACATGAACGAATCGAACCTCCCTGCAACGCAATTCAATGTCGGCGACATCGTTCACAACGGGCCACACGTCGCCACCGTGACGGATGTCGGCTCTGTCCTCGTCGCCATCACGACCGCGATGGGTACTCCGCGCATGGTTTGTCCATGGGAACTCGTGAAGCCCCGGTTGGCTGCGCAGTGGTGAGACGACCATGCAACACGTACAAGAAACCAATCTCGCCTGGTCGCTCATCGACATCGCCAAGCCCGAGCTGGACGCGCGCGAGCGCAACCATGTTTTCATCTGCATCGGCGCCGGCGACTCCTTCACCGCGATTCGCATTCTTCTGAAGCTGATTGCCGTCAAACGGATTCCAGTTGCGCCGGCCGTGGTGCAACTGTGCGATGACTGGCTCGAGGCGTATGTCCTTCATGAGGATCACGGGCACCTCAAGCAGGTTATCGACGGCATCGTGGTGTCCGTCGCCAACCGGCGTCCGCCGATGATCAGTCGCGCATTGGTCTGCGTGAAATCGCCAGTGGTCTACGACCTTCAGTTCCCATACAGCTGTAGAGCCCGCGCGGCTTCAGTGGCGATGTCGCCGCTGAGCCGTGCAATCGGCGGCCCGCCGCGCTGATGGATGACGTTCGCCAGCACCACCACGTAGGTGTCCGATCCGGGATCGATCCAGAGGGTGACCCCGGTGAAGCCGGTATGGCCGAAGCTGCCGACGGGGAAGACCATGCCGCGCGGTCGCGAGTGCTCGGTGTCGATATCCCAGCCGAAGCTGCGCAGTTCCTGCCCTGCGATGGCCGGATAGTTCGGCGCCAGGAGCGGATCCGTTGTGTTGGGGTGGTTTTCGACGGCGTAGCGAGAGGCCCTGTCTGCCGCGGGGACCTGGCCGGCGTTGTGTCCCGGCTGCTGCGGCGTCGCCAGCAGCTCGGCAGTCGACTGCTTCAACGGGAACAGACTCGGACGGCCCGCGAGTAGGTCGAGCAGCGCCTGCGCGTAGCGGCCCATGTCGTCGACTGTCGAGAACACCCCAGCGCTCCCTCCGGTGCCGCCCATGCGTCGGGCCGTCGGGTCATGCACGGTGCCGCGGATCAGGTGGTCGAAGTCGGGGTTGATGCCGGGGGTGTCGTCGTCGTGCGCGGTTGGTGCGACGCGTGCCAGCAGGGCCGTGCTCCAGGTGCCCGGCGGGCAGGGGTCTGACGGTATGCCTTCGAAAACGATTGCCGTACCCCGAACTTGGTGCGGGCCACAGGCCTTGGTCGCCGGGAGGTACCGGGTATCGGCAAGCCCCAACGGTGCGAAGACGTTGTCCTGCACGTAGTTGTCCAAGGACTCTCCGGTGATTTTCTCGATCAGCGCGCCGAGAATGATGAAGTTGAGATCGGAGTAGTGGAACCCCTCGCCGGGGCCGAACTCCAACGGCGCCGTGAGCGCGCGCCGAATGCCCTCTGCTTTGTCGGCGCTCGTCAGCCCCCACGGACCTTGGTGGCTGAGGTCGCCGCCGGTGCCGGACGTGTGCGTCAACATCATGCGCACCGTCACCTGGGCGCGCCGCGGATCGTTGGTGGCGTTGAATTCGGGGAAGTACGTCTGGATGGGCTCGTCGACCTTTACCAGGCCTGTTTCGTACAGCTGTAGGAAAGCCACCGTTGTCGCGACGCTCTTCGACAACGACGCGAGGTCGAAGATGGTGTCGTCGGTCATCGGCTCTGCCGGCGCCGACGATCCGTCCAGCGCGGGTTCGTCACCGAGTCGGCGCGCACCGTAGGCCTGCCGGAAGACGACCTTCCCGGCATGGCCGACCTGAATCACCGCGCCGGGCAACCGATGTGCCGCAATGGCGTCATTCACCAAGCGGGAGACCGCGGCGAACGGACCGGCCGGGACGACGGTGGGGATCGGGACGGCACTGGGCACCGGGGTGGCCGCCGGCGGAGCGGCCGGCGGGGCAATGGAAGGCGTGACAGCCGGCGGCGCCGGATGCCCGCACGCCGCAACGGCAAGCACGACGGCCGAAACCCGTGCAACGCGAGACGCCTTCACCGGTTCGACGTTAGCGCCTGACTCTGGCCAGAACGAACCCGACGATGAGCAGACCACAGAACCACAGCGGCAGCGCGATCGCACCGGCGTGGGATGCCGGGTCCTGGGTCATCAGGATGTAGATCAGCGCGAAGTACCCGAGGCACAGGTAGTTCGTGATCGGCGACCACGGCGTCTTGAAGACGCCCGCACCCTCGCGGGCACGGAATCGTAGGTGGCTCAGCACGATGATGCTCCAGGTGATCAGCTCGCTGCCGACCACGACGGGAATGAGGACCGCGAGGGCCTTGCCGGGCAGTACCACGTTCAGAAGTACTGCCACGGCGACGAATCCGGAGTTGAGCAGGAGCGCGCGAACGGGCACGCCCTGCTTGTTGGTGTGCGCGAGGAATCGGGGGGCTTGGCCGCTGGCTGCGAGGTCGTACAGCACCCGGGCGTTGCTGTAGGTCATGACGTTGGCGACCGACAGTGCGGCCGTCAGCACGACGACATTGAGCAGCGTTGCGGCGCCGCCGATTCCGAGGCCGACGAGCATCAGCACGAACGGGCTGCCCTCGGTGCCCACCTGATCCCACGGCCAGATGATCAGCATGACGCCGATGGCGCCGACGTAGAAGACCAGGATCCGCAGGAGCACCTGGTTGATGGCGCGCGGGATGTTGCGGGCGGGTTCCTCGACCTCGCCGGCAGCGGTGCCCAACGACTCGATACCGCCGAACGAGAAGGTGATCGCGACCAGCGAGATCATGAAGGCGCCGAGCCCCTTAGGGGCGAAACCACCGTGCGCCCAGAGGTTTTGCAGCCCGTGCACGTTGTAGTCACCCGCGCCGAAGACGATGGCGATACCGAGCACGATCATGGCGATGACGGCCGTCACCTTGATCAGGGTGAAGTAGAACTCGAACTCACCGAAGGCCTTGACGTTGATCATGTTCGCACCGGTGATCAGCACGAGACAGACGGCGGTGGTGATCCAGCGCGG
Source organism: Mycobacterium sp. ST-F2 (assembly GCF_001905655.1). Taxonomy (GTDB): domain Bacteria; phylum Actinomycetota; class Actinomycetes; order Mycobacteriales; family Mycobacteriaceae; genus Mycobacterium. The sequence goes on from NZ_JMHT01000005.1 coordinate 18,090, forward strand.
CATGTCGGGGAACCAGAAGGCCATGAATTCCGAGGCTGCCGTCAACTCCACCATGCAGACGACGACGCAGACGTACCACCAGTTCCAGCCGGCGATGAATCCCGCTGGCTTGCCGAGATATTCACGTGCGTACGCCGACCACGACCCGGCGACCGGATGGGCCACGGCCATCTCGCCGAGCATTCGCATGACCCCGTAGAGGACGACGCCGGCGATCGCATAGCCGACGAGGACGATGGGTCCCGCGGCCTGCACCGACGTACCGGAGATCAGGAACAGCCCGGTCCCGATCGCCGAGCCCAGCGAGATCATCTGCAGATGCCGGTTCTTCAGCTCACGGTGCATCGGGGCGTCGGTCGTGGAGGCGGCGCCCTGCGTTCCTTCAGCGGGGCGGGTGCTCGGAGCCATCGGGGTGCCTTCCGTTCAGGGTGATCGCGGCGGGGACGTCGACGCGGGTCTGCAGAATCCGGCCCGCCGATTCGCCGCGCAGCAGTCCTTCGTGCGTGGTGTCGTCGACCACGAGGTACAGCGTGCGGCCGTCGGCTCCGCCCAGGGCGGGTGCGACGGCCCACCCACTGTCGATGGCGATGCGATCCGTCACAGTGCCGCCGGCGACGACGCGGAGGAACTCGCCGGAGTCATAGCAGCCGACCCACACTCCACCCTCGGCATCGATGCAGAGGCCGTCGGGGTGACGATGCGGGCCGAGATCGGCGAATACAGTGGGTGCGCCGAGGCTGCCGTCGGGTTCGGTCGAAAAGGCAAGCAGGCGTGAGCCGTTCGTCTCGCTGACGACGAGGTTCGAGCCGTCGGGCAGGAAGCCGAGGCCGTTGGGGACGGCAAGGCCGGTCGCGACGCTACGGACCGTTCCTGCCGGATCGACGAGGCCGATCTCGCCGACCAGCGCATTGCCGGTCTGTTTGTAGAGGTCGACGTACCCGCGGCCGTCCGGAGCGACGACGAGGTCATTGGTGGACCAGGCCAGATCGCTGAGGTCGAATGTCGCGGTGGTGTTGCCCTGCTCGTCGACATGGTGAATGGTGGCGTCGAACAGCGTCGACACGACGAGGGTGCCGTCGGGAAGCCAGCCGAGGCCGGAAGCGCGGGGGACTTCGGCGGCCACGGTGAGGTCGCCGGTCTCGCCGACCGAGTACACGCGCCCGGCCGGCCCGTCGCTGAACCAGAGGCGGCCGTCGTGCCACCGCGGGCCCTCGCCGTACACGAACCCGTCGATGAACGGTTCAACTGCTGTGGACGTCGTCGTCGTCGGACCATTCCCTTCGCTCGCTGAGTGCGTAGAGGCTATCCCGAGCCGGCCAGGCCAAGTGCCACACTTGAGCCGTGACGACTCCAGACCCGATCGAACCCGACACCAAGGACTGGACGTGGGTGCTGTCCCGCCCCTGCCCCGAGTGCGGGTTCGATGCGTCGGCTATTCAGCCCACCGACGTCGCCGACCGGATTCGCGACGATGCCGCCGACTGGGTGCACCGACTGGCGGGAGCCGGCGTCCGGGAGCGGCAACAGCCTGGGGTGTGGTCGCTGCTGGAGTATGGCTGCCACGTCCGCGATGTCCACCGCATCTTCGATCACCGTGTGCAGCTGATGCTGACAGAGGACGATCCGCGGTTCCCGAACTGGGATCAGGACGAAACCGCGATCGCCGACGACTACCCGTCGCAGGACCCGGCCGTGGTCGCGACCCAACTATTCGACGCCGCGAACATCGTCGCCGCCACGTATGCCAACGTGCCGGCCGACGCGTGGAACCGACGTGGATTACGCAGTAACGGAAGCGAATTCACCATCGCCACCATCGCGCTCTACCACCTGCACGACATCGTCCACCACGCCTACGACGTCAGCCCACGAGGTTGATGACCAGGTTGATGGTGCACGCGATGATCACCGTGCCGTAGATGTAGCTGAAGAGGCAGTGCTCGAGCACCTCTGCCCGGATGTCGGACTCGGTGACGGCGGTATCGGAGACTTGATAGGTCATCCCGAGGTTGAACGAGAAGTAGTAGAAGTCGACGTACCGCGGCGGCACCGCGGAATTGAAGTCGATACCGCCCGGTTCGCCGCTGTAGTAGAAGCGCGCGTATCGGGCGGTGTGCATGGTGTGCAGCAGCGCCCACGTCGCCAGAATCGCGGCGAGGGACAGCCCCGCGTAGGACGCCTTGTCGGCGTCGTCGGCGGATTTGAGCAGGATGCCGATGGCCGACAGGCTCGCCGCGAGGATGAGCAGGCGCACGAGGTTCCCGACGTCGTTGTTGACGTCTTCGTTGCTGGCGTGTTCGCGGGTCTGTTCGGGATCCATCGGCCACTGCACCGCGAAAGTCCACGAGACGTGTGTGGCCGCGGTCGCGATGACCACGACCAGCAGACCGACCGGCCAGCGTTCGAGGAGCAGCCACGCTGCGCCGCCCGAGACCACTCCGATCGCCGAACTGATCCAGAATCTGTCGGCGCCGGATATCCGTGTCTGCCCCTTCACGTGACTCATGTTCCCCGTGTTGTGCGTCTCTCGCCGTGAACTCCGACATTCGCGATGTCGGATCCCGCTAGGGAACTGCTGATCTCTTGGGCGGACGTACTTCTCGAGGTCACTCCGGCCGACTTTCTCGACTAGCCTTTCGCGGCCGCCTTGATCGCCTGCAACGTTTGGCGCATTCCGTCGCGCATGGATTCGGTGAAGGCGTCCTGCCCGCCCAGGTAGGCGTCGATCACCTGGGCAGTGGCGGCCGGGCTGCCGTCGGGGTTCTCGCGCCGCTGCGTGAGCCTGGTCCCGCCCGGGGTGGGCTCCAGACACAGGGACCAGATGGCCCAGTTCTCCTTGATCCGGAACGCGATCTCGCGGCCGTGGTCCAGTCGGACAATGGTGCCGTGTGTCTTCCATTGGAAGGTGCCGTTGCTGTTGAGGTTGGTGAACTCGACTCCGTCGGCGACCTGCTCGGCGCCGCCGCGCAGCCGGGTTGATTCGACCTGCGGGCTCCACTCCGCCATCCGGCGGACGTCACTCACCAACGTCCATACCGCGTCGGGCGGGGCGGCGATGTCGATGCTCTCCTCGAGCACGGGTTGCGGATTCGAAGTCATGCGGGCACTCCAATCGCGAAGTTAAGCGTCCGATCGGACGTGTTTCGGAGCCTAGCGATCGCAGATATATACGTCCAGTCGCACGTATAAAATGCGGAGGTGGCAAGCGACGATCAGCCGGATGGGCGACGCGTCCGCGGTGACGTGACGCGGCAGAAGGTCGCCTACGAGGCGGCGATGATCGCGACGACGCATGGGCTCGACTCGATCACGGTCGGCGCACTGGCCACGGCCACCGGGGTCAGCAAGAGCGGCATCCTCACGGTGTTCGGAAACCGTGAGGCGATCCAGGTCGCGGCCGTCGCCGCGGCGCGAACGATCTACCGCGAAACGATCATCGCGCGGGCATATGAGGCCGCCCCCGGCGCGCCGCGATTGCGCGCGTTGATCGATGCGTGGGTCGACTACCTGAGCGCCGGTGTGTTCCGCGGCGGCTGCTTCATGGCGGCCACCACCGCCGAGTACGGCCGCCGCGACGGTCCGGTCGCGGACGAGGTCAGGAAACTCAAGCGCGGCTGGCTAACACTGCTGGAAACCGAGCTTGCTGTCGCGGGCTCGCCGGCCCCGGCCGACGACGCGTTCAAGATCGACGCGTTTCTCGCCGCCGGCAACGGCCGAAGGGAATTGTTCGCCGACGATGGCGAGTTGCTGCGCGCCAGAGACCTCGCGATGGGCGTCGTCGGCCAACTCGCGGGCACCTAGTCGGCGATTGGCTGATTCCTGGTCCCGGTGCGCTTTGCCGGCGTAGCTTCAGATGCATCTGACGATGCGAAGTGGGGGTTGCTAAGGCATCGAGAACACTTGGCCTGCTGGCGGCGGGAGCGGGTGCGGTGGCCGTCGCCCTACTGGGCGCGAACCCGCCGGCCGACACCTCACGGGCGATCCCGCCGTTTCCCGCTCCCGCGGTCGTGCCGAACGTCGACGGTTCACTCAGCCCACCGGGCATGCCGGGCGACGTGTAGCTCGCCGCAATACCCCTGAAAGTCATGCCTTTTCAGGGGTAGTGCGGCGCACTCAGAGTGGCGGAGGGATGTCTTGTTGCTCTGCGGATTCGGCGGCTACCGCGGTTTCTGCAGCTTCTGCGGCTTCGCGTTCTTTGCGTTGGCGGGCGAAGGCTTCTTGCGCGGCTTCGCGTTCGTCGATGTCGGCTTGGTTGAGGGCGCGTTCGTAGGCGATCTGCTGGGCCTGGTTTTGGGCGCGGGTGCGGCGGCGGATGGGCATCATCACACCCCGGCCGGGAGCCGGTGGGGTGTCCAGATCGGTGGGAGGGTTCGGCAGCGGGGTGTCGGTGACGGTGCGGGGGAACAGGATTCGGCTTTCGGGCACGGTGGTGTAGGTGTGGCCGGTGGGTGCGGTCCACACGATGGTGCCGTCGGGTTGTTGACGGTCCTGCCATCCGTCGGGGCCGCCGTAGAAGGTTTTGAGTAGGTGGTGTTTGCGGCATTTCGGGTTGAGGTTGCCCGGATGCGTGGGCCCGGCCGGCCACGGAATCGTGTGGTCGAGGTCGCAGTTGGTGGCGGGCTGATCGCAACCGGGGAACATGCATGTCATGGCCCGCATGCGGACGAATTCATCCATCGCGACCGAAGGCCGGTACCGCGACACCCCAGCCACATCGGCGGACGAGGCCACGGTGCGGACTTTCGCGCCGCGGGCCACCAAGTCCGCGAGCACCGCCGGGGGCACTACGCCGCCGCCGAGGACATAGCCGACCGGGGTGCGTACAGGGGCAGGGGGTTTAGCGGAAGTCGGGGCGGGAGCGGGACTGGGCGCTGCATGAGCTGCAGGGGTGGGCGTCGCGTCGCTGTCCGATTCGGCCACAGCAGGGGTCGGGGTTTCGGCAGACCGCGAGTCGGCCGCCGATGCCGGCTCGGGCATGGGCATGGGCGCCATGGCATCCGCCGGCGCGGGCTCAGGTTCGGCTGTGAAGAAATGCTCGGGCGCAGTCTCGGGTGTGAACACCGGCTGAGGCGGGGCAGGTGCAGGCGGTACGAGCGGCGCCGCCGGGTCCCCACTGAGTAGCGGATCAGCCACCGGCACCGGCAGGGAATCGGTGAGCACATGAATCATCACCGCGGTGGCTCGGGCATCCGGCCCGGCGGCCGGGCAGTCGGGATTGCCGCACTGGCAGGCCAGCCGTTCTCCGCGGGCGGCCAGGACACCGAGCGCATCGGCGCGGCGCTGCCCGAACGTCCGCGGATCGTTCTCGCACACCTGCCGGGCCATCTCGGTCAGCACCCGATCGAGCAGTTCGGCGTCGGTGGCCAGGAGTGCACCCCAGATCGACGCCACTCCGGTCTCGTCGTCCGGCTTGCCGATCCCGACCCCGCGGCGGCGAGCCGCCGACCGCACCTTGATCACCGCAGCCGGATCGAACTTCTGCACCCAGCCATCGATCTTGCGTTCAATCTTCTTGCGCGACAACCCCGCCCACTCACACAACGCCCCCGCCAACGCGGCATCAATGACAGCGAGAGTGTTGGGGTCCTCCACCAGGCGGGTGCGCCAGCAGATCGTGCCGACCGTTCTTGCCGACACGCCGCCGTTGGCGAACACCGCCGCCACCTTCGGTAGCCGGAAGCGCAACGCGACCGCGATCGACAACTGTCCCGACGCTTCGCGCTTCCCGAGGCCCAGCGCGGCTCCGACTTCGGCGACGGCGGCATCCCAGCCATCGCACGCCCACCACTGCCGGCCATCTTGATCGTCAATACGCAACATCGCCAGGTCTGCAATGGCTGTGAACTTCCCGGACTCGGCGATATTCGACACCCGGGCGAAATGGATCATCGCGTCGACCACGGAGACATCGTGAACCAGCACGCCGCCGGCTCCGATCCCTATGTGTTCGAACATGCATTCGATTATGCCAGGCAGGTCTGACACGTGCCAGTGATGCATCAGGACATCGGTGACACTTGGACCCGCAGGCTCGGGTCGCAGCCGCGACTGCGTGAAAGCGCATTTACGCGCGCGCATATTTTGTGCAAATCCGGATTCGGCACCGGCCAGGCCGGCGTACCTTGAGCTCAGCCCACCCTCGCCGTCGATGAGTTGGCCCCGCCATCGCACCTGATCGCAGGGCGTGTGGCACGAGCACGGAACTTCGGGCGCGAAGGGGCGACTCATGGCAGCCGATGTCGATTTTTGCGTTGTGGGAGCAGGTTTCGCGGGCTTGACGGCTGCGTTGCGGCTGAAACAGGCAGGTCGCTCGGTGGCCCTGCTCGAGGCGCGTGACCGGGTCGGAGGCCGTACCTTCACCGAGCTACTCCCCGACGGGACGTGGATCGATCGTGGCGGCGCGTGGGTCGGTCCTGGCCAGGACCGCATCAAGGCGCTGATGGCCGAATACGGGGTAGGCGAATACAAGGAGTACGTCGACGGCGACGCCATGATGATCGTCGACGGCAAGAAGCACCGCTACTCGGGCACGATCCCGTGGGCGATGAGCCCGTGGGCCATCGCGAACCTCGGGGCCGGCCTGCTCGAGATCGGTCAGATGTGCAAGTCGATCCCGTTCGACGCTCCTTGGGAGGCCAAGAAGGCCGCCGAGTGGGACCGAATCACCTTGGGGGAGTGGCTGCATCGGAACATCCGATCGCACCAGGCGCGCGAGATGCTCGACATGGCGATGGCCGGGATCTACACCTCGGCAGCCTCAGAGACGTCATTGTTGTGGGCACTGCACCAGATGGGCTCGGGTGGTGGACCCGTCTTCGTCATCTCCAATTCCGGTGGTGCCCAGGACGCTCGCGTGCATGGTGGCATGGGCGCGATCTACGGACCCATGGCCGCCGAACTCGGTGACGCACTGCACCTTTCGCGACCGGTAGACCTCATTGCGCAGGACGACGACGGTGTCACCGTGCATTCCAAGCGGCTGACCGTCCGGGCCCGGCACGTGATCGTCGCCGTCCCCCTGGCGGTTGCCACTCAGATCGAGTACGAGCCGATGCTCCCAATCGACCGGACCTTCTTGCACCGGCGGATGCCCAGCGGTGCGGTCTACAAGATCTCGGTCGTCTACGACACCGCCTTCTGGCGGGCCGACGGGTTGTGCGGACAGTCGGCCGCACCGGGCAGTCCGGCAACGTTGACCATCGATGCCTGCACGGACACGGGTACGCCCGGCATCATGTGTGTCATCACCGAAGGTCCGGCTGCGCGCAAGCTCGGCCTGCTCGATCCGGCAGCACGGAAAGCCGCGGTGATCGATGAACTCGTCGATCGCTTCGGCCCGAAAGCGGCGTCCCCGATCAGCTATCACGAGCAGGATTGGACGGCCGAGCGCTACTCGGGCGGCGGGATGATCAGTCACGCGCCGACCGGTGTGCTCACGGAGTTCGGCCACGCGCTGCGCACACCGTGTGGGCGCATCCACTGGGCGGGGACGGAAAGCTCGGCGATCATGTGCGGTTGGATCGACGGTGCGGTCCGCTCCGGCGAACGCGCTGCGGCTGAGGTCATGGCCGCGGAAAGTGTTATGGCCGGCTGAGTTTCAGCGCGCCGAGCGCCACCGGGCGATCTCGCGGCCGACTTCGGTTTCGGCCGGCCGGTCGAAGAACCACTCCTGACCGATCCGGTACCAGTTGTTGGTGCTCTGTAGATGGCCCAAGGTGCCGAACGTGAGGAAGTCGGCGCGCCGCGAGAAGACGTGCTCGGGCGGCAGCATCTGCCGCTTCATGCCCGCGAATTCGGTCTGCCGCGGATCGATTGCTGAGACCACCGCGCCGGTGGCCAGCTCAGGCGTGATGGTGAGGTCTTCGTCGACCATGTGCCATTCGCTGGCGGCCCAGATGTACTCCAGGCAATCCTGCGGCGTCACAACGGATTCCGCGTCGACGATGCCCCGGCCCAGCATCAAGCGGTATAAGTCGTCGGCGCGGCCCTCGATCGCGGCGTGGAAACAGTCGAGCTCGAATGCCACGTTGGCCGGATCCATGCGGTTGTACAACCCGAAGTCGACGAATCCGACCCGCCCGTCGGCGGCGAGCATGATGTTGCCTGGATGTGGGTCGCCGCAGAACTCGTGGTTGGTGAACAGCGAACCGATGTAGAAGCGGTAGATCAGTTCCCCGATGTGATCGCGGTCGGCGGCCGGCAACGTGCGCATGTGGTCGAAGCCGGCAGCATCGAGGTATTCGGTGACCAGAACCCGTGGCGTGCAGAACTCGACCACGCTGTCGGGGACGACGATGAACGGGTGTCCGCGGTACTGCTCGGCCACGTGGTGCTGAGTGTCGGCTTCCCGCAGGTAGTCCAGTTCGCTTTCGAAGTTCCGCGTTATCTCGTCGAGCATCGCGGTGTTCGCTGCCGGCCACACGCGCCAGAGCTTCATCAACAGCGCGAGGTTGCGCATGTCCGCCGCAATCGCCCGGTCCACGCCCGGGTATTGGACCTTGACCGCGACGTCGCGGCCGTCGCGCAGCCGGGCCCGGTAGACCTGGCCGATTGATGCTGCGGCCGTGGGGGATTCGTCAAAATCGGCAAACGCCGACGACAGCGGTCCCAGGTCGGCCTCTACGACCTCGCGCATTGCACTGAACGGTGCCCGTGGAGCTTGGTCCCGCAGCGCGGCAAGTTTTCCCCGGAACTGCTCCCGATGCGACTCGGGTACCAGGTCCAGTTCGATCACCGACAGCATCTGCCCGAGCTTCATCGCGGCGCCCTTCATGGACCCCAGTACCGTGACGAGATTCTCGGCCATCTCGATGGTGGCGCGTTCGGCCAGTAGCTCCTTGGCGCGTTCTGACCGGCCGACCATCGACAGCCGGGTGCCGGCGCCGCGCACCGCTTGTTTGGCGGCCAGGGCACCCAGCTTCCCGCCCCGCGCGATACGGCCTTCAGGCAGTCGGCGTGCCACGTCGCCTCCCACGGAATCTGTGCAACGACAGCCTCAAGCTACCGGCGCCTCGCGGGTGATGCGGTGCCAGGCTTCCAAACCGGCCAGACGGGCCTGGATTTCGTCGTCCAGCACAGCGGAAACTTCAAGGGCCTCAACAACAACGCCCTCTGTCGCGGCCACGTCGAGGACGCGAGCCACGACGTCGAGGTCGGGATGGCCCAGCAGCTTGGTGACGGCGGGCTTCGCAAGTTCGGGCTCGATCCGGCTCAGCAGCGACAGCAGCGCCGCCAGTACTTCTGGTTTGCCGCGCAATGCGGACCGGGCCATGCGCTGCGACCGGTCAGAGCCGGCCGCCCGCATGATGTCGTTCATGATCGCGGTCTCCGACACCAGCACTCCGGTCAGGATGATGCCTTCGTCGTCATCGATGGCCTTCTCGAACGCCACAATGTGCTCGTCGGTGGCGAATTCGACGAACCGCGATGCCGTCAGGTAGTCGCGACGCCGCAGCAGTTCTTTCGCGGCTGGGATCAACAGCTTGGCGGGCAGCCGCGGGGCGAAGTGCGGGATGACCCGGGGATCGACATAGGGTGCCGCGTCGGCGAGGTAGGTGGGCTTGAGGCCCGACAGCACGCCGATGGCGCGGTCGCCATGAGCCAGGCCTACCGCGCCGCCCACACGTCCGGCCACTTCGGCCGGCACCGCTCGATGAGCGACGGTGACCACCACGGCATTTGGCACCAGGGGCGCCAGCTTGCCCACCCGGGCGAAGGCCTCGGCCTGTTCGTCGAACAGGGCGTCGGAGAGGGCGCTGCGGAGGGCTTTGAGATCGTCGGCGCCGAGCCGCTCGAGGCTGGACAGGCTTGCAGGGTCGGTCTGCAGCAGCGCGGCCAGCAGTGACAGCTGGGCGCGGGTCAGAATGTCGGCCATCGGTGAGTCACCTTCCGAACAGGATCTTGCGGGCAGCGGGCCGGATCAGCCGGGGCAGGACCTTGAGCCCGTCGTCGAGGGAGTCGTTCAGGCTGCGCTGGTGGGACGCCTTGGCTTTCCTGAGCAGGCTGAGCAGTTGGGCTGATTCCTCGGGGCTGAGCTTGTCGAGTACATCCCGCGGTTGTCCGAGCTCGTCGAGCAGCGGGTTGTCGGTACCCGGGGTAGCGGCTTTGTCCATCCTAAATAACTACCACATTCGGATGGCATAGCTATCCGAAGACATCCGAGTGAGCGGAAAAGGGCCTTTAAGCTGGCCTGTTATCTGGATAGCGATAGTATCGAGGCTCGTCGTGTAGAGGATGTGGAGGATGTGGTGGCGGCTCGGAAGGTGCTGACGCGGGCGGAGAGCCAAGCGCAGACGCGGCAGGAATTGCTGGACGCCGCGGAGCAACTTTTCTACGCCAACGGGTACCACGCCACGTCACTGGCGGCCATCGCGGCAGAGGCCGGACGGACCATCGGTGCGGTCTACAGCAATTTCGAGGGCAAGGAAGCGCTGTGCCTCGAAGTGATCCGCAACCGCTCCATGGCCGAACTCAATCAACTGCTCGGGCCTCTCGTGGCGGCCGGCGTCTCCACCGACGACAGGCTGGCGGCCCTTGCGAGTTGGTGGGCCCGCATCGGCGCCGAGCCCAACCTCGTCGTGCTGACCGCCGAATACGTGACGAGCACTTTCCACAATCCTGAGCAGCTCGCCAAGGCTCGTGAGGCGTTGGAACGGTTCAAGGAATCGACGCGGGTGTTGCTGGAAGACGCTGTGCCGGAAGGGGTTCCGGCCGACCACCCGTTGATGGACGATGCCATCGAGTTGGCGGTTTCGACAGGCGCTGGGCTCGCCATGGCGCAGGCATTGGGGACCATCGATGCCGAGCGCGGCGCCTCGTTGATGGTGGCCAACATGAAGCTGTGGTTCGACGCACTGGCGGTCGGCAAGTCCAACTAGGCCGTCACGGTCCGCCGCGCGGCAGCGCACAGCGCGGCGACCACCTCACTGCCGGTAGCCAGGTCGGCGGCATACCGTGCCCGGTGTTCCCACGTGACTCGCCGGCCGCCCTGTTCGACGACGAACACACCACCGAGTCGGCGCGGATCGCCGGTGCGCTGATAGGGATAGATCCCGGCCCGGACGAAATTGAGAAATGCGCTCGCATTCCGGATCGGGTTCAACCATCGCCGTCGAGCGGCCAATCCCATTGTGCGATAAAGCGTGTGGTCTTGAGTGACCATGACGGGAGCGCGGAAACCGGCCCGCTTCCGGAAGGTGAAACCCTGGATCGACGTGCCGATGCCGAGCAGGATCACCTGGGCGCCAAGCGCTTCCACTTCATCGAAGCGCGCGGTCAACTCTCTGGCTTGAGCCAGGCCGAAGGCGCTGCCGAATTGCGGCAGGAACACCAGTGCCACCGGCCCGTCGCGCCAGAAGTCCTGAAACTCGTGCAGGTGGTGCCGGTCATCCAACACCCGCTCATTGCTGATGACATCGACCCGGGTCATATGCCCGCTCCCGCAACGGCGAACGGGCACATCGTGCCGCGTTTGCCGTGCTGCAGCGTCAGGCCCGGATCGTGCGTCATCTCGACGAAGCCGGTGCTGTCGGCATGGCGAACCACGTTGTGCAGATAACCCCACATCTCGGGTCCGAAGTACGGGATGAAGATGCGGTCGAAGATCGGGTTCTCCAGCGCCTTGACGGTCGCCTTGACCAACAGTGAGCCCAGTCGCGGGCGCATCCGGTAGTCCTCGAGGCCGCAGATCTGTCGCACATACGGCGTCAGTAGGGGGATGGCAGCCCAGATTGCGACCCGCATCAGCGTGCCGATGACCAGATTCGGGTTCAGCGGGGTCACCGGGGGATGGGTCATGAAGTCGGTGAGTTCCTGTGCCGGCCGCGTGAAAGCCATGAGTTCCTGCTCGGCACGCTGCACCCACGCTTCGACGTCCTCGGGGGTGTCGGGCAACTCGCCCGCCGGCATTCCCATCAGCTGGCAGACCTTGACCTGTTCACGGTAGAACTGGCGCTCGTCGTCGTCGGTCGCATTCGGGTCACCGAAGGTCTTGTACGCCCGCCACAGGTGCGGCCAGCCGACGACGTAGGTGAACTTGAGGGTCTCGATGTGGTTGGCCTGGAACAGTTCTCCCGTCGCGGGCACTTCGCCGGTGATGTGTGAGTGCTTGCGGAACAGGTCCACGCCGACTTTCTCGGCGTTGACAGTGTCGCCTGCGACCGCGCCGGCGAAGAAGTGCAGGCTGCGGCGGATACGGCCGATCGTGTCGTAGTAGTACGTGGTGTGGTGGCCGACGCCGTACGCGCCGTCGGGATCCAGTACCGAGATGAAAAGTCCTGAGAGGGCCCCCATTCCGGCGACCATGACGTTCTCGTAGACCTTCCAGCTGATCGACTCGGGCCCGAAGTAGCCGTTGTCCATCCGTGGGGCCTCCGCTATCGCCAGGGCCTTCTTGCCGTTCTTGCCGTGCAGCTTCAACAGGAAGTCGTACCGGCGATCGATCCGCTGCCGCTCGGCTTTGGGCATCGCGACGTCCTGCAAACGGACTGCCTTCATGGGTCCTCCTACTTTGAGATAGCAACGCTATTCCAATTGTGACGCTACCTCAAGCGATGTGGGTGGACAAGGGGTCGTCCGTCGGGCGGGAAACGCGAGCGACTGAGGCTGCCCGGCCGCCATAGGATGCGGAGGACCAGCAAGATGGAGGGCCGATGTCAGACGTTGCCGTGCAGAAGTTGGTGGACGCCGAGGAGTTGCGAACGCGCCTGGGCACGTTCGCGCGTGTGGTCGACGGCAAGCGTTGGTCGGACGTGTCGCAGGTCTTCGCCGACGACGTGACGTTCGACTACGGCGATCAGGGGCAGCAGTCAGGCCTGCCGGCGTTGGTGGAGACATTCCGCCGGTACCTCGAAAACTGTGGCGGCACACAGCATCTCATCGGGTCCATCCAGGTTGAAGTGCGTGACGACGACACGGCGGTCACCCGGGCCTACGTGCAGGCCCGTCATCAGGGCCTCGGGCCGCTGGCGGCGGAGAACTTCGATACGAACGGCGAATACACCGACACCTGGGCGCGGCGTCCCGAAGGCTGGCGGATCGTCAACCGGATCAGCCGGTGGTCGGCGATGTCCGGCAATCCGAAGGTGCTGTTCGCCCAGTAATGGGCCGAAACTCAGCGGAAGCGGACGTCCATGGTGGCGAGGCCGAAGATCTTCTTGCCGGCCGACTTCGCCCCGATGATGACGACACCGGTGCGGGTCTCCGGGTCCAGCGATTTGATCTTGCCGCTGAACTCGATGTCGCAGCCCTCGGCCGCGGGTACCACTGCGGGCGCGGAGAGCCGGACCGTGTAGCGGCTGACGGCACCGGGATCGCCCGCCCACGATGACGCGAATCCGGCGCCCAGGCCCATGGTGAGCATGCCGTGCGCAATCACGTCGGGCAGGCCGGCCAGCTGGGCCAGGTCCTTGTCCCAGTGAATCGGGTTGGCGTCGCCGGCCACGCCGGCGTAGTTCACCAGGTCGCCGATGGACAGTCGCAGGTGGCTCGCGGGCAGCTCGTCGCCGACGGCGACGTCATCGAACGACGGCGTGCCCGGGGTGCGGGCCGAGTCGCTCGCAATCCGGACTTCGCCTTCGGGCCGCACCGTCTTGCGGTACTCCTCGGCGCCGATGTCCAGGATGTTCATGTCGTGCATCATGGCCTTCTGCACGGCCGACTTGACGTCGCCGTCGATGTCCTCGGCCGTCACGCCGACGACGGTGGTGTGCAGGGTGTGGACCCGCTCGCCCTTGGTATCGGTGAAGGTGTTGGTGACGGTGATGAAGTCACGGCCCGCGGTCCGGCGCACCGACGTCAGCTCGACGTCGATGACCAGTTCGTCGCCCGCCACGATCGGGCGGTGCTGCTCGAAGACTTCCTCGGTCTGCAGGTAGGTGTCGTAACCGACGACGATCGACTCGAACATCCGGCGGTTGCACTTCATCCCCGGGGTCGAGGTGAAAGTGATCGGTGCGATGACGTCCGCGTAGCCGAGCGCATTGGCGGCAGCGACGTCCCAGTGCGCAGGGTGGTAGTCCTGCACCGCACGCGCGTATTCGCGGAGCTTCTCGCGGCCCACCAGATAGGTGCCGTCCATCTGGTAGTGATGGCCGATCCGCGCTTCGAGCGGCGACGTGTCTGCAGCTGTCGTCATAACTGTGCCCAACTTTTCTATCGGCATGTTCGCTGAGGCCGACCAAAGCACCCTACGCGGCGACGTGGTGCCGACACACGTCGATCGGCTTTCTACCTGCGCCGAGCAGACAGAAATGTGCCCAAAACCACGCGATCCGCTGGGCGCCTGTGGCTGTTCGCGGGCAAAAACAGGGCCGTGCTTGACTGGCAACATGGCCCGCACACCCACTTTGGCCCGCCGGTTGTTCGAGCGATTCGAACCCGTCCACGCGATCACGTACTTCGCGCCCGAGTCGCGGCAGGCGGCCGTCGCTCTCGGCTACCGCAGCTTCTGGAGCGGCTACTTCGCCACCCGGTCGGCGCCCCTGGGGCCGGTGCCTCCGCAGGTCGTGGAAGCGGTTTTCTACAACTTCGCCCCACACCGGGTGGCCAAGTCCCTGGCCGGCGTATGGGACGTCGCGACCCCGGAACAGGCGCTGGCTGCCCGCCAAGCCGGCGCTGTCGCCGCGTTGCAGCGGTACGGCCTGACCGCCGACGAGAACCTGCGCACCGCCGCGGAACTGCTCGGCCGGGTCGCACGGGGCGCGGCTGTCGACGGCCGGCCGCTTTTCGCCGCCCTGTCGGCAGTGCCCTGGCCCGACGAGCCGGTCGCCGCCCTCTGGCATGCGGCGACCCTGCTGCGTGAGCAACGAGGCGACGCTCATGTGGCGACTCTCGTGGCCGCCGGCATCACCGGGCGCGAATCCAACGTGCTGCACGTGGCGGCGGGCCGCACCACCAAGGAGAAGGTCGTCACCACCCGCGACTACGACGACGCCGAGTGGGCGGCAGTGACGGAGCAACTGGTCGGGCGCGGGCTGCTGACCGCGGACGGTGCGCTGACCGACGCCGGACGTGCCCTCAAAGACAACATCGAGTACTGCACCGATGCCGCGGCGCTGCCGACGCTCGACGTGCTCAGTGACGACGAGGTCGAGACCTTGTTCCAGGTGCTCACCCCGATTGCCCGACAGGTGGTCGCCGGCGGGGACCTACCGGCGATCACCCCGATGGCGCTGCAACACAGCGATCTCGACGATCCCGGCGCGAACCTGGTCTAAGCCGCCAGGGCGCCGCGCTTGCGCAGCAGGGGCAGCACACCTTCGGCGAACCAGTAGGCCTCCTCGAGGTGCGGGTAGCCCGAGAGGATGAACTCGTCGAATCCGAGATCGTGGTACTCGGAGATCAGGGCGGCCACTTCCTCATGGCTGCCGACCAGTGCGGTTCCGGCGCCGCCTCGCACCAGACCGACGCCGGCCCAGAGGTTCGGGTAGACCTCGAGGTGGTCGAGACGTCCGCCGTGCAACGCCGTCATGCGTCGTTGTCCTTCGGATTCCGAATTGGCATGCAGTGCTGTGGCTTTCGCGATCTGTTCGGGCGTCAACTCCGCCAGCAGGGAGTTGGCGACGGCCCAGGCTGCTGCGGAGGTGTCGCGGGTGATGGTGTGCAGCCGGATGCCGAAACGCAGGGTCCGTCCGCGGGCCTTGGCCAGTTCGCGGACCTGTTGAATCTTGGCTGCCGCCGCGGCCGGTGGTTCGCCCCAGGTCAGATAGACGTCGACGTGTTCGGCGGCGATGGGCAGCGCCGCCGGCGACGAACCACCGAAATAGAGCTGCGGCAACGGGTTCGGTGGCTCGGATACTCGAGCATCGGTGACGGAATAGTGCAGTCCGTGGTAATCGACAGGACCGCCGCGCCACACGTCGCGCACGATCTCGAGGAATTCGCCGGTGCGTTCGTAGCGCTGGTCGTGGCTCAGCCAGTCGCCGAACCGGCGCTGCTCAACATCGTCGCCACCGCTGACGATGTTGAGCAGCAGGCGTCCTCCCGAGAAGCGCTGGAAGGTTGCCGCCTGCTGAGCGGCCAGAGTGGGCGGCACCAGGCCGGGCCGGAAGGCGACAAGGAACTTGAGTCGGTCGGTCTGCTCGAGCAGCGCCGCGGACGTCAACCAGGCGTCCTCACACCACGTTCCGGTGGGGGTCAGCACTCCCTCGAAGCCGAGGCGGTCAGCGGCGCGGGCCACCTCTCCCAAATAACGCAGGCTCGGCTTGCGGTATCCGGCGGGAACCGTGTGGTGCGACGACGCGTGCGAGGCGCCGACGATCGAGCGGCTGTCGCCGTTGGTGGGCAGGAACCAGAAGAACTTGGCGGACAAGGTGATTGCCTCCTACTTGGCGGTGTTCCAGAACGGCGACAGCTGGTCACTGAATCGGTTGTCGACGTATTGCGAGAAGTTGGGTTTGTGCTCGATCTGTCCGGACGTTTCGAAGACGTCGGCGAGCTGCTGCTCGGACGCGATCACCGCGTCGTTGATGGGTGTGGACAGCCGCAGGCTTCGCGACTGCGCGGCCCGGGCAACCTGCGGATCGATTCCGATTGCCGCGGCGTACTTTTCGTACCAGAGGTCGGGGTGTTCTTTCGCCCAGAGGGACGCCCGGGCGATCCGCTGGACGAGGTCTGCGAGCGCGGTGTTGCGTTTGGCGTCCTGTAGCGCGGCGGTCGAGGCGATCCCGAACCCGTAGCCGTTGGTGACATCCTGCGCGGTGACCAGGGTGCGTACCTTGAGCTGCTTCTGCGCCAGGGCGGTGTACGGATCCCAGATGGCCCACGCATCGGCCTGCCCCTGACTGAGGGCGGTGAAGGCGTCGGCAGGCTGCAGGAAGACCAGCTGAATATCTTTGACTGTCAGACCGGCTTTCTGAAGCTGGAGCAAAAGATGACCGTGCGCCGAGCTGCCCTTACCGACAAGCACCTTCTTGCCGCGGAGTTCGGCGACGGAGTGGACGGGCGAATCAGCGGGAATGAGGATCTGGTCGCCGGTCGCGCTGTTCGAATATGCCGAAACCACCCGGATTTTCGCGCCGGACGCGGCGCCGAAGATCGGCGGCGTATTGCCGGTGACAGCGAAGTCGATCTTTCCCGCGGTCGCGGCCTCGACTTGGGGTGGTCCTGAGGTGAACGTCGAGAACTGGACCTTGTAGGGCACGTTGTCCAGCTCCCCGGCGGCCCGCAGCAGCGCTTCGGTGCCACCCTTCTGATCGCCCACCTGGAGCGTCAGCCCGGTCAGGTCTGACGACGGAACTGTTTGCGGGACAGCCAGATCGCTCTTGGTGTCGCGGCTGGACACGCAGGCGGTGAGCACGGCGCCGGCAGCCACGATCGCGAGCAGGCGGGATATCGCTGAGTGTCTCACTGTCGTCTCCTGTCAGACGCCCAGCTGCGTGAGCAGCTCGGCGCGGTAGTCGTCGGTGCGTCGGTCCCGCAGTCCGTGGGGCTGGCGGGGGTTTTCGATGCGCAGGGTGTGCGCGACCTGGCCGTGCTCGAGCACCACGACGGTGTCGGCCAGGGCGATGGCCTCGTCGACGTCGTGCGTCACCAGCAGTACGCCGAAACTGTGCTGACGCCAGAGGTTCAGGAGCAGGCGGTGCATCGACAGCCGCGTCAGTGCATCCAGCGCGCCGAACGGCTCGTCGAGCAGCAGCAGTTGTGGTTCGGCGACCAGCGCCCGGGCCAGGGACACGCGCTGAGCCTGCCCGCCCGACAAAGTGAGGGGCCAGGCCTGCGCCTTGTCGGCCAGCCCCACCTCGTCAAGTGCCTGTTCAGCGCGGGAAAGCGCTTCGGCGCGAGACAGTTTGGTGCGAGTCAGGCCATAGCGCACGTTGTCGCGGACAGAACGCCAGGGGAACAGCCGAGGCTCCTGGAACGCGATGGCCGGTGCGCCCTGCACGTCCCGCCGGCCATGGTATTCGTCGGCCAGCCCGGAAAGCACCCGCAGCACCGTCGACTTTCCGGAACCGCTGCGCCCGACCAGCGCGACGATCTCGCCGCGGTTCACCCGAAGACTGACGTCATCGAGCACCCTGTTGCGGCCGTACCACTTGGATACCGAATGCAGCTCTGCCGCGGGTGGCTCGGACACGGCGCGCTTTTCTAACGGTAGTTCGTAAAGCGTTGTCATGAAATGCCTTTCAGTGTCGGTACCGCAGGGCCCGGCGCTCCAGGATGCGAACCAGCCCGTCGGTGACGATGCCGAGCAGCGCGTAGACAACGAGCCCGAAGATGATCACGTCGATGCGCAGGAAGTCGCGCGCGTTGTTGATGAGGTAGCCGACACCGGAATCGGCATTGATCTGCTCGGCGACGATGAGCGTGAGCCAGGAGATGGCCAGGGATTGCCGCAGCCCGACGAGGACCTGGGGCGCAGCGCTGGGGATGACGACGGTCCGCAGCCGCTGCAGGGGTGAGAACCCAAGCACCGCAGCGGTTTCGAACAGTTTCGGATCGACCTGACGAATCGCCGACGAGGTGTTGAGGTACAGCGGGAACGCGGCGCCCAAGGCCACCATGAGCACCTTGGGTAGTTCGCCGATGCCGAACCAGACGATGAACAGCGGGATCAGGCCGAGGTGAGGCAGGGCCCGGATCATCTGCATCGTCGGGTCCACGGTGGCGTCCGCCCACTTCGAGAACCCCACGAGGGCGCCGAGTGCGGCGCCGATGATGCCGCCGAGGAAGAGGCCTTCGGCCGCGCGGATTCCCGAAACGCGCAGTGCCTCGGCGAGCTGACCGTTGCCGATCAGCTCGATGCCGGCCTCCGCGATGGTCTGGGGTGCGGGCAGGATGGCGGGATCAATGAGGCCCCACGCGCTTCCGGCCTGCCACAGCAGCAGCACAGCAATTGGAGACAGCCAGCGGATGATTTCCCAGCGCCGCGCGTAGACCCGGCTACGCCATTGCGGCGCAACGGGTTCGGTATCGGGGGCCACCGGCGTTACTGCGGCCACCGGGGCCTCGCGCGTAGTCATCACGCTCCTCACGTCGACGGCAACAGGTCAGGCAGACAGGCCATGGCACCGAAGGTAGGAGGCCGCTTGCGGGAGGTGAAGATTTACCGTCGCCCTGATTCCACGGGAACGTCGAGGCGGCTACATCGAGGGGCCATCGAAGCCGGCAACCGGGCTGCCCGGGAGGTTCTCCAGACGATTACGCATGGATCTCGGACGAAAGCGCATTGATCGTCGGGCCCGGCCTGCCTAGGTTTTGAGGCATGAAGACAGCACTCATCACTGGTTGTTCCTCCGGCTACGGACTCGAAACCGCGCGCTACTTCCACTCGCAAGGCTGGAACGTCATCGCCACCATGCGGACTCCGCATGCCGATCTGTTCCCGGACTCGGACCGCATCCGCGTACTGGCGCTTGACGTCACGGACCCACAGAGCATCGCCGCCGCCATCGACGCGGCCGGCCCAATCGACGTGCTGGTGAACAACGCCGGCGTCGGTGTGGTCGGCGCGTTCGAGGCCACCCCGATGGCGACGACCCGGGAGGTGTTCGAGACCAACACCTTCGGCGTCATCGCGATGACACAGGCCGTGGTCCCGCAGTTCCGGGAACGACGCTCCGGCGTCATCGTCAACGTGACGTCCAGTACGACCTTGGCTCCGATGCCGCTGGCCGCGGTGTACACGGCGAGCAAGGCGGCGATCGAGGGGTTCACCGGCTCGCTGGCGCTGGAACTCGAATTCTTCGGTGTGGCAGCCAAACTCGTCGAACCCGGTTACGGGCCCGGCACGAGCTTCACGACGAACGGCGCCAGCCGCATGGATGGCCTGATTCCGGAGCCGTACCTGGACTTCGCGGCGCCGGTCATGGCGGCGTTCGGCGATGTGGACGTCTTCACGACGGCATCCGACGTGGCCGAGGTCGTCTACCAGGCGGCGACCGATACGTCGGGCCAACTCCGGTTCGCGGCGGGGCCCGACGCGCTGGCGCTGGTCGCTGCGCAGAGCCGGTAGCCACGCTCTCGCTCGGTCGCGGGTACCGTGTCGAAATGGCAACGGACCCGCTCGATTTCATCGTCGCGCTGTTGCAGTCGCGTGGGGTGCGGTCGAAGGTCGTGGCAGGCGGTGGGCGCTGGAGCGTGCGTAAGCCGCGATACACCGATCCGTCCTTCTGCGTGATGCTCGAAGGGACGTGCTGGTTCATCCCGGAGGGCGGCGACGCCGTCGAACTGCGCGAGGGTGATTTCCTGCTCTTGCCGGAGACGCCCAGTTTCATCCTGGCCAGCGACCTCGACCTGCCCGCGACGGACACGGCGATCGATCTCGACCGCGATGCCACCTACGGTGACGGCGCCCCGAGCATGCGCATGCTGGGTGGGTATTTCCAATTCGACAGGGCGAACGCCGAACTCGTGGCACGGCTTTTGCCGGCGGCGATTCTGATCAGGCGCGACGCACCCGGCGCGTCCCGGCTGGGCCGCATCGTCGAGTTGATCGCCGAGGAGGCCGACGAGCAGAACCGGTGTCGGGACCTCATTCTCGAGCGCCTGGTCGAGGTGTTGCTCATCGAGACGTGGCGGTTCGAGACCGAACACGCCGCCGTGGAGCGGGGGTTGCTCGGGGGGCTGGCTGATCCGGCACTCACGCACGCGCTCCGGGCGATGCATGCCGATCTGGCCGGCCAGTGGACGGTCGAGAAGCTGGCGCGCACGGCGGGGATGTCCCGCGCGGTTTTCGCTGAGCGCTTCTCCCGCACCGTCGGGATGCCGCCGCTGCAGTACCTCACCGAATGGCGCGTCGCACGGGCCAAGGAGCTACTGCTCGGTGAGCGGCCGTCGATGTCGGCGGTCGCCACCCGGGTCGGGTACGGCTCAGCGAGCGCCTTCAGTGCCGCCTTCACGCGCGTGGTGGGGTGCTCGCCGGCCGAGTTCGCCCGGCAGGACCGTCAACGCGCGTAACCGGGGCACATCGAAAAGGCTTCAGAGTCGGTACATTTCGCGTGCCATCGCGGCTTCCTCGAACGACGCCTCCCGGCGTGGTGGGTAGTAGTCGGCACGATGCTGAGGCCAATGGGTGCGGCCCTGGACCCAGGTGCCGGCGGCCGAGACCGCTTCGGCGACCTGCTGAGCGCTGTGGCGCAACCAATCCCGCATCATCTCCGCGGGGGCCGGAACGTGTGCGTGTGTCATGCGTTCGACGCTACGAATCAGCTGGGCGGCGGACATCGGGCTCGAGGCTGATCTTGATGTCCGCCCGCGGTAGGAGGCGGTAGGGGTCAGCATCCGACTCAGGGACCGACGAAATCCTCCAGCGCAGACTCGATTTCGTGCGCCAACCGTTGCGGCGCTGCAGCGTCTCCGTGGATCAGATCACGTAGTGCGCGGTGAAACAGGCCGTCCGCGGTCGCGTAGACGATGGCGGGCGTGACGATGATGCGGGACTCGGTGAGCTCGGCGTACGCGGTGACCGCTTTCCAGGTGAGCGCAGCCAGGCTGTCGTCGATCTCGTTGATGCTCACCGCGAATCGATCGTCGAAGAGCGCCTGGGTGCGCAGGTCATACCAGAGCCGGTGCATGACGGCCGACTCCTGCAGTGAGTTGCTCAGCGCGCTGCTGATGCGAGTTTTGAGCTCGGCCCCGGAGCTGCCGTCGATGACGATGGAGTTGTAGCGGTCGACGAAATGGTCCTTGTACTGCCGCACGCAGCACATGACGAGGTCGTCTTTGTCGTCGAAGTAGTAGTGCAGAACGCCGAGCGATATCTCGCAATGCTGGGCGAGCTCCCGCATGCTGGCGCGCGCGAAGCCCAGTTCAGCAAGTCCGCTGGTGGCTTGGGTGGCCAGCTCCTGACGGCGCGCAGCGAACTTTTGCCCACGCGCGCCCGCCAGTCGGCCTGCAACGCGGCTCGAAGGGGTATCCACAGGGCTCCAGTGGCAGATGAGGTGTCAGTGAACTGGCGGGGAATACCAAGTCTATTCCTCTGATCAGGTACTTCTGCCCCGGGGTGGCAAAGTTTGGACGATCGTCTTGAAATGCCTCCAAAGAATGGCGCAGGTCACTATCATGCTCCGCGAGTACTCGAAATTCGACGGAAATGGTGCCGATGAGTGAACAACAAGCAGCGGCGGACTCTGCTGCGGACGACAGGTTGGCGTGGTTGCGGAAGTCGGTCGCGGAAGGGCAGCCGGGAGCGGTTGATTCGGCGTGGAGCTGGATCGTCGAGCTGTCCAAGCTGGCGGACAACGACTCCGATGCTGCCGAAGCGCAGCTCAACGATCTTTTCCGGCTGGGTACGCCGCCGGTCGATCTGGACGGCCCGACGGAGGGCATTCTCGTCATGACGACGACGAACCCTGCGCTCGATACCGTGACGCGGGCTGTTACGGCCCTGTGGATGCCGTGGCAGGGCAAGCGCTTCGATTCGGAGGCCGGCACCGGCGACAATCGGCTGACCAAGAGCACTGGCCTGGTTGGCAAGCTGCTGTGGCCGCTGTATTCGATGCGTGATGCCGAATCCGGCAAACTCGCCTTCGACTTCGCGACCTACGTGGAAGCCGGTAAGGACGACCCCGATCGTCAGGTCATGGTCATCGATTACGCCAACGTTGAATCGAACCCGCGCCTGGTGATCCGGAGCATCCGGGACGAACTGGTGCAGCTCGTGCCCGGTGTCTACCTCGGCAAGATTCTGTTCAACACCGGCTCCGACAAGTACAGCAAGATCGGCTACTTCGCATTGCGCACGCCGCGCTGACAGACCTCGCGTTCACAGCCCACCTAAACGACTAACTCGAAAAAGAAACGGCAACAACATGACTGAGTGGCACGAATACCCGTCTCTGCTCCTGCAGCTGAACGCTCTCACCAAGGCTCGCGATGACCTTCGCGCGCACAATCTGTACGAGAGCTACGGGATGCGTCCTGCCGATGACCTCGGCCAGCCCACCGAAGAAGTGCGTCGGGCCCGTCAGCCTGACGGCACCTGGAACGACCTCGCGGATCCGCACATGGGTGCCAAGGGCACCGGCTTCGGACGCAACGTGCCGCTGTCGATGACCGTCACCGACGTCAAGCGTCTGCTCAAGCCGGACCCGCGCGTCATCAGCCGCAAGCTGATGGCCCGCGACGACTTCAAGCCCGCCGGCATCATCAACGCGCTGGCCGCTGCATGGCTGCAGTTCGAGAACCACAACTGGTTCTTCCATGGCGACGGTGTGCCCGACAAGACCATCGACATCCCGCTGAGCGCCGACGACCAGTTCCCCGAGAACCCGATGAAGATCCGGTGCACCATCCCGCTGCGCGGCGAGATCGCCGATGGTTGCCCCGCACCTGTTTTCGCCAACGCCGAGACGCACTGGTGGGACGGCTCGCAGGTCTACGGCAGTGGCAAGGAGCGCCAGTCGCAGGTCCGCACCTTCGTCGACGGCAAGGTGAAGGTCGACCCGAACGGCCGTCTGCCCGAGAGCGACATCAAGGGCATCGACCTGACTGGCATGCAAGAGAACTACTGGGTCGGCACCGGCCTGCTGCACACCATGTTCGCGCGCGAGCACAACGCGGTCTGCGACGCGCTCAAGAAGGCCTACCCGAGCTTCGATGATCAGCGCCTCTTCGAGATCGCCGTCCTCGTCGTCTCTGCACTCATCGCCAAGATCCACACCGTGGAGTGGACGCCGTGCGTGCTGCGGCATCCGGCGCTGCAGATCGGTATGAACGCGAACTGGTACGGCGCGCTGGGCGAGACGTTCCAGGAGAAGTTCGGCCGGATCAGCGACAATGAGGCGATTTCGGGCATAATCGGGTCGGCGACGGACCACCACACGGCTCCGTTCTCACTGACCGAGGAGTTCGTCTCCGTTTACCGCATGCACCCGCTGATCCCGGACGACTGGAACTTCTTCTCGCTGGAGTCGGGCGAGCACCTGGTCAAGGCGGACTTCACCGACCTTCAGGGTGTTCATACGCGTGGCTTCATGGACAAGATCCAGATGGGCGACATGTGGTATTCGTTCGGTCTGGCCAGCGCCGGTGCCGTGTGCCTGCACAACTACCCGAACGCGCTGCGCAACCTCACCCGGGTCGACGGCCAGGTCACCGACCTTGCCACTCTCGACATCGTGCGTGACCGCGAGCGCGGTGTGCCGCGCTACAACGACTTCCGTGAAGCGCTGCGGATGCCGCGCCGCAAGACCATCGACGACATCACCCCGAACAAGCAGTGGGCGCGAGAGATCAACGAGGTCTACAACGGCGATGTCGACGCTGTCGATCTGCAGATCGGCATGCAGGCCGAGCAGCCGCCGAAGGGTTTCGGCTTCTCGGACACCGCTTTCCGTATCTTCATCCTGATGGCGTCGCGCCGACTGAAGAGCGACCGGTTCTTCACCAACGACTACAAGCCCGAGGTGTACACGCAGGTCGGGTTCGACTGGGTGAACAACAACACCATGAAAGACGTCATGCTGCGCCACTATCCGGAGCTGGAACCGGTGATCGGCGACGTCGAGCGGGTGTTCGCGCCATGGCCGAAGTTGGGTGCACCGGTGCCGGGCAAGAAGAACCCGGTGGTGCAGCTGGCCGACTCGGTCCGCGCCTACTTGCCCTGGGGCTGACGGACACATGGCCGACGATTTCCCGCACGCGTCAATCGTCGAAGGCGTTCGGTTCACCGCTCAGATCGGTGTGCCGAACGTCCTTCTGGGACTGTTCAACAAGCGAGAGTTGCCCACCCGCATCGCATCTGGCCTGAGCTCCGACTACCTGGGATACCAGCTCGTCGAAGGTATGGTGCGCAGCTACGGTCCCGGCCCGTTCTACGTTCGGGTCGTCGCCGACGAGGCGCTGCTGGTGCACCACCCCGATGATCTGGAGTTCGTGCTGGGCGGATCGCCCGACCCGTTCGCCTCCGATCCGAAGCCCAAACGCGAGGGGATGGCGGCGTTCCAGCCGGACGCGCTGACCATCTCCCGCGGGCAGCCGTGGGAGGACCGTCGCCGGTTCGCTGAAGCGGTTCTGGACACCGGACATCCGGTACACCGGTTGGCGCAGGCCTTCGTCGAGAAGGTGGCTCAGACGGTGGACGGCCTCGGGTCCGGGGCGCTGAAGTGGTCCGAGTGGAACGCGGCGTTCCAGCGCCTGACCCGGTGTGTCGTCTTCGGTGACAAGGCCGCCGACGACACCCGGCTCACCTCGCAGCTCAGCGAACTGATGTCCGCGGGCAACGGGATGCCGGGCGAGCCGGCACCGGGGTATCCGGAATTCGTTTCCCACATCGAGTCCTATCTGACGGACCCGGAACCGGGCAGTCTGGCCGCACTCATCGGGGAGACCACTCCGCCGGAGACCGCGAGCCCCGCGAGCCAGGTGATCCACTGGCTGTTCGCGATGGGGGATACCCTGGCGGCCAATGCTTTCCGCACGCTGGCGGTGCTGTCCACGCATTCGGAGAACTTGACCGAGGTCCGGGCGGAGATGGCCGCGGCCGACATCAACTCGGGGCAGGGCATCGCGTCGCTGAAATACCTCGGCGGGTGCCTGCTCGACACCATGCGGCTGTGGCCGACGACGGGGTTGTTCGGCCGCGTCGCAACCCGGGACATCGAGTTTCCCAGTGGGGCGGTGCTGCCCGAAGGCAAGCAGGTTCTCATCTACAACGTGTTCAACCACCGGAACCGTGACCGGATCCCGTACGCCGACCGGTTCTCGCCGGGTGAGTGGGTCAGCGGGGACGCCGGAAGCGACTGGTCGTACAACTTCTTCAGCCACGGCCCACAGGGCTGCCCGGGCGCGGGCCTGTCGGTGTTCCTCGGGCAGGCCTTCCTGGCGCACGTACTGGACGGATCCACTCCCGTGCTGCGCGGCGCTACGCTGAACTCACAGAAGTCACTGCCGCACAGCATCGACCTGTACGGCATCAGCATCGAACGCTAGCTGGGGGACCCTTGTGACGACGACCGCCGAACATCTCCGCTACGCCCTTGACGGACGGTGGCGCGAGGTGAAAGACCGTATTCGGCAAGAGCTTTCCGCTGACCTGTTCAAGCCGCACTACACGCCGGACACCGCGGTGGCCCGAGCCAAGGTCACCGAGCAGATGAAGTACATGGCGTCGCGCGGCGCCGCCGAGGACGCCTTCGCGAAGGGGCACGGCGGCAACGGTGATGCGGGCGCCACCATCGCCCGTATCGAGATGCTGGCCATGAGTGACCTGTCGTTGATGGTCAAGGCCGGCGTGCAGTGGGGCCTGTTCGGCGGCGCCATCGACAACCTGGGCACGGAACGTCACCACGAGGCGTACGTGCGCAAGGCCATCGACCTGGACCTCGTCGGCTGCTTCGGCATGACCGAGACCGGACACGGCAGTGACGTGCAGTCCCTGGAGACGACCGCCACGTACGACCCGGCGACCGGGGAGTTCGTCATCGATTCTCCGACACCTACGGCGCGCAAGGATTACATCGGCGGCGCTGCTGAATCTGCCCAGGTATCAGCGGTTTTCGCACAGCTGATCACGGGCGGCGAGAGCCAGGGCGTGCACTGTTTCATGGTGCCGCTGCGCGACGAGTACGGCAACGACCTACCGGGCATCCGCACCTCGGACTGTCACTACAAGGGCGGGCTGCCCGGTGTGGACAACGGTCGCATCCAGTTCGACCATGTGCGCATCCCGCGGGAGAACCTGCTGAACCGCTATGGCGACGTTGCGGAGGATGGCACCTACTCGTCGCCCATCGACAACCCCAACCGGCGGTTCTTCACCATGCTGGGCACCCTGATCCGCGGACGCGTGACGGTCGGCGGCAGTGCCGCAGCCGCCGCCCGTGTCGCATTGGATATCGCGACTCGATATGCGTTGCAGCGCAGGCAGTTCGAGGCGCCGAAGACGGATGACGAAGTCCTGATCATGGACTACCTGGTGCACCAGCGTCGGCTGCTGCCGCTGATCGCGAAGTCCTATGCACTGCAGTTCGCGCAGAACGAGTTGGTGGCGGACCTGCACGATCTGACGGAGGAAGCCGAACCCGACGGTGAGGTGCAGCGTGAGCTCGAGGCGCGCGCCGCCGGTCTGAAGGCCGCGGCGACGTGGCACGCCACCAAAGCCATCCAGGAGTGCCGCGAAGCCTGTGGCGGCGCAGGGTATCTGGCGGAGAACCGGCTCATCGCGCTCAAGGCGGACACCGACGTGTTCACCACCTTCGAAGGCGACAACCACGTCTTGACGCAGTTGGTGGCCAAGCACCTGCTCACCGAGTACGCCGACGACATCAAGGGCATGAGCCCATTCGAGTGGGTGAAGTTCGCGACCAGCACGGCCCGCGAGCGGGTGCGTCGGAGTACCGGCACCGAGACCATCCTGCAGAACCTGCTCGACACTCGCCAGGACAACGAGGAAGAGGGCAGCCTCTTCAACCGCGGCACCCAGGCGAAGATGTTCGAGGACCGGGCCGACTATCTGCTGTCGACGGTCGCCCGCCGCCTGCAGGCCAACTCCAAGGAGATGAGCCCGTTCGAGGCGTTCAACTCCGTGCAGGACCATGTGCTGCACGCGGCGTCGGCGCACATCGACCGCATCGTGTTCGAGTCGTTCGCCGCCGGTATCGACGCGTGCACGGATCCCGAGGCCCGCGAGATCTTCGGCCTCGTGTGCGACCTGTATGCGCTGTCGGTGATCGAAGAAGACAAGGCCTGGTACATCGAGCACCGCTTCCTGTCCATGGACCGGGCGAAGGCCGTCACCGCCGGCATCAACGACCGCTGCCGCAAGCTGCGGCCGTACGCCGAGGTGTTGGTCGACGGGTTCGGGATTCCCGAGCAACTGCGCTACGCCGAGATGCTGCACCCGGAGCGCATCCCGGATATCTGAAAAAGTGTCCCGATTGCGATGACTGAGCACTCCTAGTCAGTGAACGGTGCCCACGAGGGCTCCGACCTGCCAAGGAGAACATCATGACCGCTGTATCTGTCCGCCGTCGCTCAGCCGTCGCAGCTGCGCTCGTCGCCGCCGGAGCCGTCGCCGGCGCACTTGGCGCGGCGAGCCCGGCGAACGCTGGAGTCAACAGGTACCTCGCCATCGCGTTCTCACCGGCGACAGGGCAGTGGGGTTACACACAGAGCCTGTTGGACGCGAACCAGGCCAAGTTCGACGCGGTGGGTTACTGCCTCAACAAGGGCGGGACCGACTGCCGGATCGTGGTGTGGGGCGACAACGAGTGCGCCGCACTCGCGACGAGTCCCAACCCGTTCAACCACAGCCTCATGTGGGGCACAGGTGTGGCCCAGACGCAGAAGGAGGCCGAGACGAAAGCCCGGCTGTCGACGTCGTTCGGCGCGACCGTCGTCCTGTCGTTCTGCTCACTCGGCACCGAGCACTGACACGGGCGGGGTAGCGTCGTCCAATACGGTTGCGGACGGCGAAAGGGACCCGCCATGGATCTGAAGAAGAATGCGGCGCTTTTCGCGGCAGCAGGCGCGGCTGCGGGAATTCTCGTCGCACCGGCGGCACACGCCGATATCTGCGACCCGTCGGCCACCGTCTGTCAGGGCAGTGAGGTCGGCGGCGAAACGTCGGTGCCGGCCGCTTCGCCGTCGGTCATCGCGGACAACGAGGAGTTCCCGTTCGGCGACGATGAGTGGTACCTCTACCCCGGCGGCGTCATCAACCGTGGAGGCGGTGGCGGCGGGCACCGTTAGGTCGAGTGCTGCTTTCTCTCTGGGCATGTTTCGCCGGAAGCCGTCAACTTTCCTTGACCGTCAACGAAAGTTGACGACTCCAGATCGAACGTGTCGACGGAGAGCCGACGCGCTGGTCGAGCTCACGGTGCATCGCCGGTGCTCGATACCTTCTCGGCCAGGGCGGCGAGTTTGTCGTCCAGAATCAGTGCCGCGGCGTGCAGCGGTGGGTTGTCGTCGACAACCATCAGCGACGACGGCTTGACGTAGGTCAGGGCGCTCCGGTTGTCGTCGACTTCCGTCAGCAGGACCTCGACGGGAGCGAACAGCCCGGCCGTCAGGTCGTGTCTGATCATGGTGATTGCGATGAGCGGATTGCCGAGGATGACGCGCAAGGCCTTCCGGTCTACTCCCGCAGTGCTGAGCCACGAGGTGTGGTCGATCAGGTGCATCAACATGAAATCGCTGGGTCCGGCCTGGCGCTGGACGTCCGCTTCGAACGCGTTCCAGTCGCGATCTGCCAATGCTCGGAGGCCGGTTATCTGCGCGGGCTCTGCACCGATATCGGCGAGCAGATCGTCACGCAGTTCATCGAACGTCTTGTCACTGTCGAACCGCATCCGAACTCCGCTGAACGGAATCGCCTGAGCCTCACTCGTCGTCATGATCGACCTTCGCGACGTCGGTGCGATGGACCTGCGGCCGGGGCGTGTGGTCGATGTTCAAGCTGAGCAGTTCGGGGCGGCTGTAGTGTGCTTTGACGATGGTCATCTGGCGGGGTCCTATCGCTGGTGCCGCCGGGGGTGGCGGCCTGACACCTACTCTGCGCCGGGTCGAGGCCGGATGGGGAGGCCGAGATGATCCTGGTATTCGCGGGGACACGATGCAGGTCACTTTCGCAGGTTGATCGCCGAGGCCGAGCTCGTGTGTCAAATGTGTTGTGAGCTAGGCGCATAAGCTCATCGTCGGCGGGCGGCTGGCTTCTCGCCCGGCTGCTTTCGAGGGCCGAAATTTGTCGGTGCCCTCTGCGAGCAGTCCTGCTATGTGATGCCGTAACAATCGGAGGGCGGATACGCAGTTCTGCGGATGTTTGTCCCATCTGGTCCGGTCACGCTGATTACCATGAGCGACATCGTTCGACGGGTAGATGTACCGCCGTTGACCTGGAGTGATGTGGGCATGAGCGAGCTGCTGCCGGCAGGGACCGTGACACTGCTGCTGGCAGACGTCGAGGGTTCGACGCGACTGTGGGAGACCCAGCCCGAGGAGATGACCGCCGCGCTGGCGCGGCTGGATCAAGTGGTATCCACCGCGATCGCCGCACACAACGGGGTGCGGCCGCTGGAGCAGGGCGAGGGCGACAGCTTCGTGGCAGCGTTCGCCCGAGCGAGCGATGCCGTCAAGTGTGCGCTCGATCTGCAGCGAGCCCGGCTGGCGCCAATCCGGATGCGGATCGGCATCCATACCGGGGAGGTGCAACTGCGCGACGAAAACAACTACGCGGGGCCGGCCGTCAATCGAACTGCCCGACTTCGTGATCTGGCACACGGCGGGCAGACGGTGCTGTCCGGCGCGGCGGAGGACATGGTTGTCGATCTGCTGCCCGATGGCGCATGGCTGACCGATCTGGGTACGCATCAACTACGTGATCTTCTGCGGCCCGAACGGGTGGTGCAGTTGTGTCATCCAGATCTCCGCAACGAGTTTCCGCCGCTGCGCACAGTGAATAATATTGGCACACAAGGCCTTCCGGTGGAGTTGACGACGTTCGTCGGCCGGCGAGAGCAGCTCATCGAAGTGTGTCAGCTGGTGGTGAACAACCGGCTGGTGACGTTGACCGGTACGGGCGGCGTGGGTAAGACCCGGATGGCTGTTCAGGTGGCCACCCGCGTCGCCGACGATCTGGGCGGGCTGTGGTGCGTCGACCTGGCCCCGATCACCGAGCCCGATCTTGCGGCCTCGTCGGTCGCACGGGCGGTGGGCCTGCTGGACCAACCGGGCCGCACACCGGCCGATTCCGTGGTGCGATTTCTCTCCCGCCGTCGAGGGGTGCTGGTCCTCGACAACTGCGAACATCTCCTGAACGCCACGGCGGCACTGGTTGTCGACATCACGCGGACCTGCACTGCGATAAAAGTTTTGACCACCAGCCGCGAACCACTCGGGGTCGCCGGTGAAGTGACGTGGCGCGTGCCGTCGCTGTCGTTGACCGACGAGTCGGTGCAGCTGTTCGCTGACCGGGCGCGGGCCGTGCGGCCGGATTTCCTTGTCACCGAACGGAATTCCACCGTTGTTGGCGAGATCTGCACACGCCTGGATGGTCTGCCGCTGGCGATCGAACTCGCCGCGGCGCGGGTTCGGGCCCTGGCACCGGAAGAGATCCTGGACGGCTTGCACGACCGGTTCCGGCTGTTGACCGGCGGAGCACACACGGCGGTCCGACGCCAGCAGACGTTGCTGGCGTCGGTGGAGTGGTCCCATGCGATGTTGACTGAGCCCGAACAGATCCTGCTCCGTCGGCTGGCCGTGTTCGTGGGCGGATTCGACCTGGACGCCGCGCGATCCGTCTGTGCCGACGCCGGTGTCGAGAGTTATCAGGTCTTGGACGAACTCACTTTGCTCGTCGACAAATCACTGGTGATCGCCGAGAACACGGGCAGCCGCACGCGGTACCGCCTGCTGGAGACGGTCCGTCAGTACGCGCTCGAAAAGCTGGGCGGCTCAGGTGAATCCGATGAGGTGCGTAATCGGCATCGTGACCACTACTCGGGTCTCGCATCGCAATTGGATGCGTCGACCGGTGCCGGCTACGACCAGCGGCTGCATGATGTGGAGATCGAGTTCGACAACCTGCGGGCCGCATTCGCCTGGAGTCGGGAAAGTCAGGCCATCGACACGGCTCTGATTCTCGTGTCGGAAATGCAGCCGTTTTGGTTGGGGCGCGGCCGTGTTGGTGAGGGGCTGGCTTGGTTCGATGCGATTCTCCGCGACGGTGCCGCTGACCACGGCGCGGTGACGCCGTCGGTACGGGCCTTGGCATACGCGTCCTGTGCTTTCTTGAAAGCGTGGCTTGGTGGTGTAGGCCTCATTGATTCGATCGAGTTGGCGACGAAGTCGCTGGACCTCGCCCAGCAGGTGGGGGACCGTGCGCTGATGGTGCGGGCACTCATCGCCTGCGGTTGCGCTAGCGGCTATCACCCGGGGGCCACCCGGCAGTATCTTGCCGAGGCACTCGAGTTGGCACACGAACTTGGCGACGAATGGCGGGTCGGGCAGATTCTCGCGTGGCGTGCCCTTGGCGCATTTCTGACCAGCAACCCGCTTGTGGTGCGAGCTGCTGCGATCGAAGCACGGCAGGTCGCCGAAACCGTCGGCGACCACGTCTCAGTCCGCCAGTGTCGATTGTGGCTGGCCTGGGCGCAGGTATGGCAGGGCGACCTGGCCACGGCTATCGACGGCCTGCGCGAACTGATCGCTGACGCTGACGCGGCGGGTGATCTCTTCACGAAAGCGATGGGGCTGGAGACCCTATGCCAGGCGTTGGTGTATCACGGCGACCTGGACGACGCGATGGTGGCAGCGCGCGAGGCGGTCGACGTCAGTGAGCCGATCGGTGGTGTCACGGAAGGTTGGAGCCATATCGTGGTGGCCTACGCGGCTCTGGCTGCAGGCGACGTCGCGACCGCCGCCGAATCAAGTCGGTTCGGCTGGCCGCTGACCACGTGGAGCCGGGAAGTCGTGGCGATCCAGCTGGCGCTGATGGCCCAGATCGCGCTGGCGAGTGGCGATACTGAATCGGCCCGTCGGTATGCCGACGACGGGGTCGCTGACGCCATTGCCTGGAGTCGTATGACTGCGTTGGCGGCACGTGCCCGAATTGCCATGGCGGAAGGCGATTTCCAGCAGGCCGAGCAGGATGCGCACGCTGCGCTGGCCTGTGGGGTCGAGTGCGAGGCCTGGTTGTTGATGACCGATGTGCTTGAGTGCCTGGCTTCGTCGGCGGCGGTTGCTGAGAGTTACCCGGAAGCTGCGCGGCTGTTCGGCGCAGCCGACGCCGTCAGGCAACGCACCGGTGAGACTCGGTACCGGATCTATCAGGATGGCTATGACGCGTCCGTTGCTGAACTTCGTGCGATCATGGGCGACGATTTCGACGTCGCATGGGATGAGGGCGCGGCGCTGTCTCTGGAGCAGGCGATCGCCTATGCCCAGCGCGGCCGCGGCGAGCGTAAGCGGCCTTCGAGCGGCTGGGCATCATTGACGCCAGCTGAGCTCGAGGTGGTGAAGCTGGCGGTCGCCGGACTGCCCAGCAAGGACATCGCCGCCCGGCTGTTCGTCTCGCCTCGGACGGTGCAGACGCACCTGACCCACATCTACGGGAAGCTCGGTGTTGCGTCGCGGGTGCAACTCGCGCAGGAGGCGGCCCGGCACGCGTGATCCGTTCGACGGCACGAGCGGCTGATCGTGGCATCTGCAGTCACACCGGCAACTTCAGCACAGGTCTCCCTGGATCACTCTCGCCGGGACCTGTCAGGTTTCCCTGACAGTCAAGGAAACCTGACGCCTCCAGATCGAATGTGTCGAGGGAGAGCCGACACGCCGACGGCGTTCATGGCACGTCGCGGGCGAAACGGTGGTCAGCGCCACTTTGGTCACTCGCACACCAACTTTGGCTCCCGATTGGCGTTTATTGACGAAATCGAACTATTTTTCTGAGGTGATTTCTTCGGCTGTTGGCGTCGTCGCCCGCTGGACCGCTCCCCTCCTGGCTGTAGCCGCCGTCGCGAGCGCCGGCCTGCCCCTCGATCCGGCGCCGCGTGCCGACGCACCGGCGATCCGCCTGGCTTCGGACGACAACCCGCTGGCCGGCCGGCCCTTCTACGCCGACCCGATCTCCAAGGCCAAGCTCGCCGCGGACCATGCCGACCCGCCCAGTGCCGAACTCACTGCCATCGCCAACACGCCGCAGGCCTACTGGCTGGATCAGGCGTTCCCGGCCTCGACCGTAGGCGGCACCGTCGCCGGGCTGGCCGGCGCCGCCAATGCAGCGGGTGCCACTCCCGTGCTGGTGCTGTACGCCATTCCGCATCGCGACTGCGGCAGCTACGCCGCCGGTGGCTTCGGGTCGGCGGACAGCTACCGGGCGTGGATCGACAGCGTTGCGGCCGGCCTGGGTGGTTCACCGGCGGCGATCATCGTCGAGCCTGACGCGCTGGCCATGGCCGACTGCCTGTCCGCCGGCCAGCGGCAGGAGCGCTTCGACCTGATCCGCTACGCCGTCGACACCCTGACTCGCGATCCCGCGGCGGCGGTGTACATCGACGGCGGGCACTCGCGGTGGGTGAGCGCCGAAACCATGGCCTCCCGTCTCAACGAGGTCGGCGTCGCCAAGGCACGCGGATTCAGTCTCAACACGACCAACTACTTCACCACCGGTGAGGAAATCGGATACGGCGAGGCGATCTCCGGGCTCACCAACGGCTCGCACTACGTCATCGACACGTCGCGCAATGGAGCCGGACCGGCCGAGGGTGACCCGATGTACTGGTGCAACCCCGACGGCCGCGCCCTCGGTGTCGCGCCCACCACCGATACCGCCGGCGCGCACGCCGACGCGTACCTCTGGGTGAAGCGCGTCGGCGAGTCTGACGGGTCGTGCGGCCGCGGCGAGCCCGGTGCGGGCACGTTCGTGAAATCGTTCGCCATCGACCTGGCTCGTAACGCGGCGCACTGATTCCGCGCGCCGCGACCCGGGTTTCGGCGTGAAGGACGATACGTTGCCGTCATGCATGGGTGTGGCCCTGACTGTGCCGACGGCGTCGATGCGATATCCCGGCGGACGGCGCTGGTCGCCTCCGTCTCCGCATTGCTCGGCAGTGCCGCGCTCGCGACATCGGCGAGCAGTTCAGCCGAGCCGCGCGGTGACGCGCTGCCGCAGAACGCTCTGATCACCCTCGGCGTGCAGGCGGGTCCGCCGCCGGTGCCGAACCGGACCGGTATCTCGTCGGCGCTCAAGATCGGCAACGACGTCTACCAAATCGACTGCGGCCTGGGCTCTTTGAATGCTTTCACCAATGCCGGCCTGAAGTTCGACCAGCTGCGCAGTCTCTTCATCACGCACCTGCACACCGACCACATCGTCGATTACTACAGCTTCTTCCTCTCCGGCGGCTACACCGCGTCACGGGGAAAGGGTGCAGTGACGGTGTACGGGCCAGGCCCCGCCGGCGGGCTCCCGCCGAGCGAGGTCGGCAATCCCAACCCGCCGACCGTCGAACCCGCCAACCCGACGCCAGGGATCGCGGCCATGACGGAAGCGCTGCACCGGGCCTTCGCCTACACCAGCAACATCTTCATCCGGGACATGGGCACCGACGACATCCAGAGTCTGGTCAGTGTGAACGAAGTCGTTGCGCCACCCGGCTCGGACTACCAGAACCGGTCACCGCGCACCGACCCCTTCCCGGTCATGACGGACGACAACGTGCGCGTCACGGCGACCCTGGTGAGCCACTACGACGTGTACCCGGCTTTCGCATTCCGCTTCGATCTGCTCAAATCCGGTGTGTCGGTGACCTTCTCGGGTGACACGACCAAATCGGACAATCTGATCGCTCTCGCGCACGGCACCGACATCCTGGTGCACGAGGCCCAGTTCAGCCTCGCCGACGGTGGCAACAACAGCCGGTTCCCGCCGGG
Source organism: Mycobacterium sp. ST-F2 (assembly GCF_001905655.1). Lineage (GTDB taxonomy): Bacteria > Actinomycetota > Actinomycetes > Mycobacteriales > Mycobacteriaceae > Mycobacterium. Next base: position 53,397 of record NZ_JMHT01000005.1, read on the forward strand.
GTATCTGGTCCGCTCGCACACCTCTGCCGAGCAGGTCGGTGAGGTAGCGGCGGCGGCAAATGCCAAGCATGTTGTGTTGAGCCACTATTCGCCCACCGATCTGCCCGACTCGAAGTGGCGGGACGCGATCGGCAGCCGCTATCAGGGCAAGATCACCGTCGCGCGCGACGGTCAGGTCTTCGCCCTCTGACCTATCCTCGGCGTATGCATCTGATCGCGCTGGAAGAGCACTACGCGTGGAACCCGGCGAGCGACGGCAATGTGGTCGCGACATGGTTGGAGTCCAACAACCGCACCGGCTTCGACCGACTCTACGACCGCGGGCCGCTGCGGCTGGAGCAGATGGATGCCGCCGGCATCGACTTCCAGATCCTGTCCCTCTTCGACCCAGGCGTGCAGGAGTACGACGACGCGGTGCTTGCCGTCGACTACGCACGTCGCGCCAACGACGATCTCGCCGAGACCGTGCGGCAGTACCCCGACCGGTTCGGCGGCTTCGCCACCCTCGCGACGCAGGACCCCGATGCCGCTGCCGCTGAATTACGCAGGGCTGTCGCCGATCTCGGACTGGTGGGAGCCCTCATCAACGGCCACACCCATGGCCGCTACCTGGACGACCCCGCCTACGAGCCGCTGTTCGCCACAGCCGAGACGCTCGGTGTCCCGATCTACCTGCACCCGACCACTCCGCACCCGGCAGTGATGGAAGCCTGGTTCGCGCCATATGTCGATCAGGGGCTGCACCTGGCATCGTGGGGCTTCGCCGTCGAGGCCGGCACCCACGCACTGCGGCTGATCTACTCGGGCCTGTTCGACCGTCATCCCAACCTGCAGATGATCCTCGGCCATCTCGGAGAGATGTTGCCGTTCACAGTTTTTCGCACTGATCGGTACTACGGGCTGGGCGGCTCGGGCGACTCGCATGGCCGATTGCAGAAGCTGCCGTCGGAGTACCTGCGGGACAACTTCTACTTCACCACCAGTGGCAACTTCTCCCCGCCGGCCATGGCCTGCACGCTGGAGGTCATGGGCGCCGACCGGGTCATGTTCTCGGTGGACTACCCGATGGACGACAACGTCGACGGCGCCGACTTCCTGGCGTCGTATCCGATGGACGACGCGGACCGGCGCAAGGTCGGCTACGAAAATGCGGTGCGGCTCTTCGGCAGTCGGATACCGGGGTTCGAGGAGGGGATCAGTCCCGCGGCCGCGCCATCCAACTGAGGTTGAGTGCCTTGCCCACCTGGTTGAGTTGATTGAGGGCCTCCTCGATGCGGCGCCGCGGCACCTCGACGCGCCATTCTGGCATCCGCCCGGTCAGCTCAAGGGTCTCCGGACTGAAGTTGACGGAGGTGGGCGCGAGTTCGCGGGGCAGCTTCGGCAGCTGAATTCGATAGGCGGGCAAGCGGTTCGGCAGATGCCACCGGGCTTTGCGCACCGCGACCATCCGCGGCTTCACGAGCAATGTCGAGCCGTCGATGGTCGCGTCGACCTCGAGATGGCCGATGTCCGGCCGTTTAGCCCAACGGATTTGCGCGACACCACCGGCGTCGATGTTGCCGAGCAACTTCGGCGCGGCCCGCCCCGGCAGCGACGAAGCCTTGTCGATCATGTTGTCGAGCGCCTTGGCGGACATCTCGATGGTCAGATCCAACGGCGCAGCGACGAGCACCGGGGTGTTGCTCGGCTTGATGTGCACGTTGTGCAGGACCGCGGTGGCCTTGTCGAATTGCCAACCGTTCCAGACGATGTCGGACGCCGAGATGGAGACCTCGCCCAGCTGCCCGACCGACAGGCTACGCATGTCGAGGTCGGCATCGATCGCGGTGACCGTCAGCGTCATCTCGCCGGACTTGAGCTTGACGGTGATCCGGCGGCCGACAACCTGCTTGCGCAACGTGTCGAACAAGCTCTGGTACGCGCCGGCCGGACCGGAGGTCAGCGCGTTGCCCGCAGCCGATGTCCAGAACGACGACAAGGCGTCCAGCGTTTTGAACGCATCCATCGGCTTGAACGAGTCCCAGCTCGGGAACGAGTCCCAAGACGGAAACGGTCCGGAGTTCGCCATATCTAAATGATCGTCACTCCGTCAACCGCCACGCAGCGCGATGCCGCTGACTGGGATAGCGGGTTACGCGGTGCCGAGAGACTCGCGGAACCTGCGGCCCAGTACACCGCGCGAAGCGCGAGTCCAGGTGAATCCGACATGTCCGGCGCTGACCCAGTCCACATGCTCGGCGTGCCACGAATTGGCAAGGGCCTCAGACTGTTCGACCGGAATCAGCCGGTCCGCCTTGGCGATGAACAAGGTCCGGTCCCGTGGTGCGACGACCGTCGGCAGCGCCAACGGGGACACGACCTGGAAGACGGTCCGGGCGTCGTCCGACGCGATGACGTCGCGGTATTCCTCGGGTGGACCGTGGTGGGTCAGCAGCGCCAGCGGATCGGCGAACGGCAGCGCCGCGGCCACCGCGTCGAACCGTTCCAGGCCGGCCAGCACGGTGGACAGGTAGCCACCGAGCGAGACGCCGTAGAGACCCACCGGGGCATCGGTGGTGCTGCGGATCCAGCTCACCAGCCGGCGGACGTCCCACACGGCCTGCGTGATGCCGTGCAGCATCGAGGTCAGATCCAGTGACAGCAGCTGTCCGTCCGCGGACTCGCGCCGGGGGCCATGCAGCGGCGAAATAGGAAGTGCGACATTGTATCCGAGCTTGTAATGCAAGTAGTTGGCCCAGAGCACGTTCAGGTCGAAGCGTGACGAGCCCATCCCGAAGCCGTGCAGGATGACGACCCACGGGGCGGGGGAGTCGGGGCGGCGCAGCAGCCGGACGGTGACGGTGTCGTTGCGGTCATTACCGGGCCACCGGCCCGCGCCCAGCTCGAACGACCGCGCGTCGAACTCCGACGCGAAGGACATCGACTCGTGGCGGAGCGGTCCGTTGTGGGTGCTCCAGTGCAGGACGTCGGCGTCGTTCAACTTCGGCGGAGTGCGGTGGTACTTGGACGGTTTGGAGATCCAGCCGCGTCGCTTGAACAGGGCCGCGGCCTTGTCCAAGTCGGCGGCGAGCCGCTCGGGTGCGGCCTCTGCGGGCAGCTTCGGCTGGCGCAGGCGCATGACAGCGAGCACGGCTTCATCAATCGCGATGTGCGGGGCCACGGCCATGCGCTCGCTGACGTCCATGCATTCCGGACGGCTCACCATGGGTGGCTCTGGCAACTCATCGTTCCTCAGTGGGGCAGACACCATTGTCTCCTTGCTTGAAGTCGTCCCGTCCGCGGACGCGAGCCGATGGCCATCGGCACGCACCCGCGTTCAGCTCAAACATGCTGAGCTGACGGACGATTGGCTCGTCGCCTGTTCAGTTATTGACCCATCACGTACTTGACGGTGGGGCCGGTGGTCCAGCCGCCGTCGACGGCGATCTCGGCGCCGGTGACGTACGAGGCGGCGCGGGACAGCAGGTAGGTCACGGCACCGGCGATCTCGTCTGCCTCGCCGACGCGCCCCATCGGGGTGTTGGGGTAGTTGCCCTCGCCCTGCTGGATGCCGACCTGCGCCGTCATCGGCGTGTAGGTCATGCCCGGGTGCACGGAGTTGACCCGGATGCGGTCGGTGCCCAGTTCGACGGCCGCGATCTTGCTCAGGCCGCGGACCGCCCACTTCGAGGCGCCGTAGCCGGCGGTCAGGGCCAGGCCCATCAGGCCGGCGGCCGACGAGATGTTGACGATGGAACCGCCGCCGGCGGCACGCATCGGCGCGATGACGGCCTGGATGCCGTTGAAGACGCCGACCAGGTTGACGTCGAGCACGGTGCGGAAGTGATCCAGCGGCTCGTGCTCGATGAACTGGCCGGTGGAGATCCCGGCGTTGTTCACCAGACCGGTGATCTTGCCGAACTCGGCGACGGTCAGCGCGACGGCCGCGTCCCACTGCGCGCGATCGGTGACGTCGAGGTGTGCGTACCGCGCTGCATCCCCGAGCTCGTCGGCCAGCTGCTTGCCCTCGTCGTCGAGGACGTCAGCGATGACGACCTTGCCGCCACCGGCCACGATGTGGCGCGCCATCGACGCGCCGAGCCCGCGTGAGCCACCGGTGACGATCGCCACCACGTCCGACAAGCTATCCGAATCTGCCATCTCAGCAACTTCCTTTCGACGTCCTCTGGGCATGGACCGCTGTGGCGGTCCGCCCGCGTGTGAAGGCAATCACATCTAGTCGGCGCTGACGGCGGAACTCCCACCCGGTGGGACTGCGGACTCCGGGGCCGGCTCCACCCAGCCGGCAGCGGCAAGGAGCGTGTCGAGCTCCGCCCGGGCGCCATCGAGGATCTCCCACGGGTCTTCGACCAGGTCAGGGTCGGCCTGGATACCGACATCCACGTTGCCGCCGTAGCTGAACACCGTGACGTTGATACCCATACCGACGGTCAGCGGGCCGACCGGCACGATGTGCTCGATCTTGGCGCCGGCCATGTACAGCTGGATCGGCGGGCCGGGGACGTTCGAGACGATGAGGTTGCTCGCCAGCGGTAGCTTGTCCTCCAGCTTGGCGGCGCGGAAGCCCTTGAACACCAGGTTCAGCAGCACCGGCGGCGCGAAGTCGGTCAGGCCGATGGACTGGCCGGCCTGCAGGTCCTCGGCCAGCGCCTTCGCGCTGTTCATGCCGTTGTGGATGGCCGACAGCCGCTCGACCGGATTCTCCACATCGGTGCACATGGACGCGATCATGGTGTGCACGTGGTTGCCGGGGGTCTCGTCGCCCGCGTTGCGGGTGGACATCGGCACGGTGGCCAGGACCGGGGCCTCCGGCAGCGCGTCGCGCTTGGTCAGGTAGGTGCGCAGCGCGCCGGCCACGACGCTCAGGATCACGTCGTTCAGCTTGACGCCGAGCGCGTTCTTGACGTGCTTGACCTCTGCCATCGGCAGCGACGTGTAGGCGAAGCTGCGGTGCGAGCTGAGTGCGCCGTTGAAGCTGGTCTTCGGGGCGCTCATCGGGCGCGGCGGCGGATCGTCGCGACGGAGGTGGCTGATGGTGGTCACGGCGTTGCGGACCGTCTGGCCCAGGTACTGCACGACCTTCGGCGGCGTGCTCGCGGCGCTGAGAGCGCCCTTGGCGAACAGCTCGAGGCTCGAATGACGGTTCTGCTCATCCTCGTTCGGCAGATCGACGATCGGTTTCGTGGCATCGGGAGTCACGTCGCACAGCACAGATGACAGGCCGGCGCCGGAGACGCCGTCGACGATGGAGTGGTGGGTCTTGGCGATGTAGGCGACACGGCCGCCTTCGAGGCCCTCGACGAACCAGCTCTCCCACAGCGGCTGGTTGCGGTTGAGCTGACGGGCCAGGATTTCACCGACGACGTCGGCGAGTTCTTTCGCGCCACCGGGAGCGGGCAGCGCCGCCCGGTGAATGTGGTAATCGAGCTTGAACGCCGGATCGTCGACCCACACCGGCCGGTCCAGTCCCAGCGGGACCTCTTGGATGCGGCGGCGGAACGACGGCAGGTAGGGCAGGCGGCGATCCAGGTGATCCCGCAGGTGTTCGAAGTCGAATCCCGGTGCGTCGCTGGGGTCCAGAATCATCAACCCCAGCGTGTGCTGAGGCCATTCGGTGCCCTCCATGGACAAGAACATGGCATCCATGCCGGACAAGCGCTTCACCGCGATACTCCCCTCGTCGACCACCGAATTGTGGCGGCAATAACGTATCCACGGTTACGCGTTTTACAATTGCTACTTCCCAGTCAGCGAGATTGAAATTCGTCGTCTAGCTGCGGTTCTCCCGTATTTGGTCCACGACTACTAGGTGAACTGAGTAAGCTGTTGCACTTTGCCTGCAATTGTCGAGAAGGCGTAAAACGGTTCCCAATTCAGGTTTGCCTCCGGTGCGCCGAACTATGGCGATGGTGAAATGCTCTGTTCGAACTGGAATATATTCTCGGGGTCGTATTTGGCTTTGACGGCGCGCAGTCGGTCGACATTCATTCCCCAATACGCGTGCTCCCAGTCGGGCATGCCGGCGTTCGGGACGTTGGTATAGGCGCCATTCATGAAGGGGCGCAACGCCTCGCCGAACTCGGTGATCCACCGTAGGCAGGCCTCGGTCAGTGGGTCGCCCGCTGCGGGGGCGCCCCGGATGCCCCAGCCCGCACCCGGCTCGGCGTAGAAGAGCGCATCGCGATGGGCGTACGCCGCGCCGCCGCATGGCTCGGTCGCGGCGGCGCCGAGCAGTGCGTTGGTGAAGTAATTGCATGCAGCCGTGGGTGCTTTCGACATGTAGGCGCCGACGAGCTGCACTGCTTCCGGCGGGAACGGATCAGTCATGAACTGCGAGAGGAACTTCCAATTCGCCGGCTCCTCGTCGAGCGGAATCTGAAAGCCGGCGAACGTGTCGGCCCACGTCCCGGCGGTTGCTTCGAGGCGGGGCGTACCCACGGCCAGGATCGGTGCCAGCATCTCCAGCGCTTCGGCTTCCGAACCGGAGGTCAGAACGCTGACCATCGAAATCTCGTCGCGACGGATCTCGAGCTGACTGGTGAGGCGGTGGTCCAGGAACGGCGCGCACTGCTGCCAGGCCTCGAACACCCCGGGTAGGTCATCGAGTCCGGGCCACCGCGCAACCACGTAAATGACCTGCGCCAGTGGATGAATCGAGTATGTCATCGAGGTGACGACACCGAAGTTGCCATTCCCGGCGCCGCGGAGCGCCCACAGGAGGTCCGGGTGATGAGTCTCGTCGGCGATGAAGACATTGGTGCCGTCTTCGGACGCGACGACAATCTCGGCCGCGATGAGGTTGTCGCAGGCCATGCCGAAGGCGCGGGTCAGTAGCCCGAAGCCGCCGCCGAGTGTCGCGCCGACCAGGCCGACGGACCCCTCGGTTCCGGTTGGCGCCGCGAAGCCCGCCCGGCCCAGTGCCGCCACCGCCTCGGATTGGGTGAGGCCGGCGCCGACCGTGGCGGTCCGTCGGCCGGCGTCTATTACTGCTGACTTCAGGTGGCTGACATCGATGACCAGTCCGTCGTCGACCGTGGACCAGCCTTCGAGACAGTGACGGCCGCTCCGGGCCCGCACCGGCACGTCGTGTTCCCGCGCCCAGGTCAGTGCATTGACGACATCGGTTGTCTCCTTGGCGAACACGATGGCTGCGGGCCGGTTGGTGTAAAGGAGGTTGAATCCGGCGCAGGACGCGGAGTATTCGGCGTCGTCCGGGCACACCACCTTTCCGGTGAGGGTCCCGGGCCGGGACGACAGCGGGATCATCGGTCTGCCGGTGTTGCGGCGAACTCGTCGATACCCGGTTCGGTGTCGAGTACCTCACGATTGAAGACGAGCATCTTGACGAAGTATGCGACGCCGACGGCGATGAGGCCGAGCACGATGAAGCCGGGTACCCGCGCCGAGTCGGGCGTCACGAGAACGAAGAGTGCGAAAGCCACCCAGACCAGTGCGATGCCCGCGACGGGAAGTTCGAAGCGGCCCAGTCCGAACCCACCTTCCTTGTGCTCCAGGCGTTTCCGGACGGCGAGGTACAGCACGACGATGGCTCCATAGATCAGCGCCGGCAGGATGGTCGACGCGATGATGAGCTGGATGAGCGCGGACCCACGCAAGGTCGCCATCAGCACAACCCCGACGATCAGGATCAGAATGGTGGCGGGCACCGGCGTCTGGGTGCGTGGATTGACCTGTCGCATCAGGGCATGGGCGGGGAAGCGGGCATCACGTGCCATGGCGAACACCTGCCGCGAGCACGCTGCCAGCACCACCATGCCGGCGCCGAACATCGCAAAGGCGATGCCGGCCAGGAGGATTCGCTCGGTGATCGAGCCGAGTTGGTCGCGAATGATCAGGGCGACGGGCGAGCCGCTCCGGCTTACAGCGGTGACGTTCTTGATCGCGGCCGTCAGGGCGATCAAGAAGACCAGGCCCATCACGCCCGCCGCTACGACCGACGCCACGATGGCGCGCGGGACACTGCGGAACGGATCTTTGGCTTCCTCCGCCAGGTTCGCGGCGGAGTCGAAACCGACGAGTGTGGTCAGGCCCATGATCATGCCGGCCATCAACCCACCTCCGACGGCGAAATAATCGGGGCTGTCTGCGGCGATCCCTCGGCTGGTGAGGTTGTCGACATTGCCGTCACCGGTGACCAGCATGACGACGCCGAGTGCCAGCACCAGAAGAACCACGATGCCGAGTTCGAGGCCGACCGCGCTGGAGGTGATCAGGCCGAGCAGGCGCGTCGAGGCGATGACCAGGACGGCCTGGATGATCAAGACCGCCACGGTGATCAGTCGCGCGGTGTCTTCGTCGTCGGACATGCCCAACAGCGGCATGAGCGCTTGACTGGCCAGGGCGTTGTCCATCGCGACCACCGCTATCGCGAGATACCAGAACGTCAGCCAGCCGAAGAGCCACCCGACCTTCGGGCTGGCCAAGCGCGACGCCCATTGATACGACGAGCCGCTGAGCGCGATGCGGGACGCGAACTGAGCGACCACCAGGGCAACGAGAGTCTGCCCGGCGGCGGCCACGACCCAGAGCCAGATGCCGACGGGGCCCGCGGTCTTGAGGAGGTCGTCATAGGTCCCGAAGATCCCGACCGCCACCGATATGAAAGCGAAGGAGACCGCGAAGATCTGAAAGCCGCTGAGGGTCCGTTTCAGTTCCGGTGTGTAGCCGCAGTCGACGCACTCGTCGTCTGCCGCGTCCGGAAGCGCAACACGGTCTGTTGTCATGGCATGGCCCAGCCTTCCGCTACCCCCGTAGTCATAATTGTCGCTTACGTCAATGGGAGATGTCGGCAGATTGCAGGTGTTGATCCGCGCCGTGATGTTGGGTGGCCAATCCGTGACGAATCTTTGACCGAAATATTGACGCGCCGTACGGATTTCGGCGTTCTGCGGCCCATACCATGACGGTGTTCAACCATGCGGCCAGCGACAAAGGGGTCGGATACATGCGGGTGTTTGTGCACGGAGTTCTTGCCGTGGTCGTGGTCGCCACGACCACCACTGGCGGCGCGCTCGGTATCGAGACGGCGGGCATTCGGCTGCCGTTGGGTTCGATCATCGAGTCGACGCAGCCGACGCAGGGCATTCCGGTCGGCGTCGCGCATCCGATCGTGGTGACGTTCAAACAGCCCATCACCAACCGGGCTGCCGCTGAGCTGGCCCTGGACGTGACGTCTTCGCCCGCCATGTCAGGCAAGTTCGAATGGCTGGACAACAAAGTGGTGCAATGGGTTCCGGATGGTTTCTGGCCTGCGCACAGCACCATCAAGCTGACGGTCGCCGGCCAGCCGATGGCGTTCACCACGGGACCGGCGGTGATCGGCACCGCTCATGTGGGGGCTCACACCTTCACTGTGACGATCGACGGCCAGACTTCACCGGATATGCCCGCGCCGCATCATCTTCCGCACCTGGGCGAGTCCGGTGTGCTGCTCGCGACCATGGGTCGGCCCGAGTATGAGACGCCGATTGGCAAGTACACCGTTTTGGCGAAAGACCGCAATGTGCTCATGGATTCGAGCAGCGTTGGCATTCCCGTCGATCATCCGGACGGGTACATGACGGAGGTCGAGTTCGCGGTACGCATCAGCCGACGCGGACTGTTCGTGCATTCGGCGCCGTGGGCCGTCGAGTCGATGGGCTTCGAGAACGTCAGCCACGGGTGTATTGGTTTGGCGCCCGCGGGAGCCGAGTGGTACTTCAACACCGTCAACGTCGGCGACCCGGTCATCGTCGAGCCGTAGCCTGCGCCGCAACGTAATTCGCATTGTTGTGCCGCGTTGATCCTGCGGCTGGGGTGTTCGCTACTCGCACAAGTGCGCCCTCAGTACAGCGTCAACGACCTCAATGCACGAAGCACCCGAGCCGCGGGGGCTCGGGTGCTTCGGTGAAAGCGGTTGTGCGGCTTGTTGATCTAGTTCTGCGGGCCCGGCTGGGTCGGCAGGTTGGGGGTCGGGCCGCCGGCGTCGACGGGACGCAGCGTCCGCGCTTCCTTGCCGTCCGCGATCCCGCCCATGTCCATCGGGATGGCAGCGGGGGCCGCAGCGATCGGGATGGGGGCGCCCAGCGGCAGGCCCGCGGGGATGGGAGGCACGATCGGCGGAACCGCTGCCGGCACCGGCGGGACGACCGCGGGAACCGGCGGCACCGCGGCCGGAACCACCGGAGCGGCGGCCAGGGGTCCGACGATGCCCGATGACTCCACGGCGGGCGCTGCGCATGGCGCGGCGGCAGCCGCGGCAGCAGCAGCGGCAGGTGCCCCTGCTGCCGGCGCTCCCGCGGTGGCGCCCGCGTCGCACGCGTATCCGCCAGTCTTGAGTGGGACGGCGGCTGCGGTCGGGCTCACGGCCACGGCAGTCGCGCACACACCGGCGCTGGCAACTAATTTCACAGCGATTCGACCAAAGCTGATCATCACCGGCGTCTCCTTGAACGTGCCCTTAAATTACTGCGCCGAAAATTTGCGCAGCTGAACCGTAGGGCACGGCGAGAGGCTGGGTCCAGACATGTTTTCAATCGGATGCGCGCTCGACATGGGACTGAGCCGCGACCGTGACCGCACCGTTTCAATAGCCTCGAAGTGCTCACAGAGAGGTCTCGAAAGGCAATCGGGTGGTGCTGGAACCCGTTGTGACGCTAGCAAACTCAGTTGCGTGCCGAGCAAACGGGGCTAGTGGGCGGCGTCGCCGGCCAACAGCCTGGAAAGCTCCTCGTCGGCGCGACGTTCCACCAGCAGCGGGACGAAGTCCCGAATGGTGCTGCCGGCGAACTGTTCGCGCGCGCCTTCGATGACAGTCGTCACGCGCGCCGGGGGCAGGTCCGCAAACTTGGCTGTCAAACGGCTCTCGATTTCGGTGAACACCTGCGCTTCGGACTTGGCGGACATGCCTCGATCCTTCTCGGGTGCGTTGACAGCTGTCAACGCAGATGGTGCGACGTGTAGGCGAACTAACAATTGAGGCTGCCGTGTGAGCCGCCGGAAATGCCGCTGATGCTCCTACGGTTGTCAAAGGCGGCGGGCTGCGCAGTCCCGCTCGGCCGCACCCCACCTGACGAGAGGCTCGCCCATGTCCGGCACCCCGGAGTCCCGACCACCCTTCCCGCCCTTCGACGAAGAGACGGCCCTGGTGAAGGTGCAGGCGGCCGAGGACGCGTGGAACACCCGCGACCCCGAACGGGTCGCGCTGGCATACACCCCGGACTCCGTGTGGCGGAACCGCGACACGTTCGTGACGGGACGCGCCGAGATCGTCGAGTTCCTGACGGCCAAGTGGGAACGCGAACTCGACTACGTGCTCCGCAAGAGCCTGTGGGGCTTCCGGGGGAACCGCATGGCGGTCCGCTTCCAATACGAATGGCACGACCACGGTGGGCAGTGGTGGCGCAGCTACGGCAACGAACTGTGGGAGTTCGACGACAACGGGCTCATGCGTCGGCGGGAAGCCAGCATCAACGATCTGCAGATCACCGAGTCGGAGCGCCGGTGGTTCGGCGTGCGGCCCGAGTCGGAACGTGGTCGGGGACATGACATCCCGTTGCAGTAGTCACCGGTTTCGCAGCGCACGGATGCTCTCGTCGAGGGCGGCCTCGAGATAAGTCAGGTCGCCGGTGGCCAGCATGATCCCGACGCCGCCCTGGATGCCGGCCAGCAGTGCGGCTGCCGCGCGCGTGGGGTCGACGGTCGGGGCGATCTTGTCCTGCTGCTGCATTGCCACGATGCCGGCGGCGATGGCACCCCGCCACGAGTCGATCAGTTCGGTGGTGACGGCCTGTGCGCCCGTGCTGGTGCGGCCGATCTCGGACATCAACACCGCGATCGGGCAGTTCTGCCCCTGTCGCCGGTAGCGCTCGACCACGACATCCCGCCAGCGCTGCCAGGCGGCCCATGAAGTGAGCGAGCTGAGGTGGGGCTGCTGGTCGTCGAGGACCCGCTGTGATTCGAGGGTGGCGACGGCGAGCAGCAACTGCTCTTTGCCGCGGGGGAAGTAGTGGAAAATCTGGCTTTTCGAGGTTTGGGTCCGCGCCATCACGTCTTCGATGGTGGTCATCGCGACACCGCGGTCCCGGATCTCGGCTGCGGCACCATCGATGATGCGGGCGCGGGTGGCTCGTCCCTTGGCCGTCAGTTTCTGGACTTGCAGGTCCATTTTTTCCGACGAATCATGTGGACTCATGAGTCCAAAAGATACGCGATTGTCCGGCCGCACAGCACTTGTCACAGGTTCAACCGGAGGTCTGGGGATGGCCATCGCACGCAGGCTGGCCGACGACGGAGCCCATGTTGTGGTCAGCGGACGGAATGCGGAGCGCGGCACCGCGCTGGTGACCGCGATCCGCGCTTCTGGTGCCGAGGCGTCGTTCGTCGCAGCAGACCTGGCGGGTGGCGACGGTGCGATCCGTGCCCTCGCCGAACAAGCCACGGAGGCGGTGGGCGGACGGCTCGACATCCTGGTGAACAACGCCGCCACGCTGCTGATGCCGACCCCGACCGGTGAGGTCTCCCCGTCGGTGCTGCGAGAAGCGTTCGAGGTCAACGTCTTTGCCCCGTTCCTGCTCACGGGGGTGATCGCCCCCGAGATGGTGCGTGGTGGTGGCGGCGCCGTGGTGAACATCGGATCGATCACCGGACTGCGAGGGGCGAGCGGCTCGGCGATCTACAACTCCAACAAGGCGGCCATCCACTCGCTCACGGCGTCCTGGGCTGATGAGTACGGCCCGTTCGGGGTTCGGGTCAACGCAGTGGCTCCCGGACCGATCGCGACCGAGCGTCAACAGGAGTTCGAAGAACACATCAAACCGGTACTGGACCGGTTACCGTCACGGCGGATGAGTACGCCGGCGGAAGTCGCCGCAGCTGTCGCGTTCCTGGTCAGTGATGACGCGGCCAACATCCACGGCGCCATCCTCAGCGTGGACGGCGGCTGGGCGGCGGTCTGAACCGATGCCATCTCCAAAGGAGATGTTGCCTATCGCCATCTGTTATTGGACATGATGTGTGAGAGCGGGTGAGATGGTGCCGTGACCGGTGTGAGCAGAAGGCAGTTCGGCTTGATGGCGACCGCGGCAGTCGGCGCGGCGTCGTTGGCGGCGTGCGGATCGTCGTCAGAGCCGTCTGCTCCGCAGAAGCCGACGCCGCCGCCCGCGCCCGAGCACAACCTGAACGCGGTGAAGCAGATTCGGGCCGGCGACCTCGACGTCGGCTACGTCGAGGCCGGGCCGGCGGACGGCAAACCGGTGATCCTGCTGCACGGCTGGCCGTACGACATCCACAGCTACGCAGATGTTTCCGCGCTCCTGGCCGACCAGGGATTCCGGGTGATCGTGCCGTATCTCCGGGGCTTCGGATCAACCCGTTTCCTGGCCGCCACGACGATCCGGAACGGTCAGCAGGCGGCGCTGGCCGCGGACGTCATCGCTTTCATGGACGCCCTCAACATCCAGCGGGCGATCCTCGGTGGTTTCGACTGGGGCGGGCGCACGGCGAATGCCGTTGCGGCACTGTGGCCGCAGCGGGTGGCGGGTCTGGTGGCGGTCAGCGGGTACATCCTGGTCAATCGCGCTGCCAACCTCCAGCCGTTGGAGCCGAATGCCGAGTTGGGCTGGTGGTACCAGTACTACTTTGCGACGCCGCGCGGTGAACTCGGCTATCGGAAGAACACCAAGGAGTTCAACCGGCTGATCTGGGAGAAGGCGTCGCCGCTCTGGCACTTCACCGATGCGACCTACGGGCTGAGTGCCGCCGCGTTCGACAACCCCGACCATGTCGCCATCGTGATCCACAACTACCGGTGGCGCCTGAGCCTCGCGGAGGGTGAAAGCCGTTACGACGCAGACGAACAACACCTGCAGGCCAGGCCGCCGATCCGCGTCCCCACCATCACCATCGGCAGTGACTTCGACGGTGCGGCGAAGGACGGTGCCGGATACCGCTCGATGTACACCGCGGCATATGAACACCGGGTTCTCGACGGCATCGGCCACAACGTCCCTCAGGAGGCGCCCGCGCTATTCGCGAACGCCATCATCGACGTCAGCCGGATGTAGTCCGGCCGGCGGCTATTTGGCCAGGCTCCGGCTGATCACCAGCCGCTGAATCTGGTTGGTGCCCTCGAAGATCTGCATGATCTTGGCCTCGCGCATGAAGCGTTCCACGCGGTAGTCGCGGGTGTAGCCGGCGCCGCCGAAAACCTGGACGGCGTCGGTGGTGACCTTCATGGCCGCGTCGGTGGCGACCAGTTTGGCCACGGAGGCGTTGCGCGAGTAGGGCAGGCCGGCATCACGGCGGCGCGCGGCGTCGAGGTAGGTGGCCCGTGCCGAATCGACGGCGGCGGCCATGTCGGCCAGCAGGAAGCCGAGCCCCTGGTGGTCGATGATCTTGCGGCCGAACGTCGTTCGCTCCTGGGCGTACGCCACGGCCTGGTCCAGTGCGGACTGGGCCAGGCCGACGGCCACGGCGGCGACACCGAGCCGGCCGGCGTCGAGCGCGCTGAAGGCAATCGGCAGACCCTGGCCTTCGGCGCCGATCAGACGTTCGGTAGGGAGGAACGCACCGTCGTAGTGCGCCGACGTGGTGGGCACCGCGTGCAGGCCCATCTTCTCTTCGGGCCGCCCGAACGTCAGCCCCTCGGTGTCGGAGGGCACCAGGAAACACGAAACACCTTGGGAACCTTCGCCGGTACGCGCGAACAGGGTGTAGAAATCGGCGAGTCCGCCGTGGGTGATCCATGCCTTCGAACCGGTGATGCGGTAGCCGTCGTCGGCAGGCACGGCCTTGCAGGCCAGCGCCGCGGCATCGGAACCGGCTTGCGGCTCGGACAGGCTGTAGGCGCCGATCAGGTTGCCGCTCAGCATCTCTGGGAGCCAGCGCTGCCGCTGCTCGTCGGTGCCGAACGTCATCAGCGGATGGCACGACAGGCTGTGCACGCTGACCGCGATGGCCACCGACGCCCAGCGGGCGCCGAGTTCTTCGAGCACCTGGAGGTAGACCTCATACGGCTGGCCGCCGCCGCCCCACTCTTCGGGATACGCCAGGCTCAGCAGCCCGGCCTCGCCGAGGGTGGCGAAGACCCCGTCGGGGTACGTCTCGTCCTTCTCGTGCTGGTCGACGATGGGGTCGAGCACCTTGTCGGCGATGTCGCGGGTCAGCTCGATCAGCGCGTGGGCTTCGTCATTGGGCAAGAGGCGATCAACGGGCACCGGAACTCCACTAATACGTCGAACAGTACTGAATTACTTCACAGAGTACTGGTTTGGTAGTACTGAGTAAAGGGTCCGCAGTACTATGCCGGTGTGAGCGCGCGCACGTCCCCGGACTTCGGCACCCGTCGACGCACCGAGCTGTTCGATGCCCTCATCGCGTTGTTTCTCGACGAGGGCTTCGCGCACCTCACGCTCGACGACATCGCCGGGCGGCTGCGCTGTTCGAAGTCGACGCTGTACACGCTGGCCGGCAGTAAGGAGCAGCTGGTCCGCGCCGCGACGGTGCAGTTCTTCCGGCAGGCCACCGATGAGGTCGAGCAGCTGGTGGCCGGAGTCGAGGGGCCCCGCGCCCGGATCACGGCCTACCTGTCGGCGGTGGGGACGGTGCTGGACGCCGCGTCGGATCAGTTCATGGTGGACTTGGACGCCTTTGCCCCGGCCCGCAGTGTTTATGAGAAGAACACCCAGATCGCTGCTCGCCGGGTGCAGGAGATGATTGCCGACGGGGTCGAGAGCGGTGAATTCCGTGATGTCCATGCGGCTTTCGCTGCCGATCTGGCGTCGACCATGATGGTGCGCATCCAGCAGCGCCGGGTCCGCGAGAGTACCGGACTCGACGACGCCAGCGCATATCGCGAGCTTGCGGCCATCCTCACGGCGGGGATCAATGCCTGAGCAGGTGGCCTGACGTCACCGCCCGACATCGTGTTTGTTGCAACTCGATAAGCACGCCCCAATGGCCCCATCAAGATCAGTAGCCTCGTGCGGTGGACCGCAGAACCGTTCTCAAGGTCCCGCTGCTGCTGGCAGCGGGTTCCGCCATGGCCGGATTCTCGGGACCGGCTCTGGCGTCCGCGGCCGGCGCGCGTTGGACGCCCGAACGGGCCAACAGCTGGTACCAGGGGCAGGCCTGGCCGGTCGGCGGCAACTACATCACCTCCACCGCGGTCAACCAGATCGAGATGTTCCAGTCCGGCACCTACGACCCCGGCCGCATCAACGCCGAACTGGGCGCCGCTCGCTGGTTCGGGTTCAACACCGTGCGGGTCTTCCTCCACGATCTGCTGTGGGCGCAGGACCCGCAGGGCTTCTCGCAGCGCCTGACCCAGTTCGTCAGCATCGCGTCCAGTAACGGCATCAAGCCGCTGTTCGTCTTCTTCGACTCCTGCTGGGACCCGCATCCGAAACTCGGCGTGCAGCGGGCCCCGAGGCCGGGTGTGCACAACTCGGGCTGGGTGCAGAGTCCGGGTGCGGACCGTCTCGGCGATCCGAAATACCGTGCCGTACTGCAGAATTACGTCACCGGCGTGCTGAGCCTCTTCCGTAACGACAACCGGATCCTCGGCTGGGACCTGTGGAACGAACCCGACAACCCGGCCAGCGTCTACCGCAAGGTCGAGCGCAGCGACAAGATGCAGCTGGTCGCCGACCTGCTGCCGCAGGTGTTCGCCTGGGCGCGGGCCGTCGATCCCGTACAGCCGCTGACAAGTGGTGTGTGGCAAGGCAGTTGGGCCGACCCCGCGCAGCGCAGCGCCATCGCGTCCATCCAGCTGGACAACTCGGACGTCATCTCGTTCCACAGCTACGCCAAGCCGGCGGACTTCTCGGCCCGAATCGATGAGCTCGCGCCGCTGAGCCGGCCCATCCTGTGTACGGAGTACCTGGCGCGCAGCCTGGGCAGCACCGTCGAGGGCATTCTGCCAATTGCCAAGCAGCGCAACGTGGGTGCGTACAGCTGGGGGCTGGTGGCAGGCAAGACCCAGACGTACTTCCCGTGGGATTCGTGGGACCACCCGAACCCGTCGGAGCCGAAGGTCTGGTTCAGCGACCTGCTCTACCCCAACGGGCGGGCCTTCCGGGACAGCGAGGTCCTCACCGTCCGCAAGCTGACCGGAACAGCCGGCCAGACGTAGACACCGGTCAGTGTGCCAGCAGGAGGATGAGCTGCGCCTGCAGCTCACCGAAGAGGAAGCCGAGGGTCGCGCCGAGCACGACGACGATCCACTCGTCGTCCTTGAACGCGGGACGCAGCAGATTCTCGAACGACAGTGAGTCCAGCAGCATCATCTTGGTGACCATGACGTTCTCCAGATCGAGGCGATCGCGCATGTATCCCTCGATGTAAGTGGACGTTTCGGGCAGTTTCTCGATGATCGAGTCGGTGATCTGCTTCTTCATGTCGACGTACTGGCGGCCGCCGACGGACTTGATGATCTTGCCGGTGAAGCCCATCTGGGTGTCGATGGTCTGGCTGATCTCGGTGGAGATCATGTCGAAGAACCGGTCCGACGACGGCCCGTTCAGCATGCTCTCCATGATGGCCTGGGGCGTGAAGATCTCCCGGGCCATGAGCGCCGCATAGCCCTCGACGACCTGCTTGCGTTCCCTTTGGAAGACGCCCTGCCACTTGATGCCGAGGAAGACGTTCTTCCGCTCGAGCGGACGGAAGATCATCTGCAGTGCAACGTAGTCGGTGAGACCACCGGTCAGCAGGCCGAAGAGCGGCAGCGACCAGTGCCAGTTGGTGATGCCGAACACCACGGCCTGGACCAGACCGATCAGGAAGCCGAAGAGCAGGCCGGACATGATGAGGAACTTGAACGCCGGCTTGCCGATGTCCTGGAAGACGGTGTTGAGCGTGACCTTGTCGCGCACCAGGTTGGTGACGACCATGTGCTTGATGTCGAAGATCTGGTCGACCTGGCCACGGAGCTTGTCGAACATCGCGGCCATGGCCGTCGGGATGCGCTTTTCGACGTTGTTGACGACGACGTCCTTGAACTGGTCGGGCGTCGCGCGCCAGACCTGCGGCTGGAACGACATCATGATGGTGTCGACCATCTCTGCGGAGGTCTGCCGCAGTGGCTCGGCGAGTTCTTTGACCAGCTCGTTGGGATCGATCTTGTCGAACATCTCCTCGGGTTTGAGAATCTCCGAGGTCAGCGAATCCACCGCTACCGCGGCCATTTTCGGCGCGCGTTTGGGGATCTGGCCCTGCCAGCCGAGGTAAGGCGGAATGCCCTTGAACTCAACGGGGTAGAACATCATCTTCAAGGCCATGATCTTGGTGATCCAGCCGACGAACGCGGCGCCCAACGGGATGGTGACGTACACCCACCAGGGGTAGGCGAACGCGTTGGCCATGAGATTCTCCACCTGGCTGTCTCCCATCAGTCGCGTCCAGTGAGTAGCTGGACTACGTTAACCGGCGACTACGTGCGAGAAGACTAACGGGCACGTCAGATTCGCAACTGTGGATCGCGTATTTTGTTAAGCCCGCTCGAACGGCCTGATAGTTCGGTATGGCGTCGGGATTTTTCATGCCGCAGCAGTCCGCTGTTTCGCCGCGAGCGCGGCGAAACAGCGGACGGTTTTGAGTGGCGACCTACAGATCGAAGACGGTCGATCCGTTTGCGGTGCTGTAGTCGATGTAGATCCGGTTGTGCAGGAAGGGCATGGCGCCGGTGTTGGACAGTTCGGCGTTGTAGTCGTCGAAGGTCACCGTCGGTCGGTACGACGACGTGGTCGTGAAGGTGTAGAGCAGGGTGCCGTCGGCGTCATACACCGAGATCGGAACGCCCGCGGCCAGCACGTAGTAGGCGACCGTGCCGTCGGTGTTCTTGATGGCGACCATCTGGGAGGAGTTCACCATGGTCGACGGGATGGTGCCGTAGACGCCGCCCGAGTCGACCAGCAGATTGATCGGCGTGTTGACCCCGTTGACGGTCATCGAACCGATGACGTTCGGTGATCCCGACGTCGTCACGCGGGCCGGCAAGGGGTTGGGGCCGAACGTCAGCTTCCGTCCGACCTCGTCGATGTAGATGCCGTTCTTCAGGGCTCCGGGCAGGCCGGTGGTGACCAGGCCGGGGCCGGGGCCCACCGCGTTGGTGCCGACACCCAGGACGCCCACGACACCGTTGTTCGCCAGGAACTTGGCGAAGGCGGCCTGCTGCGTCGGGTCGGTGATGACGTTGACCGAGGTCGGCGCGGTGACGATGCCGCTGCCGAAGTTCACCGTGGTGTTGTAGGTGTTGTAGGTGTAGGTCAGGCCGCCGCTGTAGGCGCCGGTGCCGGTGTCGACCGAATTACCGAGGCCGGTCTGGCCGACGTTCTTGGCGTTGACCACCAGTCCGGACGATCCGGTGTCGACCAGGACCTTGATCCTCGGCCCGCCATTCACCGAGATGGTGACGATCGGCTCGACGCCCGCGTACATCGACAGCGGAACCGAGGCGTAGACGCGGCCGTTGGTCGCCGCCTGGGTCATCAGATCCTTGGCTTCCGGTCGGTTCCCCGCGTACATCCGGGCCGTCTTGATGGCGGTCACCGCTTTGCCGGGTAGCGCCTCGTTGGCCTTGAGCGCCTTCAGCGCTGCCGCATTGGTGGGGTCTGCCGCGTAGGCGTCCATGAGGGACTGCTGGTTCGCCTGGTACGTCGTGAGGTACTGGGCGGCCATCCTCAGCTCGTAGCGGGAGTATCCCGTGGCTGAGCTGGTGCCGAGGAGGGCACGTGCGGCCCAGATCTGCTGAATCGCCGTCGTTACGTACTCGTCGGCAGTGACGGTCTGGCCCGGCTGCCACGTCTCGGTGGGCGCCGGCGTGAGAGTCGCTGCGGCGCTGTTCTTTTGAGTCGGGATGGCCAGGGCCGGCAGGGCGCTGATCAGGTGGCTGACGGTCTGGGTGGTGCCGACGACTGAGTCGGTCAGGAACTCCTCCGTGCGCTGCGCGGCAGCGCCGAAGGCCTGACCGACGGCGGCGAGCACCGAGAGAAGTCCGGAGATGTTGGCGGGAGCGCTCGGCGATGAGAGGCTGCTCAACGCCTTGGCGGTCGTGTTGGGAATCGAAGTGATTGCGGCCGTGGGTGTTTGGGTCGCGGTGACCGTGATCTGCGGAGCAGTTGCGGCGGCCAATGCCGTGGGTGCCGGTGCGACGGACGGCGCTGGGTCCGGCGTGTCCGTGGTGGGCTTGAGCGCGGCGGCCGCTTTCAGCGGATTCTTCTTCGACGGGTTGTTGGTCACCGCCTGGGCGGCGGCCGTCGGCAGCTTCGCAACGGTTCCGGCGTTCGGAGCGGTGGCCGCTCGCCCGTTGTTGTCGTTCTTGGTGCGGCGATTGTTGGTGGGCTTGGGGTCGCCGTCGGTATCCGTAGTGGCGTCGCCGGACCCGTCGGTTTCCGACACGGCCTTGGCGGGCGCCTCGTCGGCCGCGACGGTGGCGTCCTTCTTGTCCTTCTTCTTGTTCTTCTGCGCGGGCGGCTTCTTGGGCTGCGCCGGAGTCGACGACGATGTGGAGTCTGCATCTGCCGACGTGGTGGCGCTCGCGACGGCGGCACCGCCCAGCAGTGCCGCGCTGACGCCGACGGCGGCTACGCCGGTGCCCAGCCACGTCGATACCGCCAACTTCCGGCGCTGCGGGCGACGGTGTGCACCAGGCATTTCGGGTCCTCCATAGTCACGCCGCACGGCCACCAGACCCCGGCAGATCAACCGCTGCTGCGGCAGTACCGCTCAGCAGTCTGGCAGACCGGCGTCGAACCGCAATACTGACTGCAAATTAACAGTTGCGGACGGGTGCCGCAGCGGTTCTGGCAAAGTAATTTGCCGCGATCGTCAATATCGCGGCATGGGAGGTCCTCCGGTATCTGACGCCGGTGAGTGCAGTTGTCAGGGCTGCCGCCGCGGCGCGGGCGGGGCGATGTGGGCAAACGGTAGGCGGTGCGACTGAACGGTCCACAGGCTGCGGGAAAGAAGGTCGCCCTCAACGCCGACGCCGGACCCAAGCTGACCAAGGCGACGATGAACGAGATTCAGCTCGGCAAAGTCAAACTCGCCGATGCAATCTCCGCGAACAACGTCACCGTGGAGGGTAGGCGGCAGTCGGTGGACGACTTCGTCGGACTGCTCGACACCTTCCAGCTCTGGTTCAACATCGTGACGCCGTGACCAGGGCACTTGCGGGTAGGTTTTGGCTCAGCGCGATTCAATCCTGGTGAACCGAAGCAATTGCGTTGAGTCCACCTGCATCTTCGGTAATTGACGTTGCTGCACCTCCTTTCGTTGTGTTGACAGCAAACTGGTGCCTTCCTAGCGTCCGGGCCAAGCTCACGACGGAACGACACTGGGAGGCAGCTTGTGGCGCAACCGCTCCAGTCGTCTCCGCGCGCCTCCGCGGCCTGGGCGCGCCCCGCTGTGGCGGTCGGCGATTTCATCGTCATGGCCGGCGAGACCTTCGCCGCCATGCTCCGTCCGCCGTACGCCTGGCGTGAACTGATCGAGCAGATCTGGTTCGTCGCGCGCGTCTCCGTCGTACCTACCGTCGTGCTGTCGATTCCGTACACAGTGCTGATCGTCTTCACGCTCAACATCGTGCTGATCGAGGTCGGCGCCGGTGACCTGTCCGGTGCCGGTGCCGCGCTGGCCTCGGTGACGCAGGTGGGGCCGGTGGTCACCGCGATCGTGGTGGCCGGTGCCGGCTCGACCGCGATGTGTGCCGACCTCGGCGCGCGAACCATCAGGGAAGAGATCGACGCGATGAAAGTCATCGGCGTCAACCCGATCCCGGCACTCGTCGTGCCCCGCGTACTCGCCGCGACGTTTGTCGCCGCGATGCTCTATTCCATGGTCGCGGTCGTCGGCCTGGCCGGCAGCTACTTTTTTGTCGTCTACATCCAGCACGTCACCCCGGGCGCGTTCATCGCGGGCATGACGTTGCTCACCGGACTGCCGCAGGTGATCGTCTCTCTGGTCAAGGCATTGCTGTTCGGCCTGTCTGCCGGGCTGATCGCCTGTTACAAGGGCCTGTCGGTCGGTGGCGGCCCGACCGCAGTCGGCAACGCGGTCAACGAGACCGTGGTCTTCGCCTTCATGGCGCTGTTCCTCATCAACATCCTGGCGACCGCGTTCGGCGTGAAAGTGGCGCCGTGAGCGAGCGTGCGAGCGAACCAAGGGCTGGGGCAACCGTCCTCAATCGCACCCGTCGGCTGGGGGAGCAGACGGCCTTCTACGGCAGTGCTCTGGCCGCCACCGCCGACGCCGTCCGGCGTTATCCGGGCGAGGTGCTGCGGCTCATCGCCGTCATGGGGATGGGCACCGGCGCGCTCGCCGTCATCGGCGGCACCGTGGTCGTCGTCGGATTCCTCACGTTGTCCACCGGCGCGCTGATCGCGGTTCAGGGTTACAACACCTTGTCCAACGTCGGTATCGAAGCGCTGACCGGCTTCCTGGGGGCCTTCCTCAACGTGCGCTTCATCGCGCCGGCCACCGCCGGGGTGGCACTTGCCGCCACGATCGGGGCGGGGGCGACGGCGCAACTCGGCGCCATGCGCATCAACGAGGAAATCGACGCCCTGGAAGTCATGGGGATCCGGGTGATCACGTACCTGGCAGCCACCCGGATCGTCGCCGGTGTGGTGGCCGTCGTCCCGATCTACACCGTGGCGGTGTTGATGTCCTTCCTGGCCACGAGATTCGGGACGACGATGATCTACGGCCAGTCGCGGGGCGTCTACGACCACTACTTCACGACGTTTCTGCACCCGAACGACCTGGCCTGGTCGTTCTTCGAGGCGCTGGCCATGGCCGCCGCGGTGATGGCGGTGCACACGTACTACGGCTTCACCGCCACCGGCGGGCCGGCCGGAGTCGGCGAGGCCGTCGGCCGCGCGGTGCGCACCTCGATCACCGCCGGCGTGTTCATCCTGCTGACCATCACACTGTCCGTGTACGGACAGTCCGGCAACTTCCATCTGGCGGGCTGAGCCGAATGGGGAAGGGAACCAACGGCACTCGGCGCGAGCACGTCGACCCGATCTGGTGGGCGCCGGTGCTGGTGCTGGTGGTCGTCGCCCTGACGGCGATGACGTGGTTGCTCTTCTCCGGATCACTGCGGGAAACCGTTCCCCTGACGCTGATCTCCGATCGTGCCGGCCTGGTGATGGAAGACGGCGCCAAGGTGAAGCTCCGGGGCGTGCAGATCGGTGAGGTGGAATCGATCGGCAGCCGCACAACCACCGCGGGACAGGTGCTTTCGACCCTGAAACTGCGGATGGACCCGGGACCTTTCGCTCAGCTGCCCGGCAATGTCGAGGCGCAGATCAGGTCCAGCACCGCGTTCGGCGCGAAGTACGTCGAGCTCAACGTGCCGTCGACCGGTCCGAGCGGTGGTCACCTCCGGTCGGGTGCGGTGCTGCAGTCACGGAATGTGACGGTCGAGGTCAACACCGTGTTCGAGAACCTGCAGTCGGTGGTGCAGGTGATCGACCCGACGAAGCTCAATTCGGTGCTCTCGGCGGTGGCCGAATCACTGCGCGGCAAGGGTGATGTCATCGGGCAAGCCATCAGCGACGCGAACAAGGTCCTGCTGGAGGTGAACCCGCGCATGGACACGGTTCGCAAGGACTGGCAGCTGTTCGGTCAGACCACGCAGGCCTATTCGACTGCGGCGCAGGACATCCTGTCCACGTTGGACTCCTTCTCGACCACGGCCACCACCATCACCGGCCAGTCGAAAGAACTCGACGGTCTGCTGCTGTCCGCGGTCGGATTCTCCCGGTCGGGCATCGACACCATCGGCGCCAACCAGACCAACCTGGTGCTGGCGATGAACCTACTGAGGCCGACCACCGCACTGCTCGACAAGTACTCGCCGACCTACACCTGCCTGTTCCAGGGTGCTCAATGGTTCCTGGAGCACGGCGGTCGGTATGCCATGGGCGGCAACGGGAAATCGGTGATCATGGATGCCGCGCTGCTGGCCGGTGCCGATCCCTATCGGTTCCCCGACAACCTGCCTGTCGTCAACGCCAGCGGTGGGCCGGGTGGCAAGCCGAGCTGCGGTTCGCTGCCCGACGTCAGTAAGAACTTCCCGGTCAAGTATCTGGTGACCGACACCGGGTTCGGTGACGGGTTGGACATGCGGCCCAACCCGGGTATCGGTTTCCCCGGCTTCGCCAACTACTTCCCGGTGACGAAACCTGAGCCGGAGCCGCCGCGCATCCGGTACCCCGGAGGCCCGGCGCCGGGCCTGCCTGGGGTCGAGATGGGTGTGCCCCAACCCGCTCCGGGGGCACCGTGAGAAGCCGGATCCGTGGGATCGCAACCCGTGTCGTGATTTTCACCGTGGTCAGCCTGCTCTTCATGTTCGGCTTGCTGACGGTGTTCGGGCAGTTCCGTTTCGATTCGCGCGCCTCCTACCGGGCCGTGTTCAGCAACGTGTCGGGCCTGAAGGGTGGGAACTTCGTCCGCATCGCCGGGGTCGAGGTCGGGAAGGTCAAAGACCTGACCTTGCACAAGGACGGGACTGTCACCATCGACTTCGCGATCGATCGCCAGCTCACGCTCACCGAGGGCACCACGGCGTCGGTCCGCTACGAGAACCTGATCGGCGACCGCTACCTGGCGCTCGAGGAAGGTCCCGGATCGGTACGGAAACTCCTTCCGGGCCAGACGATCCCACTGTCCAGAACCTCGCCCGCGCTCGATGTCGACGCGCTCATCGGCGGCTTCCGGCCGTTGTTCCGTGCGCTCGATCCCGACCAGGTCAATGCGTTGAGCGGTGAGCTGCTCCGGGTGTTCCAGGGCCAGGGCGGCACCATCTCGTCGGTGCTGGCGCAGACGTCGGCACTGACGACAACGTTGGCCGGTCGCGATCAGCTCATCGGTGAAGTCATCACCAACCTGAACACGGTGGTCGGGACTTTCGCGGCCCGCGACACCCAGTTCGCCGACGGCCTGGACAAGCTCTCGCAATTGGTTCAGGGGCTGGCCGATCGCAAGTCCGATATCGCGGCCGGGGTGGCGAACATCAACGCGGCGGCGGGATCGGTCGCAGATCTGCTGACCGTGGCGCGGGAACCTATCAAACAGATTGTGCAGCAGACGGATCGGGTGTCGGGGCAGATCGAGGCGGACCACGACTATGTCGACGATCTGGTGAAGACCCTGCCCGATGCGTACCAGATTCTCTCGCGCAACGGGTTGTACGGCGACTACTTCAGTTTCTACCTCTGCGATGCGCTGCTCAAGCTCAATGGAAAGGGCGGCCAGCCCGTGTACGTCAAGGTCGCCGGCCAGGACTCGGGGCGGTGCACGCCGAAATGACGCGAAAGAGATTGAACATCAAGCCACTCGCCGAACGTAACCGCTTGGCGGTGGGCGCGACCGGCATCGCGCTGATCGTCGCGATCGTCGTCGCCGCGTTCAGCTACGACAAAATCCCGTTCATCAAGGGCACGACCGACCATGAGGCGTACTTCGCCGATGCCGGCGGTATCAAGACCGGCAGCGACGTGCGGGTGTCGGGCCTGGGTGTCGGGCGGGTTTCGGGAATTCACTTGGAGGGTGCCAAGGTTCGGGTGGACTTCACGGTGCGCGACGGCGTCGAACTGGGCGACCGCACCGAGGCTGCGATCAAGACCGAGACGGTGCTCGGCACCAAGGTGCTGGAACTGACCCCGCGTGGCGACCGAAACCTGGACGGTCCCATCCCGATTGAGCGCACCACGTCGCCGTACGATCTGCCGGCGGCGCTGGGTGACCTGACGACCACCATCAGCGGTCTGGACACCACCCAGCTGTCGTCGGCGCTCAAAACGCTGGCGCAGACGTTCCAGAACACGCCGCCCGAGCTGAAGTTGGCATTGGAGAGCGTGGCACGGTTCTCCGACACGCTCGGCACCCGGGACGCGAAGCTGCGCCAGTTGCTCGCCGACGCCAACAAGGTGAGCTCGGTGTTGGCCAAGCGCAGTGACCAGATCGCGCGGTTGGTGGTGAACACCGATGCGTTGCTGGGTGAGATTCTCCTCCAACGTAATTCGGTCGAGACGTTGATGGCCAATGTCAGTGCGGCCACGCAGCAGCTGTCCGGTCTGGTGAAAGACAATCGGACGCAACTCAAACCCGCCGTCGACAAGCTCAACGGCGTGCTGGGCATCCTCGACAACCGCAAGCAGGAGCTGCAGCGCACGCTGTACCTGCTGCGTCGCTACGCGATGTCGTTCGGTGAAGTGCTCGGCGCCGGACCGTTCTTCAAAGCGTCGCTGGTCAACCTCTTCCCCGGGCAGTTCGATCAGCCGTTCGTCGACGCTGCGTTCTCCGACCTGGGCCTGGACCCGAACGTCCTGCTGCCGTCGCAACTGACCGAACCCGGCGTCGGTCAGCCCGGTACCCCTCCGCTGCCATCGCCGTACCCGCGCACCGGCCAGGGTGGACCACCGAATCTGACACTGCCCGAAGCCATTACCGGCAATCCGGGTGATCCGCGCTACCCGTATCGGGAACCGCTGCCGGCACCCGCGCCGGGTGGGCCGGCGCCCGGTCCGCCGGCACCGGGCCCGGCTCCCGGTGAGGTACCCGCGCCGACGGTCCCGCACCCGACGCCGCTACCGCCGTCGAACCATTCACCCAGCGGCTCGCCGGGTGTCATTTCGGACCCGGTCTCCCCGGTGGGAGGGCGGTGACGATGTCAGTTGATCTGGGTACGAAAGACATTCGCCGGCGCCGGATTTGGCGGGTCGTCATTGCGGTGAGCCTCGTCGTCACGTTGACGGTGGCGGTCACGGGGTTGGCTGGGTCGTGGTGGGAGAAGGTCAGCCGCAACACCTACGTCGCCTACTTCACCAACACCAACGGTCTGTACACCGGCGACGACATCCGGATCCTGGGCGTCACCGTCGGCACGGTCGAGAAAATCGAACCGCAGCCGCAGTCGGCCAAGGTCACCTTCTCGGTCGACTCGCAATACCCGTTGCCCGCCGACGTCCGCGCCGCGATCCTGTCACCCTCACTGGTCAGTGCGCGGGCCATCCAGCTGGTGCCGGTCTACACCAGCGGCCCGAAACTCGCCGCGGGCGGCACCATTGCGCTGGACCGCACCGTCGTGCCGGTCGAGTGGGACGACTTCCGTCAACAACTGGAGAAGCTCACCGACTCGCTGCAGCCGACCAGTCCCGGCGGCCCCAGTGCTGTCGGCGAATTCATCAACAGCGCAGCCGACAACCTGCGCGGCCAGGGGGACACCGCCCGCGACACCGTCATCAAGCTGTCGCGCGCCATGTCGGCACTGGGCGACCACAGCACCGACATCTTCAGCACCGTGCGGAACCTGCAATTGCTGGTGTCCGCATTGTCGTCCAGCAGCGACCTGCTCGCCTCGTTCAACACCAACATGGCGTCGATCACCACCGCGTTGTCGAGCACGCCGAACAACGTCGCCGATGCGACGCGAAATCTGGATAGCGCGGTCAAGGACCTGCGCGGGTTCATCGCGGAGAACCGGGAAGGGCTCGGCACCACCTTCGACCATCTGGGTGCGATCACCACGGCGCTCAACGACAGCCGCACCGACATCAAACAGGTGCTGCACATCGCGCCGACGGTGTTCCAGAACTTCACCAACATCTACGACCCCGCGCAGAGCGCCATCACCGGCATCCTGGCGCCGGTCAACTTCGCCGACACCGTGCAGTTCCTCTGCGGCGCAATCCAGTCCGCGGCACGGGCAGGCTTCGAGCAGTCCGCCAAGCTGTGCGTGCAGTACCTGGCGCCGATCATCAAGAACCGGCAGTACAACTTCCTGCCGATCGGCGGCAACCCGTTCGTCGGCGCGACGGCCCGGCCCAACGAGGTCACCTACAGCGAGCCGCGGCTGCGCCCGGGTGGGGCGCCCGTGCAGGAGACTCCGCCGGCGGGTCCGCTGCCGGCAGAGGCGCCGGAGCCCACACCGACCGATCCCGGCCAGGGGTTGGCCGGCCTCATGGTGCCGCAGCAAGGGAGTCAGCCGTGAAGCGCCTGGTGACCGTGGCCCTGATCCTCGTCAGCGTCCTGGCGCTCCCGGGATGCCAATGGCGAGGCCTGAATTCGCTGACGTTGCCCGGTACGGTCGGCGACGGGCCGGGCTCGTACACGATCCAGGCGCAGCTGCCCGACGTCGTGGTCATCCAGCAGAACACCCGCGTGCGCGTGGGCGACGTCAACGTCGGCAACGTCACCAAGATCGAGGTACAGGACTGGCACGCGCTGGTCACCATGCGCATCGACGGTGATGTCCACCTGCCCGCCAACAGCACCGCGAAGGTCGGTCAGACCAGTCTGTTGGGCTCGATGCACATCGAGCTCAGCCCGCCCACCAATGAGCCGCCGCAGGGGCAGCTGACGAACGGCGCGGTGATCCCGTTGTCCAGGGCCGCAACGTATCCCACCACCGAACAGGCGCTGGCGTCGGCGTCGATCCTGCTCAACGGCGGCGGGTTGGCCCAGCTGCAGGAGATCAACCAGACCTTCGCGAAGGCACTGGCCGGCCGTGAGAACGACATGCGCAGCCTGCTGACCCAACTGGACACCTTCATCTCCCGGCTCAACGCCCAAACCGACGACATCATCACCGCCACAGAGAATTTGAACTCGCTGGTCGGCCAGGTTGCGGCGAACCAGAAGACTGTGGACAAGGCACTGACCACCATCCCGCAGGCGTTGGCGGTGCTGGCCGAGCAGCGCGAGAAGCTGGCGAACGCGATCGATGCCGTCGGACGGTTCAGCGCCGTCGCGTCATCGACGGTGCAGCAGACCAAGGAGAGCCTCGTCGCCAATCTGCGGAACATGGTGCCCGTGCTGCGGTCGCTGGCCGACTCGGGGCCGGCCCTGACCAAGGGACTGGACTTCCTGTCGACGTACCCGTGGGTGAAAAGCAATCTGGGCAAATGGTTTCGGGGCGACTTCGCCAACATCACGATGATCATCGACCTGACCTTGAGCCGGCTCGACAGCAGTCTGTTCACCGGGACCCGGTGGGAGGGCAACCTCACCGAGCTCGAGATGCAGTGGGGCCGCACGATCGGTCAGATGCCCAGCCCGTATACCGCGGGCAACCCACTGATCGCTCCCTACCACTTCGGGGGGTACTGACATGCTGCGTCTGCGCTTGTCCCGCACTGTCTGGACCCAGCTGGCGATCCTGGGTGCTGTCACCGTGATCGCCTGCAGCGTCATGGCATTCGGCTTCGTGCACGTGCCTGCCCTGCTCGGATTCGGTCGCTACACCGTGACGGTCGACCTGCCGGAATCCGGTGGGCTGTACCCGACCTCGGTGGTCACCTACCGCGGTACCGAGGTAGGCCGGGTCAAGGCTGTCGACGTGACCCCGAGCGGAGTCCGTGCCGTGCTGAACCTGGACTCGTCGATCACAGTGCCGGCGGATGTGTCGGCCTCGGTGCACAGCCGCTCCGCCGTCGGCGAACAGTTCATCGAATTGCGGCCTACGGCAGCGGCATCCGATTCAGGTCGCACCTTGCGCGACGGTGCGTCCATCCCGGTGGCCAAGGTGCAGATTCCTCCGGACATCGGCAACCTGCTGGATGCCACCAACCGGTCGCTCGAGGCCATCCCCCAGGAGAATCTACGGACCGTCGTCGACGAGGCGGACAAGGCGGTCAGCGGGCTGGGGCCTGAGCTGTCCCGCATCATCAACGGGTCCACGTCGTTGGCCACCGAGGCCGGCAAGAACGTCGGCGCGATCACGCATTTGATCGACCAGAGTCCCGCGGTACTGAACTCCCAAGTGCAGACCGCGGATTCGATCGCGACCTGGGCGGGGCGGCTGGCTTCCATCACCGGCCAGTTCAAGGCCCAGGACACGGCCTTTGCAGAGTTGTTGAAGCTCGGACAGCCGACTCTGGACGAGGGCCGGGCGTTGTTCGATCGGTTCGCACCGGCATTGCCCTTGCTGTTGGCCAACATGGTCAGCCTGGGCGACATCGCGGTCACCTACCGGCACGACATCGAACAACTGCTGGTGCTGTTCCCGCAAGGCACGGCGTTGATGTCGGCCATCGCGGTCGCGGACGCGGATCTCAAGACGCCGTACCGGGGCATCTATCTGGACTTCAAACTCAACATGAACCTGCCGCCGCCGTGCAACACCGGCTTCCTGCCGGTCAAGCAGCAGCGGGTGCCCACCGAGGTGGACTACCCGGAGCGGCCGGCCGGTGAGCTGTACTGCCGTGTTCCGCAGGACTCTGACCTGAATGTCCGTGGCGTGCGGAACATTCCGTGCGAGAACAATCCCGCCAAGCGGGCTCCGACCGTTGAGATCTGCGAGAGCAACGAGCAGTACGTGCCTCTCAATGACGGCTACATCTGGAAGGGCGACCCCAACGCCACCCTGACGGGCCAAGGCGTACCGCAGTACGCACCAGGCACCGATCCACGACAGCGCCCCGCCGCTGCGCCCGGACCGGCGCCCCCGGTGGCCTTCGTGCCCTACGACCCCAAGACCGGCAGCTACGTGGGCCCGGACGGCAAGCCCTACACCGACTCCGACCTGGCCGCCACGACGAAAGGCAAGACATGGCAGAGCATGCTGACACCGAACAGCTAGACGCTCCGGTCACGGCGCCGAAACCGTCGCTGCGACAGCGATTGCCGCGAATTTCGCCATTTGTTGCGGCGGGTCTGGCGCTGGTGGTCGCCGTCGGCGGCCTGGCGGGCTGGTTGGGTTTGCGGGCCCACCAGGCACAGCAAGGGCAGGCGCTGCGGAGCCTGTACGTGCAGACCGCCCGCCAGGCCGCGCTGAACCTGACCACGATCAGCTACACCGAAGCGGACAACGACATCCGCCGGATTCTCGATTCGTCGACCGGAGCGTTCCGCGAGGACTTTCAGCGCCGGTCGGAGCCGTTCGTCGCCGTGGTGAAGCAAGCGCGATCGAAATCCGAGGGCACCGTCACCGAAGCCGGCCTGGAGTCGGTGAATGGCGATGGGGCACAGGTGCTCCTGGCGGTGTCGGTGCGGACGTCGCTGGCCGAGGCGCCGGCCGGCCCGCCGCGAAACTGGCGCATGCGGATCAGTGTCGCGAAAGACGGCGCGGGCGCCAGGATCTCCAACGTCCAGTTCGTGTCGTGAGGGGCGGTCAGGACAACATGAAGGACAGGTCATGACAGTCGATGTCGAAGAACGCGCCGCCTCGCTCGACGAGGCAGAGGTGGCCGAGGCTGAGGTCGCTGAGGTAGAGCTCGCCGAGACCGAAACCGCACCAGCGCAGGCTGACTCGCGGAAGCCATGGGCTCGGTGGACCGGTGTGGCGCTGGCGGCGGCGGCGATGCTCCTTGCCGCCGGCGCGGGATACCTGAAATGGCAGGGTGATTCGGTGCAGTTGGCGCAGAGCGCGGCCACCGAATCGGTGCGGGCGGCAAGCGACGGGACCGTTGCCATGCTGTCCTATCGCCCCGACACGGTTGATGCAGAACTCAAAGCCGCCGCGGACCGGCTGACGGGAGGCTTCCGCGGCGAGTACATCAAGTTGGTCGACACCGTCGTGGCCCCCGGGGCCAAGCAGAAGCACATCTCGGCCGTGGCAACCGTGCCCGACGCCGCTTCGGTATCGGCCACCGAAAACCACGCTGTGGTCCTGGTTTTCGTGAACCAGACCACGACCATCGGAAAGGACGCGCCCACCGCTTCGACTTCGACGGTGCGGGTGACTCTCGACAAGGTGCACGATCGATGGCTGATCTCGCAGTTCGACCCGGTGTGAGCCGGGGGTTGCTGATGTTGCTCGCAGCGTCAGCCGGATTCGGATGGGCAGTCCCGTCGGCGCACGCCGACAACAGCCGCCTGAACAACAGCGTGGTCGCCAACGTCTACACCATCCAGCATCAGGCCGGGTGCACGAACGACGTGGCGATCAGCCCACAGCTGCGCCTGGCCGCCGAGTGGCACGCGAACGACGTGCTGAACAACCGTGATCTGGACGGCGACCTCGGTTCGGATGGGTCAACGCCCCAGGCGCGGGCCCAGGCAGCGGGCTTCCGGGGGAAGGTGTTTCAGACGGTGGCGATAAATCGCTCGATCGCGATCAACAATCTGGATGTACTCAATCAGTGGTACTACGACCCGCCCACCTACGCGATCATGGCCAACTGCGCCAACACCGTCATGGGCGTGTGGTCGGAGAACAGTTGGGACCGCTCGGTCGTCGTTGCGGTGTACGGTCAGCCGGGCGCGTAGAGGCTGACGGTCTGGGTCTTGCCCTTGAGCGGGACGGCCGGTCGGGCAACGGTATTCGCGCGGGCCGCGGGGCTCAGGAGTTCCCAGGTGTGCGGGCTCAGCAGGATGGTGTCGCCGGTCTGTCTGGTCGCCGATTCGACGCGCGCGGCGACATTGACCGGGTCACCGATCACCGTGAAGTCGAATCGTCCTGAACCACCGAGATTCCCGGCGACGACGGTGCCAGAGTTCAGGCCTATGCCGATATCGGGATCGCCGTTGCGGTCATGCAGCGCAGCGGCGATCTCGCATGCCGCGGCCAGGGCCCGGTCCGCATGGTCGGAAAACCGTTGCGGTACACCGAAGACCGCGAGCAGGCCGTCACCGATGAACTTGTCCACGTAGCCGCCGTGCTTTCCCACGATCGGTACCACCGCTGCGAACAACCGGTTGAGCATCGCGACCACGTCGCGTGCCGGGTGCTGTTCGGAGTAGCCGGTGAAGCCGCGCACATCCATGAACAGCGCGGTGATCTCCGCTTCCTCGCCCTCGGCCAGGCGACCGTCGCCGTCGGCGAGGATGTGCTCGACGATGGCCGCGTCGTGGTAGGTGACGAACGCCGTCCGGAGTCGTTCCCGTTCGGCCAGGCCTTCGGTCATCGCGTTGAAACCCGTGGCCAAAAGGCCGATTTCGTCGGTGCTGGTGATCGGCACCCGGACGGTGAAGTCGCCGTCACCGACACGGTCGGCGGCCCGGCGTATGTCGCGCAGCGGTTCGGTCACCGAGCGGGTCACCAGCAGTAGGAGCGGAGAGGCGACGGTCAGCGATATGACCAACGACAGGCCGACGCCGATGGCCAGGGTCCGAATGGTGTGCGGCCCGACGATGCCCGCGACAATGGTGCCGGCCAGCACCGCGATCAACGGAATGGTGCCGAGAAGCCGGTACGGCAGCCCGACCCGAACCCGGACCGGCCCGCCGAAGTCCGTCACGTGCGGGCTGATGTCGGCGAGGACCGGGCGCATCATCTGCTCGGTGAGCAGCGAACGTAACGCGAACCAGTAGAACCGGAACAGCATGGCGCCGGGGATGAACAGCAGGAACGTGATCGCCGGGAGATGCAGCAGGCTGATCAGTACGACGATCCACAGAAAGTTCAGACCCGCGAGGAAGATCAAGGACACGGGCCGCAACATGGGTGCCAACGGGACCTCGGCGGCCGTTCGCCAGGCGCCGGCGGCCTCGGCAGGTTCCGGCTTGTCGAACCACCGCTGCAGCGCGCGCAGATGCGGCGCGATGGCCGCATAGGTCACGAGGTCGTCGATCAGATAGATGGTGGCACCGAGGCCGGTGAGGATCAGCAGGTCCGTGCCGGTGAGACCGGGAGCGAACAACCGCACGAACTGTGGTCCCGCAACCGCCCACACCGACGAGGCGCCGATGTACACGAGCAGAAGCGCCCGCCGTTGCAGACGGATTCCGCCGTAGCGGTACGGCCGCGCCAGCAGGCGCAGCAGTACCAGGCGGCGTGGCGGGTCGTAGGTGGTCACGGCGTCCTCAGGCTCTGCGGTGTTTGCCCATCTTCCCGTGACGGCCCGTCGTTTGTCGCAGATCTAGACCAGCTCGCGCAGCTCCTCGATGAGCTTGACGCGGTCGGCGGTCGTCGCACCCATCGGCACGACGTTGAGCACCGTCACGCCGGACTCGCGGAAGGCCGCGACGCGTTCCTTCACGAACTCCCGGCTGCCGATCAATGAGATATCCCGCACCAGTTCGTCCGGAACCACTTTCGCGGCACCGTCCTTGTCGCCGGCGAGGTACAGCTCCTGGATTCGGTCGGCCTCGGCGCCGTAGCCGTACTTGGTGGCGACGTTGTGATAGAAGTTCTTGCCCTTGGCGCCCATGCCGCCGATGTACAGCGCGACGTGGGGCTTGATGAACTCGCGCAGTCCCTCGACGTTGTCGCCGATGGCGAGCGCCGGGCCGGCGTAGACGTCCATGGGCGGCAGCGTCGCATCGCGCTTTGCATACCCGGCCTCCAGGGCGTCGCCCCAGACGTCCTTGGCCTTTTCCGGCATGTAGAAGATGGGCTGCCAGCCCTCGGCGATCTCCGCGGCCAGCTCGACATTCTTCGGGCCGAGTGCCGCGAGCAGGACCGGAATGCGTTCGCGCACAGGGTGGTTGATCAGCTTCAGGGACTTGCCCAGGCCGGTGCCCTGGCCTTCGGGCAGCGGGATGGTGTAGTGCTTGCCCTGGTAGGCGAGTCGTTCGCGGCGCCACACCTGGCGGCAGATCTCGACGACCTCGCGGGTGCGGCCGATGGGGCTGTCGTAGGGGACGCCGTGGAAGCCTTCGATCACCTGCGGGCCGGACGCACCGAGGCCCAGGATGTAGCGGCCGTCGGACACGTAGTCGAGGCCGGCGGCCGTCATGGCCGTCAGGGTGGGGGTGCGCGTGTAGAGCTGCAGGACGCCCGAGGCCAACTCGACCCGCTCGGTCGCGGCGGCCAGGTAGCCGAGTGCGCTGATGGCGTCGAACGAGTACGCCTCCGGGACGAAAACCACGTCCAGCCCGGCCTTTTCGAGGTCAGCGACCTCGGCCACGACCTCCTTGAAGCCGCCGGCATAGTTGATACCCAGACCGATCTTCATGCTCACTGCTCCTTCGCGGCGAGGGCCGCGATGGCTTCCGCGGCCTCGGCCTGGATCTGGGGGAACTGGGCGGCCATGGCCTCGGACAGCGCCGTGGCGCCGGAGAGGGGCCGGACCATCACCATGAAGTCGTCGATCAGGCCCTCGTCGTTGACGTGGATGAAATCGCAGCCGGTGATCTTCTTACCGCCGACGGTGGTCTCGAAAACTAGTGCGTGGCTGTTGGTTTCAGGATCGTTGATCTCGCGGATGTAGCGGAAGTCCTCGAAGACGCGCAGCACGCCGCGCAGGATGGCGGCGGTGATGGGCTTGCCGGGATAGGGCTTGAAGGCGACGGGACTGGTGAACACCACGTCGTCGGCCAGACAATCCGCCATGGCGGCGGGGTCGTGGGTCTCGACGGCCTTGCGGAACGCCTGCATCGCATACCTCACATAGTCAACTTGTTGATTAGGTACCGGTGACGCTAGCTCGCCGGACTCGGCATGTCTATATGTGACTAATCACTTTGTTGACTATTAGACTCTCGGGCATGGCTCTGCGCGACGCCGTCCTGGCGGCCCTGCTCGACAGTGAGGCTTCGGGATATGACCTGGCCAAGGGCTTCGACGCGTCCGTCGCCAACTTCTGGATGGCGACGCCGCAGCAGCTGTACCGCGAACTCGACCGCCTCGCGGCCGACGGGCTCATCGAGGCCCGCGTCGTCGAACAGGAGCGCAGGCCCAACAAACGGATGTTCACGCTGACCGACGCCGGGCGGGCCGCGGTGCACGATTTCACCGAAGCGACGCCCAAGCCGCTGGCCATGCGCGACGACCTCCTGGTCCAGGTATCGACCGTCGACAGCGGCAACGACGTGGCGGTGTGTGCGGGCTTGCGGGACCGTATCCAGTGGTCCGCCAATCAGCTCGAACTCTATGAACGCATCCGCGCCCGAATCCTGGGTGGGCGCAGCGAGGCCGTGTTCCTGGCCGAAGCGGATCGCGTAGGGCCGTATCTGACGCTGATGCGCGGTATCTCCTTCGAACAGGAGAACCTGCGATGGGCGCAACGGGCGCTGGAGGTCATCGAGCGGCGGCAGTCGCGGCGTTAGCATGGGGCATGCGCGTCTGGGAGCTGGGTCCAGCGCAGATCATGGTCGTCGGCACTTTCGGTGACCTGGAGATTCATCACCATCCCGCGGTCCAGGTCGGCGTCGGGTTGACCGGTCCGCTGACCATCTGCTCGGACGACGGGACGGCCCGGTGCGGACACGTCGTCGTCATCGCCAGTGGTGCGGGCCACGCGGTGCGGTCCGACCCCACCGGTGTGACCCTGGCGCTCTATCTGGCGCCGCACACCTGGCCTGGGGTGGCACTGCACGCCCTCAGCCAGAGCGAATCCGGTGATGGCATCTGGATCCCGCCCGGTGACCAGGCGCTCGCCAGGGCGGTGGCGACAGCGCTCGACGCCGGCCCGGAACCGGCCGCCGCGGCCCTGATCGACAGCCTGTGCGGTGGCGCGGAACCGCAGCCGGGACTGCATCCGCAGCTGTGCCGGGCAATGGACCTGATCTACAGCGGCGCAACCGATTCCGTGGACCTGGTGTCGGTGGCCCACGAGGTGGCGGTATCTCCCGACTACCTCGGCCGGCTGTGCCGGCAGCAGACGGGGGTGTCGTTCTCGGCGGCCACGCGCTGGGCGAAGCTGATTTCCGGGCTGAAGCACCTCGCCGGTGGTGAGCAGGTCACCGACGCCGCGCATCTGGCGGGATTCGCCGACGGATCACACGCGAACCGCGTGTGCCGGGAGATGACCGGGGCCGCGCCGTCGGAGATCGCCCGGGCCCTGCGGGATTCGACGGATCCATCCAAGCTGTGATGTCCCGGGCGGCTCGATACTCGAAGGACACCACGAGGAGGAGGCCGCCATGCCGGTGATGTCCAAAATCGAGCGGGCGTTCTGCTGCGGCGCCCTGTGGCGCACAACCACGCGCACCGTTCTCGACATGCTGCCCACCGACCAGCTGGGGGAGCAACTGCTCGAAATCGGTTCAGGCAGTGGGGCAATCGCGGAGGGGCTGTCGGCAGCCCGCCCCGGGGTGTCGATCACCGCGACCGATCTGGACCCCGTGATGGTCGACGCAGCAAGCCAACGACTCAAGGACCGTCCGCAGGTCACTGTGCAGAGCGCCGACGCCACCAGCCTGCCGTTCGATGACGGCTCGTTCGACTCGGTGGTCAGCTGCCTGATGCTGCACCACGTCATCGAGTGGGAAGCCGCGGTCGCCGAGATCGCGCGGGTACTCAAACCCGGCGGCGTGTTCGTCGGCTATGACCTGACCCGGACTCCCGTGGCGACGGCGGTGCACCGGGTGGACCGGTCACCGTTCCGGCTGTTGAACCCTCACGAGCTGACCGTGGAGGGTCGGCGCCACGGGCTCCGTATCGATACGAATACCAAGGTGTTTGGGCATGTGATGCAGTTCAGTGCCACCAGCACCTGAGACTGGGTAGGTTGGTCTGCAGTCGGCGCGGGGAGGAACGCATGCGGGGTCTGGTCAACGGCGCAGTGATGGTCTCGGTGGCGGTGCTGGCCGCGGGCTGCGGCGGCGGGTCGACGCAGTCCAGCCCGGCGCCGTCGTCCGCCAAGTCGGCGACCCCGACCGCGACGGCACCCCCGCCGCCTGCGATCGTCGCTCCGGCCCAGTTGAAGCCTGGCGCCTACCCGACCAAGGCGCATGAGCCCTACGGCGCGGCCGGATCGTCGGAGATCGGCGCGAGGGTCGAGGCGGAGCAGATGGCCGGCTACGTGGTGGGGCCGTGGGCTGTCGACAACACACTCACAGACCCTTATCTGTCAACGTATTTCGTGCTCGATCAGGCCGGTGCGCTGGCGCAGTTCGGACCCGAGACCATCGCCGAGGCGGCCGGCAGGCACAACTTCATCGACGGGTTCGCCTCGGGCCGGGAGTCTGCGGCCAAGACGGTGCTGATCAACGGCGTGCTGCGGTTCGCCGCGCCGGCTGATGCCAGCGCCGCGGCCACCGAGATGAATGCGGCGGCCCGGCAACTGAAGATTCGCGGTGCCGAACCGAAAGCCATTGCCGTTCCTGATCATCCGGATGCATTGGCGTCGACCTACGACGTCGAATCCCAGGCCGCGAAGCTGACCACCGTCCGGTCGTTCACCCCACATGGGCCGTATGTCCTGACGCAATTGGCGCAGTCGACCACGGGTCCTGATTCTGCTGTCGGCTTGGTGGCCAAGGCGGTACGAGCGCAGATCGATGCCATCGAGCCGTTCAAACCGGCGGCCGAGCTGGCCGCGGTACCGGTCGATCCGACCGGGTTGTTGGCGTTGACACTGCTGACCGATGACCCACGCAACTCGCAGAACGCCGTCTACTCCGGTACCGGAGCCCTGCATTTCCAGAGCAATCCGATCGCCTCGTCGAAGGTGTTCCAGGACAACGGAGTGACAGGGTACGCCCGGGGCAAGACCAGTGTGTATCAGGCCAAGGACCCGTCATCAGCGGTGAACGTGGCGAACTCCTTCGGCAAAGAGGTTTCGGTCGACGGGACGGAATCGGCCGATCCGGTGCCGGCGCTGCCGCTGAGCCGCTGCATCTTGTTGGCCGACCCGCGGCAGTTCTACTGTGTCGCTCCCGCGGGTAACTACGCCATCGAAGCACGTGGCCCCGAGCTGAAGGACGTCCACGAACAGGTCGCCGCCCAATACATCCTGTTGACGGCTAAGCCTTAGCCGAGCCGGTCAGCGACAGGCCGCTGGAGGACTGCAGCAGGCAGATGACGGTGCTGGGCAGGGGCGTGTGTCCCGTCCGGTCCATGTTCGAGTCGATCAGGTAGGTCGCCATGTAGCGGCTGCTCTGTCCGCTGTACTGCGCCAAGCCCGCCGCGCACCGCTGATCGGCGATACCGGCAAGCGCGTCGTTGACCCCGACGCTGGACCGGAGGAAGACCTCGGCGATGTGCGGTGCCGTGCAGTCGACCAGGGTCACCTCGACGACGCTCGGGTCGGTGGGTGGCGGAGTGCTGAGACAGTCGCCGACCTGTAGGTCGACCCATTTGGCTTGCCGCGCATTCGGTTTCACCGGAACGATGGGGACCGGTGCGGGCAGCGGGGCTTCGGCGGTACTGGTCGGAGGCGGTGCGCTGGGTGTTGGCGACAACGGCGTCGCAGAGGTATTCGAGCCACAGGCCGCGAGCAGCGACACTGCCGCGACCTGCCACCCGATCCGGCGTGGGCGAACGGTCATGGCGGTCATGGTAATGCTTCAGGGCGGCAATCACGTTGAAGTTCAACATGATTGCCGCCCTGAATCGACTGCTAGTTCTGGACCCAGACCCCGTACGGCACCGACGGGTCGGGGCCGAACGGCACGTACGGATCAGCGCCGCCGATCACGGAGTACTGCGGGTATACCGACACCGGACCCGGTAGCCCTGGCACGGCACTCGGCCGCGCCGGCACCGGACCCGGCAGCGCGACAGTGCTTCCTTTGTCTGCCGGCGCGGGAGCGGCCAGACCCATCGCCCCTACGG
The DNA here is from genome assembly GCF_001905655.1 of Mycobacterium sp. ST-F2. Taxonomy (GTDB): domain Bacteria; phylum Actinomycetota; class Actinomycetes; order Mycobacteriales; family Mycobacteriaceae; genus Mycobacterium. Next base: position 92,785 of record NZ_JMHT01000005.1, read on the forward strand.
CCAGTGCCCCCGACACCATTCCGGCGACAGCCATCTTCTTCATTCAGGTGCCTCCTGCCCTCCGGTCCTCGCCAACTCAACCGTACGCGCGTGATGCGTCGTATCAGCTGGCGCACAGGCACATTTACGACGTTTGGCAGGACCGGTGTCAGGGTCGGGTGAGCCGAGTCAGAACGCCGGGGCTGGTGACTTCGTCCCGGATCGACTACTGGTTCTGGACCCAGACTCCGTACGGCACCGACGGGTTGGGGCCGAACGGCACGTACGGATCGGCGCCGCCGATCACGGAGTACTGCGGGTATACCGGCACCGGCCCGGGCAGTGCGACGGTGCCTCCGTTATCCGCCAGCGCAGGGGTGGCCAGCCCGATGGCAGCCGTGGCCAGTGCGCCCGAAACCAATCCGGCAAAAGTGACGTTCTTCATAGCCCTACCTCCTGTGCTGCGGTTCTGGCCGGTACAACGGAGCGCGGACGCGGTGCCATCCCAGTTGGCGCGATGTTTACCAGCGTTGGCAGCATTATGTCTTTGGTGACGACCGTCACCGTAGTAGCGATTCCAGGAGGTCTCGGCATGTCTGACTACACCGTCGGTGACTACCTGCTGGACCGGCTCGCTGAACTCGGGGTCACCGAGATATTCGGGGTCCCAGGCGATTTCAATCTGGAACTGCTCGATCATGTGATCGCCCATCGGGATGTCCGGTGGGTCGGCAGCGCCAACGAACTCAACGCCGGATATGCCGCCGACGGCTACGGCCGGCTGCGGGGGATGGCGGCGCTCATCACCACGTTCGGTGTCGGGGAGCTGTCCGCGGCCAACGCGATCGCAGGCAGCTACGCCGAGCATGTCCCCGTGGTCCACATCGTCGGCACGCCGTCGATCGACGTCCAGGGCTCCCGCCGGGTGATCCACCATTCGCTCGGTGACGGCGACTTCGACCACTTTCTGCGCATCGCCCGCGAAATCACGTGCGCGCAAGCCAAACTCCTGCCGGCCACCGCTACCCGGGAGATCGACCGGGTCCTGTCTGAAGTGCACGAGCGCAAGTTGCCCGGCTACCTGATGCTGGCCACCGATGTCGCCCGGTTCCCGGTCGAACCTCCGACCGGACCGTTGCCGCGGTACACCAGCGGCACCAGCCCGCGCGCCCTGTCGCTGTTCACCGCGGCCGCTGCCCGCCTCATCGGCGAGCACCAGCTGACGGTGCTCGCCGACCTGCTGGTGCACCGTCTGGAAGCCGTCCCGCAGCTGGAGGCACTGCTGGCAGCCGACGTCGTCCCGCACGCCACGCTGATGTGGGGCAAGAGTCTGGTCGACGAATCGGCTCCCGAGTTCTTGGGCATCTACGCCGGCACCTCCAGTCAGGAGTCGGTCCGCCGGGCCATCGAAGAAGCACCGGTACTGGTCACCGCCGGTGTGCAGTTCACCGACATGGTCAGTGCGTCGTTTACGCAGCAGATCGACCCCACCCGGACCATCGACATCGGACCCAACCAGAGCACCGTCGCCGGCGAAGTCTTTGCGCCACTGGACATGTCGGCGGCACTCGAAGCGATCACCGGCATCCTGCGGTCTCGGCCCACCCGGTCACCGGCGGTGGCCCAGCCCATTCCGGACGCGCTCGACCCAGAGCTCGCGCCGGACCAGCCGCTCACCCAGAAGGCGCTGTGGGACAAGGTCTGTGGCGCGCTCACCCCGGGCAATGTGGTTCTGGCCGAGCAGGGCACGTCGTACTACGGCATGGCCCGGCACCGGCTGCCCAGCGGGGTGGCGTTCATCGGCCAGCCACTGTGGGCATCGATCGGGTACACCCTGCCGGCTGCGCTCGGCGCGGGCCTGGCGGAACGGAGCCGTCGTCCCGTGTTGTTGATCGGCGATGGCGCCGCGCAGCTGACCATCCAGGAACTCGGCCAGTTCGGTCGCGAGGGCGTGCCCGCGGTGGTGATCCTGGTGAACAACGACGGCTACACCGTCGAACGCGCGATCCACGGCCCCACGGCGCCCTACAACGACATCGTGCGCTGGCAGTGGCGCGACATCCCGGCGGCCCTCGGCGTACCGAACCCGTTGTCCCACCGCGCCACAACGTGCGGTGAGCTGGATGCGGCCTTGGCCGACGCCGCCGCCCATCCGGATGAGCTGGTCTTCATCGAAGCCGTCGTGACCGCTCTGGATGTGCCGCCGTTACTCGAAGAGCTCGCCGAGGCGATTGCCAAGGCCAATCAGGCGGCCGGGGTCTCGACTACCGCCGCGCTTTGTCGGGGCCCAGATAGGCGTCGGCCCAGGCGCCGATGATCCGTCCAGCTCGCTTGGCCTGACCGGGTCCGGTGAGCAGGTGCTCGGTGCCCTCCAGTGACACGAAGCTGCGCGGGTGGCGGGCCGTCCGGAAGATCTCACTGGCGTTCTCGATGCCGACGGTGTTGTCGGTGGGGGAGTGCAGGATCAGCAGCGGTAGGTGCAGCTCCTTGATCTTGCTGTGCAACTTGGCCGCGCGGACGTCCTCGACGAAGTCGCGCTTGAGCGTCAGCTCGCGTCCGCCGACCATCCACTGGGCGCTGCCGTTGGCCAGCACGCAGCCGAGGATGTCGTCGTACTGCTTCTCGACATGCGACGGGTCGATGGGCGCACCGACCGTCACCACCGCGCGCACCCCGGGCGCCTGCCGCGCCGCGGACAGGACCGACGCCCCGCCGAAGGAGTGACCCACCAGCAACGCCGACGGCGTCCCGCGTTCGGTCATGAACTTGCACGCCTCGATGACGTCGTTGGTCTTGTGGGTGAAGGACCCGTCGCCCCAGTGGCCTTCCGAGTCGCCGAGCCCGATGGCGTCGAACCGGAGCATCCCGATGCCGTCAGATGCCAGCTGCTTGCAGATGCGCGCCGCGGCGGGGGAGTCCTTGCCGAGGGTGAAGCCGTGGGAGAAGACGCCCCAACCGCGCGGGGTGCCTTCTGGGAGGTCGATGATGCCGGCGAGCATGGGGCCGGTGGAGCTCTGGAACTTGACGCGTTCAGCCACGGGACGGGTTTACCACGTACATCTAGCCGGACGTGGCCGATTCTTTGCTAGGCGCCATCGGTAGGGTGGAGGTTTCACGGGAAACGCGACCTCCGGGTCGTAGCGGTCAGTGACGCCTGCTTGCCCCGTATGTAGTCGAGATCCGGAGCAGAGTCGTGACCCTGAACACTATCGCCTTCGAGCTGGTCCCGCCGAACATTGAGCGCGGTCCCCAGTTTGCGGTCGACGAGGCGCACAAGGTGCTGCTCAACGCCGCGGCGGTCGGCATCGAGGGCCGCATCCGGCACGTCATGATCCCCGGGATGATCGAGGAGGACGGCGACCGGCCCATCGAGATGAAGCCGAAGATGGACGTCCTCGACTTCTGGCAGCTGATGAAGCCGGAGCTGCCCGGCATGCGCGGACTGTGCACCCAGGTGACGTCGTTCCTGGACGAGGACGCGCTCGGGAAGCGGCTGACCGTGCTGCAGGACGCGGACTTCGACGGCATCGCGTTCGTCGGCGTGCCGCGCACGATGAGTGACGGTGAAGGCTCCGGTGTCGCACCGACCGACGCGTTGACCATCTACCGCGACCAGGTGCCGAACCGCGGCGTGATCCTGATTCCGACGCGTGACGGCGAGCAGGGCCGCTTCAACTTCAAGATCAACCAGGGCGCCACCTACGGCATGACCCAGCTGCTGTACTCGGACACCATCGTGGGGTTCCTGAAGGAGTTCGCCGCGACGACCGAGCATCGCCCCGAGCTTCTGCTGTCGTTCGGGTTCGTTCCCAAGATGGAGTCCAAGGTCGGCCTCATCAACTGGCTGATCCAGGATCCGGGCAATCCGCTGGTCGCGGCCGAGCAGGAGTTCGTGACGCGGCTGGCGGGCGAGGAGCCGGCAGCCAAGCGGGCGCTGATGCTGGACCTGTACAAGCGCGTCATCGACGGCGTGGGCGAGCTCGGCTTCCCGATCAGCATCCACCTGGAAGCCGCATACGGGGTGTCCAAGCCGGCGTTCGAAACCTTCGCGACGATGCTGGACTACTGGGCGCCGGACAAGGTCTAGCGTTTCGGCAGACGTCAGGCGCTCACAGGGAGACGTTCCGGACCATCGTGAGCTTTCGGCGGCTGATGCGCCACCCTCCGTCGGTACGGACCAGTTCGTCGTCGTAGAAGCCGGTCGCGTTGACATCAGATGTCTTGTGCGGCTTGGCCTCCCGCGCAATGAGCAGCACGTCGACATAGGTGCGGGCGGTGGCGGTATCGCCGTCGATCTCGATGGCGTGGTTGCTGAGCCGGTGCAGAGTGTGCTCGAACGGCACATGCACCTGGATCATGTAGTCCGTGACGCCGTCGACGCCGTGCCATGAGCCGATCTGGCCGTAGTCCAACACGCAGTCGTCGGTGAACACGGAACGAAACAGTGGCCAGTCCTGCCGGTCGATGCCCGTGGCGTACCGGGTCAGCAGGTCGATGATGTCTTCGCGGTCGGCCATGGGGTTCTCCGTTCGTGTGCACAACGGGTGGCGATCGTCAGATTACGAGGCTCGCTTGCCCCCGAACAACCGTCCGGTCTCGGCGGCGTTGAGGGGGCCGGGCATGGTGGGAGTCCTGACGTCTGCCCGCCCTGCGGTGCCGCGTGATCCGCCGTCCGCGGGGCTTCCGGCGTTCTGCTGCGCGCTGATCGACGTCGCCGGCTGCGACCGGGGGATGGCGCCGGGTGCCATGCGCTGAACGGGGCTCACCGGCGCCGTCGAGACGCGGCCGTCGTTGTTCTGGGCGCTCAGCGAGCTGGTCGGCTGGGGGCGGTCGATCACCGGGCCTGGGTGCGGCCCCTTCGCTGCTGCCGGTGCCGCGAGTGCGATCGACAGGGCCGACACTCCGATGGCGCCGGCTGTCATGACACGACCGATGGAACGACGGAGCTCGGTGCCGGTGTGGTGGTTGTTGGTGTTCATGACGCCGCCTTTCTAGATAGTTGCTTGAACAAGTAACTATGAACGGCTATTCCAACTGGGATTTTTGTGCGCCGTGGCCGAGTTATGGTGGTTAGACAACTAACTGCTGACAGGGGGCGTTGATGGTGACGGAGAGCATTGAAGGTGGGGAGGCATGCGAGGCGATGGCATTGCCGACGGCGGCCCGCAGCGGCCCCGTCAGCCACGCGGTCTTTCAGCTCACCCGGCTCACGAGAACGATCGTCGCGACACTCCTGCGGCCGCTCGGTCTGTATCCGGGCCAGGAGCTGGTGATGATGTACCTGTGGGATCGCGGCCCACTCCGCCAGACGGATCTGGTCAGGCTCACCAGTTCCGATGCGCCCACGATGACCCGCATGATCCAGCGGCTGGAGCACGCCGGATTCGTCCGCCGCTTCCCGAGCCCCGAGGACAAGCGCGCACATCTGGTCGAAGCGACACCGGCCAGCCGCGGATTGCGCGATCAGATCGAGGGCATATGGCGCCAGATGGAGGAGATGACCGTCGGCGGCCTTGATGATCAGGAGCGGGATGCCGTCCTGCGGGTCGTCCAGGGACTTGCGCATCGGCTCGCCGGATCGGCGATGGAGTCGACCGACGACGAGCTGCTCACCCCGTGACGTCGCGGCCGATGAGGTGGCGGGCGACCGCCTATCCTGGGACCAGTGTCCGACCTTCAGCTACGCGAACTGCGTGATCGTCTGGATGGTCTGACCATCCGTGACGCCGCGCGGCTGCAGCGTCGGCTGAAGAACCTGCGGGGCGACAACCCGGAGAAGATCGCCGAACAGATCGCCGCGGCGGAAGGCGTGATCGCCAGTCGTCTCGCGGCTGTTCCTGCGATCACCTATCCCGACCTGCCGGTCACCGATCGTCGAGGTGAGATCGCCAAGGCCATCACCGACAACCAGGTGGTCATCGTCGCCGGCGAGACCGGCTCGGGCAAGACGACGCAGCTGCCCAAGATCTGTCTCGAGCTCGGCAGGGGCATCCGCGGCACCATCGGGCACACCCAGCCACGACGGCTGGCGGCCCGGACGGTGGCGCAGCGCATCGCCGACGAAACCGGCACGGCGCTGGGCGGCGCCATCGGCTACACGGTGCGGTTCACCGACCAGGCCAGCGACTCGACCCTCGTCAAACTGATGACCGACGGCATTCTGCTCGCCGAGATTCAGAGGGACCGGCGGCTGCTGCGGTACGACACACTGATCCTCGACGAGGCCCACGAACGCAGTCTCAACATCGACTTCCTGCTCGGGTACCTGCGCGAGTTGCTGCCGCGGCGCCCCGACCTCAAGGTCATCGTGACGTCGGCGACCATCGAGCCGGAGAGGTTCGCGAAGCACTTCGGCGGAGCGCCCATCGTTGAGGTCTCGGGCCGTACCTACCCCGTCGAAATCCGTTACCGGCCACTGGAAGTCCCCGTCGCGGTGGACGACAGCGACGACCCCGACGATCCCGATCATGAGATCGTCCGCACCGAGACCCGGGACCAGACCGAGGCCATCGTCGACGCCGTGCGGGAACTGGAATCAGAACCGGCCGGCGACGTGCTGGTGTTTCTGTCCGGTGAGCGCGAAATCCGCGACACCGCAGAGGCTTTGCGGGATGCGCTGTCCGGCGACACCTTCCCGACGGAGATCCTGCCGCTGTACGCCCGGCTGCCGACCGCGGACCAGCAGAAGGTCTTCAACGCGAAGCCCGGCGGGCCCCGCCGGATCGTGTTGGCCACCAACGTCGCCGAGACATCGCTGACGGTGCCGGGCATCCGGTACGTCGTCGACCCGGGCACCGCGCGCATCTCGCGGTACAGCCGGCGCACCAAGGTGCAGCGGCTGCCGATCGAACCCATTTCGCAGGCGTCGGCCGCGCAGCGGTCCGGCCGGTCGGGCCGTACCGCGCCGGGTGTGTGCATCCGGCTGTATTCGGAAGAGGACTTCGCGTCGCGGCCGCGGTACACCGACCCGGAGATCCTGCGCACCAACCTCGGTGCGGTCATTCTGCAGATGGCTGCTTTGGGTCTCGGCGAAATCGAGGCTTTCCCTTTCCTGGATCCGCCGGATGCGCGCAGCATCCGTGACGGCATCCAATTGCTCCAGGAATTGGGCGCTTTCGACGCGAAGGGCGCCATCACCGACGTCGGTCGCCGACTGGCCCGGCTACCGCTGGACCCGCGTGTCGGCCGGATGATCCTGCAGGCCGACACCGAAGGCTGCGTGCGCGAGGTGCTGATCCTGGCCGCCGCGCTGTCGATCCCGGATCCGCGGGAGCGGCCGTCCGACCGGGAAGAGGCCGCGCGGCAGAAGCACGCGCGGTTCGCCGACGAACATTCGGACTTCATCTCCTATCTGAACTTGTGGAACTACCTGCGTGAGCAACGGAACCAGTTGTCCGGCAGCGCGTTCCGCCGGATGTGCCGCGACGAGTTCCTGCACTACCTGCGGATTCGGGAATGGCAGGACCTGGTTGGCCAGTTGCGCAGCATCGCCGGCGATCTCGGCATCCGGGAGTCGGGCGAGGAGGCCGACCCGTTGCGTATCCACACCGCGCTGACCGCCGGGCTGCTGTCGCACGTCGGGTTGCGGGAAGGCGAGACGCGCGATTACCAGGGCGCCCGCAACTCGCGGTTCGTGTTGGCGCCGGGCTCGGTGCTGACGAAGAAGCCGCCGCGGTGGATCGTCGTTGCCGATCTGGTGGAGACGAGCCGGCTGTTCGGGCGTATCGCGGCGCGCATCGAACCGGAGACCGTCGAGCGGGTCGCCGGAGATCTGTTGCAGCGCACCTTCAGCGAGCCGCACTGGGATGCCCGCCGGGGTGCGGTCATGGCGTTCGAACGGGTGACGCTCTACGGCTTGCCTTTGGTGCCGCGGCGGCGGGTGGGCTATGCGCAGGTGGATCCCGTGGTCGCACGCGAGCTGTTCATCCGGCACGCGCTGGTCGAGGGCGACTGGCAGACGCGCCACCACTTCTTCCGGGACAACACGCGCCTGCGGGCTGAGCTGGACGAGCTGGAGGAACGCGCGCGGCGGCGGGATCTGCTGGTCGGCGACGACGATGTCTATGCCTTCTACAACCAGCGCGTGCCGGAAAGCGCGGTGTCGGCACGGCATTTCGACGCCTGGTGGAAGAAGCAGCGGCATGTGACGCCGGACCTGCTGACCATGACGCGCGAGGATCTGCTGCGTGCCGACACCGATGCCGACCAGCCCGACACCTGGCAGACCGGCGACCTGTCGCTGCCGTTGAGCTACCGGTTCGAGCCCGGCGCCGCCGATGACGGTGTGACGGTGCACGTTCCGGTCGAGGTGCTGGCGAGGCTCGGGGGTGACGGTTTCGCGTGGCAGGTACCCGCACTGCGCGAAGAGTTGGTGACGGCGCTGATCAAGTCGCTGCCCAAGGACCTGCGCCGCAACTTCGTGCCCGCGCCCGACACCGCGCGGGCGGTGCTGCCGGACCTCAATCCGGGAGACGGCTCACTGCTCGAGGAACTGCAGCGCGAACTGCGCAGGCGCAGTGGCATTCTGGTGCCGATCGACGCCTTCGACCTGAGCAAGATTCCGGATCACCTGCGGGTCACCTTCGCTGTCGAGAAAGCCGGCACCGAGGTGGCGCGTGGCAAGGACCTGGGCGCGCTGCACGACACGCTGGCCGGTTCGGTGCGTCAAGCGGTCGCCGGTGCCGTCGCAGGTGATCTGCAGCGGACCGGCCTGAAGGCCTGGCCCGATGATCTGGCCGAGTTGCCGCGGAGTGTGGAGAGCGCGGCCGGTGGTCACACCGTGCGCGGGTTCCCGGCGTTCGTGGATACCGGTGCGGCAGTGGATATTCGCGTGTTCCCGACCGCTGCCGAGCAGGCAGCGGCCATGGGACCGGGACTGCGGCGGCTGCTCCGGTTGGCGGCACCGTCACCGGTCAAAGCAGCCGAGCGCGGGCTCAATCCCCGGGCGCGACTGGCGCTGTCGAGCAATCCCGACGGCAGCCTGGCCGCGCTGCTCGAAGACTGCGCCGACGCCGCGGTGCGGGTACTGGCACCCAAGCCGGTGTGGACCGCGGCGGACTTCACGGCGCTGCGCGACACCGTCGCAGCCAAGTTGGTCCCGACGACGCTCGATGTGGTCGGCCGCGTCGAGCGCGTGCTGACCGCCGCGCATGCGGCGCAGGTCGCGTTGCCGGACAAGCCATCTGCGCTCCAGGCCGACGCGGTCGCCGATATCCGTGCGCAGTTGGCCCGGCTGCTGCCGGTCGGGTTCGTCGCGGCGACGGGCGTGATCCACCTGGCCGACCTGACCCGGTACCTGACGGCCGTCGGCCGACGGCTGGAGCGGTTACCCCAGGCGCCGGCCGCGGACCGCGAACGGATGGATCGGATACACGCCGTCCAGGACGCGTACGACGAACTGCGGCAGGCACTTTCGCCGCTGCGGTGCCAAGGCGACGACGTCCGCGACATCGCCCGGCAGATCGAGGAGCTCCGCGTCAGTCTCTGGGCCCAGCAGTTGGGCACCCCGAGGCCCGTCAGCGAGCAGCGGATCTACCGGGCCATCGACGCCATCGTCCCGTGATTTGTGCACGATTTTCCGCGGCCGGCGCGGAAAATCGTGCACAAATCCCTCAGGAAGGTGACGTGGGGGCGTCGGCGATCTTGACCAGCTGGACCTCAGGGCGGTCGGGCACCTGGTCGGTGAGGAACCAGCGGAACGCCAGATTGCCCACCGGATAGTCCAGTGTGGTCAGCGAATTCGGGTGGGTGGTGGTACCGCGGGACAGCACGACCGTCACCGTGCCGTCCGAGTTGGGCACCGCGCTGTACCCGTTGAGTGAGCTGCGGGCATCGCTGGCTCCGGGGGTGGCCATGAACTGGTTCCACACCACCAGGTTCCAGAACCGGCACGCCGGCGGCCGGTGGGTGATGACCAGAGCCTCGTCCTCGGCGAGCACGAAGCTGCCATACGAATAGCATGCGTCACGCGCTGACCAGCCGAAGTTGGCGTCCGGCACCTGGTACGGCGCAGCGAATTCATTTGCCAGATGGGCGGTTTCGTGACCGAGTGTCGCGGCGTCGACCGCCCGGGTACCCACCGGCATGGGCATGATGGCGAACAGCGTACGGATCCAGTTGGCGCTGGACCGCAGCGCGGCGGCGGTTGCGGCATCACTGTGCCGGAACGGTTCCGGGGGATCGAGTGCCTCGATGTTCCACGTGACCGGACGGCCCGTCGTCGGATCGGCCTGGTAGTCGCGCGTCAGGAAGACGGCGGCCTCGGGCAGCGGTCCGAGCTCGAACGAGAAGTTGCCGTCCGCGTCGAATTCGATGTCGGTATCACGGATTATCGCGACCACCTTGTTCGACCAGGCGCCGGGGGAGGGCTCGTTGTACGCGGTCAGCGAGAGGTACACGCTGTCGCCCTTGTTGCCGAAGACGCGGTATTTGCGCTCCGGATCGACCGGGCACATGTGGTAGTAGGCGTCGGTGTTGTCGCCACCCCACCGGCGGTCATGCCGGGTCGGGGTGTTGACGGCGACGAACTGGGGCCGGCCTGGCTCGGGGAACAGGTAGCAGTCCAGCGCCACGCCGAGACCGGTCGCGAGCATGCGGTAGCCGTCGGCGATCTGCCGGTCATCGGTGACGGCGCGCGGACCCTCGAGGAAGGAGGTGTCGAGCTCACGAAGGGTGTCGAGGAGTTCCCGCCACGCGGCAGCGGATTCGGTCATGCGCCAATACCTTTCAGAATCAGTGTGGTGTTGCGGTCGATCCAGTCGTCATCAGGGGCGTCGCTGCGGGTGAGGGCCGCGAGCAGCGCGATGCCGGTGATGACCTCGGTCAGATCGGAGGGCGTGACGCCGGGGCGCAGCTCCCCGCGCGCGGCCGCGGCGTCGAGGTGGGCGTGCAACCCGGGTCCCAGCGCGTCGGCGAAGCGGTCCAGTAGGGCGGTGTGCAGGCTGGCATCAGCGGTCATTTCGCCGAGCAACCCGGGCAGGGCGGCGCGCGCTGCGGGAGTGCTGAGTACCGCCACGGTGCCGCGGACCATCGCGCGGACATCCCCGGCCAGGGACCCGGTGTCCGGCAGTTCGGTGGCTATGCCGGCGGGGAAAACGGCCTCGTGGACCAGATGGGCCTTGCTGGGCCAGCGTCGGTAGATCGTCGGCTTACTGGTGCCGGCCTGCTTGGCGATGGCGTCCACCGACAACGCGGCGTAGCCCACTTCACCGAGCAGTTCGGCGGTGGCGGTGAGCACGGCGTTGTCGATGCGTGAATCACGGGGTCGTCCAAGTGCTTTCGTCATTACGAAACTCATAGTAACATAATTTGTGTGACTGACACCACAGACGTTGTCCGGCTCGATGACCTGGCCAATCCCACCTTCACGGCCGAGGCGCAGCAGTTCCGGGACATGATGACGATGATGGCGGCGGACTGTCCGCTCGACGCGGCCGCACTACATGCCAAGGCGAGTGCCGACACCGGCCTCGATGACTTCGGTCCCATCGATTACCGAGAGCGCCTCGACGTGCTGCTCGGCGCGCTTCGGGATATCGACGGCCTCAACGGCCCCGGCGTGGTCAACTTCTACGGCCAGCTGCTGCAGTTGCTGAAGAACCGGCTGCTGCTGACCGATCTACTGAAGCGGCACCCCGAGATTCACGACATCGAGCTGCTGCCCCCCGTCGCGATCGTCGGGCTGCCCCGTACCGGGACAACGCATCTGCACAATCTGCTGGCCGCCGCCGGGACCTTCCGGACCCTGCCGTACTGGGAGTCGATGGAGCCGTTCCCGCTGGCGTCCGAGGCCGGTATCGAGCCCGACCCGCGGCGGACCCGGATGGATGTCGCGGTCAACGTGATGAACATCGTCATGCCGCATTTCCCGCTGATGCACGAGATGACCACCGACCATGTGCACGAGGAAATCCAGCTGCTGGCCAACGACTTTTCCACGATGTACTTCGAGACATTGGCAGACGTTCCCGTGTGGCGCGACTACTACGAATCCCATGACCAGACGCCGCACTACCGGCACATGGTGACCCAGCTCAAGGCCCTGCAATTCCTGCGCGGCGGCCGGCGCTGGCTGCTCAAGTCGCCACAACATCTCGAACAACTGCCGGTGCTCAACGCTGAATTACCCGGTGTGGTCGGTGTTTTCACTCATCGCGATCCCGTGCCGGTGGTGCTGTCGATGATCGCGATGCTCACCTACTCGGCGCGCATGCACCGCAGCCCGGTGCCCGTCGAGCACATCGCGGTGTACTGGGTGCAGCGCCTGGAACACATGCTGGCCGGGCTGGTCCGGGACCGGGACATCATCGGCCGAGACCGCTCCATCGACATCCGGTTCGACGACTTCATGGCCGACGACCTCGGCACTGCAGAGAGCGTGTTCGCCCTTGCAGAGGAACAACTTTCGGACGCCGAACGCGGCGCGATGGCGGACTACCTGGCCGGTCACCAGCGCGGCCGGCTGGGTCGCGTCGAGACGTCCTGTGAAATGTTCGGCCTTGATCTGGATGACCTGAAGGCGCGCTTCGCGCCCTACACGCAGCGGTTCCTCAGCTAGGGCTGTTCCATGGTCGCCGGATCAGCAAGGGGGACAACCAGATGCGATGCATGCACACCCCCTTGTGAAATGCGGTAGACCCCGCCCGCGAGCGCTGCCCGCTGCGGGCGGGTCGGTACCAGATGCGGGAAGTCGTACGTCGTCAGCGTCAGTCGTAACCGGTGGCCCGGGGCGAGGATCGCCGCGGTGGGGAAGATCTCGACGTCGTAGCGGGTCACCTCACCGGGTACGACGGGTTCGGCGGCGGACTTGGTGCTGATGTGTTGGGGCCGTAGCACGGTGCCGTCGGACAAGATCCAGCTTGCCTCGGGGTCGAGAGCGCGATGCGAACCGAGAAGCGCCCCTTCTGTCAGCGGCCGGCTGACGCCGTCGGGCGACAGATCGTCCAGGTGGGCCACCCACAGGGTGTCGGGGCGGTCGGCGGTGGCAAAGATCGTGAGACCGACCGGCCCGGCCAGCAGCTTCTCGGTGTCGAAGGCCTCGCTGGTGTAGGTCAGGGCATCGCGCTGCAGCCGGCTGTTGTCCTGGTCGTACCGGACGCTGCGGCCCGTCTGCGAGGCCATGAAACTGCCCATACCGAGGCTCCACTGTTCGAGGCTGCGCCCGGAAACCGGCCCGCGAGAGAGGTACTGCAATGTGGCGGTCGACTCCTCTGCCGACGGTGTCGGGTGCAGGCCGCCGCCCAGGCCGAGGTACAACCGGGTCGGCGTGGCCTCCGGGAACGGGTAGGCATTGGTGCGGAACCACTTTGGGCTCCCGATCGCCTGAAAACGCACGGGCTGACCGGTGACGGCCGCGGTGTCGTCACCTTTGAGCCAATGGTCGAACCAGCGCAGCTGCAGGGCCTGCAGGTGCTGCCCGTCCAGGTCCGAGACGTGGTACCACGGGCCGGCCATCAGCTGGAAGCGATCGGACACCGGCTGATCCGCCGTCATGGCAGCGCCGGCGGGACGGCCGGCGAACGTGTTCTGCAGCGCTGCGTAGTTCAGCGGCGCGCCCCGCTGGAACGCGTCATGCCACCCGGCCACCAGAAACACCGCGACGCCGTTCTCGACGATCTTCGGTATCACGTCGGCAGGACGCATGGTGTCCCAGAACGTGCCGTCGAACGCGGTGTCGCCGCCGGCGATCGCGTCTTTGATCAGGTTCTTGAAGTAGTTGCGCTGATCGCGGCCGCGCTGGCGCACTGCGGAAATACCACCGGCCCTGGGCCTTTCGTGACCGCCGCGGTGTGCGAACTCAAGCGCCGGGTTGATCACGTTCAGCAGCGAATAGGTGGCGCCGTACGCGCGGACCGTCCGCATGTGCGGTACGCCGCCCATGGTGACGACGTCGCGATAGAAGTCGTTGGCCGCCATGGCCGGAAAAATCGCCTTCAACGGCGAGTCGGGGCCTACGGCAGAGGCCGTCAGCAGCTGGTTGATGGCCAGGTAGGAGATACCGAACATGCCGACGCGGCCATTCGAATTGGGCAGGGACGCTGCCCAATTCACCAGGTCTACACCGTCCTGAACCTGCTCGGGTCCAAGCATCTCGAAGGACCCGCCCGACACGCCGGTGCCCCGCACGTCGGCCATCACCTCGATGTAGCCACGGCGAATCAGGTACGGCGTCGCACCGCCGCCGATCTGGGCCGCCGGCGGAGGCGCCTTCTTGCCGTACGGCGTCATCGACAGCAGCACCGGGAAAGGTCCGGTTGCGGGCTCGCCGGTGGCCGGGTCGGTCGGGTAGTGGATGTCGACCCGCAGGGAGATGCCGTCGCTCATCGGTACCGCCACGTTGTGGTGGATTCCGACGCCGTACCGGGCGGCAGGTGCCTCCCACGGCGGCAACAATGGTGACGGGCTGGTCTTTCGGGTGCGTGCGGCGGCCCAGCCGGCTATCGCCTTGATGCGCGCCCCCATGCGTGCTGTCTCGACAATCGTCTCCACACCTCGACCGTACGCCGAACCGAAAAGAAGTTACTGCTTCGTGACGGAACCGTGTCTGGTCGCTCGGGGGTGTTCCCAGTCTCGGTCCGTAGCATCCGATCAGTGACCAGTAGCCCGTGCGAAAGAGACGACGAAGCCAAGGGCGTCGGGTGCATCTCGCGCCGGCGCATGCTGAGAATGGCTGCGGCAGCACCGGTTCTGGTCGGCATGCCTGCTGTGGTGTCGTCGCTGACGGCACCGGTCGCCCGGGCTCAGGGCCTCGCGGGCGCCGTCATCTTCCTCGATCCGGGGCACAGCGGGGCCACCGACGGAACGCTCACCAAGCAGGTTCCCACCGGCCGTGGTGGTACCAAGGACTGCCAGACGAGCGGAACCTCCACCAACACCGGCTTTACCGAGCACGCCTTCGCTTGGCAGGTGTCACTGCGCGTCCGGCAGTTGCTGATGAACGAAGGCGCGCGGGTTCAGCTGTCCCGCGACAACGACAGTGCCATGGGTGCGTGTGTCGACCAGCGGGCGGCGATGGCGAATGCGTTGCACGCCAATGCCGTTGTGTCGATTCACGCCGATGGCGGGCCTGCGGGCGGACACGGCTTCCACGTCAACTACTCGGCGCCTCCGCTCAACCAGGTACAGGCCGGCCCTTCGGTCAGGTTTGCCCAGATCATGCGTGATCAGATGGTGGCCACGGGCATGACGCCGGCGACGTACATCGGCAGCGGCGGCCTCTACGGCCGGTCCGACCTGGCCGGCCTGAACCTGGCGCAGTGCCCGTCGATTCTGGTCGAGTGCGGCAACATGAAGAATGACCAGGACGCGGCGCTGATGACGTCGGAGCAGGGGCAGCAGACGATTGCCCTGGCCATCGGCCGGGGCATCCAGGCCTTCCTCCAGCAGAGTTAGAACTCGGCGAGCGCGATCCCGGTGACCCGGGTCCCAATTGCGCCAGCTCACAAGCACTTCCATCGGTGAGGTGCACCACCCGGATGCCGCCGGAGCGCAATTCGCTCACGTAGTACGTCGTGTCGTCGGGCGTGGCCAGGCCGATGGCCTCCTGAAACCCGCGCGCCAGGATCGTGTGGGATCCGACCCCGGGCTGGACCCGGCCGCGATTGAGCGTGTTGCCGTCCGGTTCAGCGCCCCGGTCCGTCCAGACGAGGTGCCCGGAACCGTCCAGGTCGAGGTCGATGGGCTCGGGCAGGTCCTGCCACAGCAGTTCGATGTCATCCCGATCGGTCGCCGTCTGCCCACCGGGAATGTCGGTGCCGCACCGGAAGATTCGGCCCTGGCCGGCGTCGGATGCGCCCTTCTGCGTCCAGTAGACCAGGTGGTTCGCCGGGTCGACGGCGATGCCCACGCAGTGGTTGCGTGCGTCCTGTGCATCGGTGCCCGCCACCACCAGCGTCTCCAGCTCGGAACCGTCCAGCCGGCAGCGCAGTACCTGCATGCCCTCGCGGTCGCACCAGTAGAGCAGGCCAGCGCCGAAATCAGCGGTCAACTGTTTGCCCGTGGTGAACGCACCCCGCGGCACGATGGTCCGCCGGTCCGAACCGTCCAGGTTCACCCTCTCGAGCGAACCGTTACGGCTGAAGAACGTCGAGAAGGCACCGCGCCCGGAGCCGGGGTCGGGCGTACCCATGTTGGTCCAGTAGATGTGACCCCGGGCCTGGTCGACGACGATTCCGTCGGGCGTCTCATCGACATCGGAAACCAGCGTCCGCACCCGGGAACCGTCGAGCGACACCGCCTGGATCTCTCGCTTGGCGATGTGCAGCACCAGTAGTTCCGTCATGACGCTCCAGACGGTACTGAAATGTTTGGCGGGCGGCTAGCGTTGGACCCACCCGTGAAATCATTGGAGGCTGACTGTGCACATTGATCTGACCGGTAAGACCGCACTGGTCACCGGGTCTACTCAAGGCATCGGACTGGCCATCGCGGAGGGGCTGGGCGGCAGCGGTGCGCGGGTCGCGGTGAACGGGCGCAGCGAGGATCGGGTGCAGGCCGCGGTTGCCGAGTTGACGGGTAAGGGACTCACCGACGTCGTCGGCGTGGCCGCGGATGTCACGACCGCTGACGGCGTAGCTCAACTGACACAACAACTTCCGGATGTCGACATCCTGGTGAACAACCTCGGCATCTTCGGGTCGGCGCCGGCCCGGGAGATCACCGACGAGCAGTGGCGCACCTACTTCGAGGTGAACGTACTGTCGGCGGTCCGGCTGATCCGGACCTACCTACCCGGCATGACGGAACGCGGCTGGGGTCGCATGATCCAGATCGCCAGCGACTCGGCGATCGTCATCCCGGAGGAGATGATCCACTACGGGACGTCGAAGACTGCGCTGCTGGCCGTGACTCGCGGCTTTGCCAAGGACGCGGCCGGCACGGGCGTGACGGTGAACTCGGTGATCGCGGGCCCGACGCACACCGGGGGCGTCGAGGACTTCGTCTATCAGTTGGTCGACAAGAACCTGCCGTGGGAGGAGGCGCAGCGCGAGTTCATGATCAAGTACCGCCCACAATCATTGCTGCGCAGGCTGATTGAGCCCGAGGAGATTGCCAACATGGTCGTCTACCTCAGCTCAGAGCAGTCCTCGGCGACCACTGGTGCCGCCGTCCGCGCTGACGGTGGCTACGTCGACTCGATCCTGCCCTGACTTGCGCAAGCGCATCGTCATAGCCGGGCTGGGGGACAGCGGCATCCTCGCCGCCGTCCGCCTGGCCCGACACGCCGACGTCGTCGGAATCTCGGTCAAGGACGGGCTGGTCAGCGGGCAGGAACTCGGCATGCGGGTCTCGCGGCCGCAGGACTGGGCGCGGGACTACTTCATCGGCTTCCGACGCTTCCGGGGCCTCGATCCGGTCCGAATCGTGCACGGGGCCTTGACCGGTGCCGATCTGGAGGCGCGCACCGTCACCGTCGTGGGGGCCGACGGCACCGAGGCCACCGAGCCGTTCGATGTGCTGCTGATCGCCACCGGGACCACCAACGGTTTCTGGCGCCGGCCGACGTTGCAGACGGCCGACGACGTCGCCGCGGACCTGCGGGCCACCCACGAGCGCCTGGCCGGTGCCCGGCACGTTGCTGTGGTGGGTGGTGGCGCCACGGCGGTGAGCAGTGCCGGCAACTTGGCGAGTACCTGGCCGGACAAGGTGATCGACCTGTATTTCCCTGGCGCACAGATACTTCCGGGCTACCACACCGGAACCCAGGTGCGTGTCGCGCAGCGGCTGGCGGAACTGGGGGTACGGCTGCACCTCGGCCACCGTGCGATCCTGCCCGCGGACCGCGATGAAATAACCAGCGGCCCAGTCGAATTCAGTACCGGCCAGCCCGATGCGGACGTCGACGCGGTGCTGTGGGCCGTCGGCAAGGCCCGGCCGAACACCGCGTGGTTGCCGGCTGAGATCCTCGACGACGACGGCTTCGTCCGCGTCACCCCGGAACTCACGGTGCCCGGGCATCCCGGAGTCTTCGCCGTCGGTGACGTCGCGGGCACCGACCCGCTGCGGACGTCGGCGCGCAACGGTGGTGGTGCGCTGGTGGCCCGAAACATCTTGGCATTCTTGAGGTCTCGGAAGCTGCGCCGCTACCGTCCGCCTTCGGTGCGATGGGGTTCGGTGCTCGGTCCGCAGCCCGACGGGCTGGAGGTTTTCACTCCGTGGGGGCAGGCCTTCCGGTTCCCGGCGTGGACGGTCGACCGGGTACTGCAACGCTTCCTCGTGCGCCGTCAGCTGTACCGCGGGGTGCGCGACTAGGCCACAGTGCGCCGTCAGTCCAGGGTCAACGTACGGGTCGCGTCCCGGCTCGTTGAGCCTGAAGCCATGGTGCACTCCACTCGCACAAATGCGCCGTCAGTTCAGGGTCAACGCAAGTCACCAGGTATCGACAAACCCCCGGCGCGGCGGCAGACCTGCGGGCGCGGCCGTCGCCAGTGTCGCGGCGATCAGGGACCGGGTCTCGGCGGGGTCGATGACGTCGTCGATCTCGAACATGGACGCCGAGTTGAGCGCTGCGGCGTTGGCCTGCGCGGCCGCGGTGGCGTCCCGAACCGCCTGCTCGCGGGCGTCGTCGTCCGCGATGGCTTCGAGTTCCTTGCGCAGCCCGAGCCGCACCGCGCCCTCGAGCCCCATCGGCCCGAGATGCGCGCCCGGCCACGCGACCGTCAGCAATGGCTCGTGCAGGCTGCCGCCGCACATCGCCTGTGCGCCAAGGCCGTAACCGCGTCGGAGGATTACCGCGATCAGCGGGACCCGCAGCGCCGCACCGGCGACCAACAGCCGAGACCCGCGCCGGACCAGCGCTTCGGCCTCTGCGGCGGGACCCACCATGAAGCCCGGGCAGTCGACGAGCGACACCACGGGAATCCCGAAGGCGTCGCAGAGTTGCAGGAAGCGGGCCGCCTTGTCGGACGCCGCGGCGGTGATGGCACCCGCCATGACCATGGTGTTGTTGGCCAGAATCCCGACCGGCCGACCTTCGATGCGGGCGAAAGCCGTCACCAGCTCGGGTGCGAACTTCTGCCGCAGAAAGGTGACGGAGTCTTCGTCGGCGAGCATCTCGATGATCGGCGCGACCTGGTAGGCGCGCCGGGCGCGTTCGGGAACCATTGTGCGCAAGGCGGTTTGGTCGGGCGCGGTGCCGGAGGCGGTGGGCCCGCGGAAGTAGCCGAGCAGTTGCCGGGCTGTCGAGACTGCCGCCGCCTCGTCGGGCACCACCACGTCGACGACACCATTGGGTGCCTGCACCGAGACCGGACCGACGGCATCCGGCGCGATGTCGCCGAGTCCACCGCCGGCGATCATCGCCGGGCCGCCCATGCCGATCGACGTGTCCTCGGTGGCGACGATCAGATCCGAGCAGCCTGCGATCACCGCATTGCCGGCGAAACAGCGGCCCTTGACCACGGCGATGCGCGGCACCACACCGGACAATCCGGCCCACAGGGCGAACGCCCGGACATCGAGTGACGACACCGTCGGATGGTCGGTGTCGCCGGGGCGTCCACCGCCGCCCTCGGCGAAGAACACGGTGGGCAACTTCATCCGCTCGATCAGCTCGAACAGCCGGTCCTTCTTGAGATGCCCGAGCGCGCCCTGCGTGCCGGCCAGCACGGTGTAGTCGTAGGACAGCACCGCACAGGGCCGGCCGTCGACGTGGGCGGTACCGGCCACCAGGCCGTCGGCCGGGGTCCGGGTGATCAGGTCGTCGAGCTCCCGGCGGGCCCGCTGGGCGGCGATGGCGAAGCGTCCGTACTCGACGAAACTGCCGGCATCGACCAGGTCCAGGATGTTCTCGCGGGCAGTGCGGCCGCCGGCGTCATGCCGGCGCTGCACGGCGTCCGGCCGGGCGGCGTCCTCGGTCAGCTTGCGGCGCCGTAGGAGCTCGGTGTGGTCGTCGCGGAACGGTACTTCGGGCATGGGGCCGGGCATGGGGACAGCCTGCCAGGCGCCGCGGGTAGGGGTGGGGCATGATCGAGCCATGCAATCCACAGCAACCACCACCGTTGCCCGCCCGATCGACGTTGTCTGGGCGACCCTGATCGACCACGAAGGCATGTCCAACTGGGGTCCGGGCGTCACCGTGACCATCGATCAGCCCGGCACCCCGGCGCCGAACGGCCTCGGCGCCGTCCGCCGGATCTCGGCGCCCGGACCGGCACCGGCCATCGTTGAAGAGGTCGTCACCTTCGACGCCCCCAACGTCTTCGGCTACAAGGCCCGCTCCGGCGTGCCGTTCCCCGGCTACTCGGGTGAGGTGCGCCTGACCCCCGAGGGCACCGGCACCCGTATCGACTACACGCTGAACTCGACCGCGTCGTTCCCGCCGGTGAAGCTGGCGCTGACGGCCATCAACCAGGTCCTGCTGCGGCTGCTCGCAAAGGCCGCCTCTAAGGCGTAGTCGGGATCTCCCGGGCGATCGTGTCGAGCAGCGCCGGGTACCGGTTGGCCTCGGGATGACCGCCGGGCTTGCCGCTGCTGACCACGGCGGCGGCAAGGTTCCGGGCCGGGTCGGCCCAGACCGCGATGTTGGTCAGCCCGGTGTGCCCGAAGGCGTCCGGAGCGCCCTTGCCGAACGGGCCGAAGCGCTTGGAGCCCAACATGTATCCGGTACCCCAGCGCATCGGCATCAGCCCGACGGCGATGTCGGGGCGTAGCCGTCGGCACGGCGCGGTAGCGGCACGCAGGGTCTCCGGGCGCAGCGCCCGCACCCCGTCGAGTTCCCCGCCGCGGCAAAGCATCTCGGCGAAGCGCGACAGTTCGACAGCGTTGGACACCGTACTGGACGACGGCACCACGCTGGTCAGGAAGTCCGGGGTGTTGCTGAACGGGATGATCTGGCTCGGGGTTCCGCCGACGGCCTTCTTGAACGCCGCCGCCATGGGCGCGGGCAGCGGCTTGCCGGTGACGTGGCTCGGTGCGACCAACGGAACGTCTTCTGGCGCAACGCCGTAATTGGTCCAGCGGAAGCCCAGGGGTTCGAGAATCTCGGTGGCCAGGATGTCCCGGATGCCCCGACCCGTTGCGGCCGAGACGATTTCGCGAATCAGCGGCCCCCAGGTGAGGCCGTGGTACATGTGCACCAGGCCTGGCCGGTAGATCGGCCGGAGATTGCCCAGCATCTCGCGGGCGTACTCACTGTCGTTCATCCGCTTGAGGTCCGGCCGTGGCCCGGTGGCCAGCGGAACCCCGGCGCTGTGGGTGACGACGTGCCGCACCGTGGTGCGGTCCTTGCCGTGACTGGTGTACGTCGGCAGGTAGTCGCAGACACGGGCGTCCAGGTCGAGTTCGCCGCGCTCGACGAGCATGTGCACGACCGTCGTGCTGATGGCCTTGGCGGCCGAATACACGCAGAACGGGGTGTCCACGCCGACGGGAATCTGCTCGGCGCCCACCGGGTCGTCGGGCCCGTTGCCCCAGCCGTGGCCGATCGCGCGGTTGAGCATCACCCGGCCGTTCTGGCGCAGGCAGACCTGGATGGCCGGGTGCATCCCGGCCGCGTACCAGTGCCGTGCCGCCTGCCAAATGCGTTCCACCGCTTGGGGATCGACGCCGCTGTGGTCTTCCGTGCCGATCGCGGTCACCGAGTCCAGGTCCGCCGGGACCCGAATGCGGCCCGTCTGGGGTTCCGTCATGCGTCCTTCCGATGCAGGACTGCGGCCAGGTGGTGGCGCAGCGGAATGCCCACGGCGGCCATCCGGACGTTGTAGCTCAACGTATCTCCGTCGAGCCGGAACCAACGCCTCAGGGCATCAACCTCTTTCGCGGAATCGGTGCGTCCGATATCGGTGGTGGCCAGATCCAGGACGAACTCTCCGTCCGTGCTGATGGTGCCCTGCAGCACCTCGGTGATGCCGGTCGGATGAGCCAGCACCCACTCGATGCGCCCGGGCGCCGGTGCCCGCAGGTAGCCGGTCTCGGCGTGCAGGGGCCGGCCGTCATCTGCGGCGCGCGTCTTCTGGCTGTACGCCAGGAACGGCTTGCCGACGTGGCCGAAGGTGACTTCTTCGAGGTAGTCGAACGAGGCGATGGTCGGGTACTCGCCGGAGCCGGTGCCGGCCCAGGTGCCCAGCAGTGGGGCGAGGACCGCGACGTCGGGGTGCAGATCGGGCATGTCGGCTACTTCGTTCCGACGGTGAGCAGGTCGGACACGACGAGCGTCCACGCCGGCCGCTTCACCCGGTGCTGCTCGGAGACGGTGAACCCGGCGTCCTCGAACAGCTTCTTCATCTCCGCGGGCGACGGATTGTGGGCCGGGTTGAGGATGTGCGACGACAGCGCGTGCAGTGGCAGCACCTGGCGTGGGCTGATGGTGGTGACGGCCGCGATGCCGCCCGGCTTGAGCACCCGGTGGAACTCACGCAGCGCGGCGGGCTGATCGAACCAGTGGAACGCCGACGTCGTCACGATCGCGTCGAGTGCGCCGTCGTTGAACGGCAGCTCCTCGGCCGGCGCGGTGACCCAGTTGACCCTCGAGGACCGGGCCTTGGCCTGGGCCAGCATGCCTTCGGACATGTCCACCCCGGTCACGACGGCGCCCAGCTCACGTTCGATCCGGTCGGCGAAAATACCGGTGCCGCAGCCGATGTCGGCGATGGTCAGGGCGCCGTGCGAGTGCAGTTGGGCCAGGACCTCGTCCTGTGCGGGCTGGTAGACGACACGCTGCAGCACCTGGGTGTCGTAGGCGGGGGCTGCGAAGCCCCAGAATCGGGTGACGGTGTCATTGAATCCCCGGCGTTGAACCATGCGGCCAGGCTAACCCCCAATGCCGCGGAGCTGTGTGGGTGCACGCAGCCAGGCAACATCCGGCACTCCGGCGAGACCTTGGCTTCACGCCGGGTTAGCTTGCTGGACTGTCGCTTTCGCCATCGCCATCCTCACCTTCGGTGGGGTAGAGCGTGGGGTGCCAGTAGGTGTTGGTGCGGGGTTGGCCGGTGTCGAGTAGTGGTGGTGGGGTCCAGTGGGGGCGGCCGTTTTTCATGGTGCTGGTCCAGCCGGTGGTGTCTTCGAGGCGGTTGTCGCAGCCGCAGGCCAGGGCCATGGTGGTGATGTCGGTCTGTCCGCCGCGGGTCCATCCGGGGATGTGGTGGGCCTGGCAGCCCGCGGCCGGGACAGTGCAGTCGGGGCGGGTGCAGCCCAAGTCGCGGGTGAACAGGGCCAGGCGCTGGCCGGTGGTGGCGGTGCGCCGCGCCCGCCCCAGATACAACGGCACATCACCATGGTTGTCGAACACCGCCAGGTAGCAGGACGCGCCCGTACGGGCAGCCAGATTCAGCAGATCCTTGACCGGGAGCTGGGTGCCGGTGTGCGTCACGGCGACCCCGGCGCGGTCCTCGAGCTGCTCGAGGGTGCAGGTCGCCACGATGGTGACCGGGAAACCGTTGTGCTCACCCAGATCGGTGGACAGCAGCAGCAGGCCGATGGTTTCCCAGGCATCATGCTGACGCTGCGCCAGGGTGCGGTGATCATTGTCGATCTGCTCTTGGGTCGGTGTCCCGCAGGTGCAGGGCTGCGGGTCGGCGGGGTTGCACATGCCCGGCGCGGCGTATTTGGCCATCAACGCTTCGAAGGTGGCCCGCGCGGCCGGGGTCAGCACACCACGCAACGCCGACGTGCCATCAGCAGCCTGCTTGGACACCACCAATGCCCGGTCCCGGTACGGTTCAGGGTCCCGGTCATCGGGTTCGGGACCATCCTGATCCAACTCATACAGCTTGCGCCGGACCACCGACCGCAGCGATTCAGGCGTGAGATTGCGGGCCGCGGCCACCAACGCGGATTCAGCCTCATCGACTCTGGACAGGTCGACCCAGGTGGGCAGTTTCGCGAAAAACGACTCGATGACATCAACATGATCACCATTGATCGCGCCCGCGGCGACCGCGGCCGCGACATGCGGCCGCAGCGGCGGCAACACCTCCCCGGTCAACGACCACCGCGGCCCCAACAACTCGGCGTGCCGGACCCGGCGCCGGGCCTCCTCGCTGCTGAGCCGGTCCCGGGTGCGCAGCGCGTCGGCCCAGTTTTTCGCCCCGATCTCCTTGGCCGTGGTCTGGGCTTGGGTGGCGGCCAGGATCGCATGGTCCACCGCTTCAGCGGCGCAGCGCAGCTGTTCGCGGTGGGACTGCAACGCCAACAATTCCGGGACCGACAACCGGCTGTAGTCCAGCGACGCCAACCGAGCGGAGGAGGCTTCGTACTCGGCGTACGCCTCCTCGACGGTGAGCGTGCTGGCGATGTCCATATTCGAATACTAGTTCGAAGCACCGACAAATTTTCACGACCGATACGTCGCGATTGGGTCCCGCTGATTGCCTACCGTGATAAGGGCAAAACAAAGTGACCAAAGCCTTCTGGAGGCAACGGACGAGCAATGTCGGGTATTGCGAGACCAATGATTTTCGATCGCAACGGCCGCGCGGGTGCCGCATCGGCGGCTCAATCGGATAGCCCGGCCCTACTGGCGGATACGCTGCCGAGCTGTGAGTCCCACAGCCAGCTGGATTGCCCAGCTCCTCGACTTCGCGCGCGACGGTGACACCTTCACCGCACCCCAGCCGACGGACGGACCGGGACGGTCGCTGTTCGGCGGTCTGATCGCCGCGCAGGCGCTCGGCGCGGCCGGCCGCACCGTCGAACCGGACAAGCTGCCGCAGTCGCTGCATCTGTACTTCGTCCGCGGTGGCCAGTACGGCATCGACGTGGAGTTTCACGTGGAACGAACCCGGGACGGCCGGTCCTTCGACACGCGGCGCGTCACCGCGAAGCAGAACGGCAAGACGATCCTGGAGATGATCGCGTCGTTCCACCTTCCGGAACCGGGTGCCGACTGGCAACGGCCCGAAGTCCGGGGCCTCGAATTCGACGCCTCGGTAGCCAAGGCGACGAGCCTCACCGCTGCCGACTTCTTCGACATCAGGGTGCGGCCCGAAGACGTCGGCGCGTTCGCCGTGCCCCCGTTCTGGATCCGCACCAAGGACGAGATCGAGGACGACAACCTGATTCGCGCCTGCACGCTCACCTTCATGTCCGACTTCGGGCCGGTGCCCGTCGCGCGGCCCGACGGCACGGATCTGCGCCAGGGCTTCGCCGCCAGCCTGGACCATGCGGTGTGGTTCCACCGGCCTTTCGTGCCGCGGGACTGGCACCGCTACGAGGTGACCCGGCTGAACAACACCGACTCCCGCGGGCTGGTCACGGGAGCCCTGTATGACACTGGTGGGGTGCTGATCGCCAGCACCAGCCAGGAAGCCCTGTGGCGGCTGTAGTCCGGAGAAGATGATGACCGTCCCGACGCCGACCTGCTATCGGCATCCCAGCCGCCCCACGTACGTGAGCTGCAGCCGCTGCGGCCGTCCGATCTGCCCGGACTGCATGACCGCAGCTGCCGTCGGCCAGCAGTGCCCGGAATGCGTCAATGAAGGCAAGCGGTCGGTGCGTCAGGCCCGGACGCATTTCGGTGGCCGCATCACCCAGGGCGCGCTGGTCACCTACACGTTGATCGCGATCAACGTGGTGATGTTCGTGCTGCAGCAGACGGTGCCAAATCTGCAGGGCGAGCTGGCTTTGGTACCGGCCTGCCTAACTGAGGAATCATCGACGATCGGTTGCGTTGCGGGGGGCCAGTACTACCGCCTGGCGAGCTCGGCGTTCCTGCACTACGGCCTGGCCCACATCGTGTTCAACATGTGGGCGCTGTGGGCCGTCGGTCCGCAGTTGGAGCAGTGGCTGGGCCGCTTGCGCTTCGGGGTGCTGTACGGCCTCAGCGGCCTGGGCGGGTCGGTGCTGGTGTACCTGCTGTCGCCGCTGAATTCCGCGACGGCGGGTGCGTCGGGCGCGATCTTCGGTCTGTTCGGCGCGACGTTCGTGTTGTTCCGCCGGCTGCAGCTTGACGTCCGCGGCATCGTCGGCCTGATCGTCATCAACCTGGTGATCACCTTCGTGCTGCCCGCCGTCAGCTCGCAGTCGATCAGCTGGCAGGGGCACGTCGGCGGGTTGGTCACTGGCACCGTCGTGGCGGCCGTCTTCGCGTATGTGCCTGCGCGTCAACGACTCGTGGCGTTGATTTCCGTGACCGCCGTGCTGTTGACGCTGTTTGCCGGGCTGACGATGTGGCGGACCGAGACACTGCTGGAGCTGTTCAGCTGATTTGGTGCCGTCTCGTTGTGATCCACCTTGACTTCGGCGTGATCGACGCTGCCGCTAAAGCTCTCCGCGCAGTGTTTGACATGCGACTATACTGAATGCATAGAGGGGTGGTGACAGCGATGGAACGCCGAAAAATACTGCACAAGCGGGTGCGAGTCACCGATTCGGCTCTGCGTAAGGCGGGCGCCCAACGTCGATTGGCCGCCGAGCGCGAGGTGCGGCTCATCATTGAGGCTGCAATTGCAGGCCGATCACAGACCGCGATAGCCAAACTTGTCGGGGTCTCACAACCCCACATCAGTCGGACGATCGCCGCCGTGAAACGTCAGAACGACGGACATCTGCGCGTCGAACCGAAGTCCGCGCTAGACATCATTGATGAGCGCGACGCTGGCGAAATTGATACCCGGATGATGATGCGCAAGCTAGGTAACGCCGATTACACCGACGGGCACGTCCCGGACGTGGACGGCGTTGCCACCGACGCATACGTGCGCGGCAGCTGGGACGATATTGAGTATGCGTTTCAGCAGGATCGGCTGACGTTCGAGCAGTATTCGGAGTTGTTTCGCGCTCATCGTGCCTCCCGCAAAACGGCAGTGGCATACGAGTAGTGAGTGAAGACGAGCTCTGCGCAGCCGTAGCCGCTGAACTTTCAGATCTCACTGCGCCTGGCGCGGTGGCGGCGTCCGACAGCTCCCGGGCCACCCACCTGGTCTACCAAGACGACCCGCGGCGCGCGCTGGTTCGCAAGCGAATCGTCAACGATTACCTGAATCGCACGGGGACGCCGAGCCGGGACGGTGTTGCGGTGATCACCGCCGGGGTTCCGGGCGCGGGTAAGTCTGAAGCAGTCAACGCGGTGTTGGGTACCTCAATGTCGCAGTATCGGCGTCTGGATGCTGACGTGGTGAAGGACGATTTGCTTGAGGACGCAGTCGCTTGCGCCCTGTTCAACGACATCCTGTCGACGACTCTTGCTGATGGTCACCGGATTGCTCCACGTGAACTTGCTCCGCTCGTTCACCATGAGTCGACGCGGATTTGTGATGTGTTGCGCCGCAACTGTATTGACCGGGGTGAGCAGATAGTCATCGAAGGCACATTGAGCTGGCCGCCGTTGGGTACCCACCTTCTGGCTGAGCTTGGCGCTGCAGGATATTCCGAGATCCACGTCATCGCTGTCGAAGTGCCCGAAAGTGTTGCGCAGCAACGGGCTATCGGTCGTTGGTGGTCTGCTCGCCGCGGTGGTGCGGGTGGTCTGGGCGGTCGGTTCACGCCGCCGGGCGCGATTTCGCGCGCGTATCACGCCGACGGGAGGAGTGTTTGCTTGGTGAATGCTGTTGCCCTTGTAGAGGCCGCCGCTGATGACGGTTTCACAGTGACCTTGGATGTCGTGGACGCGACAGGAACAGTTGTCAGCACTTCGCACCGTTGATGTAAACAGACACGCGTTTGGCGTTTATCTCGTGGCTGGGCAGGAGCCGGGTTCAGCTGATCGCGGGATAGGGCAGCAGCGCCATCTCGCGGGCGTTCTTGATCGCGGTCGCGACCTGACGCTGCTGCTGGACCGTCAGACCCGTCACGCGCCGGGACCGGATCTTGCCGCGCTCGGAGATGAACAGCCGCAGGTTCGCGGTGTCCTTGTAGTCGAGGTGGTCCACCCCGAGCTTGGTCAGCATGTTCTTGACCGGCCGCTTCGCCTCGGCGGCGGGGCGTCGGGTGGGTTTGCGCCTGGTCGCCATCACCAGCTCGCTTTCCGGATGCCGGGCAGTTGTCCGTCGTGGGCGAGTTCGCGCACCCGGACCCTCGAGAGGCCGAACTTGCGGAGATGGCCGCGCGGACGGCCGTCGACCGCGTCGCGGTTGCGCACACGCACCGCGCTGGCGTCGCGGGGCTGGCGGGCCAGCTCGCGCATGGCGGCCACCTGGTCGTCGGCAGTGGTCAAGGGGGACTTGATGATCGCCTTGAGTTCGGCGCGGCGCTCGGCGTAGCGGGCGACAGTCAGCCGGCGCTGCTCGTTTTTCGCGATCTTGGATTTCTTGGCCATGCTCAGCGCTCCTCTCGGAAGTCGACGTGCTTGCGGATGATCGGGTCGTACTTGCGCAGCACGATGCGGTCGGGATCGTTGCGGCGGTTCTTGCGGGTGACGTACGTGTAGCCGGTGCCCGCCGTGGACTTGAGCTTCACCACGGGGCGAATATCGGTGCGGGACATCTAGATTCGCACCCCGTCCCGGCGCAGCCGCGCCACGACGGCTTCGATGCCGTCCCGGTCGATGACCTTGATGCCCTTGGCGCTGACCTGCAGCCGGATGCGCCGGCCTTCGGAAGGCAGGTAGTAGGTCTTGCTCTGGATGTTGGGGTTCCACCGGCGCGCGGTGCGGCGGTTGGAGTGCGAAACCGTGTTGCCGAAGCCGGGTTGGCGCCCGGTGACCTGGCAGTGCGCTGACATGAGCATCCTTAATGAAAATCATTTTCGACAAGTGCCGTCCGCCACTGTAGCGTGACGGCAACAGAATTGAAAATGATTGTCGATAAGGGGTGGCGATGAGGACGCCGGTGATCGTCGTGGCTGGTCAGGGCCCGACCGGATACGTGACCGAGGAACTAGTGAAGGTGCCGGGCACCGTGCTCGTGGAGCATCAGTTCGACGGCCACGTCGTTCGCCGTCGCACCATCACCGCGCCGCACGGCGTCGTCAACGAGACCGAAGCGGCGCTGGAACTGGCCCACGGCTGCGTGTCCTGCACGGTCCGCAACGATCTGCTGATCTACCTGCGCCTGCTGCACCGGCGTGACGACGTCCAGCGGATCGTCGTGCACCTCGAGCCGTGGATGGAGCCTGAACCGATCTGCTGGGCCATCAACCACGTTCGGGTTCACGTCGGTCCCGGCTACATCGATGGGCCGGCCGCGCGCGACGTCGTCATCGCCGGGGTGGTGACATGCATCGAGGCCGCCGACTGGCTCACCGACGCACTGGGCGACGACGAACTGCCCGACGGTCGGACCGTCGCTCAGGTGGCGGTGGGGCAGGCCGAGTTCGCCGACGTCCTCGTGGTGACCCACGCCGAGCCCGTGCTGCTCGCGGTGTGTCGCCGGCTGGCGCCGCGGGCGCAGCTCGTCACCGAGCCCGCCATGGTCGAGGGCGCGTTGCGCACCTTGTGGCCCGACGCCCGGCTGGGCCGCGCCGACGAGCCGCACGGACCGCTGCTGGCCGGGCAGCCCAGTCTCAAACCCGAAGGGCCCGTGCAGATTGTCGAATTCAACGCGCGCCGGCCGTTTCACCCCGAACGCCTGCACGACGCCATCGACCACCTGCTCGACGGCGTGATCCGGACCCGCGGCCGGATTTGGCTGGCCAACCGGCCCGACCATGTCATGTGGCTGGAGTCGGCCGGCGGCGGGCTGCGCGTCAGCAATGCCGGCCGGTGGATCGCCGCGATGACCGTCAGTGACACGGCCTACCTGGACCGCGAGCGGCGTGCGATGGCAGACCTGATGTGGGACAACGAATTCGGAGACCGGCACACCGCGATGACGATCCTGGTGTGCGGCGCCCGGCCCGACGACGTGACGGCCGCACTGGACGGCGCCCTGCTCACCGACGACGAGTTCGCCGCGCGCGGCACCTGGGGTGGCTACCCGGATCCGTTCGGGGACTCGCATCAGGAACCGTGCACCGCCGGCGACGTGACCGTCGTCGGTGACGGCACCGATCACGGCGCGGCGTGAGTCGTTCCGGACTCGATAGCCAAACGCCTTGATAACGAGGCGATCACGCCGGGTGTTGATCGCAAGAGGCGCCTGCGCCCGGGGTTACTTTTCACCCCGTGTTGGCGACTCTGGTTGGTAGGAACTACGGCGCGAAACTGCGTCGACTCGCGGTGGCGGCGGTGGCTGCCCTGACGGTCCCCGGAATGGTGATGCCCGCTGCGCTGCCTCAGGCGCAGGCTGCCGCGAAAGCGGTTGAGGTGCTGAACATTCCGTCGCCCGCGATGGGGCGCGACATCAAGGTCCAGTTCCAGGGCGGGGGACCGCACGCGGTCTACCTGCTCGACGGTCTGCGCGCCCAGGACGACGCCAGCGGCTGGGACATCAACACCGCCGCGTTCGAGTGGTACTACCAGTCGGGCGTGTCCATGGTGATGCCCGTCGGCGGACAGTCCAGCTTCTACAGCGACTGGTACCAGCCCGCGACCAACAACAACGGCGTCATCACCTACAAGTGGGAGACGTTCCTGACCCAGGAGCTGCCGGCCTGGCTGGCCGCGAATCGGGGCGTGCAGCCGACCGGCAACGCCGTGGTCGGTCTGTCGATGTCGGGCGGTTCGGCGCTGACGCTGGCCATCTGGCACCCGTCGCAGTTCATCTTCGCGGGCTCGCTGTCGGGCTTCCTGAACCCGTCGCAGGGCCTGTGGCCCACCCTGATCGGCTTCGCCATGAAGGACGCCGGCGGCTACAACCCGACCCAGATGTGGGGCATCGCCAGCGACCCGGCGTGGCGACGCAACGACCCGACCGTCAACGTCCGACAGCTGGTGGCCAACAACACCGCCGTCTGGGTGTACTGCGGCAACGGCATGCCATCCGACCTCGACACCCCGGGTGACATGGGCATCCTCTACAGCGCCCAGTTCCTGGAGAACCTGACCATCAGCTCCAACCGGGACTTCCAGAAGCTGTACCAGCAGGCCGGTGGCCGCAACGCGGTCTTCAACTTCCCGAAGGACGGCACCCATAGCTGGGGCTACTGGGGCCAACAGCTCCAGGCCATGAAGCCTGACCTGCTGCGCGTGCTCGGCGTGGGCGCTCCGGTGCCGCCGCCCGCTCCGGCCCCGGCTCCTGCGCCCGCCATCGCTCCGGTCGCGGTGCCGGCTCCGGCCCCCGTCGCGGCCGCGGTTCCCGCTGCTGTTCCGGCAGCCGTCCCCGCTGCGGTTCCCGCCGCCGTGCCGGCTGCGGCCCCGGCGCCTGCTGCACCGGCGCCGGCTGCCACCGGTGGATTGGTACTCGCGCCAACGGGCTAGATCGGCAAGACTTCAAGCCGTGCAGACGACGATCATCCACGGCCCGGGCGACATTCGACTCGAGGAGCGCCCCGATCCGCAGATTCAATCACCGGGCGACGCAGTGGTCCGGGTGGTGCGGACCTGCGTGTGCGGCTCGGACTTGTGGTCGTACCGCGGGGTGCGTCCGACGCCGGTGCCGCACCCGATCGGGCATGAGTTCATCGGGATCGTGGAAGCCGTTGGCGCCGAGGTCAACACCGTGCGCGTCGGGGATTTCGTCATCTCGCCGTTCACCGACAGCGACGGCACCTGCGTGCACTGCCGCAACGGGATCACGACCTCGTGCGTCAACTTCGGCGTCTGGGGCGGCACCGCCAAGACCGGCGAGGCGCTCGACGGGGCGCAAGGGCAATACGTCCGGGTGCCCTTCGCCGACGGCACCCTGGTCACCGTGCCGGACTCGCCCGACGCCGAGCTGTACCCGCACCTGCTGACCCTTGCCGACGTCATGGCCACCGGCCATCACGCCGCCCGCTCGGGCAATGTGCAGCCGGGTGCCAGCGTGGTGGTCGTGGGCGACGGCGCCGTCGGGCTGTGCGCGGTGCTGGCATCGAAACGCCTTGGAGCCGAGCGGATCATCGCGATGTCGCGACACGAAGACCGGCAGAACCTGGCCCGCGACTTCGGCGCGACCGACATCGTCGCCGAACGCGGCGAGGACGGGATCGCCGCGATCGAGGAACTGCTCGGCGGTATCGGCGCTGACTCGGTGCTGGAGTGCGTCGGCACGAAGGATTCGATGCGCCAGGCACTCGGGGCGGTCCGCCCGGGCGGTTCTCTGGGGTTCGTCGGCGTGCCGGCCGGCGCGCCCGAGTTGCCGATGCAGCAACTGTTCAGCACCAACATCCACGTCGCGGGCGGGATCGCGCCTGTCCGGCCATATCTTGATGACCTGCTGCCTGACGTGCTGTCCGGCGCCATCGCGCCCGGCCGGGTTTTCGACCTGGCCCTGCCTCTGGCTCAGGTCGCCGACGCGTACACCGCGATGGATCAGCGCACGGCCATCAAGGTGCTGCTCGAGCCCTGATCACATCCACTGGGCGGCTCGCGAGTGGGACAGACAGTCTCGCTCGACTACCCTTTGGGCGTGATGTTTCCGGTGGGCTCTGAGGCGCGGTATGCCGCCCAGCTGATCGGACGTTTCCGTTGATCCAACACGGACTGGTGGTGCTCTTCGCACTGTGCGCCGCGGTGTGTGCCGCCGTCGGCATCGTGGTGCGCCAGCGCGCGACCATCGATGTGCCGCCGGAGCACGGCGTCAGCGTCGTCATGCTGTCGACGCTGCTGAGCCGGCGACTGTGGTGGGCGGGTACGGGCGCGGCTGTCGCCGGCTATGTCTTCCAGGCGCTGGCCCTGGCGCACGGCTCTCTTCTGGTGGTGCAACCCCTGCTGGTTTCGGCACTGCTGTTCGCCCTGCCGTTGAGCGCGCGTCAGGCGCATCGCAGGGTGACGCGCGGCGAGTGGCTGTGGGCTGGACTCCTGACCATCGGGCTCGCCGGATTCGTGGTGCTGGCCCGCCCCGAACGTGACGAACATCTGGCCTCACCGGTCGTTATCGCGCTGGTGGCCGCGGTGTGCGCGGCGGTGATCATCGGGTGCGTACTGCTGGCGCTGCGGTGCAGCGGCTGGTTGCGCGCGGTGCTGCTGGCAGTCGGCGTCGGCGTGCTGTTCGGTGTCGTCGCAGTGGTCACCAAGATCTTCATGGCGATTCTCCAACATCGCGGTTGGCTGGGCCTGCTGACGACGCCGGCGCCGTACCTGCTGATCATTCTGGGCGCCGTGGCGACGGTGCTGCAGCAGTCCGCGTTCCATGCCGGCGCCCTGCAGACGTCGGTGCCGACCATGCTCGTGCTGGAGCCGGTGGTCGCCGTCGTGCTCGGTGCTCTGGTGCTGGGCGAAGGCTTCGACACCACCGGGGCCGAGGCTGTGGCACTCGTGGTGTCCATCGGTGCCATGGCGGCGGCGACCATCGCGCTGGGCCGCGACGAGGGCGCGTACGAAACGCAGGCGGGCACCAAGGTGGCCCCGCCGATCGCTCCGCAGCAGGTGCAACCCACCTCAGAACGCTGAGCCACTCGGTGTGGTTTGGAGCACAGCCAACTCGGGCATATCGTTAGTTTTGCTAACGTTGTATCTGGCGACGCTGGTGAACTATTGATGAGGTTGTTATGTCGAACGAAGAATCCGTACTTACCCAAGAGCTGACGCAGCGCATCGCTGACCTGTGCGCCACGGATCCCCAACTTGCCGCCGCACGCCCCCTCGCCGGGGTCGGCGCCGCCCTCGAAGAGCCCGGCATCCGGCTGCCCGCCATGATCCACGCGGTCATGGCGGCGTATGCCGACCGGCCCGCTCTCGGGCAGCGCGCCGTCGAGTACGTCACCGGTGCCGACGGCCGCACCGTGTCCAGGCTCCTGCCGCACTACGACACCGTCACGTTCGGTGAGGCCTGGCAGCAGATCCAGGCCGTGGACAACGCCCTGCTCTCAGGTCCTGACGCTGTCGTCCCCGGCGATCGCATCGCGATGCTCGGCTTCACGAGCGCCGAATACACCATCGTCGACACCGCGCTCGCCCGCGCCGGCATCGTCGCCGTCCCGCTGCAGACCAGCGCGCCGGCCGAGCAGCTGCGCCCGATCCTCGACGAGACCGAGCCTGTTGCGTTGTTCGCCGACGTGAAGTTCCTGGACGACGCTATTGAATTGGTGTCGGGGCTGGTTTCGTCGCCCGCTGCCGCGCTGACGCGTGTCGTGGTGTTCGACCACCACGATCAGGTCGACGATGAGCGTGAGGCCGTGGCCCGGGCCGCGGCGCGCCTGGCCGAGCGCGGAGTTGTCGTCGAGACCCTTGCCGACCTGGTGACGCGCGGCGCCGCGCTCCCGGCCGTCGAGCCCGTCGTCTCCGCGGACCCGGACCCGCTGCTGGTGCTCATCTACACCTCGGGCAGCACCGGCACTCCCAAGGGCGCCATGTATCCCGAGCGGTTGGTCGCCAACGCGTGGCGGACCGGGTTGACGCACCAGCAGCCTGACCTGCCGTCGATCGTCCTGAGCTTCCTGCCGATGAGCCACATGATGGGCCGCGGCACCGTCTATCGCACGCTCGCCCATGGCGGCACGGTGTACTTCGCGGCCAAGAGCGACCTGTCCACCCTGTTGGAGGACATCGCGCTGGTGCGGCCGACGCAGATGACGTTCGTGCCGCGCGTCTGGGAGATGATCCACCAGGAGGTGCAGAGCGAGGTCGATCGCCGGGCCCTGGACGGCGTCTCGGAGGAGCAGGTGCTCGACGAACGGCGCGTCAGCCTGATCGGTGGGCGGCAGCTGGTCGCGATGACGGGGTCGGCCCCGATCTCGCCGGAGCTCAAGGCCTGGGTGCAGAACTTCCTCGGGCTGGAGCTGCTGGAGGCCTACGGCTCGACCGAGGCCGGCGGCGTCATGATCAGCGGCCACGTGAGCCGTCCGCCGGTCCTGGACTACAAGCTGGTCGACGTACCCGAGCTCGGCTACCTGTCGACCGACCGGCCCCACCCCCGTGGTGAATTGCTTTTGAAGTCAACGGATTTGATCCCGGGCTACTACAAGCGGCCCGACGTCACCGCCGACGTCTTCGACGCCGACGGTTTCTACCGCACCGGCGACATCGTCGCCGAGCTCGGCCCCGATCACTTGCAGTACCTGGACCGCCGCAACAACGTGCTGAAGCTGGCGCAGGGCGAGTTCGTCACCGTCTCGAAGCTGGAAGCCGCCTTCGGCACCAGTCCGCTGATCCGTCAGATCTACGTGTACGGCAACAGTTCTCGCTCGTATCTGCTGGCGGTGATCGTGCCGTCTTTGGAAGCTCTGAGTGGCGCTGCCGATGCGGAAGCCCTGCGTCCCGAACTGGCCGACGCGTTGCAGGCCGTGGCCCGCGAGTCCGGGCTGCAGTCGTACGAGATTCCCCGCGACTTCATCATCGAGACCGAACCGTTCTCACTGGAGAACGGGCTGCTGACCGGTGTGCGCAAGCTGGCCTGGCCGAAGCTGAAGGCTCGCTACGGCGCCGAGTTGGAGCAGCTGTACGCCGAACTGGCTGAGGGGCAGGCCTTGGAGCTTCGGGCGTTGCGGTCACTGCGGCCCGACGCTCCTGTGCTCGAGACCGTGTTGCGCGCAGTCGTCGCCACGCTCGGGGCGGCCGGTTCCGACGTTGCGGGCGACGCCCACTTCACCGACCTTGGTGGAGATTCGTTGTCGGCGTTGACCTTCGGCAATCTGTTGGAGGAGATCTTCGAGGTCGAGGTGCCGGTCGGCGTGATCGTCAGCCCGGCCACCGACCTGGCCGGGGTGGCGGCCTACATCGAAGGAGAGCGCGCCGGAAGCAAGCGGCCGACGTTCTCCACGGTGCACGGCCGCGGCGCCACCGAAGCGCGGGCCGCGGACCTGACGCTGGACAAGTTCATCGACGCCGAGACGTTGGCGGCGGCGCCGTCGCTGCCCGGCCCGGTGTCCGAGGTGCGCACTGTATTGCTCACGGGCGCAACCGGTTTCCTCGGGCGCTATCTGGCTCTGGAGTGGCTGGAGCGCATGGACCTGGTCGACGGCAAGGTCATCTGCCTGGTCCGTGGTAAGTCCGACGCCGATGCCCGGGCCCGGCTCGACGCGACGTTCGATTCCGGCGACCCGAAGCTGCTGGCGCACTACCGGTCGTTGGCGGGCCGCCTCGAGGTCATCGCCGGCGACAAGGGTGAGGCCAATCTAGGCCTGTCGCAGGAGGTTTGGCAGCGCCTGGCCGACACTGTCGACTTCATCGTGGACCCGGCCGCGCTGGTGAACCACGTGCTGCCGTACAGCGAACTGTTCGGACCCAACGCGCTCGGCACCGCCGAGCTGATCCGGATCGCGTTGACCACGCGGATCAAGCCGTTCGCGTATGTCTCGACCATCGCGGTCGGTGGCGGCGTCGCGCCCGGTGAGTTCGTCGAGGACGCCGACGTGCGCGTGATGAGCGCGGTGCGGTCCGTCGACGACAGTTACGCCAATGGCTACGGCAACAGCAAGTGGGCCGGTGAAGTCCTGCTGCGCGAGGCCAATGATCTTTGCGGACTGCCGGTTTCGGTGTTCCGTTGCGACATGATCCTGGCCGACACCACGTACGCCGGGCAGCTCAACCTGCCCGACATGTTCACCCGCATGATGTTCTCGCTGGTGGCCACCGGCATCGCCCCGTCCTCGTTCTACGAGCTGGACGCTGACGGCAAGCGGCAGCGCGCCCACTACGACGGCCTGCCCGTCGAGTTCGTCTCCGAGTCCATTTCGACGCTGGCAGTACGCGTCGCGGCCGGCGAATCGGACTCGACGTTCGAGACCTATCACGTGATGAACCCGTACGACGACGGCATCGGTATGGACGAGTTCGTCGACTGGCTGATAGACGCCGGGTATTCCGTTGCGCGCGTTGGTGATTACGCCGAGTGGCTGGCCCGCTTCGAGACCGCGCTGCGTGCCCTGCCGGACCGGCAGCGTCAGGCGTCGCTGCTGCCCCTGCTGCACAACTACCAACAGCCGAGCTACCCGGTGCCGGGGTCCATTGCTCCGGTGGACCGGTTCCGCGCTGCGGTGCAGGACGCGAAAATCGGTGCGGACAAGGATATTCCGCACATCGGTGCGCCGGTGATCGTCAAGTACATCACCGATCTGCAGCTGCTCGGCCTGCTCTGAGCTGACCCTGGGATTTGTGCACGATTTTCCGCGGTAGGCGCGGAAAATCGTGCACGAATCACAGGGAACTGGCAGGAAATCGCCGGAACAACGGCGGCCGCGCCAGCGTCATTCAATTAGTGGGAATGCAACGGGGCGTACCCATTCGAGTTTTTTCGATTTTTCGTGAGGTTTCTTCATGTCGATTTCCCATGCCGACAGCGCTCTCGCCCGCCGGATCGTCGAACTTTCCGCCACTGATCCGCAGTTCGCCGCGGCCGTGCCGCTGCAGTCGGTCGCCGAGTCGGTCGAAAAGCCTGGCATGCGACTGCCCGAGATCGTGAAGACCGTCCTCGAGGGCTACGCCGACCGGACCGCCCTCGGGCAGCGCGCCGTCGAGTTCGTCACCGAGCACGGCCGCACCGTGGCGCGGCTGCTGCCGAAGTACGACACCATCACCTACCGCGAGCTGTGGGACCGCATCCGCGCCGTCGCCGCCGCGCTGCACGCCGACGGCGTCAAGGCCGGCGACCGTGTCGCCATCCTCGGCTTCACCAGCACCGACTACACCGTCATCGACACCGCGCTCGGCCAGATCGGCGCCGTCTCGGTGCCGCTGCAGACCAGCTCCGCGGCGTCGTCGTTGCTGCCGATCGTGGCCGAAACCGAACCGGTGCTGATCGCCGTGAGCGCAGGCTATGTAGCCGACGCTGTGGAACTCGCCGTGGGTGGCCCGGCTCCGGCCCGCTTCGTGGTGTTCGACCACCACGCCGAGGTCGACGACGAGCGTGAGGCCATCGACAAGGCGCGCGACGCGCTGTCCGGCCTGAACGTCACGGTCGAGACTTTCGGCGATCTACTGAGCCGCGGCCGCACCCTGCCGCCGGCGCCGACACCGGTCTTCGACGAAGCCGACCCCCTGGCCCTGCTGATCTACACCTCCGGGTCGACCGGGGCGCCCAAGGGCGCGATGTACCCCGAGAGCAACATGACGAGCTTCTGGCGGCGGGCCAGCACGGCGTGGTTCGGACCCAGCGAGGCGTCGATCAACCTGGCGTTCATGCCGATGAGCCACGTCATGGGCCGCGGCATCCTGTACTCCACCCTGGCCAACGGCGGCATCGTCTACTTCGCTGCCAAGAGCGACTTGTCCACTCTCCTTGAGGATTTCGCGCTGGCGCGACCCACCGAGCTGAACCTGGTACCCCGCGTCTGGGAGATGCTGTACCTGGAATTCCAGAGCCGCGTCGACAAGCTCGTGCCGGCCGGTGCCGGTGAGGCCGAGCGCGATGACATCGAGCAGCAGGTGATGGCCGACATGCGGCAGAACCTGATCGGTGGCCGCTACATCAAGGCGATGACCGGCTCGGCGCCCATCACCGACGAGCTCAAGGCGTGGGTCGAGAAGTTCCTCGGCATCCATGTGCTCGAGGGCTACGGCTCCACGGAGGCCGGCATGGTCTTCTTCGACGGCGTCATCCAGCGCCCGCCGACCCTGGACTACAAGCTGGTCGACGTGCCCGACCTGGGTTACTACCTGACCGACCAGCCCTACCCGCGCGGCGAGCTGCTGGTCAAGACCCAGTACCTGTTCCCGGGTTACTACGAGCGGCCCGAGGTCACCGCGACCGTGTTCGACGAGGACGGCTTCTACCGCACCGGCGACGTCGTCGCCGAGATCGGCCCGGACCAGATCCAGTACGTCGACCGCCGCAACAACGTGCTGAAGCTGGCGCAGGGCGAGTTCGTCACCCTGGCCAAGCTGGAGGCGGCGTTCAGCAACAACAGCCCGCTGGTCCGGCAGATCTACGTCTACGGCAACAGCGCCCAGCCGTACCTGCTGGCTGTGGTGGTCCCGACCGAAGATGCCTTGGCGCGTTGGGATTCCGCCGAACTGAAGCAGCGGATCAGCGATTCGCTGCAGGAGGTCGCCAAGGCCGCCGAGCTGCAGTCCTACGAGATTCCCCGCGACTTCCTCATCGAGACCGAGCCGTTCTCGCTGGAGAACGGGCTGTTGACCGGCATCCGAAAGCTGGCCTGGCCCAAGCTCAAGGCGCATTACGGGCCGGCGCTGGAAGACCTGTACGTGAGTCTTGCTGCCGGACAAGCCGATGAACTCCGTGAGTTGCGACAGCACGGGGCCGAGGGCCCGGCCCTGCCGACCGTCATCCGCGCGGCGAGCGCGCTGCTCGGTGCGTCGGGCGAGGTGTCGGCCGACGCCCACTTCACCGATCTCGGCGGAGACTCGTTGTCCGCGTTGACCTTCGGCAACCTGCTCGAGGAGATCTTCGGCGTCGAGGTTCAGGTCGGCGTCATCGTGAGCCCCGCCAACGATCTGGCGGCGCTGGCCGCCTACATCGAGAACGAGCGCAGCGGCGGCGCCAAGCGCCCCAGCTTCAGCTCGGTGCACGGCAAGAACGCCGTCGAGGTGCGTGCGGCGGACCTGACGCTGGACAAGTTCATCGATGCGACGACGCTGGCGGCGGCGCCGTCGCTGCCCGGCCCTGCGTCCGAGGTTCGGACCGTATTGCTCACGGGCGCAACCGGATTCCTCGGCCGCTACCTGGCGCTGGAGTGGCTGGAACGCATGGACCTGGTCGACGGCAAGGTGATCGCCCTGGTGCGCGCCAAGTCCGACGACGAGGCCCGGGCCCGTCTCGATGCGACGTTCGACAGTGGCGACCCGAAGCTGCTGGCGCACTACCAGGCCCTGGCCGCTGACCACCTCGAAGTCATCGCCGGTGACAAGGGCGACGAGAATCTCGGCCTGCCGCAGGAGGTTTGGCAGCGGTTGGCCGACGAGGTCGACGTCATCGTCGACCCGGCGGCGCTGGTGAACCACGTGCTGCCCTACAGCGAGCTGTTCGGACCCAACGCGCTGGGCACTGCCGAGCTGATCCGGATCGCGCTGACCACCCGGCAGAAGCCGTACATCTATGTGTCGACGATCGGCGTCGGTGACCAGCTGGCGCCGGGCACGTTCACCGAAGAGGCGGACGTGCGCGTGATGAGCCCGGTGCGTGCCGTCCACGACGGTTACGCCAACGGCTACGGCAACAGCAAGTGGGCCGGTGAGGTGCTGCTGCGTGAGGCGAATGACCTTTGCGGACTGCCGGTTTCGGTGTTCCGCTGCGACATGATCCTCGCGGACACGTCGTACGCGGGGCAGCTGAACCTGCCCGACATGTTCACCCGCATGATGTTCTCGCTGGTGGCGACCGGCATCGCGCCGTACTCGTTCTACGAGCGGGACGCCGAGGGCAAGCGGCAGGCTGCGCACTACGACGGGCTGCCCGTCGAGTTCATCGCCGAGGCCATCGACACGCTCGGCGTGCGGCCCGCGGGCGAGTTCGTCACCTACCACGTGATGAACCCGCACTCTGACGGGCTGGGCATGGACGAGTTCGTCGACTGGCTCATCAAGGCCGGGTATTCCATTGCCCGCGTTGATGATTACGCCGAATGGCTGACCCGCTTCGAGACCACCCTGAGGGCCCTGCCGGACCGCCAGCGCCAGGCGTCACTGCTGCCGCTGCTGCACAACTACCAGAAGCCGGAGCACCCGCACAACGGGTCCATCGCGCCGGTCGTGGTGTTCCGCGAGGCGGTGCAGGAGGCAAAGCTGGGCCCAGACAAGGACATTCCGCACATCACCGCGCCGGTGATCGTCAAGTACATCACCGACCTGCAGCTGCTCGGCTTGCTCTGACCCAGGGATTTGTGCACGATTTTCCGCGGCCGCCGCGGAAAATCGTGCACAAGTTTTCAGGCGGCGTGCCTGGACAGCAGGGCATTCCGTATTTCGGCGAGCACTCGGTCGGGATATTCGGTCAGGTCGAGCCACGTGAACCGCAAGATCTGGTAACCGAGCAGCGAGATCGCGTTTTGGCGCTTTCGGTCGTTCTCGAAGTCGTCAGCACTGCTGTGAAAGGCCCATCCGTCGACTTCTATGGCGAGTTTTGCTGCCGGAAACACGACGTCGACTTTGTACCCGGCCACCGGGCAGTTGGCCTTCCATCCAGTGATCTTGTTGCGGCGCAATAGTTTTACGAACAGGCGTTCGGCTTGAGAGCGGGCCCCGTCTTCGGCGGCCAGC
The DNA here is from genome assembly GCF_001905655.1 of Mycobacterium sp. ST-F2. Taxonomy (GTDB): domain Bacteria; phylum Actinomycetota; class Actinomycetes; order Mycobacteriales; family Mycobacteriaceae; genus Mycobacterium. Next base: position 133,745 of record NZ_JMHT01000005.1, read on the forward strand.
AACAGTATCCGAGCCGCAGGCGATCCGTGTCGTCCTTTGTTGCGCAGGTGCGCATCCCAGAGTTTCTTCAGCTCGACGTGCCGTTGCAACGCAGTGTCCATGAGTTTGGCGCCACCTCCGCGGTGCGTCGCGGCTTCGACGACGGTCAGTGGGAGTGCGGTGACTCGCAACCCGCCGCGTTCGACGATGTCCTGTGGCAGCAGGTCGCGGCGGCGCACCCGGATGCCGTCGCGCTTGCGATGATTGCTGACCTTCGGCACGGTGACTTCCACGGTCTCCGGCGCGTAGTGAGTGACTCCCAGCCACCACGCGGCGGCCAGTCCGCTGGCGGTGGCCGCCGGGCCGTAGGACCACACTGCGCTGCGTACGCGGGCCGCATCGCTGAATGGACGATCGTCGACGAAGAACACTCCGGGGGCGCAGCGCAGCCAGTGGCCGGAGCGGACTCGGCGGCTGATGGCGTCATCGCTGATCCCGGCGGTCAGGGCTTGGGCGCGGGTGATTACGCCGTCGTGGCGGCGAAGGTAGTCATCGAGCACACAGATTCGGACGTTTGCGGCGCCCCTGCGGTTCCATCAACTGGGTTTTGTGCACGATTTTCCGCGGTCGCCGCGGAAAATCGTGCACAAATCGCTTGGGGCTGAGGGATCAGGGGGCGATCAGGACTCCGGCGTCGGATGCGGCCTGCTGCAGTTCGTAGATGTCCAGGTCGCCCCAGTCGTTGATCGGCCCGGTGTAGGAGCCCAGCCAGGGCACCACACCGGGATCCGGTGCGACGCCCAGGTTGTAGGCCTGCATGCCCGGCAGGTGGTGCTCGAAGAAGTTCCCGAGGATGTCGATGGCGAAGATGATGTCGTTGATCGGGTTCGGGCCCCACAGCGCCGATGCGTTGAACAGCGGGTTCACCGCGTCCGGGTCACCGATCATCACGATGTTGCCGTAGTGCGGCTTGCTGCCACCGGTGGGGTCGTAGGCCGGCATGAATGGCTGCAGCCCCGGCAGGTCGGTGGCGAAGTACGCCGCGGTGTCGCCGTACGTCTCGATGTTGACGAAGTTCGAGTTGACGCCATTGCCGGGGACCGACGTGTTCAGGCCGGGGCCCTCGAATCCGATGCCGCCGAGGCCGGTCCGCTGCGCGACGAACTGCGCCTCCCAACCACCCAGCGAGTGGCCGGTGACGAAGATGTCATCGGTGGTGTAGCCCTGCTTGACGGCCTCCGCTTCGACGCGCCGCTCGAACGCCAGCGAATCCCAGAATGCCTGTGGCGTGGTGTGGGTGAAGATGATCTGCATGTCCGTGAAGATCTGCGACAGCGCGATCAGCGGATGGAACAGCAGATTGGTGCCGCCGGTCGTGCCCTGGTAGGCGATGATGATGTGGCCCTCGGGTGTCACCCAGGCCTTGCCGACGGCGCCGGACAGCGGGTTGAAGGTCTGCATCTGAAAACCGTTGACGGTGAACGGTTTCAGATCACCGGGCTGGCCGCCCAGCACGTAGGCGTTGGCCGAGGCATTGAGGAACTGCTCGACCGTCGGGGTGTCGCCACTGGTGGGGCCCTCATAGGTCAGCTCCGGCACCACGGGCGCCGAGGTGGGCGTCTTGCTCAGCCCGAGCATGTCCTCGATGCGCCGGAACCCGGCGAACAGCGCCTCGGAGATGGGCGACCAGTTGAACGGGCTCTTGGGGCCGGTCTGCGAGACCGTCAGGTCCAGCACCTGCAGGACGGTGTTGATGATGCGGCCGGGCAGCTGGATGAGCTTGGCGATCGGATTCAGCGGCTGCGGGGGCGTCGGTGTCGTCAGGGTGCTGACGCCACTGTTGGTGGCGGCCAGGGCTGCCGGCTTGATGGTCGGCGCGGGCGCCTTGGCCGGAGCCGTCGAGGGGGTATCCGTGGCGGTCGCAGCGGGCGGCGTGGCCGCGGTGGCCGTGGCGTCCTTGGCGGGAGTGCTCGCGGTGGCCGGCTTGAGCTTCGGTGCCTTCTTGGGGTCACCGGTGGGCTTGGTCAGGTCCGAGCCCTTTTGGGCGACCGGGGGCTTCGCCGGCTTGGTCGGCGGTTTCACCTCGGGCTTGGCGTCCGGATCGGGGGCAGACGTATCGGTGCCCGACGGATCGGTATCTGTGGTGCCGTCCTTGTCGGCCTTCTTGGTGTCCTTCTTGCCCGGCTTGGGTTTGGGTTTGGCCGGTCCGGCTTTCGTGGCGGTGTTCGCCGGCGCTGTGCCCTGTTGGGACGACGGCGTACCCGTCGAATCAGGGGTGCCGGTCTCGGCCCACGCGACGTTCTGGCTGGTCGCTGCCGCGATACCCATGGCCGCCGCGATCACCGCCAAGCGGTACCGACTGGATTTGCGCAGACCGAGCCCCGACTGTGTCGCCACAGGTGTCCCCTTTGACATCCCTGGTGCCCGCCCGCACGGGCACGAATCTGACGACACTATGACATCAGGTGATGTCAGTCACGATCAGGTTTGCCAAAGTCGTGGATCACTGCGAGGGAGGATCAGCGCACGCGCGCCGCCACCGCCTCGGGCATCGGTTCGTACCGGGCGAAGGTGCGGGTGAACGACCCGGCACCGTGCGACAACGACCGCAGTTCGATCGGGTACCGGGTCAGCTCGATCTCCGGAATCTCGGCGTCGATGCCGGTGCACGAGTCGCCGGCGGTGTCGGTGCCCAGCACGCGGCCACGCCGTCCCGAGAGATCACTCATCACCGCGCCGACCATTTCGTCGGGCACCACGATGTGGACGCTGTCGATGGGCTCCAGCAGATTGACCGACGCGGCGGCCGCGGCCTCTCGCAGCGCCAGCCCGCCCGCGAGCTGGAAGGCGTAGTCCGACGAGTCCACGCTGTGCGCTTTGCCGTCCAGCAGCGTCACCCGGATGTCGACCATCGGGTACCCGCAGATGCCCCGATCCATCTGGGCCCGGACGCCCTTCTCCACGCTCGGAATGAACTGGCGCGGCACCGCGCCGCCCACCACCTTGTCGACGAACTCGAACCCGGCCCCTTCCGGCAGCGGCTCGACGGTGATGTCGCACACCGCGAACTGGCCGTGCCCGCCGGACTGTTTGACATGCCGGCCGTGCCCTTTTGCATTGCCGCCGAACGTTTCTCTGAGCGGTACGCGCAATTCCGTGGTGTCGACGGCGACGCCGAACCGCCGCGACAGTGCGTCGAGCACGACAGCGGAGTGGGCTTCGCCCATGCACCACAGCACAATCTGATGGGTCTGCGGGTTCTGCTCGATGCGCAGCGTGGGGTCCTCCGCGGACAACCGGGCCAGCCCCACCGACAGCTTGTCCTCGTCGGTCTTGGCGTGCGGCACGATCGCCATCGGGAGCAGCGGCGCCGGCATGGTCCACGGCCGGCACACCAGCGGGGATGCCTTGTCCGACAAGGTGTCCCCGGTCTCGGCGCACGTCAGGCGTGCGATGGCGCAGATGTCCCCCGCGATCACCTCGGCGGCCGGGCGTTGTTTGCGGCCCAGTGGAAACGACAGGGCGCCGACGCGCTCGTCCTCGTCGTGGTCCTCGTGCTCGGCACACCCGGCGGCAGAATCGGCGAACGAATTGAAATGGCCCGACACGTGAACCGTCGTGTCGGGCCTGATGGTGCCGGCGAAAACCCGGACCAGACTGACCTTGCCGACATACGGGTCCGACGTCGTCTTCACCACCTCTGCCAACAATGGCGCGTCGGGATCGCATGCGGGCGCGGCCTTTTCCACTCCGGCCGGGGTGAACACCTGCGGTGGGACATGTTCCGGGGGAGAGGGGAACCCGCGGGCGATGACGTCGAGCAGCTCGGCGGCCCCGGTCCCCGTGGTGCTGCACACGGGGATCACCGGGAAGAACGAACCCCGGGCCACCGCGCGCTCGAGATCGGCCACCAGCACGGCGTTGTCGATCTGTTCGCCACCGAGGTAGCGCTCCATCAGCGTCTCGTCCTCGGATTCCTCGATGATGCCCTCGATCAGGGTGGCATCGTCGGCTAGTAAGGACACCAGCCCGGCGTCCCCCGGCAGGTACAGCGGAATCACCTTGTCCCCGAACGACTCCTGTGCCGACTGGACCGCACCGGCGAAGTTGGCGCGCGCGTGGTCCAGTTTCGTCACCACGACGGCGCGCGGCATCCCGACGTCAGCGCATTCCCGCCACAATGCCTTCGTGGCAGCGTCGACCACATCGTTGGCCGCCATCACGAACAACGCGCAGTCGGCGGCCCGGAGCCCGGCCCGCAGTTCGCCGACGAAATCGGCGTACCCCGGGGTGTCGAGCAGATTGACCTTCACCGACCCGTGCTGCAACGACGCCAGCGCCAATCCGACCGACCGCTGCTGTTCGACTTCGGCGGGCTCGTGGTCGCAGACGGTGGTGCCGTCGAGCACCGTTCCCGCCCGGGTCAGTACGCCCGCATGGAGTAGCAGGGCCTCGACCAGTGTGGTCTTGCCGGCCCCAGATGGCCCGACCAGAACCACATTTCGGATCGACGCCGGACTGTCCGCACCGGGCGCGGCTCCGGATGAGCTATTCGACTTGTCGGCCATGGCGTGCCCCTATCGACGACTCACGTCCACCATGCTCCTGTCGCGACGGTCGGCACAAGACTCCATGTGCTCAGGCGTGCCACGAACTCCATCGGCTGATCGCGACGCGGATCACCGGGCCGTCGAGCGCAACCCGGTCGTACTGGTGGTACTTGGCGCGCAGCAGCGAGTAGCCGATCGCCATCTCGTCGCCGCTGGGGTGCACCGTGGCTGTGCCGTCGGCGCGGGCCCACCAGAGCTGGGACCAGTCGTCGTCGTATTGCTCGGCCAGCAGGCTCACGCGCGGGTTGGCCGCGATGTTGTCGAGCCGCCGCAGGTGCTGCGTCGACTTCCGCTTGGCGTCCACCGCGGTGTACAGCAGGTCCCCGGTGACCGCGAAGACCACGGGCACGACATGGGGCTGACCCTCGCCGGACACCGTGGCCAGCACCGCGACGGGCGAGGCGGAGAACAGGGCGGCGGGGTCGGACATCAGCGGTGGCGAGGTTGGGGAGCGACGCTCATCGGCATCCGGGTCACGTTGATCTCGGGCGGACGCGTCGGTGCGGGCGGCGCGGCCGGCGGGTAGTACGCCGGGGGCGCGGCCGCCGGAGGCGGTTCGGTCGAGGACGGCGGCGGCGGGGCGGGCGGGGAGGTGACGGTCGTCGTCGTGGTGGTGGTCGTGGTCGTCGGCGTCGATTCCACGGGCGATGGCTCGTTCGACCCGGCGTCTCGCCGGGTGGCCAGGACCACCAGTGAGACCACGAGGGCGATCACCGCGACCGCCACCACGATCAGCAGCAGCCGCGCATCTTTGGTGCGGTACCAGGGTGGCGGCGGTTGCCGGAAACGCCAGGTGTCGGTGTTGAACGCGTCGAAGGTGTCGCCGGTCGGCTCCGGTTCGGGGATGACGAACGAGCCTGTCGTGGGGCCGGCGAACGGTCCGGTGCCGTGTGGGCCCGGGTCGACGGCGCGGAACGGATCGGTGTCCGGGTCGCGCTCGTCCTGCGCCTCGGCGGGTGATTCCAGCACGCCGCCGGGCTGCGAGGGTTCGCGCTCTGCGTCGTCGCTGTCAGCCACCTCCCAGATGCTAGGGGTGGCTCGCGCCAATTGCTCGGTATCGGCGCGCGTGTCCGCGCTTTAGACGTCCTGGACGGGTTCGATGCCGAGGTCGCGGTAGCTGACCAGCGCGGCAAACGGAACCCCGCGCTTGGCGAACCGTTCCGTGGCGATGTCGCCACGGTCGACCATCGGGATGACGCCGGTGACCACGGCGCCGACGGAGGTGACCCGCTCATAGGCGATCTCCGTCGAGCCGCCGGTGCTGATCACGTCGTCGACCAGCAGCACCCGAGTGCCGGGTTCGATGCGGGTGCCCTCGATCCACTGCTCGCGGCCGCGGGACTTCTGTTCCTTTCGGACCGAGAACCAGGCCTTGCCGGTGACCATCGCGACGCCGTGCGCCAACGGGTCGGCGCCCATGGTCAGGCCGCCGACCGCGTCGAACTCGATGCCGCGCAGCGCGGCGAGTTCCGCCACGGCCTTGCTGACGACCGTCAGGCTGACGCCGTTGTCGATGGCGAACTTGCCGTCGATGTAGTCGTGGCTGAGCTGCCCACTGGCCAGCCGGAACGGCTCCTCGCGGCGCTCATAGCCACGGGTGCGGATCAGTTCGAAGGCGGCTTCCCAGCTTGCGGGGCGATCAGACATGGTGCGAATGCTATGCCTGCCGCGACAGCCGTGCTAATTCGACCGTCGCTGAACGCAATTCATCGATGGACTGCAACGGCTGCGCGTATCCCACCCTGGTGTAGGCCATGCCGCGGGCGGTGTTGACCCGCAGGTCCAGGCCGTAGCGGTCGGCGCCGGTGCAGGTCGCCGACTCGGTGTCGGGGTATCCGCCCAGCACCCGGGCCATGGCCGCCAGCGAGTCCGCATGGTCGGCGTTGAGGTGCGCGATGGCTGCCACGGCCGACGGCGTCACCGGATCCGGTTGGGCCGCAGCATAATCCGCACCCGTGGCGGAATCCATGCGACCGTAACCGCCGACCCACCGCACCCGGTCCACATGCAGCACCCACAGGGCGAAGTCGCTGTAGTCGATGTAGTACTTGGCGGCCGGCACCGCCGCGACGTGGGCGTCGCGGGCCGCGTCACGTTCGGCGCCGTCGGGCCGCACGACCTTTCCCGCAAGGGTCACCCGCCCACCCGCCAGCGGGTCCTTGTCGGTGCTGGCCGCGATGATCGAGATGCTGGCCCGCTGATCGCCGGCCAGGTTGCGGCCGTGCTCGGCGAGATTCGATACGCACAGCACCGGCGAGCCGCCGAGCAGTCCATAGGTGACCATCGACGCCCACGGATCGCCCTCGGCCGTCAGGGTGGCCAGCGTCCCGGTGTTGGTCGAGGCCGCGATGGTGCGCGCTTCTTCAGCGGCCGACGTCCGGGTCGGGTTGACGATTTCGGCCAGCGGAGGCGGGATCGTCGGGGCATCACCTGGGTCGCCATGATCGCGTGTCGCCACGTTTGCACCCTACTCAGTCGCGGGTACGTTGGTGATCGATGGATGCCTCGGGCGGTGGCGTGGAACATCCAAGCGCCGCGGACTTCGGACATGCGCGAGTCCTCCCTGAGGACCGCACCTGGTTCAAGCGCGCGGTTTTCTATGAGGTGTTGGTCCGCGCCTTCTACGACTCAGACGCCGACGGCTCAGGTGACCTCCGAGGCCTGACCGAGCGACTCGACTACTTGAAATGGCTTGGTGTCGACTGTATTTGGTTGCCACCGTTCTACGACTCGCCACTGCGCGACGGCGGCTACGACATCCGCGACTTTTACAAGGTGCTGCCGGAGTTCGGCACTGTCGAAGATTTCGTGGCGTTGCTGGACGCGGCACACCGGCGCGGTATCCGCGTCATCACCGACCTGGTGATGAACCACACGTCGGACGCCCATGCCTGGTTCCAGGAGTCCCGACGCGACCCCACCGGGCCCTACGGCGACTACTACGTGTGGAGCGACACCAGCGAGAAGTACCAGGACGCGCGCGTCATCTTCGTCGACACCGAGGAATCCAACTGGACCTTCGACGCGGTGCGCAAGCAGTTCTACTGGCACCGCTTCTTCTCCCACCAGCCGGACCTGAACTACGAGAACCCGGCCGTGCAGGAAGCGATGATCGATGTGCTGCGCTTCTGGCTGGGCCTGGGCATCGACGGATTCCGGCTGGATGCGGTGCCGTATCTGTTCGAGCGCGAGGGCACCAACTGCGAGAACCTGCCCGAGACCCATGCCTTCCTGAAGCGCTGTCGCAAGGTCGTCGACGACGAATTCCCGGGGCGGGTGCTGCTGGCCGAGGCCAATCAGTGGCCGGCGGATGTCGTCGCGTATTTCGGTGACCCGGAGACCGGCGGCGACGAATGCCACATGGCCTTCCACTTCCCGCTGATGCCAAGGATTTTCATGGCGGTCCGCCGGGAGTCCCGGTTCCCGATCTCGGAGATCCTCGCCCAGACGCCGCCCATTCCCGATCTCGCGCAGTGGGGCATCTTCCTGCGCAACCACGACGAGCTGACGCTGGAAATGGTCACCGACGAAGAGCGCGACTACATGTACAGCGAATACGCCAAGGACCCGCGGATGAAGGCCAACGTCGGCATCCGCCGGCGCCTGGCTCCGCTGCTGGAGAACGACCGCAACCAGACCGAACTGTTCACCGCGCTGCTGTTGTCGCTGCCCGGATCCCCGGTGCTGTACTACGGGGACGAGATCGGCATGGGCGACATCATCTGGCTGGGCGACCGCGACGGCGTGCGCACCCCGATGCAGTGGTCGGCCGACCGCAACGCCGGGTTCTCGACCGCCAACCCGGGCCGGCTGTACGTGCCGCCGAGCCAGGACCCGGTGTACGGCTATCAAGCGGTGAATGTCGAAGCGCAGCGCGACAGTACGAACTCGCTGCTCAACTGGACGCGCACGATGCTCACGGTGCGGCGGCGGCACGACGCGTTCGCCGTCGGCTCGTTCCGGGAACTCGGCGGGTCCAACCCGTCGGCGCTGACGTATGTGCGCGAACTCGACGGCGATACGGTGCTGTGTGTCAACAATCTGTCCCGTTTCCCCCAGCCGATCGAACTGAACCTGCAGCATTGGAACGGCTACACCCCGGTTGAGCTGACCGGCCGGGTTGAGTTCCCCAAGATCGGGGAACTGCCGTATTTGTTGACGCTGCCCGGGCATGGTTTCTACTGGTTCTCGTTGCGTGCGCCCGTCGGTGAGGAGCCGTGATGGATCCACAGTTGACCGAATACCTGACCCAGCAGCGCTGGTACGCCGGCCGCAACCGGCAGCTGACCGGCGCCGAACCGGCGCTGGTGGAGCCGTTGCGCGACGACGTCGACCTGGTACTGCTCGACGTCAGCTACGACGACGGCCCCGGCGAGCGGTATCAGATTGTGCTGCGCCAGGGCGACGGCGAGGTCGGGGATGCGCTCGGTGACCCGGAAGTCGCGAACCTGCTGCTGGCTCTGATCGCCGAGTCGGCGACTGTCGGCCCGATCGCTTTCGCCGCCGAGCCCGGTGCGCGGCTTCCGGTCGGGGAGACGTCCCGCGTCGTCGGCGCAGAGCAGAGCAACACCAGCGTCGTCTTCGGCGAGGCCGCGATCTTCAAGCTGTTCCGCCGCGTCACGTCCGGGGTGAATCCCGACATCGAGCTGACCCGGGTACTGAGCCGCGCCGGTAGCCCGCATGTGGCGCCGCTGCTGGGGACCATGTCGCTGGAGGGCGGCCCGCCGACGGCGCTGGGCATGGTGACGCGATTCGCCGACAACGCCGCCGAAGGCTGGGACATGGCCGTCGCCAGCACCCGTGACCTCTACGCCGAAGGCGATCTGTACGCCGATGAGGTCGGTGGCGACTTCGCGGGGGAGTCGGAGCGGTTGGGGCAGGCCGTCGCCGCCGTGCACGCCACATTGGCTGCCGAGCTCGGCACGGCCACGGCGCTGTTCCCGGTGGCGACCATGCTGGAGCGGCTCACGGCGGTGACGGCGTCGGTGCCCGAGGTCCGCGAGTTCGCCGCGGCCATCGAGGGCCGCTACCGCGCGCTCGAGGGCCAGCCGATCACGGTGCAGCGGATTCACGGCGACCTGCATCTGGGCCAGGTGCTGCGCACCCCCGAGACCTGGCTGCTGATCGATTTCGAAGGCGAACCCGGCCAGTCCCTGGAAGGGCGCCGGGCACCGGACTCCCCGCTGCGCGACGTCGCCGGCGTCCTGCGGTCCTATCAGTACGCGGCGTTCCAGCGGCTGACCGAGGGCGGCGGCAACGAGCAGCGGCGCAAGCAGCTTGCGGCGCGCGCCCGCGAATGGGCCGACCGCAACCGGGCCGCGTTCTGCGCGGGGTACGCCGAGGGCGGTGGTACCGATCCGGATTCGGCGGCGGATTTGTTGGCCGCATATGAGCTGGACAAGGCGGTCTACGAAGCCGGGTACGAGGCCCGGCACCGGCCGCAATGGCTGGACATCCCGCTGGGGGCAATCGCGCGAATCGTCAACGGCCGGCTGGGCTGACGGTCCGCGCCTGGTGCGCCCACCCCGCTCACCTTCGGGTGCGAACCGTTGTACATCTTGTTGGTTATTAGCCGCATATCCGCATTTGCGCTATTGACTTGCGGATATTAGGCGCGATATACATTTGCTGACCTTGCTTGAGTGCGGCGGGTGTGGGGACCGATGGTGAACGGCCGCCGAGCAACTCATCGGGAACGGGGACCGGCCGTGTTGGCAAAACTGCGCGAGTTGCTCGCCGTTGCCCGGCTGGCCCGCATCTGGTGGTCCGCACCCGTCGAGTACGAAGCGCAACTCGGGTACTTCGCTCAACGGGGACTGCTCGGCGGCGTCCAACTACTGGTCGGGGGCTGTGCGGCGCTGTTGGCCGTCATCGCGATAGTCGCCCAGTTCTCCCCGTCCGGCGCGGACACCGGTGAGGCACAGATCATTTCGTCGGCGTTCGCGGCGACGGCTTTTGTGTGGACACTCGTGTGGTGGTTCGGCCCGTGGCCGTCACGGACGGTGTCGATCGCCTTCATCGTCTACGCCGACATCGGAATCACTGCCGTCGCGATGCTGGACGTGAACCGCTTGGCGGGGTTCTTCGGTCTCAACGCCCTGCTGCTCATCTCCATATACGTGATGTTCTTCGAGGGCCCGAAAGGCCTGGTGCTGCACACGGCGTGGGTGCTTGTGGTCACCGGCGGGTTCGCTGTGGGCATCGCGCTCGGCCCGCAGGGGGATCCGTACCTCGCGGTCGCGAAGTCCTTGGCGGCGATCGCGACGTTCGTCGTGCTCCCGGCCGTCGTCCAGTTCGGCATCTGGGTCTTGCGCAACGATGCTCACGAATCGGTGACCGACCACCTCACCGGGTTGCTCAACCGCCGCGGTTTGCACCTTCGGTTCGGTGTCCTGCTGGCCGAGCGGGGCGCTGCTCCCGGCGACGCCGTGGTGGTGGTGATGGTGATCGATCTGGACCGGTTCAAGGCCGTCAACGACACCTATGGTCACGCTGTGGGCGACACCGTGCTGGTGCGCAGCGCGTCGCGGATAACTCACGCCCTGCCTGCCGGTGCCTTGGTCGCACGCGTCGGTGGTGAGGAGTTCGTCGTCGTCGACGTGGCTGCGCCCGGCCAGGCCGCAGCCATGAGCGAACGGGTGCGTGCCGCTATCGCCGCAGGCGCCGACGAGGTGACGGTGACCGCCAGCGTCGGCGTGGCCACAGCTGCCCTGGCCGATTTCACCGACACGGACAGCGGAGGTCGAGCAGTGCTCGACGCCGCCATCGAATGTGCCGACCACGCGATGCTCGCCGCCAAACGCAACGGCGGTGACGGGGCGATACGCCGGTCCCTGCTGGCCGACGACGGCATGTCCTGCGAATGCACAGCGTCATCGCAGTGCGGCGACGCCGCGTCGCGGAAACCGTGACGGTCCGGTTCGCGCGCGGCCGTCAGGCCATGGACTTGACGGCCGCCTGAGCCGGCTTCGGACTCCAGCCAGAGCGGATCTTGTGGCCGTGACCGGACGATTGGCTCGAACCGAACAGCTATTCAGGCGGACGCCTGGAGTACCGAGCGATACAGCTTGGGGTCGACGATCATGTCGACGCGGCCGAACCGCGCGCGGGTCAGCGCCAGCACCTGGTCGAACTGACTGCGATCGTGGGTGTCGGCCGCCAGCGCGTAGATGCGATCGGCGGGGTAGCCATGAGTGATGCGTACCAGTGCGCCGGGCTGTCGCGCGGTCACCACCACGCGGTGTCCGTCCGCCAGCAGGCTGTGGGCGGTGGCCAATCCGGCGTCGGTGCCGGCGTCCAGGACGACCGCGACGATGCTGTGCTTCATGACATCGAGTCAACCCGCACTGCCTAGGCGTCAGATGAGAACTGACTAGGTGCTCGAGCAGCTTTCGACGAGTGGTCCGATGATCGCTTCGATATAAGGGTCGCGCCCGCCGATGGTGGAGATGATGGAAATGGTCGTCGGCGGTCACGGGACGACGGCGGCCGCGCTGGCGTGGACCTTCGCGCTTCTGGCCCAGCATCCCGACATCGAGGAGCGCGTGATCGCCGAGGTCGATGCGCTCGGTTCTGGCCGCGTGACAGTCGCGCTCCGGTGATGCCTCAGAGTCTGTCACCGGACTAAGCGGCGCAGCAGGGCCGATGCCGCGGCGATGCCGAGCACTGCCGCGACGGCGAGGATCGCGACGTCGAGCAGGGGGTTGCCCGGGGTGCCCAGCAGTAGCGAGCGCAGTGCGTTCACCTCGTACGACAGTGGATTCACGGTGGACAGCGCGTGCAGCCAGCCCGGCATGATGTCCACCGGGTACAGCGCGTTGGAGGCGAAGAACAGCGGCATGGTGATGGCCTGGCCGATGCCCATCAAGCGGTCGCGGTTGCGGACCAGCCCCGCCAAAGTCATTGACAGACAGGAGAAGAACGCCGAGCCGAGCATCACCACCGCCATGGCGGCCAGGACGTGCAGCGGGTTGAAACTCAAGTGGATGCCCATCAGCAGGGCGATCACCAGGACCCCGATGACCTGGGCGATCGAGCGGACTCCCGCCGCGAAAGCCTTGCCGGTGATCAGCGCCGACGCCGGCGACGGCGTGACCATCAGTTTGGCGAGGATGCCGGCGTCCCGGTCCCAGACGATCTGGATGCCGTAGAAGATGGAGATGAACAGCGCCGACTGGGCGATGATGCCGGGCGCCAGGAATGACAGGTATGGCACGTTGCCCGTGTTGATCACGTGCAGCCGCGAGAAGGTCTGTCCGAATATCAACAGCCACAACGCCGGCTGAATGGTCCGGGTGACCAGCTCGGTGCGGTCGTAGCGCAGCTTCTGCAATTCGACGAGCGCGAACGCGCCCATCCGGCGGGCGAGGCCGCCGATGCGTTTGGCACCGCGGGGCGCGGCGACCAGTTCGACGTCAACTGACACGGCGGGCCGTCCTCCTTCCGGCGCGGACCTGCTGCAGAGACTGGCGGTCGTCATCCCCCGACAGGTCGGAGCCGGCGTAGTGCCGGAAGACGTCTTCGAGCGTGGCCGACGGGCCGCGGGCTGCCTTCAGGTCGGTGGGGGAGCCGACGGTCTGCAGGCCGCCGCGGTGCATGAGGGCGACCCGGTCGCACAAGGCGTCGGCTTCCTCCATGTAGTGGGTGGTCAACAGGACTGTCATACCGAACTCTTGCTGCATGTACGCCACCTGGGTCCAAACGCTGTCGCGGGCAATGGGATCCAGGCCGACTGTGGGTTCGTCGAGGATGAGCAGCGACGGCCGGTTCACCAGGGCCTGAGCCAGCTCGAGGCGGCGGACCATCCCACCGGAGTACGTCTTGGCGGGACGGTCGGCGACGTCGAGCAGCTGCATGGCCTCGAGTGCGTCGTCGACCCGCGCTCGGCGTTCGCGTCGCGGCACGTCGTAGAGGCGGGCGAACAGGTCGACGTTCTGCCGTCCGGTGAGGGCCGACTCGATCGAAAGTTGTTGCGGCACATACCCAAGGTTCTGCCGGATGTCCATGGTGCGGCGCCCCGCGTCGAGGCCGAAGATGCGCACCTGCCCGTGTTGCACGGGGGTCAGGGTGGTGAGCAGTCGCACCAGGGTGGTCTTCCCGGCGCCGTTGGGGCCCAGTAGCCCCATGGTCTCGCCCACGGCGACGGTGATGCTGAGGTCGTCGACCGCGGTGAAATCGCCGTATCGGTGGGTGACGTGGTCGCATTCGATGGCGGGGGTACTCATGATTGGTTCTCCTGGAGCATCCTGGTCATCTCGGCCAGGACGTTCAAACCTTTTGTCAGATCACTGATCTGCTCGTCGTCGAGCTGGTTCAGTACGACGTCGAGGGCGGCCCGGCGGGAAGCCCTGGTCTGATCGGCGAGTTGTTGGGCGGGTTCGGTCAGCCGGAGGCGGCCGATACGACGGTCGTCGGGGTCGACGCTGCGGACGAGCAGTTGGTCTGCGGTCAGCTTGGACACCAAGGTCGACGCGGTGTTGGCGGCCAGGCTGAGCTCCTCCGCGGCTTCCCGCACCGAGATGTCGGGCCGGCGGCCGACCAGCCTGAGCAGCTCGGCCTGTGATTGGGTGACGCCCGCGAAGCTGCCGCCGGCGGTCCGGCGCAGTTGCCGCCGGAAGCGACCGACAGTGTGGAACAGGTCGGTGGTGAGGTCTGTTCGAGCGGGCACATATCGATAATAGCTCTGTTACAGAGGTATTGTACGGTCGTGGTTTACTCGGGCGGTGTTCCCGGATTACCGCGCGCTGCTGACCACGTTCGATGGCGGCGTGGTGACGGTGACGCTGAACCGCCCGGAGCGGCGCAACGCTTTTGGCGACGGCATGCGGGAGGAACTCGCCGACGCGTACACCCGCTGCAACCAAGCCGACGACGTCCGGGCCGTCGTGCTGACCGGGGCGCCACCGGCGTTCTGCGCCGGCGCCGACCTGGCCGCCGGCGACCAGACGTTCGCCGCACCCGGCCCGGAGTTCAGTGCGGCCGGAATCCCGGTCCCGGCGTGGTCGTTGAGCAAGCCGGTGATCGCGGCGGTCAACGGGCACGCCATCGGATTGGGACTGACCCTGGCGCTACAGTGCGACATCCGGATTTTTGCCGCCGACGCCCGCTACGGCGTCGTGCAGGTGCGCCGCGGAGTGGTCGGTGACGCGTACTCGCACTGGGCGTTGCCGCGGCTGGTCGGTATTGCCCGGGCAGCGGAAATCCTGTTGACCGGAACGACTTTCGACGGTCGTCGGGCTTTCGAGCTGGGTATTGCCAACCGAGTGCTGCCGGCCGATGAGGTGCTGTCGGCCGCGCTGGAGATGGCCCACGACATCGCCGACAACACGGCGCCGATGTCGGTGGCGGCCAGCAAGCGGCTGCTCTGGGACTCCTTCGAACTGTCGCGTGACGAGGTGGGGGAGCGCGAGACCGAGATTCACCGCGCGGTGATAGCGCACGACGACGCCAAGGAAGGCGTGCGGGCGATGCAGGCCGGTCGGTTGCCGCAATGGTCGGGCCGGCCGCAGGATCCGACGGTCTAGACCACGGTCACGCCGGAATCTTTCAGCGCCGCAATGGCATTCGTGGTGCCGTCGGCCGAAACGCCGGCCGTGTAGTCGAGCAGGACCCGGGTGCGAAACCCGGCCTCGGCGGCGTCGGCCGCGGTGGCCCTGACGCAGTAGTCGGTGGCGATGCCCACCACGTCGACCTCGTCGACGCGGCGGGCGCGCAGCCAATCTGCCAAGCCGGTACCGGACTCGTCGGTGCCCTCGAAACCGCTGTATGCCGCGGAGTGCCGGCCCTTGCGGAACACCGCCTCGACTGCTGAGACATCCAACTCGGGGTGGAACTGCGCCCCGGCGGTGCCGGCCACACAGTGCGGGGGCCACGACGTCAGGTAGTCGGGTGCGTCGGAGAAATGGTCACCGGGGTCGACGTGATGGTCGGCCGTGGCCACGACGTGGTCGTACTCGTGGCGGGCCAACAGATCGCTGATCGCGCGGGCCACGGCGCCGCCGCCGGACACCGCGAGAGAACCACCCTCGCAGAAGTCGTTCTGCACGTCGACGACGATCAGCGCCCGCATGTGTCCACGGTAGACCGGTTGTGGGAGATCGCCCGGTGCCGTAGCGTCCGGACACGTGTCCGAACAGGCGCTTGAGCCCACCCGGCGCCGGTTGACGGCCAAACAGGCCGATACGGTCGACCGGCTCAGCCGTGCTGCCCTGGACCTGCTGCGCCGCGAGGGCTTCTCCGGCCTGACGGTGCGGCGGGTAGCCGCGGAGGCCGAGGTCGGCGCGGCGACGGCCTATACCTACTTCGCGTCGAAGGAACACCTGGTCGCCGAGGTGTTCTGGCGCCGGCTGTCGGCCGCCCCGCCGGTGGTCCACGAGTCCGATGATCCGGCCACGCGGGTCAGCGAGGTCCTGCGGCACATCGCGCTGCTGGTGATCGACGAGCCCGCGTTCGCCGGCGCGGTGACCCACGCCATGCTGGGCCGCGATCCCGATGTCGAGGTGCTGCGGGTGCGCATCGGCAGGGACATCCGCAGCCGGCTGGCTGCCGCACTCGGGCCGGACGTCGACGAGGACGTCATCGAATCGTTGGAGATGCTCTACTCGGGCGCGCTGGTGCGCGCCGGCATGGGGTTGACGTCGTACGACGAGATCGCCGGGCGGCTGGAGAAGTCAGCCCGGCTGATGCTGCGCTGACATCCTGGCGCCCAGGATCGCGAGCGCGGCGGTCAGGGCCGGCTCGGTGAGTTCGTCGACGTCGCGGCCGTCCTCGACGAGCAGCGCCGTCAGTTCGCGAAAACCGCCGAGCAGGATCAGGGCCACCGGCCGGCTGGTCGGAGCGATGCCGGCCCGCTGAAATCCCGCACCGCTGGTGAGGTCGACGACCATGTCGGTGAGCTGTTCCATGGCGTGCCGATTCAGTGGCTGGGCGACGTCACCGAGCGCGGGAGCTTCCCGGATCCAGCTCAGGGTGATCGCCGGCCGGGAGGCGATGTGCGCGACATACGCGTCGACCGCGTCGCGCACCTGCCGCTCCCAGTCGCCGTCGGGGTCGATGGCACCGCGGATGCGCGCGATGAGGTCCTCATTGTTGGTGCGCAGCAACTCGATGAAGCACTCCTCCTTGCTGGAGAACTGGTCGTAGAAGGTGCGCTTGGAGGTCTTGGCGTTGCGGACGATGTCGGCGACGGTCGTATCGCGGTAACCCCGGGTCGCCAGCGAGGTGGCGAGCCCGTCGAGCAGCCGCCCACGGAACGGCTGTGCAGCCGATTGTGCCGAGTTGACCTCGCCGCCTGCCATCACTCTCCCAAAACCCTTGCCTACCTGTGGTACTAGCCGGTACCGTACCGGACAACCCCGCGGTACACCGTGGTACCGCGTAATCAGTGGCTTGGAGCCTGCCATGACTGAAACCGTCACCGCTGAACTGATCGAACGTGCCCCGGCGATTCATCTGCCGCCGGCGACCGGAGTGCCCAAGATTCTGCAGGGCGTGGCCTTCGCGACCAATCGACGCAAGTTCGTCAACGATATGGTGCCGCGACTCGGACCGGTATTCACCTGTGACGCACCGGTTTTCGGTCGTTCGGTCATGGTGACCGACCCGCAGTTGGCCAAGCAGTTGTTCGCGGCGAACCCCGCCGACGTCGGCAACATTCAGCCGAATCTGTCGCGCGTGCTCGGCAGCGGATCGGTGTTCGCGCTCGACGGTTCCGAGCATCGGTTGCGCCGCAAGCTGCTGACGCCACCGTTCCACGGTAAGAGCATCAAGAACTACGAGCGGATCTTCGAGGAGGAGACGCTGCGCGCGGCGGCGTCCTGGCCGGAGGGGAAGGCGTTCCCCACGCTCGAACCGATGATGCACATCACCCTCAACGCCATCCTGCGCGCGGTGTTCGGGGCCGACGGTCACCACCTCGACGAACTCCGGCGGATCATCCCGCCGTGGGTCACCCTGGGATCGCGGCTTGCCGTGCTGCCCATGCCGAAACGCACCTACGGCCGCTTCACGCCGTGGGGCCGGCTCGCCGAGTACCGGCGGCAGTACGACGAGGTCGTCGCCAGACTGATCGACACCGTCGCCGCCGATCCCGATCTCGAGAACCGGGACGACGTCTTGGCGCTGCTGCTACGCAGCACCTACGAAGACGGAACGGCCATGTCCCGCAGCGACATTGCCGACGAGCTGCTGACACTGCTGGCCGCCGGCCACGAAACGACCGCGGCCACCATGGCCTGGGTCTTCGAACGGGTCTCCCGGCATCCCGCGGTGCTGCGGCGGCTCGAAGCGGAAATCGCGGCCGGCGAGACCGACGAGTACCGCCAGGCGGTCCTGCTGGAGGTGCAGCGCATCCGCACCATCATCGACTTCGCCGGCCGGCACGTGTACGCGCCGACCTTCCAACTCGGCGAATGGATCATTCCGCGCGGCTTCTCCGTCATCGTCGCCATCGACCACATGCACGAGGACGCAAAGGAATTCGCCGATCCGGAGCGGTTCGACCCCGAGCGCTTCATGGGGCGCCGGCCGCCGCTGGCCTTCCTGCCGTTCGGTGGCGGCACCCGACGCTGTGTCGGCGCGGTGTTCGCTCAAGTCGAGATGGACGTCGTCCTGCGCACGGTGCTGCGCCATTTCGCCATCCAGACCACCAGCGCCCCCGGGGAGAAGGTCTTCTCGCGCGGCGTGGCGTATACACCCAAAGACGGTGGTCGCGTGACCCTACGCCGGCGCGTCAACCCGCTGTAGGTTCATGCTGTGACCGAACGGATTTCGCAGTACCGCCACGCCGGACTGACTTTCGACGTGATCGACTCCGGCCCCATCGACGGCGACGTCGTGGTCTTGTTGCACGGCTTTCCACAGACCGCCGAGTCCTGGTCGTCCGTGTCAGAGCTGTTGCACGCCAATGGCTTCCGTACCCTGGTGCCGAATCAGCGTGGCTATTCGCGCGGGGCCCGGCCGAAGGGTCGTCGGCAGTACACGATTCCCAAACTGACCGACGACGTCGCGGCGCTGATCGATCTGGTCGGTGGACCGGTGCACGTGGTCGGGCACGACTGGGGTGCCGCCATCGCGTGGTCGCTGACCGCGACCCGACCGGAGCTGGTGCGCACTCTGACCGCGGTGTCGGTGCCCCACACCGGTGCCTTCCTGAAGGCGATGGTCACGGGGACGCAGGCGCTGCACTCGTACTACATGCTGATATTCCAGGTGCCGTGGCTGGGAGAACGATTCGCGAAGCTGGCCATGCCGCGCAGTGGAATGACCGACGACGCGCTGATCGTCACGCGGGACGAGGTGTTCGACAGCGGCGCTCTGACGCCCGCGCTCAACTGGTACCGCGCCATGCCATTCGTGTCGCCGAGAGCGGCGTTCACTCCGGTGACCCGCCCCACCACCTACATCTGGAGTGACGGCGACATCGCGCTCGGCCGCAAGGGCGCCTTGCTGACCGAGCAGTACGTCCACGCGCCGTACAAGTTCGAGATCGTCGAGGGTGCGAACCACTGGCTGCCGGATCAGCATCCCGAGCTGGTCGCCCGGTTGATCACCGAGCGCGCCGCTACAGCGTGATTTGTGCACGAAAATCCGCGGCTGCCGCGGAAAATCGTGCACAAATCACTGGCGTTTGGGCAGTTTCCAGCCCGGCCGCGGGAAGTGGCAGGTGTAGCCGTTGGGGATGCGCTCCAGGTAGTCCTGATGCTCGGGCTCGGCCTCCCAGAACGGCACGGCCGGTGTCACCTCGGTGACCACCTTGCCGGGCCACAGGCCTGAGGCGTCGACGTCGGCGATGGTGTCTTCGGCGACGCGCTTCTGGTCGTCGTCGGTGTAGAAGATCGCCGAGCGGTAGCTGGTCCCGACATCGTTGCCCTGCCGGTTGACCGTCGACGGGTCGTGGATTTGGAAGAAGAACTCCAGGAGCGCCCGGAAGTCGGTCTGGCTGGGGTCATAGACGATTTCGACAGCCTCGGCGTGGCCGGGGTGGTTGCGGTAGGTCGGGTGATCGTTGGAGCCGCCGGTGTAGCCGACCCGCGTGGTCAGCACGCCCGGCTGCTTGCGGATCAGGTCCTGCATCCCCCAGAAGCAGCCGCCCGCCAGGATCGCGGTCGCGGTATCGGTCATGTACGCCTCCTCGCTTTGACTCCAGAGAACCAAATTCGCGGCGAGTGCGCAAGTGCTCGACAAACTCTACTAGAACGTGTTCTAGTTTTCCTGTGACGGGCAACACTTTCGGCCGCGCGGAACTCATCGCGGCATTCGACGTCTTCGAGCAGACCGTGGACCGCGCCGCCCAGACGCGCGACTGGGATCCGTGGACCGACCACTACACCGAGGACGTGCTGTACATCGAGCACGCCATGGGCACCATGCACGGCCGCGAAGAGGTGCGGCCCTGGATCTGGAACACCATGGAGAACTTCCCCGGCAGCTACATGACGTCGTTCCCGTCGCTCTGGAAGGTCTACGACGAGGCGACCGGCCGCGTCATCTGCGAGCTCGACAACCCCATGCGCGATCCGGGCGACGGCACCATCATGGGCGCCACCAACATCTCGATCATGACCTATGCGGGCAACGGGCTGTGGAGCAAGCAGGAAGACATCTACAACCCCATGAAGTTCCTCGAAACGACCATGGCGTGGTGCAAGAAAGCGGAAGCGCTGGGCACGCTGCCCGAGGTGGCGCAGGAATGGATGAGCAAGTTCGGCGGCAGGGGTCGCCGGTGACGGTTCTCGTCATCGGGGCCAACGGCTACCTCGGTTCGCACGTCACCAGGCAACTGGTGGCGGCCGGCGAAGACGTCAGGGTCATGGTGCGCGCCGGTGCCAACACCATCGGCATCGACGACCTCGCGGTGACCCGGTACGAGGGCGACATCTGGGACACCGACACCCTGCGCACCGCGATGACCGGCGTCGGCGTCGTCTACTACTGCGTGGTGGACACCCGCGGCTGGCTGCGCGATCCAGCACCGCTGTTCCGCACCAACGTCGAGGGCACCCGCAACGTGCTGGACGTCGCAGTCGAGCCCGAAATCGCTTCGGGCCTAAAGAAATTCGTCTTCACCAGCAGCTACGCCACGGTGGGACGCAAGCGCGGGTTCGTCTCCACCGAGGACGACGTCGCCGACGAGCGCACTCTGCCGCCGTACGTGCGCTCGCGGGTACAGGCCGAGAAATTGGTGCTGCAGTACGCCCGCGAGCGCGGGCTGCCGGCTGTCGCGATGTGCGTGTCCACCACTTACGGCGGCACGGACTGGGGCCGTACCCCGCACGGCGCCATCATCGCCGGCGCCGCGTTCGGGAAACTGCCGTTCGTGATGAGCGGCATCGAACTGGAGGCCGTCGACGTCAACGACGCCGCCCGCGCGCTGATCCTGGCGGCCGACAAGGGCAGGCCCGGCGAGCGATACCTGATCTCCGACAAGATGATCAGCAATGCCGAGGTGGCGCGGATTGCCGCAGCCGAGGCCGGCGTACCGGCTCCGGCCAAGTCGCTGTCACTGCCGGTGACGTACGCGCTGGCCACCATGGGCACCGTCAAGGGCCGGCTCAAGGGCACCGACGAACACATGTCGCTCGCCTCACTGCGGTTGATGCGCGCCGAGGCGCCCGTCGACTGCACCAAGGCCCGTACCGAATTGGGTTGGAAGCCAAGGCCGGTGGAGGATGCGGTGCGAGAGGCGGCGCGGTTCTGGGTCGGTGTGCGAAAGGCCCGTCAGGCCCAGAAATCCACGGGCTGAACAACGCGCCGTACGGCGTTAAGTCGTGGCGCGGGAGCGCCGGTCGCGGTTAGCGTCGAACTCCATGACGGACAGATTGCCGGTGGACCTGACCGGGGCGCCGCAGACCATGCTGGCCACGCTGTACGGCAAGGCGCTCGACGCCGACCTGCCGAAGTCCGTGCTGCACGACACCTACGCCAGGGACATCGTCGCGCGCATCGACTACGACTGGTCGCGGACCACGATGACAGCCGCGAACTCGCCGGGAGTGACGCTGCGCTCCGCCTACTTCGACAAGACGGCCCGCCAATTCCTGGCCGTACATCCGGAAGCCGTTGTGCTGCACCTGGGTTGCGGGCTGGACAGCCGCTACTACCGGCTGGATCCGAGCCCCGGTGTCGACTGGTACGACATCGATTACCCCGAGGTGGCCGACCTGCGCCGCCGGCTCTACCCGGCCCGCGAGCACTGCCACATCGTGTCGGCGTCGGTGACGGACCCGGCGTGGCTCGCCGACATTCTCACGGACCGCCCGGTGCTGATGCTCGCCGAGGGTCTCACCATGTATCTCAGCGAGGCCGACGGGCGGGCCCTGTTCCGCCGCATCGTCGAGCATTTCCCAAGCGGGGAACTGCAATTCGACGCATTCAGCCGGCTCGGCGTGAAACTGCAGTGGACCAACGCCGTGGTCCGGCGGTCCGGCGCGACGTTGCAGTGGGCCATCGACCGTCCCGACGACGTCCTGTCCGCCGTACCGGGGCTGCGGTTGCTGTCGTGGGTGTCAGCCTTGGGGACCGACGGTTATGACCGGCTGCCGACCGGGCTGCGCATCGTGGCCGCCGCCATGCGCGCGATCCCCGGAATGCGTTACATGTCGCAGTACCACCGGTATTCGTGGGGCTGAGAACCAAGAGGGCATGACAGCATTACGCCTCGGATTGTGGTCACATACTGACCACAATCCGAGGCGTAATGAGTGAAGCGTACTTCTACGCGGCTTCGGCGCGCGCCTTCAGGCGCTCGAGCGTCAACCGGATGTTCTCGGCGTTGGCCGCGTCCCGGTCTTCGACACCGGTGAGCGTGCTGGCGAACATCTTCAACAGGCCGGGGCGGTTGTCCCAGGTGGACTCGGCGACCCGGCAGCCGTTCGCCGTCTCGGTGATGTCGTAGCGCCAGTGCGCGATGGGCACGATCGAGGACTTCACGGCGAACCCGAACGTCTTGCCGGGCTCGGCCTCGGTGACGGTGCAGCTGGTGGTCCAGGTCTTCGAGCCGTTGCGGTTGTGTCCCTTGAACACCGAACCCGCGACAGCCGACGACCCCTTCTGCCACTCCATGGTGTGGGCCTCCTCGGCCAGCGAGGCCAAGGTGGGCAGATCTGTCAGCAACGCATATACCGCCGACGGGCTGGCGGCGATCTCGATGGCTGCGGTGACGGAGGCGGGGCCCTGTGCGGTCATGGGGCGATCGTAGGCGGTCAGCACGCCGGGCAGAAGCACTGCACAGCCGCGGTACAGCTCATTCCTAACTTGCGGGGTAACCGTTGATGGGTCGCCCTGCGATAAACCGCATGACGGCACCTTCCGATTGAAGGAGTTGAGTTGATATGAGCATGAAGAAGATCGTCATAGCGACGGCGCTCACCAGCGGGGTGAGCGCTGCAATTGCAGGATTTGGCGTCAATATCGCGCAGGCCCAGCCCGGACAATGCCCACCCGGGCAGTTCTGTCCCGGTGGGCCGGGACCGGGTGGGCCGGGTGGCCCGCACGGTGGGCCGGGCGGCCCTGGTGGACCGGGTGGACCGGGTGGACCGCCGCAGGGTGGTCCCGGCGGCCCTGGTGGACCGGGTGGACCGCCGCAGGGCGGCCCTGGTGGACCTGGTGGGCCGCCGCAGGGTGGACCCGGCGGACCCGGCGACTGGCACCCGGGTGGACCGGGTGGCCCCGGTGGCCCGGGCGGACCCGGTGGGCCTGGTGACTGGCACCCCGGCGGACCCGGTGGGCCTGGTGACTGGCACCCCGGTGGGAACGACTGGCACCCCGGCGATGGCAATTGGCACCCCCGGCCGGGCGACCCGGGCCCGGGTGACATGCACTGGCGGGGCGCGCCGCCGCCATGGGGCGGCGGGCCGGCCCCGTGGGGCTGGGGACCTCCGCCCCGCCCGATCATCAACTGGGTCGCGCCGCCGCCATGGGCCCCGCCGCCTCCGCCGTTCGACTACTGGGGTCAGCAGGTCTTCCCGGTGTTCGACCCCGGATACAACGCGTGGGGTTTCTGGTTCTTCGGTATCTGGATCGCGCTGTAGTCCGTCAATAGTTGCCGTCTGATTGCTGGGCCTGTCACAGATGACAGGCCCAGCGTCATGTCGGGAATCGACACGGCCGGGAAAGGCGTTGTCTGAGCATGAGCGATCACCCCATCACGATCACGCCGACCGCCGGACGAGTCACCGTCGCGGTCAATGGACGCGTGGTCGCCGACACCACCGACGCACTCACCCTGCAAGAGTCGAATTATCCAGCGGTGCAATATCTTCCGCTTGCCGACGTCGACCCCACGGTGCTCACCCGGAGCTCGACCACCAGCCATTGCCCGTACAAGGGCGACGCGGCGTACTACCACGTCGGCGATGTCGAAGACGTCATCTGGACCTACGAACAACCCCTCCCCGCAGTCGCGCAGATCGCGGGCCGGGTGGCGTTCTATCCCCACAAGGCCGACATCGTGGTGCATCCCGCCTAACCTGAATTCGTGCCCACCGCCAGCCTGGTCCTGGACGGCCCGGCCGGCCTCGGCCAGACGTTGTCGCCGCTGCGGCGCGGCGGGCCCGACCCGACCTTCCGCACCATTGACGGCGTGATCTGGCGCACCAGCCTCATGCGCACCGGCGGGGTGACCGCGCGGCTGAGTTCTTCGGCGCTGGACACCGTCGACTGTGAGGTCTGGGGCGACGGCGCCGCCGAATTCCTCGACCGATTGCCCGGGCTGGTCGGTGCCGAGGACGATTCGACGGGCTTCGACCCGGCCGAACCGACCATCGCCGAAGCCTGGCGCCGGACCCCGTACCTGCGGTTATGTCGAACCGGGCGGGTGCTGGAGGCGCTGATCCCGGCGATCCTCGAACAGCGCGTCCACGGCGTCGACGCATGGAGTGCGTTCTGGAAGCTGACCACCCGCTTTGGCGCACCACCGCCGGGCCCGGCGCCGGCTGGTATGCGCCTGCCTCCAACGGCCGACGCCTGGCGGCGTATTCCGTCGTGGGAGTTCCACCGGGCCAACGTGGACCCCGGCCGGGCCCGGACCCTGGTCGGCTGCGCGCAGCGGGCCGACGCGCTGGAGCGGCTGACGCCGGAAATGGCCACGACAGCGTTGATGTCATTGCCCGGCGTCGGGGTATGGACGGCGGCCGAGACCGTGCAACGGGCGTTCGGCGACGCCGATGCCCTCTCCATCGGCGACTATCACCTGGCGAAGATGGTCGGGTGGAGCCTGCTGGGCCACCCGATCGACGATGCCGCGATGGTCGAACTCCTGGCACCGTTACGGCCCCACCGCCATCGGGCAGTGCGGCTGTTGGAGGTCAGCGGTCTGGCGCGCAATCCGAGATTCGGTGCGCGCCAAGCGATTCCGAATCTGAAGGAAATCTAGTCCCGATCCGGCCCGAGGCTGTTCCGGACGGCGGCGGGCGGGCGACGCCGGCGAATGCGGCTTCGGCCCGTCCCGTGGCGTGGAAAACCCTGGTCGGCGGCGAATCTAAGAATCTGAGCAATCTTTGCAGCAAATGCGTAACCGGTGGTTACCTGCTATGTTGCTGTCCAAGGCAAAGTGACTTGACAGTCCGCGGCCGGTGGTGCGGCTGGGTTCTACCCGGCCATTGCCGGAATTGATTGGCGAAACTGCAAGGGCTCCAATAGAATTCGGGCTACCGACGGGTAGCTTTCGAGTGTTGTCGACCACAGTCGCAGCAACCTCGTTAGGTCTACCTAAGTTGGCATGTCAGGCCGGGTTTGTCATATCGTTTTGTCTCAATCGAGGCGAGCGGGACGGCCCGTCGTTCAGTGCTGCACGCTGGCATACCGTCGCTCAGTCCGCTGGCGCCGCTGTAAGCGGCGGTCAAGCGATGCTTCGTCAAGAAGATGGTGAAGGGTTAGGTGGGAATGGCGCTGCAGCACGGCGGACCCAGCAAGGTCGGGCTGTACAACCCCGCGAATGAGCACGACGCCTGTGGCGTCGCCATGGTCGCGGACATTCACGGACGTCGGAGCCGCGACATCGTCGACAAGGCGATCACGGCACTGTTGAACCTGGAGCATCGCGGTGCTGCGGGTGCGGAGCCGAACACCGGCGACGGCGCAGGCATCCTGCTGCAGATTCCCGACGCGTTCCTGCGCGCAGTGTGCGCGGAGGAAGGCTTCGAGCTGCCCGCCGAGGGTAGCTACGCCACCGGCATCGCGTTCCTGCCGCAGTCGACCCGCGACGCCAAGCTGGCGTGCGAGGCCGTCGAGAAGATCGTCGAAGCCGAGGGCCTCAGCGTCCTGGGCTGGCGCGACGTGCCGTTCGACGACTCGTCGCTGGGCGCGCTGGCCCGCGACGCCATGCCGACGCTGCGCCAGATCTTCATCGCCGGTGCGTCCGACATGGAGCTGGAACGTCGGGTCTACGTCATCCGCAAGCGTGCCGAGCACGAGCTGGGCACCAAGGGCCCGGGTCAGGACGGCCCCGGCCGCGAGACCGTGTACTTCCCGAGCCTGTCGGGCAAGACCATCGTCTACAAGGGCATGCTCACCACCCCGCAGCTCAAGGCGTTCTACCTGGACCTGCAGGACGACCGGATGACCAGCGCGCTGGGCATCGTGCACTCGCGGTTCTCGACCAACACGTTCCCCTCGTGGCCGCTGGCGCACCCGTTCCGCCGGGTGGCCCACAACGGTGAGATCAACACCGTCAACGGCAACGAGAACTGGATGCGGGCCCGCGAGGCGCTCATCCACACCGACGTGTTCGGGTTCCACAACGACCTGAACAAGATTTTCCCGGTCTGTACGCCGGGCGCCTCGGACACCGCTCGCTTCGACGAGGCGCTCGAGCTGCTGCACCTGGGTGGACGTCCGCTGCACCACGCGGTGCTGATGATGATCCCCGAGGCGTGGGAACGCAGCGAGACCATGGACCCCGCCCGGCGGGCGTTCTACCAGTACCACTCGTCGCTCATGGAGCCGTGGGACGGCCCGGCGTCGGTGTGCTTCACCGACGGCACCGTCGTCGGCGCGGTCCTGGACCGCAACGGCCTGCGTCCCTCGCGCATCTGGGTCACCGATGACGGCCTGGTCGTCATGGCCTCCGAGGCCGGCGTCCTGGACCTGGACCCGTCGACCGTCGTCAAGAAGATGCGCCTGCAGCCCGGCCGCATGTTCCTCGTCGACATGGCCGAGGGCCGGATCGTCGACGACGAAGAGATCAAGGACAAGCTGGCCGCCGAGCACCCCTACCAGGAGTGGCTCGACAACGGTCTGTTCCACATCGACGACCTGCCTCCCGGCGACTACGTCAAGATGCCGCACCACCGCGTGGTGCTGCGGCAGCAGGCGTTCGGCTACACCAACGAAGAGGTCACCCAGCTGATCGTGCCCATGGCGCGCACCGGCGCCGAGGCGCTGGGCTCCATGGGTACCGACACCCCGATCGCTGTGCTGTCGCAGCGGCCGCGGATGCTCTACGACTACTTCCAGCAGCTGTTCGCCCAGGTCACCAACCCGCCGCTGGACGCCATCCGCGAAGAGGTCGTGACCAGCCTCTCGGGCGTCATCGGCCCCGAGGGCGACCTGCTGAACCCGGACGAGAACTCGTGCCGGCAGATCGTCGTGCCGCAGCCGATCCTGCGCAACGGCGACCTGTCCAAGCTCATCTGCGTGGACCCCGACCACGAGATCCGGGGCCGCAAGCACGGCATGCGCGCCGCGGTCGTCAGCTGCCTGTACCCCGTCGCCGACGGTGGGGACGGTCTGCGCCGCGCCCTGGAGGACGTCCGCACCAAGGTGTCGCAGGCCATCCGCAACGGTGCCCGCATCATCGTGCTGTCGGACCGGGAGTCCAACGAATGGCTGGCGCCCATCCCGTCGCTGCTGTCGACGGCGGCCGTCCACCACCACCTGGTCCGGGAACGTACCCGCACCCAGGTCGGCCTGGTGGTCGAGTCCGGTGACGCCCGCGAGGTGCACCACATGGCCATGCTGGTGGGTGTCGGCGCCGCCGCCATCAACCCGTACATGGCTTTCGAGACCATCGAGGACATGGTCGACCGCGGTGTCATCAGCGGTATGACCAGCGACAAGGCCAAGGCCAACTACGTCAAGGCCGCCGGCAAGGGCGTGCTGAAGGTGATGTCCAAGATGGGCATCTCGACGCTGGCCTCCTACACCGGCGCCCAGCTGTTCCAGGCCGTCGGCATCAGCCAGCGCGTGCTCGACGAGTACTTCACCGGCATCTCCTGTCCGACCGGTGGCATCGACCTCGACGACATCGCGGCCGACGTCGCGGCGCGGCACAGCCTCGCCTACCTGGACCGGCCCGACGAGTGGGCTCACCGCGAGCTCGAGGTCGGCGGCGAATACCAGTGGCGCCGCGAGGGCGAGTACCACCTGTTCAACCCGGACACGGTGTTCAAGCTCCAGCACTCCACCCGCACCGGGCAGTACTCGGTGTTCAAGGAGTACACCAAGCTGGTCGACGACCAGAGCGAGCGCATGGCCTCCCTGCGTGGCCTGTTCGAGTTCAAAGAGGGTGTGCGCGAGCCCATCTCGATCGACGAGGTGGAGCCCGCCAGCGAGATCGTCAAGCGCTTCTCCACCGGTGCCATGAGCTACGGCTCGATCTCGGCCGAGGCGCACGAGACCCTGGCCATCGCGATGAACCGCCTCGGTGCCCGGTCGAACTCGGGTGAGGGCGGCGAGAACGTCGAGCGCTTCGACCGGGACGCCAACGGCGACTGGCGACGCAGCTCCATCAAGCAGGTGGCGTCGGGCCGGTTCGGCGTGACGTCGCACTACCTGACCAACTGCACCGACATCCAGATCAAGATGGCCCAGGGCGCCAAGCCCGGTGAGGGCGGTCAGCTTCCGGGACACAAGGTGTACCCGTGGGTGGCCGAGGTGCGGCACTCGACCCCGGGTGTCGGCCTGATCTCGCCGCCGCCGCACCACGACATCTACTCGATCGAGGATCTGGCGCAGCTGATCCACGACCTGAAGAACGCCAACCCCGAGGCCCGCATCCACGTGAAGCTGGTGTCCGAAAATGGTGTGGGAACGGTGGCAGCCGGGGTGTCCAAGGCGCACGCCGACGTGGTGCTCATCTCCGGGCACGACGGTGGCACCGGTGCGACCCCGCTGACCTCGCAGAAGCACGCCGGTGCGCCGTGGGAGCTGGGCCTGGCCGAAACGCAGCAGACCCTGCTGCTCAACGGTCTGCGTGACCGCATCGTCGTGCAGGTCGACGGCCAGCTCAAGACCGGTCGCGACGTGGTCATCGCGGCGCTGCTCGGCGCCGAGGAGTACGGCTTCGCGACCGCACCGCTGGTGGTCTCGGGCTGCATCATGATGCGCGTCTGCCACCTCGACACCTGCCCGGTGGGTGTGGCCACCCAGAACCCGGTGCTGCGCGAGCGGTTCACCGGTAAGCCCGAGTTCGTGGAGAACTTCTTCCTGTTCATCGCAGAAGAGGTTCGGGAACTCATGGCGCAGCTGGGCTTCCGCACCGTCAACGAGATGGTCGGCCAGGTCGGCGCGCTGGACACCAGCAAGGCCGTCGCCCACTGGCGGGCGCAGAAGCTGGACCTGACCCCGGTGCTGTACGAACCGGAGTCGGCCTTCATGAAGCAGGATCTGTACTGCACGTCGAGCCAGGACCACGGTCTGGACAAGGCGCTCGACCAGCAGTTGATCGCGGAGTGCCGGGACGCCATCGAGTCGATGACGCCGGTGAGCCTCGCCATGAAGATCACCAACGTGAACCGCACCGTCGGCACCATGCTGGGCCACGAGGTCACGAAGGTCCATGGCGGCCAAGGTCTTCCGGACGGCACCATCGACATCACGTTCGACGGCTCGGCGGGTAACAGCTTCGGCGCGTTCCTGCCCAAGGGCATCACCCTCCGGGTGAACGGCGACGCCAACGACTATGTCGGCAAGGGTCTTTCGGGCGGACGCATCGTGGTGCGCCCGTCGAAGAACGCGCCGGCCGGTTACGTGGCCGAGGAGAACATCATCGGCGGCAACGTGATCCTGTTCGGTGCCACCAGCGGGCAGGCGTTCCTGCGCGGTGTCGTGGGCGAGCGGTTCGCGGTGCGTAACTCGGGTGCGCAGGCTGTCGTCGAGGGCGTCGGCGACCACGGCTGCGAGTACATGACCGGCGGCAAGGTGGTCATCCTCGGGGCGACCGGCCGCAACTTCGCCGCAGGTATGTCCGGCGGTATGGCCTACGTGTACGACCCGCAGGGTGCGTTGCCGGGCAACATCAACGGCGAGATGGTCGATCTCGATGCGCTGGACGCCACGGATGAACTGTGGCTGCACGAGATGATCACCGCGCATGTCGACGGCACCGAATCGGCTGTGGGACAGCGGATTCTGGCCGATTGGCAGAATGAGAAGGAGCAGTTCATCAAGGTGATGCCGCGCGACTACAAGCGGGTACTCGAGGCGATCGCCGGGGCCGAGGCCGCCGGCGAGAACGTCGACAACGCGATCATGGCGGCCGCTCGTGGCTGACCCGAACGGCTTCCTCAAGCACACCCACCGTCAGACCCCGGTCCGCCGGCCGGTCGACCTGCGCCTCAAGGACTGGAAAGAGGTCTACGAGGAGTTCTCCAAGGAGACCCTGCAGGTCCAAGCTTCACGCTGCATGGACTGCGGTATCCCGTTCTGCCACAACGGTTGTCCGCTGGGGAACCTCATCCCCGAGTGGAACGACCTGGTGTACCGCGACCGCTGGCGCGACGGCATCGAGCGCCTGCACGCCACCAACAACTTCCCGGAATTCACCGGGCGGCTGTGCCCGGCGCCGTGTGAGGCGTCGTGCGTCCTGGGCATCAACCAGGACCCGGTGACCATCAAGCAGGTCGAGGTCGAGCTGATCGACAACGCCTTCGACCAGGGCTGGGTCAAGCCGATGGTGCCGGACGTCAAGACCGGCAAGACGGTCGCCGTCGTCGGTTCCGGACCGGCCGGTCTGGCCGCTGCCCAGCAGCTGACCCGCGCCGGACACGACGTGACCGTCTTCGAGCGGGCCGACCGCATCGGTGGTCTGCTGCGCTACGGCATCCCGGAATTCAAGATGGAGAAGCGGCACATCGACCGTCGTCTCGAGCAGATGGCGGCCGAGGGCACGCAGTTCCGCGCCGGCGTCAACGTCGGCGTCGACATCACCGCCCTGCAGCTGCAGGAAGACTTCGACGCGGTGGTCCTGGCCGGCGGCGCGACCGCATGGCGTGACCTGCCGATCCCGGGCCGCGAGCTCGAGGGCATCTACCAGGCCATGGAGTACCTGCCCTGGGGTAACCGGGTGCAGCTCGGCGACGACGTCCTCGGTCCCGACGGCGAGCCGCCGATCACGGCCAAGGGCAAGAAGGTCGTCATCATCGGTGGTGGTGACACCGGCGCCGACTGCCTGGGCACCGCCCACCGGCAGGGTGCCGAGAGCGTCCACCAGTTCGAGATCATGCCGCGCCCGCCGGAGGAGCGCGCCGAGTCGACCCCGTGGCCGACCTACCCGCTCATGTTCCGGGTGTCCTCGGCACACGAAGAGGGCGGCGAGCGCGTCTTCTCGGTCAACACCGAGGAGTTCCTCGGCACCGACGGCAAGGTCTCGGCGCTGAAGGTGCACGAGGTCGTGATGAAGGGCGGCAAGTTCGAGAAGGTCGAGGGTTCGGACTTCGAACTCGCGGCGGACATCGTCTTCCTGGCCATGGGCTTCGTCGGACCCGAGCGTGAGGGCCTGCTGACCGAACTGGGCGTCGAACTGACCGACCGCGGAAACGTGGCCCGGGACAACGACTTCCAGACCACGGTGCCCGGCGTGTTCGTCGCCGGTGACATGGGCCGCGGCCAGTCGCTGATCGTGTGGGCCATCGCCGAGGGCCGCGCCGCGGCCGCCGGCGTGGACCGGTTCCTGATGGGCGAGTCGGCACTGCCGAAGCCGATCAAGCCGACGGCGGCGCCGCAGCGCTGACGTAGAAGTCGAATGAGGCCCGGTGGTGCTGACGCACCGCCGGGCCTCATTTGTGTTGGCCGTGCGCTGACGCACACACAACCCGGGTGAGCATCTGCGTACGCGCACAGTCAACGCCCGACGCGTATCGGATGGCATTGGTAACAGCTCGATACACCCCGGGTGTGTCGAGTGAGGCTGGTGTTACAAGAGTTGCACAATGATTCGGTTCGGGTCCCGATCGACCAGAACTGAATACTTATGGCGAACTACTCCACTACTCCCGGGTCCCCGTTCGCCGGCTCCGAGCTGAGCCGGCGACGCTTTTTGGTGGGTCTGTCGGCCTCGGTGGTCGCGGGGGTGGGCCTGGCGCGGTGCGCTGTCGACGGACCGGCCACCAGCGTGGCCGCGGCGCCGCCGAAGGCCCCGACGGAGCCGGTGCAGCGGGGCATGGGTTTGGCATTGCCCGGTGGTGGCGAGATCAGCAGCCTGCCGGGCGTGGCGGGTAACCGCTTGGCCATCACCCTCGACGACGGCGTGAGCTCCGAAGTGGTGCGTGCGTACACCAAGCTGGCGCGGGACACCGGGATGCGGCTCACCTACTTCGTCAACGGCAGGTACCAGTCGTGGACCGAGAATCGGGATCTGATGCTGCCGTTGGTGGAGTCGGGGCAGATTCAGCTGGGCAACCACACGTGGTCGCATCCGGACCTGGCGAAACTGTCCAAGGACGAGATCGTCGACCAGTTGGAGCGCAACCACAAGTTTCTGCAGTCGACGTTCGGGGTCGACTCACGGCCCTACTTCCGGCCGCCGTACGGCAGCCACAACGCGATCGTCGACAAGATCGCCGCTGAACTCGGCTACTCGACGCCGACCATGTGGACGGGATCGCTGGGTGACGAGAACATCGTGTCCGAGGACTACATCCTCAAGATGGCGGGCAAGTACTTCACGGAGCAGACGGTGGTCATCGGGCACCTGAACCACCTGCCGGTGACGCATGTCTACGGCCAACTGGTGGACCTCCTGAAGGAGCGAAATCTGCGGACGGTCACGCTCGACGACGTGTTCCGGAAGCCACGCGATATGCCTGCCTGAGGTGCCGGGTGACGTAGCTCATATTGTCCGGTGGGTCACGTGCGCGGTGTCCACTCTCTTAAATTAAGAGGGGCTTAAGGACTTCTCACGCAACATGAATCACTTCAGTCACACCAGAAACGCGGACGTTACCTTCGGCGCGCCTCCAGAGGTTTGCCGGTGACCGGCGTTGTAATGAAATTGCGGGGGCCGTGCGATAGTCTGGCCCCACGGTGCAACCAATCGCCGACCGCAGGAGTGATCACCGTGTACAACAACCCGCTATCGCGTTCACGTATGGGACGTATTGCCTGGTCCCTGTTCCGGCATCCGGTCAAGAGCCGCGAATTTCCGGCCAAGAACGAGCGCCTGGTCACCGCCGCGGACATGGTCCGCTTCGGCGTCTAGCGCCAGTTCGACCGCACCAGCCGACCGAGGTCGGCGGTAGCGCCAGCTGATTTGCTGTTCGTTATCAATTTGTGACCTTCGCGATAATTAAGAACCTACTGCCGCCCGGAACCGATCTCTCGGCTCCGGGCGGTTGCCATATCTCAGGCGGTCTGCAGGCCGGAGTCGCGGATCGCCTCGGCCAGCGGTTCGAGCACGGCGACGTCATGCGGGTGAGGGAGATAGATGATCGCCAGATCGAGACCCTCCGCGGCCAGCCCGGCGGCCTCGTCGACGACCTTGCGGTAGTCCCGGTCCTCGCCCAGGCGGACGTGGGCCGACAGGGTGATCTCCTTGGGGTCACGGCCGATGTCGGCGCAGTGCGCCGCGAGGACGTCGCGCTTGCGGGCAAATTCCTCCGGCGGCCCGCCGACGAAGTTCCAGTGGTCGGCGTACTTGGCGGTGATCTTGAGGGTCCGCTTCTCGCCGCTGCCGCCGATGCAGAACGGCGGGTGCGGCTGCTGCGGGCCCTTGGGCTCGTTACGGGCATCCTTCAGTTGGTAGTACTTCCCGTCGAACGTCGTGGTGTCCTGGCTGAGCAGGCCCTTGAGCACCTCGCAGGCCTCTTCGAAACGGTCGAACCGCTCCTTGATGGAGCCCAGCTCGATGCCGTAGGCACCGGACTCCTCCTCGTTCCAGCCGGCGCCGATGCCGAGTTCCAGCCGGCCGTTCGACACGATGTCCAGTGCCGACGCCATGTTGGCCAGCACGGCGGGGTGCCGGTAGTGAATGCCGGTCACGAGCACGCCCACCCGCAGCCGCTTGGTGGCCTGCGCCAGCGCGGTCAGCGTGATCCAACCCTCCAGGCATGGGCCGCTGGAGTCGGAGAAGATCGGATAGAAGTGGTCGAAGGTCCAACCGGACTCGTAAGCGTCGATATCGTCGGCGGCCTGCCAGATGGCGAGCATGTCCGACCAGGTGGTGTTCTGCGGTGAGGTTTTGAAGGCGAATCGCACGCTTATTCAAACTAGTCAGGGGCGGCGACTAATTCCTGTGAGTTTTTGGATGGGTTGGCAGACTGGACACCATGGACCCGGTGGCCGCGCTGCGGGAGATCGCCTTCTACAAGGATCGCGCCCGTGAGGAGTCCCGTCGTGTCATGGCATACCGCAAGGCTGCCGACGTGGTCGAGGCGCTGACAGCCGAACAACGCGAAAAGCTGGGGCGCGCCAACGGCTGGCAGTCGCTGGCGGGTGTCGGGCCCAAGACCGCCGCCGTGATCGCCCAGGCGTGGGCCGGTCGTGAGCCCGACACGCTGGTCCAACTCCGCACTGCGGCAGCCGATTTGGGCGGGGGTGAGCTGCGTGGCGCCCTGAAGGGCGACCTGCACCTGCATTCCAACTGGTCCGACGGATCCGCGCCGATCAGCGAAATGATGGCCACCGCACAGCGTTTGGGACATGAGTACTGCGCGCTGACCGACCACTCACCGCGACTGACCGTGGCGAACGGCCTCAGCGCGGACCGGCTCCGTCAGCAGCTGGACGTCATCGACGAAATCCGGGACCGGTTCGCGCCGATGCGGATCCTCGCCGGTATCGAGGTCGATATCCTCGAGGACGGCACGCTGGATCAGGAGCCCGAACTGTTGGAGCGGCTGGATGTGGTGGTGGCCAGCGTGCATTCGAAGCTGTCGATGGACTCCGCCGCCATGACCCGGCGCATGGTCCGCGCGGTATCCGGTGGCCGGGCGAACGTGCTGGGCCACTGCACCGGCCGCCTGGTCGAAGGGTCCCGGGGTACCCGGCCGGAATCGAAGTTCGACGCCGAAGCGGTGTTCGCGGCGTGCGCCGCCAATGATGTTGCCGTCGAGATAAATTCGCGCCCGGAACGGCGCGACCCGCCGACCCGGCTGCTGAACCTGGCGTTGGACGCCGGGTGCCTGTTCTCGATCGACACTGATGCGCATGCGCCCGGGCAGCTGGACTTCCTCGGCTACGGGGCGCAGCGGGCGCTGGACGCCGGTGTGCCGCAGGACCGGATCGTCACCACCTGGCCGGTCGAGCGACTGCTGTCGTGGACCGGCGCGTAGCGTCGGGCCCATGGTTCTCGGTACCGCCACCGCCATCACGCTTTTCGCTGCGGGTGTGATCTTTCTGCTGGCGCTGATCCTCGGCATCTGGAAGTACCGGCAGATGGCCGTCAATGCCGATCACCTGGCGCATCCGTACGTCGACATCGCACATCGGGCCGCGCTGATGTATTCGTTCTCCACCCTGCTGGTCGCGGTGTTCGTGCAGTTCAGCGCCTGGCCCATGTGGGTGAACCTCACGGCCGCAATGGTTTTGGTGTTCTTCTTCGTCGTGGCGATCGCCGCGTACATCCAGCACGGAGTCCGGCGGGACACCACCAACCAGTTCGAGCATCCCAGCGCCGGGCTGCACGCCGGGATGGTGGCGCTGATCCTCGGTGAGGTCGGCGGATTTCTGGTGCTGCTATCGGGTTTCGTGGTTGCCCAACTCTGAGCGGAGGGAGTTCAGCATGGACGTTCGATCGAAGACGCGGTGGGTCGCCGCGCTGGCCGCCGTGGGTCTGCTGACGTCATGCTCCTTCCACGTGGGCGCTGGGGCTACCACGATGCCGAAAGACAAGTTGGAGGCGGAGGTCAAGAAGAACCTCAGTACCAAGACCACAGCGACCATCGATTCCGTCGTCTGCGACGGCGGCCTCGAGGCGACAGTCGGAGCGGGTCAGA
Source organism: Mycobacterium sp. ST-F2 (assembly GCF_001905655.1). Lineage (GTDB taxonomy): Bacteria > Actinomycetota > Actinomycetes > Mycobacteriales > Mycobacteriaceae > Mycobacterium. The sequence continues at coordinate 169,482 of NZ_JMHT01000005.1, forward strand.
ACTGCACCGTGGTCACCGGCAAGACGAGTCGCCGGGCGACGGTGAGGGTCGCTGAGATCCGGGGCGCCGATGTCGCCCTGAGCATCGAACTGATCCCCGGCAAGTGAACCTGCACGACCGGTTGCTGCAGCTGAACAGCCCGGCACGGCCGTGGCTGATCCGCGACGGCGCCGCGGAGGGCGTGGACCTGGTGGCCGAATTCAAGTCCGACGACCCGGACTGGCGGCAGGTGCTCGAAGACCTCGCGGTGGCCCTGAGCTACCAGATTCAGCTGCGGCTGGACGCCGAGCAGCAACTGCTGCACGCTGTGGACCACCTGGTCGAATGGCGGCAGGATGCCGAGGGCCAGTGGCTCGAGTGCCACGACACCGGCGATCTGCAGCGGTTCTGGTCCGGCAACTCGAACTGCATGCACCACCTGATCACCACCGACGACATCAAGCTTCCGATCCAGCAGTGCGTCGCCGATGCAGGGTGGACGTACCGGGCGGGTTAGTCCGGCAGCATCGGCATTTCCCAACCCGGATCCTTGCCGACCAGCACCCCGCGCGTCAGGCAGGCATTGCCGAACCGTTGGCGCACCAGGTCGACGGCGCAGTCCACCGCGGCGGTGTCGGGCTCACCGTCGAACGGCAGCTCGAGTTGTTCGGTGCCGGCGTTGTCGACGTTCGACACCGAGAACCCCACCAGGGTCAGCCCGCGCTCGGCGATCATCGGTCCTGCCGCGGCCACCAACCCACGTGCGGCCGTGAGGATTTCCTCGGTCGACGCGGTGGCACGGCGCATGGTGTGCGAGCGCGTGGCGCGACTGTAGTCGTCGAACCGGAGCCGCAGGACCACCGTGCGGCCGGTCCGTCCGCTACTGCGCATGCGGCGCGTGATGCGGTCGACCAGGTTGATCACCATGGCGTCGATGTCGTTGTCGGACATCGAGTTTCCGCGCCTGCCGACGGCACGCTGGGCGCCGACCGAGCGCCGCCGGACGCCCGTGGTCACCCGCCTGCGGTCGATGTTGTGCGACAGCGCGAACAGTTGACGTCCCATGGCCGCACCCACCATGGCGCCCAGCTCGGACTCGGTCAGGGCCGCGACATCGGCCACGGTCTCGACTCCGTGGGCGCGAAGTTTGTCTGCGGTCTTGGCGCCGACACCCCAAAGATGTTGCACCGGAAGCGGATGCAGAAACGCCAGCTCACGGTCCGGCGGTACCAGCAGGAGCCCGTCGGGCTTGGCCTCCCGGCTCGCCACCTTGGCCAGAAACTTGGTGCGGGCGATGCCGACCGTGATGGGCAGGCCGACGCGCTCGCGGACCGCGTCCCGCAGCGCCGCGCCGATCTGGACCGGGGTGCCCGACACCCGGCCGAGGCCACTGACGTCGAGGAACGCCTCGTCGACCGACAACGGCTCGACGAGTGGGGTGGTGTCGTGGAAGACCTCGAACACCGCCTTGCTGGCCGCTGAGTAGGCGGACATCCGCGGCGGCACGACGATGGCCTGCGGGCACAGGTTGCGGGCCTGGTGCCCACCCATCGCGGTGCGCACGCCGAAGGCCTTGGCCTCGTAGCTGGCGGCGAGCACCACGCCGGCGCCGACGATCACGGGTCGGCGGCGCAGCGCGGGATTGTCGCGCTGCTCGACCGAGGCGTAGAACGAGTCGAGGTCGGCATGCAGGATGGCTGCCCCGGCGTGTGCTTGGACGTCCGACACCAGCCTAGTTTCGCACAGATGTTCGACGCGTGGAAAGTTGGAGGGGATTCAGAGGGGATTCAGCCCGAAGACCCGCACGGGGGCCGACTTACCCTTCAGGGCGTGGGCTCCCCGGTCGGTGAGTCCGGGCGGGGGAGTATGCAGTGCATCGACGGAGCGGTCGGTGAGAAGGATCGCGTCACAGGTGATCTTGGTGAGTTGCTCGACGCGGGCAGCGACGTTGGTGGTGTCGCCGATCAGCGTGAACTCGCGATGGGTTCCGCCGCCGATGGTCCCGGCGATCACCACACCCGTGTTGATGCCGATACCGATGCGCAGTTCGCCATCGAATCGTTCGGTGACCTGGCGGTGGATCACGACAGCGGCGGTGAGGGCTGCGTCGGCGTGATTCGCAAGGTCGTTGGGGGCGCCGAACACCGCCATGGCGCCGTCGCCCAGGAACTTGTTGATGTGCCCGCCGGAGTCCACGACAGCCGGCACCACGATCTCGAACAGCGCGTTGAGGCGCGCGACGGTGTCCTCGGCGGTGTTCGCCTCGGCGAAGGACGTGAAGTCGCGCACGTCGACGAACATCACCGTCACCTCGCGGCGCTCGCCGGTGAAGATGTCGTCGCCCTGTTCGAGGAGCCGTTCGGCCAGAGCCGGGTCGACATAGTTGCCGAATGCGGCCTGAAGCCGTTGCCGCTCGGTCAAACCCGCCTGCATGCGGTTGAACGAGGCCACCAGGGTGCCGAGATCGTCGTCCTGCACCACGGGCAGGCGCTGGCTGTAGTCACCGGCCGCAACGCGCTCGGTTCCCGCCGCGAGGTCGCGAATCGGTCGCAGTGATGGCGAGAACGCGACACCGAAGGTGATCGGCACCGCGAAGGCGAACGTCAACGCGCACCCGATCGCGAGGAGGACCGCTGGTATGTCGCGCGCACGGTCGAAGGCGACCGCCAACATGGCGCCGCCGACGGAGTACGCGAATGCGATCGCGACCATGGACAACTTCGTCCACCCGGCAAAACTCGGCCGCGAACGAGGCAGGGAATCCCCGATCCCGGTGTCGCCGGCGATGGCGATCCGGGCCGGTCGCAGCGCGGCTTCCGCCAAGCTGTGCACGCCGGGAAGGGGGGCCGCGGTGCCGTAGGCGGCGCCCAGCACCGCGTACTGGATCAGTCGCGGCGGGCCGGCCCCGGCGATCGCCGCGACGGCGGCCAGGATGACGGCGCCCCCGATCGCGTTGCCCACCACTGTCCGGACGATCATCCCGCGAGCCCAGGTGTAGGTGGCCTCGAGGGCGCGGGTTCGGTCGACATCGTGACCGGCCGCCCACCGCTCCACCACCCGGATGTCGCGTAAGCCGGGAACTGCCGTCACGGCACCCGCCACAAATGTGGTGGCGGCCGTGATTGCGACGGCTGCGCCATAGCGGCTGGAATGCTCGAGCGCGACAACGCACAGCGCCGGGATCAGATAGATCGACAGCGGCAGCGGGAACAAGATGGTGCCCAGTGCCAGCGAATAGCGCGAACCGAATCGATCCCACATCCACTGCCAGAAGGCGTCCATGTGCGCGCGGCGCTCCGTGGTCAGCTGCCGTAGATGCTGGTCAGCCAGATGTGGGTGAGGGTGTCCACGACGTCGTCGTGGGCGACGGCCCCGGACTCGCCGGCCAGGGTCGCCATGATCATGCGCTCGTTCATCAGGTTCAGCGAGGTCGCCAGGTCGCGCGCGGGCAGGGTCTCCGGCGCGGCACCGCGGGAGCGTTCCGCGCTGATCAGGGCGGCGGTCAGGTTGATCCACTTCTGCATGAGGCCTGCCCAGAATTCACGGAACTCCGCAACCGTCCTGACGGCCTCGACGCCGGCCCGGGCGGTGGCCGGGTGGGAACCGAACGAGCTGAAGAAGATCTCGATGCCGTGCCGGATGGCCTCCTTGGGGTCGGCCGGCATGTCCTCGAGTGCACCGTCGAATCCGGTGTCGGCGCGCTTGATCAGCGGATCGAGCAGCGACAGCAGCACCGCTTCCTTGGACGGGAAGTAGAAGTAGAACGTGGGGCGGGAGATGCCGGCGCCTTTGGCCAGATCGTCGACCGAAATCTCCGAGAAGGAACGCTGCTGCAGGAGCGTTGTCGCGGTGGCGAGGATTGCTGCTTCGCGGTCGTCACCGGACGGTCGGGCCGCGCGCCGGCCCCGGGGTGTCCGGGTCTGTGCGGCGGTACTCACGCAGCTGAGCCTAACAGTTTGTCGAGCTTCTCAACACACCGTTGACCGACTCAACACCATGTTGATACCGTCGGTACCATGATCGAACACTTCGATGTTGTCATCGTCGGTGCCGGTATCTCCGGCATCAGCACCGCCTGGCACCTCCAGGACCGCTGCCCCACCAAGAGCTACGTGATCCTGGAGCGCCGGGAGAACATCGGTGGCACCTGGGACCTGTTCAAGTACCCCGGCATCCGCTCGGACTCCGACATGTTCACCCTCGGCTTCCGGTTCAAGCCGTGGGAGTCTGCCAAGTCGATCGCCGACGGCCAGTCCATCTGGAACTACATCAACGAGGCCGCCGACGAGAACGGCATCCGCCGGCACATCCGCACCGGCCAGCACGTCACCTCGGTGGACTGGTCGGACGCCGACAACCGCTGGACCATCAACATCACCGCCGGCGGCGAGGAAAAGCAGATCACCGCGTCGTTCCTGTCGGTGTGCAGCGGCTACTACAACTACGACCAGGGCTACTCGCCCGAGTTCCCCGGCGCCGCCGATTTCAAGGGACAGATCGTCCACCCGCAGCACTGGCCCGAGGATCTGGACTACACCGGCAAGAACGTCGTCGTGATCGGTTCCGGCGCAACGGCTGTCACGCTGATCCCGTCGCTGGTGAGCGGGGGCGTGGGCCACGTGACCATGCTGCAGCGCTCGCCCACCTACATCGGCGCGCTGCCGCTGGAGGACCCGATTGCCAAGCAGACCAACAAGTACCTGCCGAAGCACCTCGCGCACTTCGTGAACCGCTGGAAGCAGATCGGCTACAGCACCGGGCAGTACCAGCTGGCCCGCAAGTTCCCGGCGGTGTTCAAGAAGGCGCTGCGCCAGATGGCGACCCGCCGCCTGCCGGAAGGCTTCGACTACGACAAGCACTTCAGCCCGCGCTACAACCCCTGGGACGAGCGAGTCTGCTTGGCGCCCAACGGCGATCTGTTCAAGGCCATCCGCTCGGGCAAGGCCGGCGTCGTCACCGACACCATCGAGACCTTCACCGAGAACGGCATCAAGCTGAGCTCCGGCGAGGAGCTGCAGGCCGACATCATCGTCACCGCAACAGGTTTGAACATGCAGCTGTTCGGCGGCGCCATCGCCCACCGCAACGGTGAGCCCATCGACCTGCCCTCGAGCATGACCTACAAGGGCCTCATGCTCTCGGGTGTGCCGAACATGGCCATCACCTTCGGGTACACCAACGCGTCCTGGACGCTCAAGGCCGACCTGGTGTCCGAGTTCATCTGCCGCGTGCTGAACTACATGGACGCCAACGGTTTTGATCGCGTCGAGCCGCAGCACCCCGGCGACAGCGTCGACGAGCTGCCGTTCATGGACTTCACCCCCGGCTACTTCAAGCGGGCCATGGACAGCCTGCCGAAGTCGGGCTCGGAAGCACCGTGGAAGCTCAAGCAGAACTACTTCTTCGACATGCGGACCATCCGGTACGGCAAGGTCGACGAGCAGGCCCTGCAGTTCACGAAACACCGTGCCGCAGTGACAGTTTGATCCATCAGATGCGAAAAGCCCCCACTTCGCGGTGGGGGCTTTTCCGTATTGCGCTGAAGGCGTCACGCCGTCACGGCGTCACCACCACGATGCCGTCCTCATCGCAGTAGGCGATGTCGCCCGGGACGAAGGTGACGCCGCCGAAGGTCACCTCGACGTCGCGCTCGCCGGCGCCGGTCTTGGTGCCCTTGCGGGGGTTGGTGCCCAGCGCCTTGATGCCGACGTCGATGGTGCGCAGCGTCGACGCGTCGCGCACCGGGCCGTTGACGATGACGCCCGACCAGCCGTTGTCGTGCGCGAGGCCGGCGATGATGTCGCCGACCAGGGCGGTGTGCAGCGAGCCGTCGCCGTCGACGACCAGGACGCCGCCGTCGCCCGGGGTCGACAGGATCGACTTGAGCAGGGCGTTGTCCTGGAAGCACTTCACCGTGGTGATCGGGCCGGCGAACATGGTCCGACCGCCGTAGTTCTGCAACTGCAGATCGCAGCTGCGGACATCGGGGTAGATCTCGTCGACGAGGTCAGCAGTGGCGCGGGGTTCGATGGTCACGCGCCGATTATCTCAGGGCGGCGTCAGTCCGTGGCGCGGCGTCGGGCCAGCAGCACGACGAGCAGGGCCAGCACGCCCGCGGCGATCACCGCGGCCGCGGGCACTCGGGAGCGCTGGGAAGTGGGCGGGGCCAGGGTGAGGACGGGCGCCGGCGCCGGTGCGACAGGCTCGGGAGCCGGGGGCTCAGGCGCCGGTGGCGGTGGCGGGGCGACCTTCGGCGGCGCCTTCTTCGCGGGGGCCTTCTTGGCCGGGGCGGTGGTCGCGGCCTTCTTCGCAGGAGCCTTTTTGGCGGGCGTCTTTTTGGCCGGCACTTTCTTGGCAGGAGCCTTCTTCGCGGCCGCTTTCTTGGCCGGCACTTTCTTGGCCGGCGTCTTCTTCGCCGGAACGGCGGGCTGCGGCTCGTCGGCCGGATTCTGCTCGTCTGCCATGGGGGTGCTCCTCCGCGCGGTCAGGCGACTCCGAGCCGGGCCAGGACGTCTGCGTCGATGCCGTTCAGCTGCGTCTCGATGGCGGCGTGCGCGGTCCGCCGCTGCGGGGCCGGCATGTTCTCCGCCGCCGTCACCGCGGCCGAGAGATCGGCCAGCTTGCTCGACAGCGTCGTCACGAACTGCTTGGTCTCGGCGTCCTTGGGCTTGTTCTCGGCCACCTGGCGCAGCGAGCGCTCCGCGCCGGCGATCCGGGCCGACAGCGCGCCGCCGGTGCCCGAGAACTGCCCGATCTGGCTGAGCGGGACGCCCAGTTGATCGGCGCGGCGTTGGTCGATGACGCCGCGTGCGGCAATCGCGGCCCGGTAGGCGACGGGCACGACGACGGGGGTGAGAATTCGCGACACCGTCAACAGCCGGCGAATCTTGGTCGGCGACAGCAACTTGCCCTCGCGGACCGCTCGCAGCTGGGTTTCAGCAACCTTGAGTGCCACCTTGTCGCTGTCCCGCTGGGCTTTGACGCCGGCGCGGTCGCGCTTGGTTTGCCGACGACCGTCAGCCTTGATGCGGCGAGCTTCGTTCTTGGCAGACAGCCGCGCCTCGAGTTTCGCCTTCGCCTTGATCGCCTTCGCCTCGGCGCGACGGGTTGCCCGGCTCTTGCGTCGCTTGAACAGGCCCATTCTCGGCTGACCTCCCGGTCGTCTCGACACGTGTGCACGATCTTGCTGCGATGGTGACGTCACCCTATCGTCCGTAGGCCCGAATCGGGCACCGGGTCGCGGGTCGAATTACGCCGCAATTCCAGGGTGGAATTTCACACAATTCTCGCTACTTTATCCAGCAAACAAAGTCTGGGCGTTGTGCGACAATTATTCACAATTCATCTGAGCGGATTCTGCGATGCCATGAAAGCGGGGGACGATGGCGCCACGCCAACGAATAGCTACAGCTGCCGCGCTGATGGCATCTGGGCTGTTGATCGCTGGCATGGGTGGCGCGAACGCCTTCGCTGACTCCGTGGCGTCCGGCGGTGGCTCGAGTGACCACAGTGGCGGGGCTTCCCACGACGTCACGAAGCCTAGTGGCAGCTCAACCGCTGGTGGCGGGCACACGACCCCCGGGCAGGCGGCTGGGCGGACGGACGACGGCGACAAGGCGCCATCGAAGGGCCGTTCCGGTTCGGGCGCGAAAAAAGATAAGCGCGGCTCGTCCGGCTCCGTTGCTCAGGGTGGTTCCGATACCGATGTACACGGCCCTCGCAAGGCTACGGAATCGGGCACGAATGCAACGGGGAGTGACCCTTCCAGCAAACAAAATAGCGACGCTTCTCCTGGGCAGTCCGGGGAAACTGGAACGTCCACCGCGGCGGCTGGCGAACACCAGCCGTCGGCCACCTCGGCGACGCAGCAGACCGACCCCGGCTCGAGCGCACCCGCTCCCGCAACCGACCCGACACCGGCCACCGCCATCGGTATCCCCGGAATCCGGCTCCCCAAAATCCCGAGCCTCCCCGGCCTGCCCACCCTCGCGGGTCTGCCGGGTCTGCCCAAACTCCCGACTCCGACCGGGGTGAAGTCAGGGGCGGGTTCGGCCGGCCCGGCATCGCCGACGTCGTCCCCCACGACACCGACCGTCAAACCGACGACGACCGCGGCCACCAGCACCATCAACCTGATGGGTTTGATGTTCTCCCTGCCCGCCGCGGCAGTTCACACGACTCCGACCGGCACGGTGCAGAGCGTCGACCTGACGAAGATCCCGCTGGCGTCGCTGGTACCGAGGTTGCCGCGGTGGGATCAGCTCCCTCAGCTGCCCGACGTGTCCAACATTCCGGTGCTGGCTCAGCTCGCAGTCATCCCGGTCTTCGTCCTCGCCCACATCGCGCCGGTGTACGACTTCGTCGCGGGCCTCGCCAACGCGACCCTCGACGTGGCGACGTCGCTGCCGTTCATGCAGACATCGATTTCGATGCTCGGCGAGCAAGTCGTCCCGGTCATGAACCTCGGGCGCCCGAACCGCACCCCCGCGCCGGCGGCGGGCGTGCCTGTGGCCCCGGTGTTGGACACTCCGGCCTTCCCCGCACTCAAATTCGACAACCCTGTCGTCGTCAGTGCTCCGGCTGAGGTCCCGGCGGTGCGGTCGCCGGAACCGACGACGTTCGGAGCCAAGCACGAGATCGTCGCCGACCCCGCGTTCCGCGCCGGATATCCTGATTACCTGCGCGCAGCCGGGCTCAGTGAAGTGGCGGCGGTGGCCGTCCCCGGCTTCACCGGAATCCTCATCCTGACCGGCGCCGGTGGACTCGTCGGCTACCGGCAGGCGCGCGCAGGTCATGTGGTCCGCCGCAGCGGCACTGCACGATTTATGACCTGACGGTATAGGTGTGCGGCACAATTGGTGATAACCGTGCCAATCGCAGTGAAAGGGGGTTCGGCATGCCCGCGAGCCGCCGTGTCACACGCGCCGTCAATTCGGTGCTGGATCTTGCCCCGCGACGTGGTGAAGTCTCCCTTGCCCGTCTTGTCGAAGCGGTCAGCGAGGATCGGGGCCGCCCCATCGAGGTGACCATGGCCGACCTGCCCGCCGGGGTGTGCGGACAATGGCGCCAGTACAACGACCGCGACGTCTTCCTCTTGCAGAAGGGGCTGCCGGCCGGCGATCGGACCCTCGCCCATGAGCTCGGCCACCTGGTGCTGGGGCATGAGGGCGTCTCCGTCGTCGAGGCGGCCCGCGACTCCATGGAGTTCGCGAGTTCGGACCTCATCGGCTACATGCTCAATCAGCGGACGGGCTGCATGGGTCCGGCCGGTGAGGAAGCAGAGCAGGAGGCCGAGGATTTCGCAGCGCTGCTGATCCACCGGTTGGGTCGGCTGCCTTCTGACCGCTCCTCGATCGTTCAGATCCGGCTCGGCGAGGCGTTTGGTTGATCATCTGGGTAATCGCCGGCCTGCTCGGCCTGGCGACCGGCCTTCGTATCGGTTGGGCACTGGTCAACAAGCAGTCGCTCGTCAGCGCCGCGATGATCGTCGCGCTCGGCAGTCTGGGCTTGGTCGCGGCACTGAACTGGGAGCCGCTCACACTGCTGCTCGACACCCTGCTGCACTGGCCCAACGTGTCCAGCATGCTGAGCCAGGTGGCGTTGATCGCCTGCGCAGCCGGCAGCTGCGTGATGATCACGTCTGCATCGTCGAGCCGTAAGCCGCTGGCGATCCGCCGCATCGCCCTGGCTCAGTACAGCGTCGCCGCGGCCATCGCGGCTTTGACGCTGGTGCTGTTCTTTCTGACCCCGCGGCAGCCGGAGATGGCACCGGAGGAGTACCTGCGCCGGAATCTCGGGTCGGGCGGCAACTCGCTGTCGTGGCTGCTGCCGTTGTTGTATGTGTTGCTGGCGCTGACGCTGGTGGCGTGGGCCGGTGTGCGCAACTCCAACCGGACCCGGCGTGGCCGGGCCTTGTTCGTCTTCAGCATCGGCATCGTGCTGATCGTGCTGGCCAGCGCCTTCATTCTGTTGCGCGCCGTGGGCAGCACCCAGTTGGTCGGCGTCGGCGCGGCCGCGACCATCCTCGGCTGCGCCATGCTGGTGGTGGCCAGCGGCTCGCTGCTGCCCAGTGTCGAGGATTGGTTCGGTGCGCGGCGGGAACTGCGAACCATCGCTCCGCTGCTCACCGAGTTGAGTCGCCGGCACCCGAACATCGGGATCGGCGAGCGCCCGCGTGGGCCACTGCTGTTCCGCGTCGCCGAGCAGATGTCGCTGATTTCCGACGCGCTGTATCTGGAGGCCACCGCCGTCCTCGACGGCGGCCACCTTTCGGACAGCGAGCGCACGGGCGTGACGCCCGAGGCGCAGGCGCGGCGGGTGGCGAGCTGGATTTACGACGGTCGCAGCGATGCGCCCAAGGGGCGGTCCCGCACGAAGTTTCCGGGGCCGAGCTGGCTGCGACAGCCCTCGACGTATTCGGACCGGGAATGGATCCTGGCGATTGCCGCGCAGTACCGCGAGCTGGACCGGCAGGGAAAAGCTGAGGCGACAGGCACGGCTGCCAAGGCGTCTGTCGGGCGCGTTAAAGCAGTACGACCAGCGGATTAACGGAATCCGCTGGTCGTATTGAGGTGAGCCCGTTCGGGCTAACCGGATTAGCTGTCGAGGTTCTCTTGGCGACGCAGTTCGTCGACCTTGTCGGCGATGTCCTTCTTGGCTTCCGGGGACAGGCCGACGGTCCGAGCGGCAATGCGGCGGATGCCCTCATCGCGCATGTTGGCGAGCCACGTCAGCTCCTTGTCGAGCTTCTCGTAGTACTCGTCGTCGGTGAAGTACGCCGGCTTGATCCGGAAGAAGTTGGCAAGCGCGGCCATGGTCGCGACCGACGGGTTGGTCCGGTTGCCCGAACGCAGCTGCGACAGGTACGGGGCGGACATGGTCACACCTTCGGCCTTAAGTGCAGCGATGACCTCGGCAGATGTGTGGGCACCGCGTCCTGGCGGGTAGACGGTGTCAAACAGCCGGTTCAGCCGAGCGGCGAACGTCATGCTCATCGTTTATTCCTCCACTTAACGATAACTACAGGCGTCAGTGTCACTATTTGCTGACTATCGTAGCGAGAGTTGCGCCGGGAGCCAAGTGCAAACCACGGAAAACTCGATCCAGCTACCAAATTTCTCGGTTGATAGGCCCCCGAGCTGGGATTCTAATGGTGGATCCCAGCACCTTCCGGCAGCCCGCCAAGGCAAATTTTGACGCATGTGCTATTTTGCCCGCACCTCGGCTGCGCGATGCGTCGCCGTCGCTGTCGGGTGGTGGACAAATCAGCAATCCGCGCGCGGCGCGGTCGATGCGTCTCCAAGTATTTGCCGTCAGCCTACCGGCGATTAACCATTGCGGCGGGACGCGGCAACCGCGCGCGCTGGTTGTCGAGCGGTCGCGGCCGCGCAGCGAAAATGCGAGCTCTTTGCTGTCGACCCATTGCCGCGTCAGGCGGCAAGCAGCATGGCCAGAATCGCGGTATCCGGGTGGCTGATGGGGTCCACGCCGACTCTGCTGACCATCGACGTGATGGTGCCGTCGGCCTCGGCTTCGACCCAGGCGGCTCGATGGTCGAGCCCCAGGTAAGGGAGTCCGGGCAGGAGCAGACACCCGGACGCCGCGCCCCGGCATTCCGGAAGGGACGGTGTCGTCTCCGCCGGCGGATGGAGCATCAGCAGCGCCGGTGGCTGGCGGTCGGCGAAATATCCGGGCGGCACCGCGGCTTCGCCGACAACGGGACCTTCGGCGAGAACCAGGCCGACCGTTCCCGGCTGTGGATGTTCTGGCAGTTCTTCGCGCGCCCCGAAGATGGTGGTGGTGGCCAGCAAGCCGGGCAGGGACGCCACCCGTACCGCGACCATCAGTAGCTGGGCCCATTCCTTGGTCGAATCCGGCCACCGGCCGGAGACCACGAACCCCTTGAGTGCGCCGCCGGAATGGAACGGTGCAATCTCGACCGCTTGGCCAGACCCGCTGTCCATGGCTGCCTCCGGTACTCAGTCAGCAATCGTGCCGATACGACAGTGGATCGCTGCTTACAGGGTGCGGCAGTGGCGGGTTAGCACGCAAGAGTGTCCGAGTGCCAGAAGTGTCACGTGGGCCGGAAGTGGCTTCGGCTCGCGCAGACGACGTTTCGGTGGTAACGAGAACGGGGCGCCGCGCAGCAGCGCGACGCCCCGTTACCGCCGAAACGCGATATCAGCCGAAGATCAGGCCGTTGGTCTTCGTGGTGGCTGCGGCGAACCGCTCCTGCACGTCGGCCCAGTTGACGACGTTCCAGAAGGCCTTCACGTAGTCCGCCTTGACGTTCTTGTACTGCAGGTAGAAGGCGTGCTCCCACATGTCGACCTGCAGCAGCGGGATGATGCCGAGCGGCACGTTGGCCTGCTGGTCGTACAGCTGGAAGGTCAGCAGCCGGTCGCCCAGGCTGTCGTAACCGAGCACCGCCCAGCCCGAGCCCTGCAGGCCGTTGGCGGCCGCGGTGAACTGCGCGCGGAACTTGTCGAACGAACCGAACTGGTCGTCGATGGCCTGCGCGAGTTCGCCGGTCGGCTTGTCGCCACCGTTGGGCGACAGGTTCTTCCACCAGATCGAGTGGTTGACGTGACCGCCGAGGTGGAAGGCCAGGTTCTTCTCGTTGAGGAAGATGGCGGCGTGGTCGTCTCCGGCCCGCGCCTCCTCAAGCTTGGCCACCGCATCGTTGACGCCCTTGACGTAGGCCGCGTGGTGCTTGCTGTGGTGGATTTCGTTGATCTGACCGGAGATGTGCGGCTCCAGGGCGCCATAGTCGTAGTCCAGTTCCGGCAGGGTGTACTCAGCCACAGAATTCCTTCCTTAGATGATCGCGTGCGGGATCAACGACCCTAGTTGGGGTTCGTCCACAGATCCGAGACCACATTGCTCCATCGGTGCGCGCACCGCAAGGACACCCCCGCAACAGGGGTGAGATCGGCGCCCGTTGGGGCTTTAGACCAGAACGATCAGAACGAGCACGACGAGCAGGAACAGCGCGATGATGCCGGCGCGGATACAGGCGACGAGTTGGCTGTGGGTGCGCGACGGGAAAGCGGAATGCCACTCTGGCGATGCGCCCGAGCTCGGACGCAACGGATGTGCCGCCATTGCATGCTCCCTGACCTGCCTGAACAGTCCTCAGTTCCCGATTTCGCGTGAAGTGAGGAGTGTCACAACCCGATGTTGTGACGCCGATCATAACCGTTTGCCAGCGGGACGGGGAAATCGGGCGCCAGCGGCGGCGGGTCGGGTCCGCGACCGCAAAATTACTTAGCTCGGCAAGCTTTTTCGCTCGCCCCGCGTGTCGGCCTGTTGATCAACCGCGTCCAGCGGCGGCGGTTTATCCCCAGTCAAGTGTCGGTGCGGGGTGCTATGGCCGGTACGGATGCCCGCGGGCGGGTCGGCGCCCTGTGGATGAACCTGTGGAAACTGTGGATAGTTGGCCAATTGCTGTCACGACGCGCCTGGTGACACGAGCGCTGCCCGTGCCAGCATGTACCCATGGACGATGTGCATGTGCCGCAGATTGACGCCGACCAGTTGCCCACCGAGTTCGACGCCAGCACGGTCCTGCTCGACGTGCGCGAGGACGACGAGTGGGCCCGCGGGCATGCCGCCGGGGCGCAGCACATCCCGATGAGCGAGGTACCGGGCCGGCTGGGGGAGATCGACGGCGATGCCACGCTGTATGTCATCTGCCATGCCGGCGGCCGGTCGCTGAAGGTGTCGCATTACCTGGCTCGCAACGGGTTCGAGCCGATCAACGTCAACGGCGGCATGCTGGCCTGGGCCGGGTCCGGCCGCCCGGTCGTCACCGGCGACGGCGCCCCCGGCGCCATCTGACCGGCCCGTAGGCTGGTGCCGTGATCCAGGTCTGTTCCCGGTGCTCGACGCGTTGGAACGTGCGTGATCGCCAGCGCCAATGGTGCCCGCGGTGTCGGGGCCCGCTGCTGGCGCCCGCCGCGCCGGCGCCGGTCGCCGGCCAGTCGAAGCCGGCGCGCGGATACCGGTGGATCGCCGTCCGGCCCGGGCCGGCGCCGAAGCCGCGTCACCATCAGCCGCCGCTGGGGCCGACGCCGCACTACGACCACATTCCGCGCTGGGGACTGACCGAAGAGTTCGCCGAGCCGACCGTCGAGCACGAGGAGACGCGCCGCGGGCCGTCGAACGGGACCGTGCAGGGGGTCGCGGCCATCGCGATGATCGCGCTCGGCGCCGCGGCGCTGATGCACGTCGTCCGCTACATCCTGTTGCTGATCAACCGCACCGTGCTGCTCAACCCCTGGGTGGCCCTCGCAGGCAGTTGGCTGGGCGTCGCGGCCAGCGTCGTCGCGTTGTTCACGGTCCTGGCCGTCGCGATCGTGCTCACCAACTGGCTTATCGCCCGCCGCTCGGCGGCCTACCACCGGGCGGGAACCACCGATCCACGTCGCCGCTGGGTGCTGTGGGTGGGTTGCCTCGTCCCGGTGGTGAACATGTTCCTCGCGCCGGTGTTCGTCACCGAGATGGCGACGGGCGAGAACCGCGTGGGGACGCTGCGGCGCCCGATCGGCATCTGGTGGGCCATCTGGGCCGTGACGGGCCTGGTTGTCGCGTGGTCCATCGCAGGCATGTTCGCCACCGACCCGCAGGGCGTTGCGGACAGCACCGAGGTGACGGTCATCGCGTACCTGATGGGCATGCTGTCGCTGGCGATGGTCATGCGGGTCTACCTCGCGTTCGAGCGGACCCAGGCGGACGCACCCGCGCAGCGTTGGGTGGTCCGGGAGGCCGACGGGGCGGACGAAACAGGGAGATCGGTCACCGAATCGGCGGTTCCGGTTGAGCCCGCGCCGGAGGAACCGGCAGCATAGGACCATGGGCGTGGACGGCACTGGCGGCGCAGACGGTACACGCAACAACTCTTTCGTGGTGGCGCATCGCGGGGCTTCGGCCGAGCGGCCCGAGCACACGCTGGCCGCCTACGAGCTGGCCCTGAGCCAGGGCGCCGATGGGCTCGAATGCGACGTCCGGCTGACCCGGGACGGGCACCTGGTGTGCGTGCACGACCGCAGGGTGGATCGCACGTCCACCGGCACCGGACTGGTCAGCGAGATGAGCCTGGCCCAGCTTCGCGAATTGGATTACGGCGCATGGCATCCCAGCCGAGCCGATGGCGGCCAGAGCGCCGCCGGCCTGCTCACCCTCGACGAGCTGATCCGGCTGGCTCTGGACTGGGGCCGCCCGGTGAAGCTGTTCATCGAGACCAAGCATCCGGTGCGGTACGGCGCGTTGGTCGAGAACAAGGTGCTGGCGCTGCTGCACCGGTACGGCATCGCGGCACCGGCCTCGGCCGACCTCGCACGCGCCGTGGTGATGTCGTTCTCGGCAGCCGCGGTGTGGCGGATCCGCCGTGCGGCACCGATGCTGCCCACGGTGCTGCTCGGTGAGACGTCGCGGTACCTGGGCGGCAGTGCGGCGACGACCGTCGGTGCGACGGCGGTGGGACCGTCCATCACGACCCTTCGTGAGCACCCCGAACTGGTCGACCATGCGGCCGCGCACGGGCGTGCGCTGTACTGCTGGACCGTCGACCACTACGAGGACGTGCGCTACTGCGCGGACCTCGAGGTCGGCTGGATCGCCACCAACCACCCGGGCCGCACCAAGGCCTGGCTGCAGAACGGGCTGACCGGCGCGGGCCGGGACAGCGGCCAGGACGCGGAAGCCTAGGTATACCTAGAGATTTCCGCCCGCGGCCTCGGGCGCGGTCGGGTCGGCCGCACCGGTGCCGGCCAGCTCGCGCGCCACGAAATCCTCGAGGTTGAACAGGTTTTCGCCGGCACGGTCGGCGATCTTCACCAGCGTGGTGATGGTCGCGACCTCTTCGACCTGTTCCTTGAGGAACCACTGCATGAACTGCTCGCCGAGGTAGTCGCCCTCTTCGCGGGCCACGCTGGCCAGCCGGCTGATCTGCTCGGTGACCACGCGTTCCTGGTTGAGCGCGAGCTTGAGCGCCTCGGTCGGCGAGTCGAAGGTGTTGCGCACCGGGTCGACGCCGGGAATCTCCACCTCGATGTCACGGTCGAGCAGGTACTTCACCAGCATCATGGCGTGATTACGTTCTTCGACGGCCTGCGCATAGAAGTGCTTGGCCAGTTGGGGGAGGTCTTCTCCATCGAAGTAGACCGCGACCGCGATGTATTGCTGAGAGGCGCTGAATTCGCTCCGAATCTGCTCCTGCAGCAGTTGGTGGAATTTCGTCTCGAGGCGCGTCACTTCGGTCATGAAAATGAAAGATAGTGCAGGTCAAATGGCCTTGTCATGCAAGGTCAACCTAATTCAGGAAAGCATATCCTTACCCAATGTGACGCATGCAATATCCATTAATTCGAATTGCTGAATGCGAATAAAGGTAAGGCTTGGCTCGTGTCCGCGGAATTACGCCGGGTGCAGCCAACCCAAATGGCGTGCGGCCAACGCGTAGCCCACGAATGCCACCGCGTCGATCACCCCGTGCCCGATGATCAACGGCCACAACCGGCCGGTCCGCCGCCAGGCGTATCCGAACACCAGTCCCATGGCGATGTTGCCCAGCCCGGCACCGAACCCCTGATACAGGTGGTAGCTGCCGCGCAGCAGCGCCGACAGGGCCAGCGATTTGGTCGGGGAGACGTCGAGTTGACGCAGCCGGGTCAACAGGAAGCCGACGACGACGATCTCTTCGGCCCAGGCGTTCGCGAACGCCATGAGCAGCAGCACGGGAATACGCCACCAGGTGTCGCCGAGCGTGCTCGGCACCACGTCGACGCCCATGCCCAGGGCCCGGCCGGCGACATACAGCCCGAGCCCGGGCAGGCCGATGAGTGCGGCGAGGCCCAGACCGCCGAGGAGGTCGGGCCGCCATCGAAAGCGGCCCAGCCCGATTGCCGCGGGCCGGAAGCCGGTGCGCCACAACAGATACAGGGCCAGGGCGCCCCAGCCGACCAGTGTGAAGGCCGGGCTGAGGTTCAGCAGGAAGTCGATGAAGTCGATAGGCGAGCGCCGGTGGTTGAGCGCGACCTTCTGCCCGGCCAGCCCGAGGATCACGGCTTCGGCCAGGCTGACGACGGCCGTATAGGCCGACAGGCCGAACGTCACCGCCAGCACCACGGCGATCTCGATGCGCAGCGCGCGTCGTTCGGTCTCCTGCTCCGGCCCGGTCATCGCAGCAACGGTAACCGCGCCTGTCTGATGCTCTTCGCGCAAGCGGCTCATCGGCGCGCTCAGGTCCTGCGCGCGCGCAGCCCGTTGAGGAACGGGCAGCCCATCAGGGTGCGGATGGCGCGGCTGAGGCCGGTGACGTCGTCGACGGGCCTGCTGAACGGCAACCGGACGTCGTGGTCGCCGTCTTCGCGTTCGATGCGCAGCTGCACGCCGTAGCGGTCGAGGCCCAAGGGGCGGACGTGGCCGCGGCGCAGGGTGACCGGGAGCCGGCTGGCGAGCCGGTCGACCATGTCGCGGTGGGCGCTCTCCATGTGTTGCACCCAGTGCGACTCCATGGCGCAGAACGGGTCGGGCCGGGCGTCAAGCAGTGCGCCGACGGGCACGGACTCGGCGCCGGTGGCGTCGGCCACCACGACCGACTCGATCTCGAGCCGGACCAGCGTGCAGGGGTTTTCGTGGTCTGCTCCGGCATTCACTTGGAGCAGTACCGGGTGCGGGTTTTCGGACGCGACGAGGTCGAGCAGCGCCGGGACCCGTGCCGCCGGGACGGCGTGCAGGCGGCCGCGGAACCAGACGAGGGAGCGCACCCGTTCCCGCAACGGCAGGGCGGCCAGATCGGTCAGTTCCAGCATGGCGGCGACGCCGCTGTGTCCGGCGGCGCCGGCCGTGGCGGCGAGGAGGCCCGAGGCCGGGACCGTCAGGACGACGGAGCCGTCGGCCAGCAGATGGTGCACCGGCGTGGTGATCGGTGTGACGCCGTCGGCGGCCAGCATCGCGTCGGCCGCTCGGGCGCACGCGCTGCGGACGCGTTCGGCTGTGGTCGGTGCTGCGATTGTCGTCGTGAGGTCGCGCATGTCCCGCCTTCGCTAGTAAGTGAGGTAAGCCTAAGTTAACTATCGCCTGGTGCCGGCGCAAGGCCTACCGAAAGGCCCGCGTCGCGAGCTCCGGCGCACCGGCAACCAGTAGGGTTGCGGCGTGGCACGCATCGCCTATCTCGGGCCGCAAGGCACTTTCACTGAAGCGGCCATGCTGCAATTGGCCGACGCCGCACCGGGCGGATCGGAGTTCGAACCCGTCGCCTGCGACAGCTCGGGCGCGGCGCTGGAAGCCGTGCGGATGGGCACCGCGGACTACGCGTGCGTACCGATCGAGAACTCCATCGAGGGTTCGGTGCTGCCGACCATGGACAGCCTGTCGTGGGGCAGTGGCGTACAGATTTTCGCCGAGCACACCCTCGATGTCGCGTTCACCATCGTCGTCCGGCCGGGTGTGACCGCCGAAACGGTGTCCACCGTCGCGGCCTTCCCCGTGGCGGCGGCCCAGGTGCGGCGGTGGCTGGCCGAGCGGCTGCCGCACGCCACGGTCGTGCCCGCGATCTCGAATGCCGGTGCGGCGCAGCAGGTTTCCGAAGGGTTGGCCGATGCCGGAGTCAGTACCGCGTTGGCCGCGCTGCGGTGGGAACTGGACTCGTTGGCCGAGGGCGTCGTCGACGAGCCCAATGCCCGAACGCGTTTCGTGCTGGTCGGCCGCCCCGGCCCGCCGCCGCCGCGCACCGGTGCCGACCGCACGTCCGTCGTCCTGCGTCTGCGTAACGAACCCGGCGCGCTGGTGTCGGCGATGACCGAGTTCTCGATCCGGGGCATCGACCTGACCCGCATCGAATCCCGGCCTACCAGAACGGAATTGGGCACCTACATCTTCTATCTGGACTGCGTCGGACACATCGACGACGCACCGGTCGCCGAGGCGCTGAAGGCGCTGCACCGGCGGGTGGCCGAGGTGCGGTACCTGGGCTCGTGGCCGACGGGCGTGGCGGCGGGCGCGGCACCCCCGGACACCGATGAGGCGACGCAGTGGTTGGCGGGGTTGAGAGAAGGGGGCCGGGCATGAGTGGCCGTTTGGTGTTGGTGCGGCACGGGCAGTCGGAGGCGAACGTCGCCAAGCGGCTGGATACCCGGCCGCCCGGGGCGCCGCTGACCCAGCTCGGCCACCAGCAGGCCCGCGATTTCGGGATCGACTGGGCGCATCCCGTCGGGCTGGTGGTGCATTCGGTGGCGGAGCGGGCCGTGCAGACGGCCGCTGACATCGCGGACGGGCTGGGCCTGGACCCGGTCGAGGTCCACGGCATCCACGAGGTGCAGGTGGGCGACCTGGAAGGCCGCAGTGACGCCGACGCCATCGCGCAGTTCGACGCCGTCTACGACGAGTGGCAGCGGGGCATCCTCGACGTCCCCATGCCCGGCGGTGAGACGGGTCTCGAAGTGCTGGACCGGTATGTGCCGGTGCTGACGCATCTGCGCGTGCGGTACCTGGACGACCACGAGTGGGCAGGCGACATCCTGGTGGTGAGCCACGGCGCGGCCATCCGGCTGGTGGCCGCCCAAATGGCCGGAGTGGACGCCGATTTCGCGTCCGAGCATCACCTGCGCAACGGCGAATGTGTGGTGCTGAGCCCGATCACCGACGGCCGGTGGAGCTGCGTGCAGTGGGGCCCGGTGCTGCCGCCGTTCTACCCGGGACACGACCCCGCGGCGCCCCCGGCGCCCGACCCGATGGGCTGAGGTGGGCTGACTATCCGGTGGCCCGCAGGCCCACCGCCGGCTGGGCGCAGCCGCACCCGACCACGTCGCAATCGATGCGTAGCGTGTGCTCGGACTCGGGCAGTGCGCAGGTTTCCTCGGTGCATTCGGCAGGCAGGCCGGCGTGCACGATGACCGTGCCGTGGCAGTGCGCCAGCCCGTCCCCGCAGTTGCGGCAGGCGGTGCTCATGGCCTCTTTTGTAGCACCGCGGTCCGACAAAACCGGGGTGCCGCGCTGCTCAGCCCCAGCCGAGCTCGTGCAGCCGCTCGTCGTCGATACCGAAGTGGTGGGCGATCTCATGGATCACCGTGATGGCGACCTCGTCGACCACCTGCTCCTCGGAGTCGCACATGTCGAGCAGCGCGTCGCGGTAGATCGAGATGGTGTCGGGCAGCGCGCCCGCGTAGAAGGAATCACGCTCGGTGAGGGCGACGCCTTCGTACAGCCCCAGGATCGTCGGATCGTCCGGGTTGCGCGGCTGTACCAGCACCACGACGTTGTCGAGTGCCGCGGCGAGCCGGGGCGGGATCAGGTCGAGCGCGTCGGACACCAACTCCTCGAAGCGCTGCCGGCTCATGCGTACCGGCACGGCTACGGAGCGGGTGGCAGCACGGCCGGTCCAGGCGGTGCACCCGCGCCCACCGGGCCCGCCGGAGGTGGCGGCGGCGCGCCGGGCTGCGCCTCCTCGAGCGGCGGGCCGTCGAGCGGCGCACCGCCACCGGGCGGCGGCGCCGGAGCCGGCGGCGGACCGTTCAGGAACGTGTTGCCCTGCTGCTGCTGAGGAGTCCCGGGCGTGGCGGCACCGTGCTGGTTCGACGTGTCGGGCTGACCCGGCATGTGCTGGTTGCCCTGGGGCGTCTGCGGGGCCTGCTGGCCGCGCTGGTTCTGCCCGGACTGGCCGGACTGTGAACCCTGCGACGAGGACGACGACGAGCCCTGCGACGACGTGTCCACCGGCGGCTCGATGACCGGGATCGGGGGGAGGTTCAGCCGCTCCTCCGGGATGGCCGGCGGCGCAACCGGCGACTGCCCGTTGATCATGAGCGGGCCCTTGGCGCTGCCCACCAGCGTCGACCAGCCGCCGTTTCCGAGCGATGAGCCGATGCTGCACGAGACCTGGCGGCTGCCGGCCGTCCAACTGGGCAGCGCGATGGAGCTGTAGATCAGCGTCAGCGTGGTGCCGCGCAACTCGACCGGAGCCAGGTAGGCGTCGGTGGCCTTGGTGCAGGAGTCCTTGATGTACGTCAGCTGATCGGGTTCGGCCGGCATGATGTCGTGGTATTTGTCGGCCAGGTTGACCGCGCCGGTGACCTCCATGGCGTGCGGTGCCGAGCAGTCGACCGGGATGTCGATGGGCTGGTTGGTCGCCGGGTCGATACCCAGGCAGGTGCCGGCCGGCCACACCTTGGACTGGTCGACGTCCGCGACCTTGCCCTTGTAGGCCAGCTGTTGGCTGTTCGGGCCGAGCAATTGCAAGCCGCACAGCATGCGGCGCTGGCCCTTGGCCTTCCAGGCCTTGTCGCCGGACCAGACCAGGCTGACCGCGAACTTGCCGTTCGGATCGAAGCGCGGGCCCAGGTAGTCGCGCGCGGCGTTCTGGCACTGCTCCTGACTGATCTGCTTGATCCGGGAGTCCGAGGGCGGCGCGGCGTTCGGGCCGTATTCACTGCCCGGGAACGTCCGCATGTCGAGCGACTCGGCAACCTCGAAGCGGTGCTCGTTCTTGCAGTCGACGATCTCGACGGCGTCCGGCGAGCGCTCCGGCCAGTTCAGGCAGTCGCCGGGCTTGGCGTGGTCGAGGGTGTCGCTCACCCGGCCGGCGTTGACGCGGCCGCTGGTGAAACCGAGGCCGGTCGGGCCGAGGGAGCCTTCGGGCATGACGGTGAGGACGCCGGCGATGAGCAGTCCGCCGAGCGCGGTGAGGACGAGCGCGCGCTGCGTCCCGGTGACATGCATGCCGTGCATGCGTTGCCGCCAGGTTGTCGTCGTCTTCGGCGCGTCTGGGGGTGTGTCCGTGCCCAGTTCGACCGCCGCGGGTGCGTCCAACATCGGCTCCATTGTGACAGCCGCGGCTGGAGCTGTGACAAGAGTTGCAGTTGTACCGTTATGTGGTTGTGGCCGGGCACCGCTAGAGGCCCTCGACATTCCACGGCCGCGGCGACAAAAGTAGTCTGACGCCCGTGATCGACCTCAAGCTGTTGCGCGAAGATCCGGACCGGGTGCGGGCGTCGCAGCGGTCCCGTGGCGAAGACCCCGGCCTCGTGGATGCGCTGCTGGACGCTGACGCGGCCCGGCGTGCCGCCATCTCCGAGGCGGACACCGCACGGGCCAACCAGAAGGCGGCGAGCAAGCTCGTCGGCGCGGCCTCGCCGGAGGAACGGCCCGCACTGCTGGAGAAGGCCAAGGAACTGTCCGCGGCGATCAAGGACATCGAGGCCAGGCAGGCCGAGGCGGAGGCGGCGTTCACCGCCGCCCACATGGCCATCGGCAACGTCATCATCGACGGTGTCCCGGCCGGCGGCGAGAGCGACTTCGAGGTGCTGGATGTGGTGGGTGAACCGCCGGCACTTGATGCTCCGAAGGACCACCTGGAACTGGGCGAGGCCATCGGCCTGCTCGACATGGAGCGCGGCGCCAAGGTGTCGGGCTCGCGCTTCTATTTCCTGACGGGCCAGGGCGCCCTGCTTCAGCTGGGCCTGCTGCAGTTGGCCGTCCGGCTGGCCACCGAGAACGGGTTCACCCTGATGATCCCGCCGGTGCTTGTGCGGCCGGAAGTCATGCGCGGCACCGGTTTCCTGGGTGCGCACGCCGACGAGATCTACCGTCTCGAAGCCGACGACCTGTACCTCGTCGGGACCTCGGAGGTGCCGCTGGCCGGCTACCACTCCGACGAAATCCTGGACCTGTCCGAGGGTCCGCTGCGGTACGCGGGCTGGTCGTCGTGCTTCCGCCGGGAGGCCGGCAGCTACGGCAAGGACACCCGCGGCATCATCCGGGTGCACCAGTTCGACAAGGTCGAGGCCTTCGTCTACTGCAAGCCGGAGGACGCCGAGGCCGAGCACCAGAAGCTGCTCGACTGGCAGCGCCAGATGCTGGCCATGATCGAGGTGCCCTACCGCGTGATCGACGTCGCGGCAGGCGATCTCGGGTCGTCGGCGGCCCGCAAGTACGACTGCGAGGCCTGGGTGCCGACACAGCAGGCCTACCGCGAGCTGACGTCGACCTCGAACTGCACGACGTTCCAGGCCCGGCGCCTGTCCACCCGCTACCGCGACGAGAACGGCAAGCCGCAGACGGCCGCGACCCTCAACGGCACACTCGCCACGACGCGCTGGCTGGTCGCGATCCTGGAGAACCACCAGCAGCCCGACGGCAGCGTCCGGGTGCCCGACGCGCTGGTGCCGTACGTCGGCACCTCGGTGTTACAGCCCAAGTAGAACCACGTCGGCGGGGGCATGACGGTGGAACGGGCGGTGCGGGTGACGGTCCTCGGCCCGGTTCGGGCCTGGGTCGGCGACGATCCGGTGGACCTGGGCGCGCGCATGCAGCGGGCGCTGCTGGCCCGGTTGGTCGCCGCACGCGGGCACACGGTGTCCGTCGACCGGCTCATCCATGACCTGTGGGAGGGCGAACCGCCGCCCAAGGCGCTGTCGGCCCTGCAGGTCTACGTCTCGCACCTGCGGCGGGTGCTGGAACCTGACCGGCCCCGCCGGGCGCCGGCCCGCATACTGGTCAGCGCGGCGCCGGGGTACTGCCTGCGGTTGCCCGACGATGCCGTCGACTCCTGGCGCTTCGAGGCGAAAGTGGCTGCGGCACAAGAGGAATCGGACCCGCGGCAACGCGCGCAGCTGCTCGACGAGGCGCTGGCGGGCTGGGCGGGCGATCCGTTCGCGGGCGCCGGTGACGCGTTGTGGGCGGCGCCGGAGATCTCCCGGCTGACCGAGCTCCGGCTGGCCGCGGTGGAAAGCCACGCCGCCGCCCACGTCGACCTCGCCCGGTACAGCAGCGCCATCGCCGCGCTCGAAGGGCACGTCGCCGAACATCCGGGACGCGAAGGTGCCGCCGCGGTCCTGGCGACGGCGCTGTACCGGACCGGGCGGCAGGCGGGCGCACTCGAGGTGTTGCGGCGCACCCGCGAACACCTCATCGACGAGCTGGGTCTGGAACCCGGCCGCGCCCTGCGGGATCTCGAACGCGACATCCTGCGCCAGGCTGATCACCTGGAACCGTCGCAGCCCGCCCCGGTCCGGCCGTCGCCGCCGCAGACCCGGGATACCGCGCCGCGCGACCGAACCGGACAGGCCTACGGCCGGGCCGAGGAACTCGCGACCATCGACGCCGTGGCCCGCAGCGTCGCCACCGGTGCCAGCGCCGTGATGTGGATCGGTGGCGAGGCGGGCTCGGGCAAGACGACGCTGGCCGCTGCGGCGGCGGGCCGGTTGCGGGCCGCGGGATGGCGGACGGTGCACGGCCGCTGCCAGGAGGTGCACGGCGCACCCGCGGGCTGGGCGTGGACCGAGGTGCTGCGGGAGCTGTTGGGGGAGGCCGCGAACGACCGGCAGGCGCTGGCGCCGCTGCTGCACGACGGCGCCGCGGCCGAGCAGGGCACCTTCTGGCTCGGGCAGGCGGTGGCCGACGCGCTCGGTGCCGTCGCCGATGAGCAGCCTCTGGCCGTCGTACTCGACGATCTGCACCGCACCGACGGCCTGACGCTGGAGCTGCTGCGGCTGGTGGCCGACCGCGTGCAGGACCGCCGCGTGCTGGTCATCGCGACGTACCGCCCGTCGGAGGATCGCGGCGAACTGGAGGTGGCGCGTGCGGCGCTGACGGTGCACACGTCCGCGCACCTGATCCTCGGTGGGCTGGACGCGGCGGCCACCGCCGCCGTCGCCGCCGATTGCGGGCTGACGACCAGCGGTGAAGCCCTGCGCCTGCTGCGCGAACGGACCGGCGGCAACCCGCTGTTCGTCCGCGAGCTGGCCCGGCTGATGGCCGCCGAGGGCCAGGACGCGGTGTGGGCGTCGGTGCCGGTCGGGGTGCGTGACGTGCTGCGGCGCCGGCTGGCCCGGCTGCCCGGCCCGACGGTCACCGCGCTGCGCCAGGCCGCGGTCCTGGGCCGCGACATCGACGTCGACCTGTTGGCCGAACTGGGCCGTAGCGACCCTGACGATCTGCTCGACGCGCTGGAACCCGCCGTCCTGCTGGGTCTGCTCGACGAGCCGACCCCGGGCCGGCTGCAGTTCGCGCACGGCCTGGTCCGCGACACGCTCTACGAGGACACCTCGAAGCTGCGCCGGTCCCGGCTGCACGCCGCCGCACTGGAGCTGCTGCGCGCTCCGGGGCGCTCGGTCGATCCGGCGGCCCTGGCGCACCACGCCGTCGCCTCGGCCACTGCGGAAACCGCCACGGCCGCAGCGGATTTCGCCACCGCGGCCGCACGCGACGCCGGTTCGGTCGGCGCCCATGCGGAAGCCGCCCGGCAGTGGCGCGCCGCGGTGCAGATGCTCGAGCTGGCGGCCAGCCGGCAGCTGTCGCCGAGCGTCGCGTTGCTGGACCAGGACATCGAGGTCCGCTGCGGCCTGATCGCGGCGCTCGCGCAGTCCGGCGACGCCGTCACCGCGCGCAGTGAGATGAAATGCGCGCTGCAGCTGGTGTCCGGCCGGTCGCGCGACGATCTGGTGGTGCGCATCCTCACCGCGTGGGACACCCCGCTGGTGTGGCGCGACCGCGAGTACGACGAGTCCGACGGACAGATGATCGGGCTGCTGCGGCACGTGCTGGCCGGCGACATCACTGCCGCCGACCGGATTCGGCTGCTCAAGGCGCTCTACGTAGAATTGGAGGGCAACGACCCGGATGGGGCGCTGGCGGCCAGCGCCGAGATGCTCGCGCTGGCGCGGCAGGTGTACGCCGACGATCCCGGGGCCGGCCGCCTGCTGTGTACCGCGCTCAACGTGCACGCTTTCTGTGCGCTCGGACCTGACCTCGACACCGAGCGTGACGTGCTTGCCGCCGAACTGCTGCGGACCGCCGAAGCCGCCGAGCAGGCCGACTATCAAGCGGTGGCGCACTGGCTGTTGTCGCTCGCGGCCGGGAACCGCAGTGATCTGGTGACGGCGAAGCGGCACGTCGACCTCGCGGTGGCACGCGCCAGCACCGGCCAGCTGGTCCACCTGCTCGGCGTGCTGGGTCTGTTCCAGGCGCGGATGTACCTGCTGGCCGGCCGTCTCGAGGAGGCCGTCAGCGCCTACACCGACCTGGCGGCGCGGATGGCCGAGAACGGCGCCGCCAACGGCGCCAAGCTGGCGATGGTGGGCCGCGTAACGGGTGAGTTCTGCCTCGGTGACCTGGGCACGCTGGCCGACGAGCTGCTGTTCTTCTACCGCGAGATCTCGGTCGCCGCGCTCGACGCCGCGGTGCTGGCACTGGTCGCGCGCGGCCGTGAGGCCGAGGCCCGGGAGCTGTGGCCGGACCGCAAACCGATCGAGCGGGCGTACTTCTGGGTGCCGTTCACGGTGTTGCGGGTCAATGCCGCGGTCGCGATGGGCGACCTTGACGAGGTGCAGGCCCGTGCGGCTGAACTCGAGCCGTACTCGGGCAGCATCGCGGGGCTCGGGGTCGACGGGCTCATGGTCGGCCCCGTCGACGACGCCCTGGCCGCGGCCGCCGACGCGCTGGACCGGCCCGAGGACGCCCGGGCCTACCGCAAGGCCGCCGAGACGCTGCGGGCACGGCTCGCCGCCGAGGCGCTGAGCTTCATCGACTGACGGGCTTCGTCGACTACCCGACCAGTGCCTCGAGCCGGCTCTCGGCGAGATCGCCGAACACGGTGCGCATCACGCGCCGGTGCCGGAACGCCAGCACCGCGAGGAAGGCGCGCAGCCCGATGTTCAGCTTTCCGGCCATCGAGGCCCGCTCGTCGTCGGTCATCACGGCCAGCGAGCGCGGTCCGTCGAACGACATCCGGCTGCCGGCGCGGGCCGCGGCTTCCACCGACTCCCAGTCCTCGATGGACACATGTTCGGTGATCAGCGGGAACAGGTCCAGTTCCTCGTCGTTGATGTGCTCGGTCAGCAGCGCCGTGAGTTCCGCCAGCTCGAAAGCCATCAGGAACGCGACCTTGCGGTCCCCGTTCGACAGCCGGAACGCCGCGGCGCGGGCCCGCAGCTGGTCCAGGCGCGGGTCCAGTGCGGCGTGGTCGTCGGTGAGTTCGCGCAGGTCCAGGTGATCGCCCACGCTGGCCTGGATCACCGGCCAGAGCACGGTGTCCTCGGTGGTGTGGTGGTGATGGATCGAGTCGCACAGCAGCTCGATGTACTGCGAGATGGCGCGGGCCCGGGCGGGGGTGCAGATGACGTCGCGGTCCCGTACGGCCTTGGCCAGCTCGGTGAGACGGACCAGGTCGACCAGCATGGCGCGGTGCGCCAGCGTGATGCCCAGCAGGTTGGGCTTGGGATCGTCGGCGCGGCGGGGTGCGACGGTGACGGCTTCGAGGGAGGTGGACACGGGTGCTCCTTGTGATCAGGTTGGTGCACAGCCTGATGCCCGCGACTTAAGCGCGACTTGGTTGCGGCTTGTCGGCGCTGGTCACGGCCGAAGTAGGGTGACAGCCATGATCGATCTCGACCTGGACGACATGCGTGGCTGGTTCGGCTTCGGGGTGGCGGGCAACTTCGCCGGGCACCTCGAACAGGCCGGGGAGGCAGTCGATTTCGTCAACGTCCGGTCGGAAGGCGGAGCGCCCAAGGGCATCTTCCCGTGGTACGCGCCGGGCAGCGACACGTTCCTCGGCGAGTTCCCGCTGTCGTCGGACGCGGTCGTGCTGCCCGTCAGCGACAGCCCGCTGAACCTCCAGATCGAGCCCGAGGTCGGGCTGGCATGCGAGGTGTCGTGGGCGGGTGACCGCGTGGTGGGGCTGCGGCCGTTCGCGCTGGGCGCGTTCAACGACTGCTCGATCCGCCGGCCCGGTGCCCCCAAGATCAGCCACAAGAAGAACTGGGGCCCGGCGTCCAAGGGCGTGGCTGCCCAGTTCTTCGAGATCGGCGATCTGAGCCCCGACGGCCCGACGTCGTCGCTGCGGCTGGCGAGCTTCCTGGACGACGGTACCGGCACCGAGCACGCCTACGGCCAGGACAGCCCGTTGCTGGGTTACTCGTACTACGGCACGCAGCTGCTGGACTGGATCGTCGACCGGCTCGCGAACCAGAAGGGTTCGGACGACACGCCTCTGGAGGACGTCGGCGCCCTGATGGTGGCGGCGGGGCACCCGAGGAACCTGCTGGTCGGCATCGGCGCGACGCGCTACACCGAGCTGGGGGAGTCCACCTATCTGAAGCCGGGTGACCAGGCCATCGTGCGCGTGTACGACACCGCGTCCGACGACGTGTCAGAACTTCGGCAGACGGTGCGCGCGGCAGATTAGCCCGGATCACCTCGCCGATTCGGGCGTAGCATTGGTGCACGTCGGGGCCATCGGCCGGAGGTATCGATCATGTTCGACTCGACCCGCTCGCTCGTCGTCACGTCTGCGGCAGTTCTCGCGTTGAGCCTCAGCAGTGCTGTGGCCGCAGCCGATCCGCCGGGGCCGGGAACCCCATGCGGCCCGGACAAGGTGATCACGTCCATCAACACGTGCGAGCCGCTCAACTCGTCGTGTACCGGCTACGACGGGATGCTCATCGGCCGCGTCGCCGCGGACGGGCGGTGCGTCATTCCCGGGCTCGACGGCACCAGGTGGTAGCAGCCGCCATTCGGTCACTGTCGGCGAGCGGCCTGCTCTCCCAGTAACTGGTCCAGTGTGGCCAGAAACTCCTTGGGCCGCAACGGGGTACACGCCGGCGCGGGCGTGGCGCCGCCGACGTCGAGGGTCACCAGCGTCGACTTGATGGGCCGCCAGATGTCCAGGGGCAGCCAGCGGCGCCGGTCGGCGCCGCCCCAGATCAGGAACCGGTCCATGATGAAACCGAGCGACGTGGCCTTGTATCCGCGGATCGCGCTCAGCGGGATGATCTTCGAGGTGCCCGACGGAAAGTGATAGCGGCGCAACGTGATCGCCTGCCGGTCCAGGAAGATCTGACCGTCGTCGTAGTGCGCGTCGGATTGCCCGCTGCTCACTTCTTGGCGCTCCGCAACTCGTGACCCTTGGAGGTCAGACAGCGGCCGTTGTCCAGGTTCCACTGCCACCCGTGCAGATTGCAGGTCAGCGTGTTGCCCTCGACGATCCCGAACTTCGACAGGTCGGCCTTCAGATGCGGGCAGCGGCGCTGAATCTCGTAGCCGCCCAGGTCGATCGACGCCGAGGTGTCGTGCGCCTCGGCGAACCAGCCGTCGGCGTAGGCGATGCGCTCGTCGGTCAGGCACTTGAAGAACGTGTACAGATACTCGTTGTAGCCACCGACCCGCCACGCCTCGAACCGGGTGGACAGGAAGATGGTGTTGACCCAGTCCGGCTCGTCGTCGCGCAGCACGGTGCGTACGAGTTCGGGTGCGATGCCGAAGCCGTAGCGGAACTTCTCGTCCGGAATCGCTTCCCGCACAGCCCGTTTCGGGAAATCCAGGACCACCGTCTCGGTGCCGATCCGGAGTTCGACGGGGTAGCCGATGCCGTCGCAGATCTGGTCGCTCTGCACCATGATCGGCTCGAACTTGGCGCGCAGCGGCTCCAGCAGCGACTCGCCGGAAGCCGGTGCCCACGAAGCCTTTTCGGCGGCCAGGACCGGCGCCATGCGTTGCGCGTAGGCCTCGATGTAGTCGGCCTTGCCGGTCGTGAAGATCGCTTCGGCCTCGGCGTCGGGAATGGGATGCACCAGCGCGTCCAGTGTCGACCCGGTGAACGTCGCCACCGTGCCGGGGATCATCAGCAGTCCGCCGTCGTGGCCGTGGCTGCGCAGCTGGTCCAGGAACACCGCCTGGTCGGGGAAGATGTTGGCCGGATCGTCGTGATCGTCGTTGAGCCA
The DNA here is from genome assembly GCF_001905655.1 of Mycobacterium sp. ST-F2. Lineage (GTDB taxonomy): Bacteria > Actinomycetota > Actinomycetes > Mycobacteriales > Mycobacteriaceae > Mycobacterium. The sequence continues at coordinate 199,178 of NZ_JMHT01000005.1, forward strand.
GCGCAATTCGGGATCCAGGAAGCACGGCGGACCGGCCGACGGCACCACCCAGGTGGCGCCCACCTGCGCGATGTACTGGCGACAGCGGTCCATCTGCCGCTGCCGTTTCTGGGTGCCGAAGGCCTCCTTGGCCCGGGCCGGCATGTCGTAGACCATGGGGTACCAGATGGCGCCCGAGTACTGCAGCATGTGCACGTCGACGTCGCCGAACTCGGTGGCCACCATGTCCAGATCGATCGGGCGGGCGTCGTTCATGTTGAACGCGACGGTCTCGCCGTCGGACACCACGAGGCCCGAGTCGCCGATCGGGCCGTCGGCCGGGGCGCGCAGCGCGATGATCATGATGTCCAGTTCGCCCTTGGGCCCGCTGACGCGGTGCTTCACCGAATCGGTGGTCTCGAAGAACGTGTGGAAGCCCAGGGCCTCGAGTTCACGACGCAGATCCGGCACCGGGTAGTCCGGAAGGAGCACCGTCGCGTCCTTGTTGACGTGCGCGCGCAGGTGCTCCGGATCGAAGTGGTCCTTGTGCAGGTGGCTGACGTACAGGTAGTCGCAGTCGCCGAGCGCGTCCCAGTCCAGTTGGCTGTTGTCCGGGAACGGGAACCACGATGCGAAGTAGGCAGGGTTCACCCACGGGTCGCACAGAATGCTGCCCGCGGCGGTATCGATCCGGAATCCGGCGTGTCCAACGCTTGTGACCTGCACTAATGCCCCTTTTGGCGGTGGAGAGTTTGCCAGCGAGTCTAGCCGGATTCCGGGGCGTCCCAGCACCTCGTCGGGCTTCGGGTGATCTTCCAGGCGTAGTACCGACGGTCCGCACTAGGCTGATGCCCGTGGAACCGGTATATGGCACCGTGATCAAGCTGGCCCGCACGGTGTGGCGGGTGCAGGGCCTGAAGTTCACCATCACAGGCGCGGAGAACCTGCCGGTCAACGGCGGCGCCGTGGTCGCCATCAACCACACCAGCTACTTCGACTTCACGTTCGCCGGGCTGCCCGCCGTCATGCAGAAGCGCGGCCGCAAGGTGCGGTTCATGGCGAAGAAGGAAGTGTTCGACAACAAGTACGGCGGCTGGCTGATGCGCAAGATGCGCCACATCCCCGTCGACCGCGGCAGCGGCGCCGATTCCTATGCCGAGGCCGTCAAGCAGCTCAAGGCGGGCGAGCTCGTCGGCGTCTACCCCGAGGCCACCATCAGCCGCAGCTTCGAGATCAAGGCGTTCAGGTCGGGCGCGGCCCGCATGGCCATCGAGGCCGACGTACCGATCGTCCCGCACATCATCTGGGGCGCCCAGCGGATCTGGACCAAGGGCCATCCGCGCAACATGCGCCGCCCCAAGGTGCCCATCTACATCCACGTCGGTGAGCCCATCTACCCGACGCTGCCCGCCGCCGAGTTGACGGCGCTGCTGCATGCCCGGATGCAGCACCTGCTGTCGGAAGTCCAGGACGCCTACCCCGAACATCCCGCCGGCGAGTTCTGGGTGCCGCACCGGCTGGGCGGCGGCGCTCCGACGCTGGCCGAGGCCGACCAGATGGACCTCGACGAAGCCCGCGAGAAAGCGGCACGTCGGGCGGCGCGGCAGGCGGAAGGTGCGCCGGAGTAGCGCCATGGAGCCAGTTTTCCGCGGCATCGAGATTGCCGCCAAGGCGGCGGTCGCCGCCACGGGAACCCGGATCACTTACCAAGGGCTGGAACACATTCCGGATACCGGTGGTGCGGTGATCGCGATCAACCACACCGCCTATGTCGACTTCCTGCCGGCCGGGCTGGCTGCCACCCATCGGCGGCGCCGGGTCCGCTTCATGCTCAAGGCCGAGGTGCAGCAGGTGCCGATGGGCAATTTCCTGGTCAAGCGGGCCGGGCTCATCCCCGTCGACCGGAGTTCCGGTGGCGACGCGTATCCCGTCGCCGTCGAGCGGCTGCGCGCCGGGGAACTGGTCGGGGTGTACCCGGAGGCCACGATCAGCCGCAGTTTCGAGCTCAAGGAGTTCAAGACGGGCGTGGCGCGGATGGCGCTCGACGCCGATGTGCCGATCATCCCGGTGATCGTCTGGGGCGTGCACCGGTTGTGGACCAAAGACCACCCGAAGCGCTTGGGACGCAAGAAGATTCCGGTCATCGTCCGGGTCGGCGCGCCCATCGCGGCAGCCGGTCCGGTCGCGGATTTGATGGCGACGTTGCAGCAGACGATGACGGACCAACTGCATGCGGTGCAGGAGGAGTACCCGCACCCAGCCGGTGAGTACTGGGTGCCGCGCCGGCTGGGCGGCAGCGCCCCGACGCCCGAGGAGGCCGAAGTGCTGGAGATGGCCGAGAAGGCCCGCCGCCAAGCCGGGGGCCGGTGATGCTGCCCGCGCTGATCGCCACCGACGTCGACGGCACGCTGCTCGACACCCATGAGCGGGTGACGCCGCGGACCCGCGCCGCCGTGCAGGCGGCGGTCGCGAACGGGGCCAAGTTCGTCCTCGCCACCGGCCGGCCGCCGCGCTGGATTCCGCCGGTGGTGGACGGGCTGGGGTTGGCGCCGATGGCGGTGTGCGCCAACGGCGCGGTGGTCTACGACGCCGCGACGGATCGGATCGTCTCGGCCCATACCCTGAGCCCGGATGCGTTGGGCGAGTTGGCCGAGATCGCCACGCGGGTGATCCCGGGCGTCGGCCTGGCGGTGGAGCGGGTGGGCCGCACCGCGTTCGACGAGTCGGTTCCGCAGTTCGCGAGTTCCCCCGGCTATGAGCACGCCTGGCACAACCCCGACAACACCGAGGTCTCGGTCGAGGACATGCTCAGTGTGCCCGCGGTGAAACTGTTGATCCGCAAGGCGGGCGCGCACAGCGCCGACCTGGCCGCGGCGCTGGCGCCGCATATCGGCGTCACGGGCGACCTGACCTATTCGACCAACAACGGGCTCATCGAGGTGGTGCCGCTGGGCATCAGCAAGGCCACCGGGGTCGCCGAGGTCATCCGCCCGTTGGGTCTGACGGCCGAGGACGTCGTGACCTTCGGTGACATGCCCAACGACATCCCGATGCTGACCTGGGCCGGCCTGGGTGTGGCGATGGGCAATGCGCATCCGGAGGCCCTGGCGGCCGCCGACGAGGTCACGACGACCAACAGTGACGACGGGGTCGCCCGCGTGCTCGAACGCTGGTGGCTCTAGCTCTGCATATCGATGCGGCTGAACCGTTCCAGCTGCACCGGCTCCTGCTTCGGCGGCGGCGGAAGTTCTTGGGGCACACCGTCGATGACGCGGGTGACGGTCCCGTTCTCGCGGTCGAAGTTCAGGGTGCCGTGCTGGAAGTTCTGCACGATCCACTGCGGTTCGGCAATCTCGCCGCTGGTGGGCAGACCGAGGGCGCCGCGCTCGAAACCCAGTGCGCCCCAGGCGTCGTAGAGGGCCCCGGTCAGCGGCTGGGCGCCGGTGACCGGCGACCAGTACATGGCGCCGTGGTCGAAGGTCGCGTAGCGGGTGTGCCCGTCGGCCGCGGCTTCGGGTGAGGTGGCGACGCCGAGCGGGCCGGCGGCTCCGCCCATGGCCTGCCACTTGTCGAAGATGGCTCCGCCGCGCAACATGTCCATCGCGCTCAGGGCACCCGGTGGCGCGGTGAAAGATGCTGCGATGTCGCGTAATTCGCCCATGGCCGCGTAGGCCGCGTTGCCCGGGCAGTCGGTGTTGCCGACGTCGCGGTGGGTGAAGATCGTCGGCAGTGTGGGTGTGGCGCCGGCGGGGAAGTGGGTGAACGAGCCGCCGCCGGAGGTCAGCACCACGCTGCCCAGGGGGTTGACGTGGTCCAGGCTCAGGCGCCAGCCGATCAGCCTGCCGGTCATCTTCAGCTGCAGCGGGGTCGGCGGCACGGCGTCGAAGTCGCCGAGCATGGCCACACCCCAGGTGTCGACGTTGAAGCCACCGGTGTGCGAACCCTCGACGGGCCGTGTCATCCCGCCGAACCGGCCTTCGAAGACCTGCCCGTACTTGTCGACCAGGGCGTTGTAAGCGATGTCGCACCAACCCAATTCGCGGGTGTGGTACTCGTAGATCGAGCGGACGATGCCCGCGGAATCCTCGGGTGCGTAGTCGTTGCTGCCGGCCGTGTGGTGGACGATGGCCGCGCGCACGCCTGGGTCGTAGACCGGCTGCCCGCAGCGGACGCTCTCGTTGGCGCCCCACTGGGCGCGGCTGATGATGTTCGGCGGCTGGTTCGGCGCCGACACCGCGGTCGGCTGGAACTGGACGTCGGCGGGTGCCTCCGGCGGGCTGATGAGCACCGCTTTCAGGCTGGGCCCCAACGGTTTCTCGATGTCGACGGGCCGGTAGCCCAGTCCGGGCCCCTGCGGGCGGTCGCCGGCCGGCGGCGTGGTGGCCGCCTCGGCGGGCCGGGTCACCGCGATCTGAACGGTGTTGGTGCGGCCGACGAACACGGGCTCGGTGCCGCGGGTGGTGGCGTGTGCCTCGCCGACGCCGTCGGGTGCCTCGACCTCGTACCAGGGTCCCCAGGTTCCGTCCGGCTTCTGGGCGCGCACGCGCGCCGAGGTTCCGGTGAAGTCGGAGGCGGTGAGGGCGACCAACGAGAAGGGGGTGTCCTGGTGGATTTCCCGGACGGTCTGCCCGCCTCCGACACCGGTCAGTGGCTGCGTGTGGAGTTCCGGCGCGGACGGTTTGTCGTCCGACAGGCCGGGGATGCCGGGGACGACGCCGAGGGCCAACGGCACCATCACAACCGTCGCCGCCAGGGCGGACAACAGTACGGACGGTGCGGGACGACGGCGCGGCACAGCGCGAATGTTACGTATGTGCCAGGTGTTACCAGTGTTTCGACACGGGTTACTGTGCTGTCAATTCTCTGCGAGACGCCGCAACGGCACCGCAGAGCCTTGGGGCTTCTGCGGTGCCGTTTCGGTTACAGGCTCTTCAGTTATGTATGACGCGCTTGTCAGACCGCGGGAGCGGGCACTGCCGGTGCGGCCGCTGCGGCTGCCGCGGGGGCGGCCTGCGCGGACTTCACCGCCGACGTGATGGCCGGCATGACCATGCCCTTGAGCAGATCGATCGCCTGCGTCGCACCCAGTTGGTTGGCGGCGCTGGTCAGATCGCTGATCAACCCGCCACCGCCGCTGCTCGGGGCCGCCCCGAGGCCGAGGCCGTCGCCGCCGCCCAGGCCGACCGACGGGTCACCCAGGATCGGGTAGCTGCCGCCCAGCCCCTGGCCGGGGCCGAGGCCCAGGCTGGCGTTGGGATCGGTCATCGGCATCCCCGCGGCGCCGAGCCCTGCCGGGTTCGCGCTGATGGACGGCGTCGTCAGCCCCGTGGCGTCCAGGCCGGGGGCGCTCAACCCGGGCGTGCTGATGCTCGGGAGAGTCGCGCCCTGGGTGGTCAGACCGGCGCTGGGCAGACCCGCGCTGGGCAGACCGGCCGAGGGCAGGCCGGGGGTGAGTGCCGACGGGGTGGCACCCAGGCCGGTCGGCGGGGTGAGGCCGGGCGCGGTTGCCCCGAGCGGCGGCGTCAACCCAGGTGCGGTCAATCCGGTCGACGGGGTGGCGCCCAGACCGGGCGTCAGGCCGGCCGGCGGCGTCAGCCCACCCGCCGGTGTCAGGCCGGCCGGAGGCGTCAAGCCGGGGGTGGTGCCCAGGCCGGGGGTCAGACCCGTCTGCGGTGACAGGCCCGGGCTGAGACCTGTCAGCGGGCTGGGGGAGCTCGCGGCTCCGCCCATGAGGTTCGGCAGGTTGACGCCGAACTGGGACAGGCCCTGCGACAGCGCGGACATGACCTCGTTGGGGAGGTCGGTGATCAGCGCGGCCTGGACGAATTCCCGGTGCTGCGGAGTCGGGTCTGCCGGGGTCATCTCGGCGACCGCCACGAGTGCGATCGGACTTGCGACGGCCACGGCGGCGACTGCGCTCATGGCTGTCGAGAGCTTGCGTCGACGTCGGTTAGGCACGGAAGTCTCCTCAATCTGTGGGGTACGGCTCGAGCTGGCTTGCTGAGTCGTCGGTACTGACGCAATCGATGTTAAAGCTGTGATTACTGGGATTAGAGTGACGATGCGGAATCGTGAGCGAATTGCGACCGGCCCGCGCACTGGCCGGGCCGACAGGGTGTTTTCGGGCCGAACGGCCACTGTCGGATACCCTGAACGCCGATGACCTCCGCTGATTCCCGGGGCGCTGCGACCCAGCCCTCCGGCCCTTATGACCTCATCGTCGTCGGCTCCGGATTCTTCGGACTGACGATTGCCGAGCGCGCGGCAACCCAACTCGACAAGCGGGTGCTGGTCGTCGAGCGCCGCCACCATCTCGGCGGCAACGCCTACTCGGAAGCCGAGCCGGAAACCGGCATCGAGGTGCACAAGTACGGCGCCCACCTGTTCCACAACTCCAATCAGCGGGTGTGGGACTACGTGCGGCAGTTCACCGACTTCACCGGCTACCAGCATCGCGTGTTTGCCATGTACGACGGCCAGGCCTACCAGTTCCCGATGGGGCTGGGCCTGGTGTCGCAGTTCTTCGGGCGCTACTTCAGCCCCGACGAGGCCCGCGCCCTGATCGCCGAGCAGTCCGCCGAGATCAACACCGACGATGCGCAGAACCTCGAGGAGAAGGCCATCTCGCTGATCGGCCGGCCGCTCTACGAGGCTTTCGTCAAGGGCTACACCGCCAAGCAGTGGCAGACCGACCCGAAGGACCTGCCGGCGTCGATCATCAGCCGCCTGCCGGTGCGCTACAACTTCGACAACCGCTACTTCAACGACACCTACGAGGGTCTGCCGGTCGACGGTTACACCGCATGGCTCGAGAACATGGCCGCCGACGAGCGCATCGATGTGGTGTTGAACACCGACTGGTTCGACGTGCGCGAGCAGCTGCGGGCCGAGAGCCCGGACGCGCCGGTGCTGTACACCGGTCCGCTGGACCGCTACTTCGACTACTCCGAGGGCCGGCTGGGCTGGCGCACCCTGGACTTCGAGATGGAAGTACTGCCCATCGGAGACTTCCAGGGCACACCCGTCATGAACTACAACGACCCGGACGTGCCGTTCACCCGGATTCACGAGTTCCGGCACTTCCACCCCGAGCGGGACTACCCGACCGACAAGACCGTCATCATGCGGGAGTACTCGCGCTTCGCCAATGACGACGACGAGCCGTACTACCCGATCAACACCGATTCGGACCGCGCCATCCTGGCCGCCTACCGCGCCCGGGCCAAGGCCGAGACGGAGGAGAACCGGGTGCTGTTCGGGGGCCGCCTCGGCACCTACCAGTACCTCGACATGCACATGGCCATCGCCAGTGCGCTGAACATGTACGACAACGTGCTGATGCCGCACCTGCGTGACGGCGCGGCACTCGGCGACGCCGGTACAGAAAGTAGCTGAAGACCATGAGCGACATCCCGTCCGGCGCATTGGCGTCGGGAGAGTCCCGTGCGGTGAGCCTGCTGTCGCGGGTCATCCTGCCCCGTCCGGGTGAGCCCCTCGACGTCCGCAAGCTCTACATCGAGGAATCGGCCACCAACGCCCGGCGCGCGCACGCCCCGACGCGCACCACGCTGGAAATCGGTGGGGAGTCCGAGGTTTCGTTCGCCACCTACTTCAACGCCTTCCCCGCCAGCTACTGGCGGCGCTGGTCCATCCTGACCTCGGTGGTGCTGCGGGTCGAGTTGACAGGCCGCGCCCGTGTCGATGTCTACCGGTCCAAGGCGACCGGTGCGCGAATCACCGTGGGCGGCAGTGAAATCGCCAGCGGCGACGACGGCCTCCCGGCGGTGGTCGAGTTCGAGATCGGCTTGGAGCCGTTCGAGGACGGCGGCTGGATCTGGTTCGACATCACCACCGACAGTGCGGTGACGGTGCGGGGCGCCGGTTGGTACGCGCCGGTGGAAGCGCCCGGACGGGCCAACATCACCGTGGGCATCCCGACCTTCAACCGGCCGGCCGACGCCGTCAACGCGCTCGCGGCGCTGACGTCGGATCCGTTGGTGGACAAGGTGATCGGCGCGGTCATCGTGTCCGATCAGGGCACCAACAAGGTCAAGGACCACCCCGACTTCGCGGCCGCGGCGGCCCCGCTGGCCGACCGGCTGGCCATCCACAACCAGCCGAACCTCGGTGGCTCCGGCGGCTACAGCCGCGTCATGTACGAAGCGCTGAAACACACTGACTGCGAACAGATTCTGTTCATGGACGACGACATCCGCGTCGAACCCGACTCGGTGCTGCGCGCGCTGGCGCTCAACCGGTTCGCCAAGTCGCCGACGCTGATCGGTGGCCAGATGCTCAACCTGCAGGAGCCCTCGCACCTGCACGTGATGGGCGAGATGGTGGATTCGGCGAACTTCATGTGGACCCACGCCATCAACGCCGAGTACGACCACAACTTCGCCAAGTACCCGCTCAGCGACGAAGAAGAACACCGCAGCCAGATCCTGCACCGCCGCATCGACGTCGACTACAACGGCTGGTGGATGTGCATGATCCCGCGTTCGGTCGCCGAGGAGCTCGGGCAGCCGCTGCCGCTCTTCATCAAGTGGGACGACGCCGACTACGGCCTGCGCGCCGCCGAGCACGGCTACCCGACCGTCACCCTGCCGGGCGCCGCGATCTGGCACATGGCGTGGAGCGACAAGGACGACGCCATCGACTGGCAGGCGTACTTCCACCTGCGCAACCGCCTCGTCGTGGCGGCTCTGCACTGGGACGGCAACATCCGTGGCCTGGTCGCGAGCCACTTCAAGGCGACCATGAAACACCTTCTGTGCCTTGAGTATTCGACGGTGGCCATCCAGAACCGGGCGATGGACGACTTCCTCGCCGGCCCGGACAATCTGTTCACCATCCTCGAGTCCGCACTGCCCGAGGTGCGCGCCATGCGCAACGAGTACCCCGATGCCGTGGTGCTGGAGAGCGCGACCACGTTGCCCGCGCCGTCGGACAAGAAGTGGCGCCGCAAGGTCAAGATTCCCACCAGCTTGCCCGCCATCGCGGTCCGGCTCACCCGTGGCGTCGTGAACCAGCTCAAGCCGCACGACCCGGAACACCATGTGCGGCCGCAGATCAACGTCGCGACGCAGGATGCCCGCTGGTTCTCGCTGTGCATGGTGGACGGTGTCACCGTCACCACGGCCGACGGCCGAGGTGTCGTCTACCGCCAGCGCGACCGCGAGAAGATGTTCGAGTTGCTGCGTGAGTCGCTCAAGCGTCAGGCGCTGCTGGTCCGCAAGTTCAACCGCATGCGGAACGTGTACCGCAACGCCCTGCCGGAGCTGACGAGCAAGGAGAAGTGGGAGACCGTGCTGTTGGCTTCGGCGACCGAGTCGGCTGGTGCCCGGTGAGCCTCGAAGGTATCGAGGGTGATGCCATCGCCAGTGCGCCGCGCGGCGAGGACGCCATTCTGGTCGGCGTCCAGTCGGCCTTGACCGGACGTCCCGGGGTGCTCGCCGGCGCCCGCGTGCTGTCGTACTTCGGTGAACACAGCCTGGGCTGGTTCGCCGTCTGTGGCCTGGGCGCGTTGCTGCAGCCGCAGCGCCGCCGGGCCTGGGTGACGGCCGGTGTCGGCACCTTCTTCGCCCATGCCGCCGCCGTGCTGATCAAGCGCGTGGTCAAGCGGGAGCGCCCGCAGCATCCGGCCATCGCCGTCAACGTCGGCACCCCGAGCCGGCTGAGCTTCCCGTCGGCCCATGCGACGTCCACCGCCGCGGCCGCCATCCTGATCGGCCGGGCCACGGGCCTGCCGCTGCCGTGGTTCCTGGTGCCGCCGATGGCGTTGTCGCGGCTGGTTCTCGGCGTGCACTATCCCACTGACGTGCTGACCGGTGTCGTGGTGGGAACCGCGGTCGCCGAATCAGTCGGGGCGATCTCCGAGCGAACTGCAAAGCGCGAACCGAAGGCTGGGGCATGACCGAACAGACGAAGGAATTGACGAAGGAGCTGGGGCCGCCCAAGAACCTGGCCGCCGGCATCGTCAAGGCGCTGCGGCCGCGACAGTGGGTCAAGAACGTCCTGGTGTTGGTCGCGCCCCTGGCAGCTCTCGGCGGCGGGGCGCACTACAGCTACGCCGACGTGCTCAAGCACGTCGGCGTTGCGTTCGTGGTGTTCTGCATGGCCGCGTCGTGTATCTACCTCATCAACGATGCCCGCGACGTGGAAGCAGACCGCCTGCACCCGACGAAGCAGTACCGTCCGATCGCCGCCGGCGTCGTTCCGGTGCCTTTGGCCTACGGATTGGCTACTGCGCTCGGTGTCGGATCGCTGGTGATCTCCTGGTTGCTCACGCCCAGCCTGGCCATCGTCATGGCGGTCTATATCGCGTCCCAGCTGGCCTACTGCTTCGGCCTGAAGCATCAAGCGGTGCTGGACATCTGCATCAATGCCTCCGGTTTCCCGCTCCGCGGCATCGCCGGTGGTGTCGCCGCCGGGATCCCGCTTTCCAAGTGGTTCCTGCTGGTGTTCGCGTTCGGTTCGCTGTTCATGTCGGCCGGCAAGCGGTACGCCGAACTGCAACTCGCCGAGCGCACCGGCGCCAAGATTCGCAAGGCGCTGGAGTCGTACACCAGCAGCTACCTGCGGTTCGTCTGGACGTTGTCGGCGACGGCCGTGGTCCTCTGCTACGGCCTGTGGGCCTTCGAGGGCAACAAGGGCCCGTGGTTCGCAGTGTCGATGGTGCCTTTCACCATCGCGATCCTGCGCTACGCCGTCGACGTCGACAGTGGCGCTGCGGGTGAACCCGAGGAGATCGTGCTGAACGACCGAGTGCTGCAGCTGCTGGGCGTCGCCCTGGTCGCGACGCTCGTCGCCGCGATTCTGCCCGGACTGATCCGTTGAGTGACGTGCCCGCTCAGCAATTGCTGCGCGGGCCGGTCTTTCCGTATGGCCGGGCCGCGAGGATCAGCCTGTGGTTGAGCGTCGTGGTATGCGCCGCCCTGTTCGGCTGGGGCGCCTGGCAGCGCCGGTGGATCGCCGACGACGGCCTGATCGTGCTGCGTACGGTGCGAAACCTGTTGGTCGGCAACGGCCCGGTGTTCAACGTCGGTGAGCGCGTCGAATCCAACACCTCGACCTTGTGGACCTATCTGGTCACCCTCGGCGCCTGGATCGGTGGCTCGGCTCAGCTCGAGTACGTGGCGCTGGCGCTGGCGCTGACGCTGAGCGTGGCCGGTCTGGTCTTCGCGATGCTCGGCACCGGCCGGCTGTATGCCCCCGGGCTGCGGGGCCGCCGCGCACTGCTGGTCCCGGCGGGCGCCCTGGTCTACATGGCCGTGCCGCCGGCGCGTGACTTCGCCACGTCGGGCCTGGAGAACGGCCTGATCATGGCTTATCTGGGACTGCTGTGGTGGATGCTGGTGTGCTGGTCGCAGGCCTTGCGCGCGCCTGGCGCCGAGGGCCGTGAAGCTGACGCCAACGTCACCAGTGCCCGGTTCGACGGCGCCCTGGCCTGCCTGGCCGGCCTGTCGGTCCTGGTGCGCCCCGAATTGGCGCTGATCGGCGGCGTTGCCCTGGTGATGCTGCTGGTCGCCGCCCGCGGCCGGCGCCGGCGCCTGATCATCGTGGTGGCCGGCGGCCTGCTTCCCATCGCCTACGAGATCTTCCGGATGGGCTACTACGGCTTGCTGGTGCCCATCACCGCGCTGGCCAAGGACGCCACCGGATCCAAGTGGTCGCAGGGCTTCGTCTACCTCGGCAACTTCAACCGGCCCTACCTGTTGTGGGTCCCGGCGGTGCTGACGGCGGCTTTGGCGATTGTGTTGTTCGTCACTCACAGCCGGCCGTGGTGGGGCCAGTCCGTGCCGCGCGGCTACAGTTCTCTGGCCCGTCGGGTCCAAAGCCCTACTGCCGTAGTGATTTTCATGGCGGGCAGTGGTCTGGTGCAGGGGCTGTACTGGCTGCGCCAGGGCGGTGACTTCATGCACGGCCGGGTGCTGCTGGTGCCGCTGTTCTGCCTGGTCACACCCCTTGCGGTGATCCCGATCGTGCTTCCGGACGGCAAGAACATCGCCCGCGAAGTCGGCTACGCGCTGGCCGGTACGACGGCGGCCCTGTGGCTGGCCGTCGTCGGTTGGTCGCTGTGGGCGGCCAACTCGCCGGGCCTCGGGTACGACGCCACCCGGGTCACCTACTCCGGCATCGTCGACGAGCGGCGCTTCTACTCGCAGGCGACGGGCCACGCGCACCCGCTGACGGCGGCGGACTACCTGGACTACCCGCGCATGCGGTCGGTGCTGACCGCCATCGACAACACTCCGGTCGGCGCCCTGCTGCTGCCGTCGGGCAATTACGACCAGTGGGACGTGGTTCCGGCCATGCCGCCGCCGGTGCCGGACCCGACGTCGCCGCCGCCACCCAACTGGTTCGAAAAAGGGCCGCACACAGTCTTTTTCACCAATCTGGGCATGATGGGCATGAACCTGCCGCTCGAGGTCCGGGTGATCGACCAGATCGGGCTGGCCAATCCGCTGGCCGCCCACACGGCGCGGCTCGACGATGCGCGCATCGGCCACGACAAGGACCTGTTCCCGGACTGGGCGGTGGCCGAGGGGCCGTTCCTGCGCAAGCGCCCGTGGATCCCGACGTACCTGGACGAGGACTGGGTGGCGCAGGCTGCGGTCGCCCTGACGTGCCCGGAGACCGAGACGATGCTGAGCTCGGTGCGCGCTCCGATGGGCTTCCACCGGTTCATGTCAAATCTGGTACACGCGTTCACATTTACGCGTTACCGGATTGATCGCGTGCCGTTGTACGAGCTCTATCGCTGCAAGCTCGATGTGCCTCCGAGGCTGTCGACCCCTTACACTGGCTTACCGGCTACCGGGCCATAGTTTCGGCGCATGTGCGCCGTCCTGGCCTGAAGCGTAGGTAACGCCGGTGAACCATGCGGCGATAACCACTCGGGCGTATGCGCCCGGCCTGATCGTCACCTCAACGGCAGAGGCGGTGATGAGGGTTGTCCGTACGCCGTCATAGGAAAGATTAGGGAGCGGTATGAGTTTCGTTGGGAAGATGCGGTCCATGGCCAAGGCCATGCCGCGCCGGATGGCGGTTGCGGCCGTTGCCGCGGCAGCGCTGCCCGGTCTTGTCGGTGTCGTCGGTGAAACGGCGACTGCAGGGGCTTTCTCGCGTCCCGGTCTGCCGGTTGAATACCTGCAGGTTCCGTCCGCGGCCATGGGTCGCGACATCAAGATCCAGTTCCAGAGCGGTGGCGCCGGCTCGCCGGCCGTCTACATGCTCGACGGTCTGCGTGCGCAGGACGATTACAACGGCTGGGACATCAACACCGCCGCCTTCGAGTGGTACAACGGCTCGGGCATTTCGATGGTCATGCCGGTCGGCGGCCAGTCCAGCTTCTACAGCGACTGGTACAAGCCGGCTTGCGGCAAGGCTGGTTGCTCCACCTACAAGTGGGAGACCTTCCTGACCCAGGAGCTGCCCGCTTACCTGCAGGCCAACAAGTCGGTCAAGCCGACCGGTGGCGCTGCTGTCGGTCTGTCGATGGCCGGTTCGGCCGCGATGACCCTCGCCATCTACCACCCGCAGCAGTTCATCTACGCGGGCTCGATGTCGGGCTTCCTGAACCTGTCCGAGGGCTGGTGGCCGTTCCTGGTCAACATCTCGATGGGTGACGCCGGCGGCTACAAGGCCGACGACATGTGGGGCTCCACTGGCGACCCGAACAACGCCTGGAAGCGCAACGACCCGTTCGTCAACATCGGCACCCTGGTCGCCAACAACACCCGTCTGTGGGTCTACTGCGGCGACGGCAACCCGAGCGACCTGGGCGGCGACAACGTGCCGGCCAAGTTCCTGGAGGGCCTGACCATCCGCACCAACCGCACCTTCCAGCAGACCTACCTGGCTGCCGGTGGTACCAACGGTGTGTTCAACTTCCCCAACAGCGGCACCCACGACTGGGGCTACTGGGGCCAGCAGCTGCAGGCCATGAAGCCTGACCTGCAGCGTGTGCTGGGTGCTTCGGGCCAGGCGTAACAACCTGATCCCGAGGTAAATCCTCTGGCAACAACTCGCACTGGCGGCGGCGACCTTCACGGGTCGTCGCCGCCAGTCGTTTATGCCCTGACCGGCCCACACCGCGGCACCCCGTGGCAACGTTCCCTCCCGTTGTTCGGTCACCATCCGCCGAGGTGATGTGGTTCACTACTACGCGGGTTCAGGACGCTCGACGATCACGAACAGGTGAGGTTGGTTATGGGGCTGCAGGCAATGCGGGGGATGTTCCGGACGATGGCTGGGACGGCGGCGGCGGTTGTGCTCGCCGGCGGCCTGCTGACGGGTACCGGAACGGCCCGGGCCGCGGGCGTGGAGACGCTGATGGTGCCCTCGGCCGCGATGGGCCGGGACATCCCGGTGACGTTCCAGGCCGGCGGTCCGCACGCGGTCTATCTCCTCGACGCCTTCAACGCCGGCCCCGACGTGAGCAACTGGGTCACCGCAGGCAATGCCATGGGCACGCTGGCCGGTAAGGGCATCTCGGTCGTCGCCCCGGCTGGCGGCGCGTTCAGCTTCTACACCAACTGGGAGCAGGACGGCAGCAAGCAGTGGGAGACATTCCTGAGCCAGGAGCTCCCGGACTATCTGGCCGCCACCAAGGGCCTGGCCCCCAACGGCCACGGCGTCGTCGGTGCGGCCCAGGGCGGCACCGCCGCGCTGGCCCTGGCCGAGTTCCACCCGGACCGGTTCCGTTTCGCGGGCTCGCTGTCGGGATTCCTGACCCCGTCGTCGACGACGTTCAACGGCGCCATCACCGCCGGGATGCGCGAGTTCGGCGGCGTGGACACCTACGGCATGTGGGGCGCCCCGCAGCTGGGTCGCTGGAAGTGGCACGACCCGGATGTGCACGTCAGCCTGCTGAACCAGAACAACACCCGGATCTGGGTGTTCAGCCCGTCGACCGTCACGTGCAGCGACCCGGCCGCGATGATCGGTTACTGCGACCAGGCGCAGGGCAGCAACCGCGCCTTCTACGCGCACTACCGCAGCGTCGGCGGCCACAACGGGCACTTCGACTTCCCAGACGGCCCGCAGCACGACTGGGGCAGCTGGAGCGGCCAGCTCGGTGCCATGTCGGGCGAACTCGTCAGCGTCATCCGCTAACGCGGCGCGGCCGCGGTCTGCACGCGATTTCCATGATTTCGCGCACAGCTTCGTGGCCTTGACCAGCGCAAAAGCGGTCGGCGTGACCTCGACGTGACGAGCGCTGAGTACATTCGGATCGCAACCGGATCGACTCTGCCCGCAGGAGACCTCACACCACATGGCCACCAACAATCGCCGCCGCCGCCATCGCATCCTCGCCATTGCCGCGGCGGGTGCGGTGGCACTGCTGGTCATCGTGGTCGCCTTCGCGATCGTGGTATGGCTGCGTCAGCCCGGTGAGATCCCGGGGCCGACGCCGCCCTCGGCGCAGCCGCCGACGTCCGGTCCCACCACGAAGCCGTCGAAGCCGCGTCCGGCCTACCAGTCGGCCGACTGCCCCGATGTGCAGCTGATCTCGATCCCGGGCACCTGGGAGTCCTCGCGGGCGCTCGACCCGCTGAACCCGACGCCGTCGTTCCCGATTGCGCTGCTGCTGAACGTGAGCAATCCGCTGGGCCAGGAATTCGGCGCGGACCGGCTGGCGCAGTACACGGTGCCGTACACCGCGCAGTTCCATAACCCGCTGGCCGCGGACAACCAGATGTCGTACAACGACAGCCGCGAAGAGGGCAAGAACAAGGCCGTCGAAGCGATCACGCAGGTCAACGAGCGCTGCCCGCTGACCAGCTTCGTGATCATCGGCTTTTCTCAGGGCGCCGTCATCGCCGGCGACATCGCCAGTGACATCGGCAACGGCCGCGGACCCATCGACCAGGACCTGGTGCTGGGTGTGACGTTGATCGCCGACGGGCGGCGCCAGCCCGACGTGGGCAAGGACATCGGCCCGAACCCGCCGGGACAGGGCGCCGAGATCACGCTGCACGAACTGCCGCTCGGCATGCTCGGCCTCAACATGACGGGACCGCGCGTCGGTGGCTTCGGCGCACTCAACGACCGGGTCAACGAGATCTGCGGAAAGGGCGACCTGATCTGCGCCGCGCCGACCGAGGCGTTCAACGTCGTCAACCTGCCCAGCACGCTCGCCACGTTGTCGGGCAGCGCCGCGGGGCCGGTGCATGCCCTCTACAACACCCCGCAGTTCTGGACCCTCGACGGCCAGACCTCGACGCAGTGGACGCTCAACTGGGCCAAGCAGCTGATCGACAACGCACCGCACCCGAAACACGGTTGAGCTACCGACGAGTAGAAAACCGGTGGGGCGATTTGGCCTGCCAAATCGCGTCACCTAACATTAAGAGATAGCTAAGAGCACGGTCTTATCATTGGCTGTGGATCTTGGGGTGGCATATCGCTACTGCCCGGTACCATTTCCCGGGATTTGGCGTGACTGGCTGCAGACGATGTGGCCGGCGCGGCAGGCTGTGACAGGAGATTTTTGATGGCGTTCCACAACCCGTTCATCAAGAACGGGAAGATCACCTTCCCGGACGGCGCCGGCATCGTGAAGCACGTCGAACGCTGGGCGAAGGTCCGTGGCGACCGGCTCGCGTTCCGGTTTCTCGACTTCTCCATCGAGCGGGACGGCGAGGCCAAAGACCTGTCCTGGGCGCAGTTCAGCGCCCGCAACAAGGCCGTGGCCGCGCGCCTGCAGCAGGTCACCCAGGTCGGCGACCGCGTCGCGATCCTGTGCCCGCAGAACCTCGAGTACCTGGTGGCGTTCTACGGCGTCCTCTACTCGGGCCGCATCGCCGTGCCGCTGTTCGATCCGTCGGAGCCGGGTCACGTCGGCCGCCTGCACGCCGTGCTCGACGACTGCAAGCCGTCGGCCATCCTGACGACCACCGCCGCCGCCGAGGGTGTCCGCAAGTTCTTCCGTAGCCGGCCGGCCAGCGAGCGTCCGCGCGTCATCGCCGTCGACGCCGTGCCGGACGAGGTCGCGGTCACCTGGATCCCCTTCGACGACGTCGACGAGCACACGGTCGCCTACCTGCAGTACACCTCGGGTTCGACCCGCATCCCGACGGGCGTGCAGATCACGCACCTCAACCTGGCCACCAACGTGGTGCAGGTCGTCGAGGCCCTCGAGGGCGAAGAGGGCGACCGTGGTCTGTCCTGGCTGCCGTTCTTCCACGACATGGGTCTGATCACCGCGCTGCTCGCGCCGATGATCGGCCACAGCTTCACGTTCATGACGCCGGCTGCCTTCGTCCGTCGCCCGGAGCGCTGGATCCGTGAGATGGCGCGCAAGGAAGGCGACACCGGCGGCGTCATCTCGGTGGCTCCGAACTTCGCCTTCGATCACGCCGCGGCTCGTGGCGTGCCGAAGGACGGGAACATCGACCTGTCCAACGTGAAGGCCGTGCTGAACGGCAGCGAGCCGATCTCGGCCGCGACCGTGCGCCGGTTCAACGAGGCCTTCGGCCCCTTCGGCTTCCCGTCCAAGGCCATCAAGCCGTCGTACGGCCTGGCCGAGGCCACGCTGTTCGTGTCCACCACGCCGTCCTCCGATGAGCCGACCATCGTGTCGGTCGATCGTGACGCGCTCAACACCGGCACCTTCGTGGTGGTCCCGGACGACTCGCCCAAGGCGGTCGCCCAGGCCGGCGCCGGCAAGATCGGCGTGGACGAGTGGGCCGTCATCGTGGACGCCGAGACTGCCACCGAGCTGCCCGACGGCCAGATCGGCGAAATCTGGATCAGCGGCGCCAACATGGGCACCGGCTACTGGGGCAAGCCGGAAGAGTCCGTCGAGACCTTCCAGAACACCCTGAAGTCACGCACCAGCCCGTCGCACGCCGAGGGCGCCGAAGACAGCGCCACCTGGGTGCGTACCGGCGACTACGGCGCCTACCACGACGGCGAGCTGTACATCACCGGTCGAGTCAAGGACCTGGTGATCATCGACGGGCGCAACCACTACCCGCAGGACCTCGAGTACTCGGCGCAGGAGGCCAGCAAGGCGCTGCGCGTCGGCTACGTCGCCGCGTTCTCGGTGCCGGCCAACCAGCTGCCCGACGAGGTCTTCGCCGACGCCCATTCCGGCCTCAAGCGTGATCCCGATGACAGCTCCGAGCAGCTGGTCATCGTCGCCGAGCGGGCACCGGGTGCGCACAAGCTCGAGACCCAGCCGATCGTCGACGACATCCGCGCGGCCATCGCGGTGCGCCACGGCGTCACCGTGCGCGACGTGCTGCTGACCGCGGCCGGTGCCATCCCGCGTACCTCGAGCGGCAAGATCGGCCGCCGGGCCACGCGTGCGGCGTACCTCGACGGCACGCTACGCAGCGGCAAGGTCGCGAACGCCTTCCCTGACGACCTGAACTGAACTCCTCTATCCCGGGCTCGAACTTCCCGTCCGGCGGCGAAAGTGAACAGTGAAAATGACTGACACCGAAGACAATTCGAACGAAATCGACACTTCGCCGCAGGAGGGGCAGGCGCCCGCCCGGGCAAACGGCATGTCCGTGCCGGAGATGCGGGAGTGGCTGCGCAACTGGGTGGCCAATGCCACCGGCCAGCCGGCGGACTCCATCAACGAGTCGGTGCCGATGGTCGAGCTCGGTCTGGCGTCGCGCGACGCGGTCGCCATGGCCTCCGACATCGAGGACCTCACCGGCGTCACGCTGACGGCGACGGTGGCCTTCCGGCACCCGACCATCGAGGCGCTGGCGCAGGTCATCGTCGAGGGTGAGCCGGAGGAAGACACGGACGCCGCGAACGCCGAGGACTGGTCCCGCGACGCCGATGTCGATGAGGACATCGCCAACATAGCCATTGTTGGTCTGGCCACCCGCTTCCCGGGTGACATGAACACCCCGGACGAGATGTGGCAGGCGCTGCTGGAGGGCCGCGACGCCATCACCGATCTGCCCGAGGGCCGCTGGTCGGAGTTCCTGGCCGAGCCCCGGATCGCGGAACGCGTGGCCGAGGCCCGCACCCGCGGTGGGTACCTGTCGGACATCAAGGGCTTCGACGCCGAGTTCTTCGCGCTGGCCAAGATGGAAGCCGACAACATCGACCCGCAGCAGCGGATGGCGCTCGAATTGACCTGGGAGGCACTGGAGTTCGCCCGCATCCCGGCGTCGGCGCTGCGCGGCGAGTCTGTCGGCGTATTCGTCGGCAGCTCGACCAACGACTACAGCTTCCTGTCGGTCTCCGACCCGTCCATCACGCACCCGTACGCCATCACCGGTACCGCGAGCTCCATCATCGCGAACCGGGTTTCGTACTTCTTCGACTTCCGCGGGCCGTCGATGACCATCGACACCGCGTGTTCCTCATCGCTGGTCGCGATGCATGAGGGCGTGAAGGCACTGCGCTCCGGCGAGGCCGACGTCGTCGTGGCCGGTGGCGTCAACGCCCTGGTGACCCCGACGGTGACGGTCGGCTTCGACATGGTCGGCGGCGTCCTGGCGCCGGACGGCCGCATCAAGTCGTTCAGCTCCGACGCCGACGGTTACGCCCGCTCCGAGGGTGGCGGCATGGTCGTGCTCAAGCGCGTCGCCGACGCCCGTCGCGACGGTGACGAGATCCTCGCCATCATCGCCGGTTCGGCCATCAACCACGACGGCCGCTCCAACGGCATGTTGGCCCCCAACCCTGACGCTCAGGAAGCGGTGCTGCGCAAGGCCTACAAGGACGCCGGCATCGACCCCAAGACCGTCGACTACATCGAGGCGCACGGCACCGGCACCATCCTGGGTGACCCGATCGAGGCCGACGCGCTCGGCCGCGTCGTGGGCCGTGGCCGCGCCGCCGACAAGCCGGCCCTGCTGGGTGCGGTGAAATCCAATGTGGGACACCTGGAGTCGGCCGCCGGTGCGGCCAGTGTCGCGAAGATGACGCTGGCGCTGTACCACGACAAGCTGCCGGCGTCGATCAACTATGCGGGCCCCAACCCGTACATCGACTTCGACAAGGAACACCTCAAGGTCAACGCCGAGCTGTCGGACTGGCCGCGCTACAGCGGGCACGCCATCGCCGGTGTCTCCGGTTTCGGTTTCGGTGGTGCCAACGCGCACCTGGTCATGCGCCAGGTGCTGCCGAGCGACCTCGTTGAGCCGGAGCCCAAAGAGGTTGTCGCCGAAGAGAAGTCGTCGTCCGACGCGAACGCCGTCTACGTCGGCGGCGTCAAGATGGACGAGTACGGCGAGTTCGCCGATGAGCCGCTTGCGCGAAGAGATTCAGACAGTGACGATGATTCCTTTGATTCTCGTGGTGACGCCGAGTTCTACGGCTACGAGACCGACGACGAGCCCGAGCTGCCCGGTCTCACCGAGCGCGCGCTGGAGCTGATCGAGGCCGGCCGCGCGGAGATCGAGTCGGCCGAGCCCGTCAAGCGCATTGTGCCGCTGGCGGTTTCGGGGTTCCTGACCTCGCGCAAGAAGTCCGCCGCCGCTGAGCTGGCGGACTGGATCGACAGTGAAACGGGCCGGTCCTACTCGCTGGAGTCGATCGGCCGCTCGCTGTCCCGGCGTAACCACGGGCGTTCGCGCGCGGTGATTCTCGCCCACGACCACGACGAAGCCGTCAAGGGTCTGCGGTCGCTGGCCGAGGGCAAGCAGAGCCCACTGGTGCTCGCCGCCGACGGTCCGGTCACCAACGGCCCGGTGTGGGTGCTCGCCGGTTTCGGTGCGCAGCACCGCAAGATGGGCAAGAGCCTGTACCTGAACGATCCGATCTTCGCCGAGTGGATCAACAAGGTCGACGCGCACATCCAGGACGAGCGCGGCTACTCCGTCGTCGAACTGATCCTCGACGACGCCATCGACTACACCAACGAGACCTGCGAATACCCCATCGAGGTCGTCCAGACGGTGATCTTCGCGCTGCAGATCGCGCTCGGCGAGCTGCTGAAGGCCCACGGCGCGAAGCCCGGTGCGGTGATTGGTCAGTCGCTCGGTGAGGCGGCCGCCGCCTACTTCTCCGGTGGCCTGTCGCTGGCCGACGCCACCCGCACCATCTGCTCGCGCGCGCACCTCATGGGTGAGGGCGAGGCCATGCTGTTCGGCGAGTACATCCGCCTGATGGCGCTGGTCGAGTACTCGGCCGAGGAGATCAAGACGGTCTTCGCCGACTTCCCGGGCCTCGAGGTGTGCGTGTACGCCGCCCCGACCCAGACCGTCATCGGCGGCCCGCCGGAGCAGGTCGACGCGATCATCGCCCGCGCCGAAGCCGAGGGCAAGTTCGCCCGCAAGATGCAGACCAAGGGCGCCAGCCACACGCAGCAGATGGACCCGCTGCTCGGCGAGCTGCTGGCGGAGATCCAGGGCATCGAGCCGCGGCCACTGGAAACCGGCTACTACTCGACCGTCCACGAAGGCAGCTTCCTGCGTGCCGGCAGTGACCCGATCCACGATGTCGAGTACTGGAAGAAGGGACTGCGGCACAGCGTCTACTTCACCCACGGCATCCGCGCCGCCGTCGACAACGGGCACACCACGTTCCTCGAGCTGGCCCCGAACCCGGTGGCGCTCATGCAGGTTGGGCTCACCACCATGTCGGCCGGCCTGCACGATGGCCAGCTGATCCCGACCCTCGCCCGCAAGCAGGACGAGGTCGACTCCATGACCAATGCCATGGCTCAGCTGTTCGTGCACGGCCATGATCTGGACTTCCGGACGCTGTTCTCGCCGGCCAAGGACCCGGCCGTCGATTACGCGCCCATCCCGCCGACGCGCTTCAAGCGCAAGCCGCACTGGCTGGACGCCAACTTCACCGCCGACAGCTCGGCCATCGAGCCGGGCAGCCACGTCGCCACCCCGGACGGCCGGCACGTGTGGGAGTACGCCCCGCGCGGCGAGGTCGACGCCGCTGCACTGAGCAAGCTGGTGAAAGCCGCTGCAACACAGGTGCTTCCGGATGCCACGCTGACCGCTTACGAGCAGCGCGCCATCCCGGGCGAGGGTGCCCGCCTGGTCACCACGCTGACCCGTCACCCCGGCGGCGGCACGGTGCAGGTGCACGCCCGCATGGGTGAGTCCTTCACGCTGGTGTACGACGCGGTCGTGAGCCGCGGTGGTGACGGCGCGGCTCTGCCGGTCGCCATGGGCGGCGCCGCACTCCCGGCCGCTGTCGGTGCAACGGTGGCCGAAACCGCTGTCGCCGCACCGGAACCCGAAGACGACGCGGCCATCCTGCAGGACGACCTGACCGCGGGCGCCGGCCTGGCGGCCGGTTTCAAGAAGTGGTCGCCGGACTCCGGTGAGACCATCGCGGACCGGCTCGGTGCGATCGTCGGTGGCGCCATGGGCTACGAGCCCGAGGACCTGCCGTGGGAGGTGCCGCTGATCGAGCTGGGTCTGGACTCGCTGATGGCGGTCCGGATCAAGAACCGCGTCGAGTACGACTTCGACCTGCCGCCGATCCAGCTGACCGCCGTCCGCGACGCCAACCTGTACGCGGTGGAGAAGCTGATCCACTACGCCATCGAGCACCGCGACGAGGTCGACCAGCTGGCCGAGGCACAGAAGAGCCAGACCGCCGACGAGATCGCCGCCGCGCAGGCCGAATTGATGGGCGGCGCAACGACTGTCGCCGAGCTGGAGGCCAAGCTGGCCGAGGCCGGGCATCCCCTGGCGGCCAAGGACGAAGCGCCGGCAGCCGCCGAGATCGCCACCGATGCGGCTGCCGCACTGGAGATTCCGCCGCCCCCGACGAACCCGTCCGGCCCGGCCGTCCCGCCGCCGCCGACAAACCCGTCGGGCCCGGCTGCGGCGCAGCCGTCGCAGAGCGCGACCGCCGCCGCTGCTGAGGTGCTGAACCAGAAGGCTGTCGCCGAGGCGCTGAATTCCGATGTGCCGCCGCGCGATGCGGCCGAGCGCGTCACGTTCGCGACGTGGGCCATCGTCACCGGCAAGTCGCCGGGAGGCATCTTCAACGTGCTGCCGTCGGTCACCGACGAGCAGGCCGAGAAGATGGCGACGCGTCTCTCCGAGCGTGTCGAGGGCACCATCACGGCCGACGACGTCAAGAAGGCGGCCAACATCGAGGAGCTGTCGACGACGGTCCGCGAGTTCCTGGAGGCCGGTGAGCTGGACGGCTTCGTCCGCATCATCCGCGCCCCCGAGAACGACGATCAGGTCCCGGTTTTCGTGTTCCACGCCGCCGGTGGCTCGACCGTCGTCTACGAACCGCTGCTGAACCGCCTGCCGGCGGGTACGCCGATGATCGGCCTGGAGCGTGTCGAGGGCACCATCGAGGAGCGCGCCGCGCAGTACGTGCCGAAGCTGCTCGAACTCAACGGCTGGGTCGACGGCAAGAAGGGCAAGCCCTTCATCCTCGCCGGCTGGTCCCTCGGTGGCGCGCTGTCGTACGCGTGCGCCGTCGGCCTGAAACAGGCCGGTGCCGACGTGCGATTCGTCGGGCTGATCGACACGGTGCACCCGGGTACGCCGATCGACACGTCCAAGGAAGGCACGCGCCAGCGCTGGGACCGCTACGCCAAGTTCGCGGAGAAGACGTTCAACGTGCAGATCCCGGCCATCCCGTACGAGGAGCTCGAAGTTCTCGACGACGCCGGCCAGGTGCAGTTCGTGCTGAACGCCGTCAAGGAAGCGGGCGTGGAGATTCCGGGCGGCATCATCGAGCACCAGCGCACGTCGTACCTCGACCAGCGCGCGCTCGACGTTGCCACTCCGCAGGCGTACGACGGCCCCGTCGTGCTCTATATGGCGGAGCGGTACCACGATGACGCCATCACCTTCGAACCCGCGTACGCCACCCGTCAGCCCGACGGCGGCTGGGGTAAGTACGCCTCGGCGCTCGAGGTCGTGAATATCGGTGGCGAGCACATCCAGGCCATCGACGAGCCGTACATTGCCAAGGTGGGGGCGCACATGAGCGAAGCCATCAACCAGGTCCAGGCCGGGAAGTAGTAGGAGAACCGTGACTGAAGTGTCCGAAACGCGCAGCCCTTCCACTACGGCTGAGAAGCTCGCCGAGCTTCGCGAAAAGCTGGAGCGCGCAGCCGATCCCGGTGACGAGAAGGCCAAGGCGCGCCGCGACAAGAAGGGCATTCCCTCGGCTCGCGCCCGCATCCACGCGCTTGTCGATCCGGGCAGCTTCTTCGAGATCGGCGCCCTCTGCAAGACGCCGGGCGACCCGAATGCGTTGTACGGCGACGGTGTGGTGACCGGCCACGCCACCATCGACGGCCGTCCCGTCGCGGTGTTCAGCCACGACCAGACGGTGTTCCAGGGCTCGGTCGGTGAGATGTTCGGCCGCAAGGTTGCGAAGCTGATGGAGTGGGTGGCCATGGTCGGCTGCCCGATCATCGGCATCAACGACTCGGCCGGCGCCCGCATCCAGGACGCGGTGACCTCGCTGGCGTGGTACGCCGAGCTGGGCCGCCGGCACGAGATGCTGCGCGGTACCGTGCCGGAGATCTCGATCATCCTGGGCAAGTGCGCCGGTGGTGCGGTGTACTCGCCGATCCAGACGGACCTGCTGGTGGCCGTGCGCGACCAGGGCTACATGTTCATCACCGGCCCGGACGTCATCAAGGACGTCACCGGTGAGGACGTGACGTTCGACGAACTCGGTGGCGCGGACATCCAGGCGCAGCGTGGCAACATCCACAAGGTCGTCGAGGATGAAGCGGCCGCCTTCCAGTACGTCCGTGATTACCTGAGCTTCCTGCCCGCCAACACGTGGGACGATCCGCCGATCGTCAACCCGGGCCTGGAGCCCGAGCTGACGCCGAGCGACTTCGAGCTGGACAAGATCGTGCCGGACGCCGACAACGCCGGCTACGACATGCACGACATCCTGCTGCGCATGTTCGACGACGGCGACATCTTCGAGATCGCCGACCAGCGTGCTCCGGAGATGATCACCGCCTTCGCCCGGGTCGACGGGCGGCCGGTCGGCGTCATCGCCAACCAGCCGCTGTTCATGGCCGGTGCCATCGGCAACGAGGCCTCCGACAAGGCCGCCGGGTTCATCCGGTTCTGTGACTCCTTCAACCTGCCTTTGGTTTTCGTCGTCGACACCCCCGGTGCGCTGCCGGGTGTCGCCGAGGAGACGGGCGGCATCATCAAGCGCGGTGGCCGCTTCTTCAACGCCATCGTCGAGGCCGACGTGCCGAAGGTGACGTTCGTGATCCGCAAGGCCTACGGCGGTGGCTACGCCGTCATGGGCTCGAAGCAGCTGTCTGCCGACCTGAACTTCGCCTGGCCGACCGCGCGTATCGCGGTGATCGGTGCCCAGGGTGCGGCGCAGCTGCTGGTCAAGCGCTTCCCGGATCCGACGGCGCCCGAGGTGCAGAAGATCAAGGCGGACTTCATCGAGGGCTACAACGCCAACATGGCGATTCCGTGGACGGCGGCCGAACGTGGCTACATCGACGCGGTGATCCAGCCGCACGAGTCCCGGTTGCTGCTGCGCAAGTCGCTGAAGTTGTTGCGCGACAAGCAGAAGCACGACCGTATCGCGCGCAAGCACGGCCTGACGCCACTCTGATCTCTCGCGAGCTGACTCAAATGTCCCCCGGCACACAGTGTTTGGGGGACATTTGCGTCCGGCGGCCGATGTTTGCGGCGGGGCCATTGTGGGTAGTGCCAGATCGTCAGCGACGGTCGTCGCAGGATGACACTCTTCGTACCAAGGCGGTTGACGCATGGCATTGACGGAATCGCGTAGCGGGCAGGCTCGAAACGGCGAAGCGGTGACCGACACCGACGCCGGTGTGCTCCCGCCGGTCCCGGACCGAACGCGCCGCGCCTTCTGGTGGCTGGAGCGGTTCGCGCCGGCGATCGGGGCCCGCTGGGCCACCGAATTGTGGTGCACGGTGCCGGATGTCGACCTGAGCACCAAGATGCCGCCCGGTCTGCCGGACAGCACGCCACTGGAAGCGTCGTGGGACGGCCACCGCATCGCCGGGCAGTCGTGGGGCTCGGGTCCGCTCGTGTACCTGGTACACGGTTGGGGCGGGTGCCGGGCGCACATGGCGGTTTTCGTCAAACCCCTTGTCGCGGCGGGATATCGGGTCATCGCCTTCGACCTGCCCAGCCATCACGACTCCGAGCCGGGAGCGCTGGCGCCGGGCCGCACCACCATCGTCGAGTGCGCGGAGGCGGTACGGGCCGTCATCGCTCAGCACGGTCCGGCGCATGCCGTCATCGGTCATTCGCTGGGTGCGAAGTCGGCTGCGCTGGCCGCGGCGCGCGGTGCACAGACCGGGCTTTTGGTGTTCCTCGCGCCGATGGGCGACTTCACGTGGTACCTGGACGCCTTCGCTGAACGGCACAACTTCGGGCGGCGGATCCGGGATCGCCTGCACCGGCGTCTAGATAGACGGCTCGGAATGCCGCTGCTGGACACCGACATCACCGCGTCGGCCGTGCACGCCGGCGACCGGCCGCTGCTGCTCATCCACGACCCCGATGATCCGGACAGCCCGTATTCGTCCAGCACCGAGATCGCCGAGGCCTGGCCGGGCGCGCGCCTCGAGACCACGAAAGGTCTGGGCCGGCTCGCGCACTACCGGATTCTGCGGCACCGCCCGGCGATCACCGCGGGCGTCGATTTCATCGGAACACCCTAGATCGCTGCTGGATTCGCGGCTCTGATGTTCGCGCGGCGGATGCGAATTCCACCCGCCGCGCGAACATGAGGGCCAGGCTCACTATTGAGTTGTCAAGGTGCACAACGCTTTAGGTGTTATGCGGCGTGGTCGAGTCGCATGGTGCGGCGGTTGTAGGCGGGTATTGGTTTTCGCTGCGGGTCGACGGTGGCGGGTGGGATGAGCCAGGGGTGTTTGTCCATTCCCATGACGACGTCCCAGCGGTCGTGGTGCACGTTGGCGTGGCAGGCCGGGCAGAGTAGGCAGCCGTTGCTCAGTGATGTTTCGCCGTGGTGGGTCCAGTGCACGATGTGGTGGGCGTGGGTGCGTCCGGGTGGTGCGCCGCATTTGATGCAGCACTGGTCGCGGTGATACAGCGCTTTGCGTAGATGGGGCGGGAACAGCCGTTTCTCCCGCCCCATGTCCAGGGGTACCTGTTCGCCGTCGACGATGATCGTGGTGACGGTGGTGTCGCAGGTGAGCCGGTCCAGGGTCATGGTGCTGATCGACCCGATGAATTCCAGCGTGGCCAGGTCCGGGGTGTCGGCGGGCACCGACAGCAGCAGCTGGGTGCGCGGCGCGCTGGCGGTGTCGCCGCCGCGGGCGGCGATGTCCAGCACCGCCTCCAACGCATCAGCCCGGCGCCTGCCCGCCGACCGCACGTCGGGGCTGCCGTCGGGTTCGGGTCGTGGTGCTGAGTGTTCTTCCATCGCGGCGATGTATTTGGCGCCGACTTCGGCGTCCAGGTCCGCGCGGACCTGGACCCGCCCGTCGGAGGTGACGCGGTGCTCGACGGTGTTGATCGACCGGTCTTCGGCCGCAGGCAGCCCGCCTTCAGCCGCGGCGTGCCGGTTGCCGAGCCGCCGCGCCCGATTACCGATCTCAGCCGGCGTCGCCCCCGAGAAGAACTGCCCCAGTAGGTCGGCCAACTGGACGAAGCGAGCCTCCTCGTCGACCGGTCCGGGTGCGCGGGCGTGGATGTGGTTGATGCCCTTGACGATCGCGTCGACATGCTCACCGGAGATCGCGCCGTCGCCGGCATGCGCCGCTAGGGTTGGCAGCGACGGTAGCGCGGCACCGACCCGGATCAGCCGTTCGGCCACCGAGGGTGCACACCCCAGCGACATCAGGAGTTCGCGCGGCGACCGGCCCTGCGATGCCGCCACGCCCAACCGGTCCAGCACCCCGGTCACCGTCGCGGCGAGATGGTCGACCACGCCCCGGATCAGCAGCAGCAGCCGCGTGACGTTGACGGCGTCCTCGCCCGACATGTTCTCGGGGATGGCCACGCCGCGCAGGTGGTCGAGGAGTGGGTTGAGATCCGGTGCGATTCCCATAACACAGTGTATCGAACAAACGTTCGAACGGCAAGGGTGATTTTCACGTCGGTGCGGGACATATCAGGACGTCCGTGACGGTGCCGGTGGCCTGTCTTTGGCGGGAATCCATCGTTCCGAGTACCGGCTGCGGTTTGTTACCGCGCTGATAAACATTCCGGATCGCGACCCCTCGGCAATGTGACGGGCGACGCACCGCGCCGCTCCGCGTTTACCCTGATCAACAGATCACCGCAGGTAGAACCCGCGATGCCGAAATCGCCTCTGTTTCATGACATGACAGCCCTGTTAACGCGGTCGCACAGGCACGGAGGGGGCATGTGCGTTCTTTTGACAGCCTTCTGACCGGCTCTAACCTTATGTTCCGACGGCTCGAGAGGAGGGCTTTGTGGCCGAGTTGGCAGGAAGCCCGGCGATGGCCGGCGACGCGTTGTTGCGGTTGTCCAAGTATTTTCACCGCGGTGAAATCTCCGGCGACCAGCGCACGATTCACAAGGTCGGCGGGCGATCGGCGGACGACTTCTATCGCGACCGCTGGGCACACGACAAGGTGGTGCGCTCCACGCACGGCGTGAACTGCACCGGTTCGTGCTCGTGGAAGATCTACGTCAAGGACGGCGTGATCACCTGGGAGTCGCAACAAACCGACTACCCGTCGATCGGCGCCGACAAGCCTGAATACGAGCCGCGCGGCTGCCCCCGCGGCGCGTCGTTCTCCTGGTACACGTATTCGCCTGCGCGCGTGCGGTATCCGTACGTACGCGGTCTGCTGCTCGACTACTACCGCGAAGCCAAAGAGCGGCTGAACGACCCGGTGCTGGCGTGGGCCGACGTCGTCGAGGACCCGGTGAAGGCCAAGGCCTACAAGTCTGCCCGCGGCCGCGGCGGCTTCGTCCGCGCGGAATGGTGGGAGGCCGCCGAGATCGCCGCGGCCGCCCACGTCTACACCGTCAAGACCTACGGACCCGACCGCGTGGCCGGGTTCTCGCCGATCCCGGCCATGTCGATGGTGAGCCATGCCGTTGGGGCGCGGTTCATTTCGCTCATGGGCGGGTCGATGCTGTCGTTCTACGACTGGTACGCCGACCTGCCGGTGGCGTCGCCGCAGGTGTTCGGTGACCAGACCGACGTGCCCGAATCCGCCGACTGGTTCGACGCCGGCTACCTCATCATGTGGGGCTCGAACGTCCCCGTCACCCGCACGCCTGACGCGCACTACATGACCGAGGCCCGCTACCGCGGCCAGAAAGTCGTTGTGGTGTCACCGGATTACGCCGACAACACCAAGTTTGCCGATGAATGGCTGCCGGCCCGCCCGGGCACCGACGCCGCGCTCGCGATGTCGATGGGCCACGTCATCCTCAAGGAGTTCTTCGTCGAGAAGAACACCCCGTACTTCACCGACTACGTCAAGAAGTACACCGACCTGCCGTTCCTGGTCGCACTGACCGAGCGTGACGGCCGGCTGGTCCCCGGAAAGTTCCTCACCGCAGCGGATCTCGGCGGCGAACACGCGGACACGGAAGCCGCGGTCTCCAAACCGGTACTGCTCGACGCCGACGGCACCCCGGTGGTGCCCAATGGGTCCCTGGGCCATCGCTTCACCGCCTCCGGTGAAGGGAAATGGAATCTGGACCTGCAGGGGGTCGACCCCCTCCTCACGCTGCACGGTGGCGCCAATGATGTCGCTACCGTTGCACTCCCTCGGTTCGACACCGACCAGCCCGGTGTGCTGGAACGTGGGGTGCCCACCAGAATCGTTGCGGGCCAGCGGGTCACCACGGTCTTCGATCTCATGCTGGCACAGTATGGCGTGGCCCGTGACGGCCTGCCGGGCACCTGGCCGGCCGGTTACGACGACGCCACCGAGCCGTACACCCCGGCGTGGCAGCAGGCCATCACGGGCGTTCCGGCCCAGGCCGCCGAGCGTATCGCGCGTGAATTCGCCGACAACGCAGAGCGTTCCAAGGGGCGCTCGATGATCCTCATGGGTGCCGGCACCAACCACTGGTTCCATTCGGATCAGATCTACCGCTCGTTCCTTTCTCTCGTCATGCTCACCGGCTGTCAGGGCGTCAACGGCGGCGGCTGGGCGCACTACGTCGGCCAGGAGAAGTGCCGTCCGGTAACAGGCTGGGGCACACTGGCATTCGGTCTGGACTGGCAACGCGCACCGCGTCAGATGCAGGGCACCGTGTTCTGGTACCTGGCCACCGACCAGTGGCGCTACGACCGGTTCACCACCGAACCGATGACGTCGCCGCTCGCCACCGGCACGCTGGCCGGCCGGACGGCGGCCGACAACATCGCTCTCGCGAGCCGGCTGGGGTGGATGCCGAGTTATCCCACGTTCAACCGCAATCCGCTGGACCTGGCCGACGAGGCCGAGCGTCAGGGCAAAGACGCGGCGCAGCATGTGCTCGACGGCCTGAAGTCCGGGCACCTGCAGTTCGCCTGCGAGGACCCGGACGCCCCGGAGAACTTCCCGCGCTGTCTGACGGTGTGGCGGTCCAATCTGCTGGGCTCGTCGGCGAAGGGCAACGAGTACTTCCTCAAGCACCTGCTGGGCGCCGACAACAACGTAGCGGCCAGCGACGAGGACGGAGTGCACCCGCAGGACGTGCGCTGGCGCGACGAGGCGCCGGCAGGGAAGCTGGATCTGTTGCTGTCCCTGGACTTCCGCAACACCAGTACCACCTTGTACTCGGACATCGTGCTCCCGGCCGCCACGTGGTACGAGAAGCACGACCTGTCGAGCACCGACATGCACCCGTTCGTCCACGCCTTCTCGCCGGCCATCTCGCCGCCATGGGAGACCAAGACCGACTTCGACGCCTTCCACCGGATCGCCCGCGGCTTCTCGTGGTTGGCCGAGAAGCACCTGGGTAAGCGCAAGGACATCGTCGCGATGCCGCTCGCACACGACAGCTCCGACGCCACCGCCCAGCCCGGCGGAAAGGTCCTGGACTGGAAAGCCGGTGAATGCGAACCGATTCCGGGCAAGACCATGCCGCGGTTGGTGACGGTGGAACGCGACTACCCGGCGCTGGCCGACAAGATGGCCGCGCTCGGCCCGCTGGTGGAAACCCTGGGCCTGACGGTCAAGGGCGTCACCACGCACCCCGACGCCGAGGTCGAATACCTGGCCGGCGTCAACGGGGTGTCCGATCGCGGCGTCGCGGCGGGACGGCCGTCGCTGGCCAAGGACACCCACGCGGCCGAGGCCATTCTGGCGCTGTCCGGCACCACCAACGGCCGCCTGGCGGTGGAGGGCTTCGAGGCCCTGCAGCGCCGCACGGGGACCGAGCTCGTCGACCTGGCTGCCGAGAACGAAGGCAAGCGAATCACCTTCGCGGACACGCAGTCCCGCCCCATGCCGGTCAACACGTCACCTGAGTGGTCGGGTTCGGAGACCGGTGGCAGGCGCTACTCGCCGTTCACCATCAACACCGAGCGGCTCAAGCCCTGGCACACGCTCACCGGGCGCCAGCACTTCTATCTCGACCACGACTGGATGGACGAGATGGGGGAGCAGTTGCCGACGTTCCGTCCGCCGCTGGACATGACGGCACTGTTCGACGAACCGGCGGTCGGTGACACCAGCGGTGGCATCACCGTGCGTTACCTGACGCCGCACTCCAAGTGGTCAATCCACTCGGCGTACCAGGACAACCTGTACATGCTGACGCTTTCGCGTGGTGGACAGGCGATCTGGATGTCGGATGTCGACGCCGCCAAGATCGGGGTCAAGGACAACGACTGGATCGAGTGCACCAACCGCAACGGTGTGGTGAATGCCCGCGCGATCGTCAGCCACCGGATGCCCGAGGGTCTGGTCTTCATGTACCACGCCCAGGACAAGGCGGTGGACGTGCCGCGTACCGAGAAGACCGGTAAGCGTGGCGGTATCCACAACGCCCTGACCCGCATCATGATCAAGCCGACGCACTTGATCGGCGGCTATGCCCAGCAGTCCTTTGCGCTGAATTACCACGGCCCCACCGGAAATCAGCGCGACGAGGTGACGACCATCCGTCGCCGTTCGCAGGAAGTCGAGTACTGACATGACCGGATACGAAGCTCGCGGAGTAGACCAATGAGAGTCATGGCCCAACTGGCGATGGTGATGAACCTCGACAAGTGCATCGGCTGTCACACCTGCAGCGTCACCTGCAAGCAGGCGTGGACCAACCGTAGCGGTGTCGAGTACGTCTGGTTCAACAACGTGGAAACCCGTCCCGGACAGGGATATCCGCGCCAATACCAGGACCAGGAACGCTGGAAGGGCGGTTGGACGCTCAACAAGCGCGGCAAGCTCACGCTCAAATCGGGCTCCCGGTTCAAGCGGCTGCTGAACATCTTCGCCAACCCGGACCTGCCCACGGTCAGCGACTACTACGACCCGTGGACCTACGACTACGACAACCTCCTGTCGTCGCCGCTGATGGACACCACACCCGTGGCGCGGCCCAAGTCTCTGATCACCGGGCAGGACACCAAGGTCACCTGGGGCGCCAACTGGGACGACGACCTCGGCGGCGGACCCGAGCAGGTCGGGCGGGATCCGTTGCTGGCCAAGGTCGAAGAGGTCAGTCAGAAGGTCAAGCTCGAATTCGAGCAGACGTTCATGTTCTACCTGCCCCGCATCTGCGAGCACTGCCTGAACCCGGCGTGTGCTGCGTCGTGCCCGTCGGGCGCCATCTACAAGCGCGCAGAGGACGGCATCGTCCTGGTGGACCAGGACAAGTGTCGCGGCTGGCGCCAGTGCGTCACCGGTTGCCCGTACAAGAAGATCTACTTCAACCACAAGACCGGCAAGGCCGAGAAGTGCACGTTCTGCTACCCGCGTGTCGAGGTCGGCATCCCGACCGTCTGTTCGGAGACGTGCGTCGGCCGGTTGCGGTACATCGGCGTCATGCTCTACGACGCCGACAAGGTGCTGGAAGCGGCGTCGGTCACCGATGACAAGGACCTCTATCCGTCTCAGCTCGGCGTGTTCCTCAACCCGCATGATCCGCGGGTGGTCGCCGAGGCCGAGCGCGCCGGCATCTCACCGGAATGGATTGAGGCCGCGCAGAATTCACCGGTCTACCGGCTGATCGTCGACTATCAGGTGGCGCTGCCGCTGCACCCGGAGTACCGCACCATGCCGATGGTCTGGTACGTCCCGCCGCTGTCCCCGGTGGTCGACATCCTCAAGGAGACCGGCCACGACGGCGAGAACAAGAACAACCTGTTCGGCGCCATCGACACCCTGCGCATCCCGATCGAGTACCTCGCCGAGCTGTTCACCGCGGGGGAGGTCGGGCCGGTTCGGGCCTCCCTGCAGCGGTTGGCCGCCATGCGCGCCTACATGCGGTCGGCCAACCTCGGTGAGGAGTTCGACGAGACCATTCCCGAGTCGGTGCGTCTCACCGGCGAGGAGATCGAGTCGATGTACCGGCTGCTGGCCATCGCGAAATACCAGGACCGGTACGTCATTCCGAGCGGTGCCGGTTCCGACGCGCACCGTCTCGACGCTATCGCGACCGGCTGCAGCCTCGACGGTGACGGTGGCCCGGGGATGTCGGCCTTCGACGCGATGGCCGACAAGTTCCACCTCGTCGACACCAACAGCGCTGTGCCGAAGGATGATCCGACGCGCGTCAATCTGCTCAACTGGGACGGGCGCAGCCCTGACGGGCTGGTGCCGACCCGATGAAGCTCCTGTCCCTGGGGCGCCGGACGGCGACCGGTCCTGACCTGTCCGAGCATCAGCAGCGCCTCGTGTGGCGCGTCACTGCGCTGTTGCTCGACTACCCGACCGCCGAAACAAGCGCGCTCACAGATGAATTGGCGGCGGCTGCGGGCGAACTGCCCGAGCCGATCCGTACCCACGTGACCGACTTCCTGCGGTACTTCTGCGAGACGGACGCGACCGAGCGTGCCACCCGTTACGTCGAGACGTTCGACATGCGCCGGCGGGCCAGCCTGCATCTGACGTATTACGCCTACGGTGACACCCGTAAGCGCGGGATGGCGCTGCTGCGGTTCAAGCACGCCTACCGGCAGGCGGACATCACCATCGGCGACGAAGAGCTGCCCGACTACCTGCCGCTGGTGCTGGAATTCGCGGCCACCGTGGACCAGGCGCGTGGCGAGCGCCTCCTGGCCGAGCACGTCCCGGTACTCGAACTGCTCCGGCTCTCGTTGCAGGACAGCAATTCTCCGTACGCCGGTCTACTGGCCGCGGTCCTGGCGACCCTGCCGCCGATCAACACCGCCGACCGTCGGCGCATCACTGAACTCGCCGCCGACGGTCCGCCCGAGGAGGACGTCGGCTTGGACCCGTTCGGCATGGATCCGATGATGATGGATCCGGCCCTGGCTGGAGGGCGACGATGACCAACCTCTTGTGGATGACGTTGCCGTACATCGCTTTCACGTCGTTCGTGCTGGGGCACATCTGGCGCTACCGGACCGACCAATTCGGCTGGACCACCCGGTCGTCTCAAATCTACGAGAGCCGACTGCTGCGGCTGGGCAGCCCGCTGTTCCACTTCGGCATCCTCGGTGTATTGGGCGGACACGTTGTCGGCCTGCTGATCCCGGAGTCGTGGACCTCGGCGGTCGGCATTTCCGAGCACACCTACCACCTGCTGGCGATCGGCATGGGCGCGCCGGCCGGGTTCGCGGTGATCGCGGGCGCCGCCATCCTGCTGTACCGCCGCACCACGGTGCCGGCGGTGCGTGCCGCCACCACTGCCGGCGACAAGCTCATGTACCTGCTGCTGGTCGGCGCCCTGGTCACCGGCATGGTCAACACCCTGGGCAATGTCTTGTCGGCGTACAACTACCGGGAGACGGTATCCCCTTGGCTGCGTAGCCTGTTCACGCCGCATCCCACGCCCGAGTTGATGTCGACCGCGCCGCTGTCGTTCCAGGTTCACGTGCTCATCGTGTTGGCGCTGTTCGGTATCTGGCCCTACACGCGGCTGGTGCACATGTTCAGCGCCCCCGTCGGTTACCTGGTGCGGCCGTACGTCGTCTACCGGAGCCGGGATCCGCAGCGCGCGAGCAACAGTCGGTACGCGAAGGCCTGGGTGACGCCGCAGGCACCGCCGCCACGCAACCGTTGGGTGTGAGCCGGGTCTCTTCACAGCTCGGCCGCGCGGCAGGTGAGTGAATCGTCACCACCGGGTCATCGCCCGGAGCGTCGGGGAAACATGAAAACTCTACGTTTGCAGTATGTTTCGATCGCGGACCATCACCGACTGGAACCCTGAAGACATCGTTGCCTGGGAAGCCGGCAACAAATTCGTCGCCCGGCGGAACTTGATCTGGTCGGTGATCGCGGAGCACATCGGGCTCTCGGTGTGGACCATGTGGTCGGTCATGGTGCTGTTCATGCCGCAGTCGGTGTACGGCTTCACCGCCGGGGACAAGTTCCTGCTGGCGGCCACCGCGACGCTCGTCGGTGGCTGCCTGCGCATCCCGTACACGATGGCGACCGCGACCTTCGGTGGCCGCAACTGGACCGTCTTCTCCGCGCTCGTCCTTTTCATTCCGACGCTGGGCAGCATGTGGCTGCTGGCCCACCCCGGACTCCCGTTGTGGCCGTACCTGGTGTGTGCGGCACTCGCCGGTCTCGGCGGCGGCAACTTCGCATCGTCCATGACGAACATCAACGCGTTCTACCCGCAGCGGCTCAAGGGCTGGGCGCTCGGAATCAACGCCGGTGGAGGCAATCTCGGTGTCCCGGCCATCCAGGTCGTCGGCCTGCTGGTGATCGCCGTCGCCGGCAACCGTGCGCCCTACTGGGTGTGCGCGATCTACCTGGTCCTGCTGGCCGTGGCGGCGGTCGGTGCCGCGGTGTTCATGAACAACCTTGCGCAGCATCGGATCGATTCCGGCGCCATGCGCGCCATCTTGACCGAGTCCGACACCTGGAGCATCGCGTTCCTGTACATCGGCACCTTCGGCTCGTTCATCGGCTTCTCGTTCGCCTTCAGCCAGATCCTGCAGATCAACTTCGTCGCCGGTGGCCAGACCGCCGCGCAGGCGGCGCTGCACGCGGCGCAGATCGCGTTCGTGGGTCCGCTGCTCGGTTCGGTGGCTCGGGTCTACGGCGGTAAGCTCGCCGACCGCATCGGCGGTGCCCGGGTGACCGTGGCGGCCTTCGCCGGCATGATCCTCTTTGGTGCACTGCTGATTTCGGCGTCGACGTACCACGACCACACCGGCGGCGCTGTCGACGCGGCCACCCTGGCGTGCTTCATCGTGGGCTTCGTCGCGCTGTTCATCCTGTCGGGCATCGGCAACGGTTCGGTGTACAAGATGATCCCGTCGATCTTCGAGGCCCGCAGCCACGCCGTGGTGGGTAGCGAGACCGACCGGCTGAACTGGTCGCGCGGAATGTCCGGTGCCCTCATCGGTTTCGCCGGCGCCATCGGCGCGCTCGGGGGCGTAGGCATCAACCTGGCGCTGCGGCAGTCCTACCTGTCCAGCGGTTCGGCCACCGCTGCGTTCTGGGTCTTCGTCACGTTCTACGTGGCGGCACTGACCCTGACGTGGACCCGCTACATCCGCACCCCGCTGACTGTGGTCGCGCCTGCGTCACCGGCCGAGGCCGTCAGCGTGGCCTGAGCCGGCCGTTCCGGCTAGTTGCTTTGCGGGTCAGCCGAATTCAGGACGGCCACCGCGTGGTCGTACTCACCGCGGACTTCGGCATAGCGGAGAAACTTGACGTTCTCCACCTGAATCTCGTCGGCATCCGGCTGGTTCTCGAGGATGTCGACGACTTCACTCACGAACTGCTCGAGCGGCATCGCCCACTCGCTGTCGCGCTGTCCGGGCACCAGATCGGTCCGTACCGCAGGCGGCTGAAGTTCCTTGAATTCCACGGTGGAACCGGCGAACTGCAGCCGCAGCGTCTCGGTCAGCAGGTGGATGGCGGCTTTGGAAGCGTTGTAGCTCGGGGTCACCTTGAGTGGGGTGAATCCCAGACCCGATGACACGGTGATGATCGTGGCAGCGGGTCGGGTCTGCAGATGCTCGATGAATGCGGCGATGAGCCGGATCGTGCCCAGCACGTTCGTGGTGATCGTCGATTCGGCGGCCGCCAGCGAGCTCTGCGGGGCGTGCCAGTCTTCGATCTTCATCACCCCGGCCATGGTGATCACCACATTCAGATCGGGATGCTCGGCCAGCACCTGCGCAGCGACGGACTGGATGGTGTCGGCGTCCGATGTGTCGATGCGGACCGCGTCGATGCCGGGATGTTCGGCGGTGATCTGCCGGAGGAGTTGCTCTCGACGGCCGCCGACGATGACTTTGTTTCCTTTGTCTCGCAGGGCGATTGCCAGCGCGAGGCCGATACCGCTCGTGGCACCCGGGATGAAAATGGTATTGCCGGAGATCTTCATGGCATCCAGCCTGCTCGCGGAGTGAGCATCTGTCACATGCATATCTATGATGAACTCTATGCTCACGACGCATATCGAGCGGGCAGACCTCAATCTGCTGGCGCCGCTGGTCGCGCTGCTGGAGGAACGGCAGGTATCGCGCGCGGCGTCCCGAGTCGGACTGAGTCAACCTGCCATGAGTCGCGCCTTGCAGCGCCTGCGCAGGCTGCTCGACGATCCGCTGCTGGTTCGTGATCCGGACGGATTCCGGTTGTCCGCCCGAGCCGAGGATATCCACCGCCAGCTCACCACGCTGATACCGCTACTCGAAACCCTGCTCTCGCCTGCGGAGTTCGATCCCCGCGCAGCAACGCAGCCGGTCAATATTGCCGGCAGTGACTACGCCGTCCACACTTACGGCCCGGCCATCGCGCGTCTGATCGGGTCGCAGTCACCTGACACGGCAGTACGGTTTCACAGCTGGCGCCCGGACGGGATCGCGGATCAAATCCGTCGTGGCGCGGTCGATCTGGGCCTTTACGGAGGGCACGCGCCGGACGATCTGAACGTCACCCGACTGGTCACCGAACACTTCAAGTGCGTCGTCGCCGAGGGGCATCCACTTGCCACCCGAAGCGCGCTCACCTTGGCGGACTACCTCGGTTTCGGCCATGTGGTCGTCGACGTGGCGGATGGGAAGCAGCCCGATATCGACTACCGCCTCGCGGAGCTGGGCAGGCCGCGCCGGGCGGTGGTCACCGTGCCTTATCACACCGCAGCGCTCCCGATGCTGCATGGAACCGATTTGGTGGCAACGCTTCCCGGTCGCTTCGTCGAGGCTTGGGTCACCGACTCCGAACTATGCTTGCTGCCCGCACCGGCCGAGATCGCCACGATGCCCTACCGGATGATCTGGCATCCCGCGTTCGAGCTCGATCGCCGGCAGCAGTGGTTGCGCGAGTGTGTGCGCACGGCGGTCGTCGACCACGAATGAGGTCGGTGTCGCCCAGGGTGGTGCTATTCGCCGCTCGCGGCAGCCAGACCGGCGCGCCGGGCTTCGCGGCGTATTGCCGTACTCAGGTTTCCGGCTGCGCGCGGGTCTGAAATACCCAGCGCGGAAAGGCGTTCGGACTCGGAGACGCCGCCCCAGATGCCGTACGGCTCGCCGGACAGCAGCGCGAAGGCGGCGCACGGGGCCTTCACCGGACACTGCTGACAAATCTCTTTGGCACGTTGTTCGCGTTGTCTGCGCGCCCGACCGCGCTCGTTGTCGGGATGAAAGAAAACGCTGGAATCCATTGAGCGGCAACGGGCAGACTCCTGCCATTCCCATTCGTCGGCCACCGGCCGGATGGCCGGCGCGGGCAGTGGCAACGCGGTTCGCTTCCCGGTCATGTTCTACCTCGTGCTTCCTACTCGGTTGTTGGTCATGCGGTGACCCGTTGGCCTTTGCCGACGACCGTCACGCCGCCCTCTGATATGACGAAGCCGCGTGCCCGGTCGTGCTCGCTGTCGACTCCGATCTGCGCGCCCGGCGGAATCACGACGTTCTTGTCGACGATTGCGTTGCGTACCAAGGCATGTGCGCCCACCACGGTGTTGTCCAGAATCACCGAGCGGTCCACCGTTGCGTACTCCTCCACGCGCACACCCGGCGACAGCACGGATTCGCGTACCAGCGCGCCGGAGATGATCACGCCGTTGGAGATGACGCTGTTGACGGCGCGACCGACCCGGTCGCCGTCGTCGTGGACGAACTTCGCCGGCGGGTGCGGTGGAATGTGCGTGAGGATCGGCCATGCGCTGTTGTACAGGTCGAACGCCGGGACCACGGCGCACAGGTCCATGTGAGCGTCGTAGTAGGAGTCCAGCGTGCCGACGTCGCGCCAGTAGCCGCTGTTCTCGGCATGAGAGCCCGGGACCAGGTTGCTCTGGAAGTCATAGACCTGGGCGCGGCCTTGTTCGACCATCATCGGCATGATGTCGCCGCCCATGTCGTGTTTGCTCAATTCGTCGTCGGCGTCGGCGCTCAGCGCGTCGATGAGCGCCTCGGTCGAGAAGACGTAGTTGCCCATCGAGACGAATGCCTCGTCGGGGGAGTCGGGTAGGCCCGGCGGGTCCGCCGGCTTCTCCAGGAACGCCTCGACCTGCCGGCCGTCGGGTGCGGTCTTGATCACGCCGAAGGCACTCGCCTCGGTGCGCGGCACCCGGATTCCGGCGACGGTGGCGCCCGCACCACCGTCGAGGTGCTGCTTGATCATCTGTCGTGGGTCCATGCGGTAGACGTGGTCGGCTCCGAAAACCACGACCAGATCCGGTTTTTCGTCGTGAATGAGGTTCAGCGACTGGTGGATGGCATTGGCCGAGCCGGTGTACCACTGCGGGCCCAGGCGCTGTTGCGCGGGTACGGGCGTCACGTAGTTGCCGAGCAGGCTGCTCATCCGCCACGTCGTGGTGATGTGGCGATCGAGGCTGTGGCTCTTGTACTGCGTGAGGACGGCGATCCGCAGAACTCCGGCGTTCACCAGGTTCGAGAGCGCGAAGTCGATCAGTCGGTAGAGTCCGGCGAACGGCACCGCGGGCTTCGCCCGGTCGAGTGTCAGTGGCGACAGTCGCTTGCCTTCGCCTCCGGCCAGGACCAGGCCGAGGATCTTCGGATCGGCCATGTGATTTCTCCTTCTGGGCAGCGGGCAACGCCGTGGTGGATCACGCGATGTCGGACTGGTGAACTCAGCTCTTCGCGAAAGTCGTTGGGGTATCGGTAGATATCACGCCTGCTCCACGGTCACTCCGGCAGCGGAGAGTTCGGAGAGCTGATGGCTGTCGACGCCGGTGTCGGTGATGAGTAGGTGGATGTCTTCCAGCCGGCCGTACTGGGCGCCGCTGACGGCCCCGAACTTGCTGTGGTCGGCGAGCAGGATGCGGCGGTGCGCGCACGCGAGCATGCGTCGTTTCACGGCGGCTTCGGACGGGGCGGGGGTGGTGAGCCCTCGGTCGGCGCTGACGCCGTTGGCGCCCAGAAACGCGACGTCGACGTTGATCTCGGCGAGTGCGCGGGCGGCCCAATCATCGACTTCGGCAAAGGTTTTCGAACGGACCCGGCCACCCAAGGTGTATACCGTGAGCTGTGGCCTGCTGACCAGGGTCAGTGCCTGCGTCAATGAGTTGGTGTACACGGTGAGTTCGCGGTCGCCGGGAAACTGCTCGACCAGCTGTGCGGTTGTGGAGCCGGCGTCGATCAGTATCGATCCTCGTTCCGGAAGATGTGCCAGGGCGGCTTTGGTGATGCGGGCCTTCTCGGCGAGGAACTCGGTCCGGGTCTCGACTGCCGGCTCGTAGGAGAGGTAGTCGACGCGCACCGCGCCGCCGTGCACCCGGCGTAACAAGCCTTGGCGTTCCAGGAGGATGAGGTCCTTGCGGATGGTCTCGCCCGTCACGCCGAGCTCGGACGCGATCCGGGCGGCGTCGATGCGACCATCGCGCCGGAGCGTCTCGAGCAATTGCTGTTTGCGTTGATCGGCGTAGAGGGCTGCTGTCGCCTCGCGCGGAGCGGGCCCTGTGGTTGCCACGACACCTCCCTCGATTTGTGAGCTGCACCACTTGGATTTGGTTGTTAATAATTGCGTTTAGTTGGGAATCTGTCAAGAGTGCGTGCCGTCGGCTCGGGTATGACGCCTGTCCTAGCGTGGAGACGGTGAACAGCAGCAAGGGCGGTATCGCAGGGTTCAGCGTCGCCGCCTGCGGAATCGGAAGCACTGAGGGAACCCCGGTCACCGCACAGTTCGGCTTCGTGGCAGGCAGGCCAGACGAGCCAATCGAGCCGCCGTCGGAGTGGGCGCTGGAGCCCGTCTCGGTGACGCCGACGGCGTTCACCCTCAGGTCGGTCGACAAGACCGGTGCGCCCGACACCCACTGGTGGCGCCGGAAATGACATCGAACGCCGAATGGCCTGGTACCCCAGGCCATTCGGCGCGGCGAGCTACGGCTTGATTCGCATCTTGCCCGGCGAGTACAGCCCACTGTGGACGGCGGTGCCAAGCTCCAGCTCGGCCGTCGTCGCGTCCACCACCGTCGTGAACGCCCGCAGCGAGCCCCAGTCCCGGCCCCAGTCATCGGACAGGTACGTCGACATCACGTGGGCCTTGAGCAGCACGTCGGTGATGCCCAGCAGGCCGCCGTTCTCGCCGTCCTGCCAGGTGTCGGTGTCCTGCTTCTTGGCGGTGTAGTCCGGGGTGATGCGGAACTTCGGCACCTCGGTCACGCCGTTGCGCACCAGCATCGGCTGCTGGCACGGGAACGCCAGGCCCACGGCCCAGTCCATCAGTACCGGCTGGGTCTTGCCGATGAACTGTTCGACGGTCTTGAGCTCCGGCACGCGCGGTGGGGTGACGGCGATCCAGTCGCCCACATTGAGCGAAAGGTTGACTGCCACAACACGAACGAACGTGGCATCGGCCGGAATCTGGCGTCGGTCGAAGCGCAGGTTGCGCCACGACGGCGTCGGGCCGATGTCGTACGGCACCAGCCGTCCACCCGCGACGGGATGCCCGTCGGGGCCGGTGCGGCCGTACTCGAGCTCGACGGTCTGGCCCACGGTCCGGCCCTTGAGCGTGCTGTTGCCGGTGATGGTGCCGGCGGCGGTGACGACCACCAGCGGATGCTCGGGATCAGCGGTGGGCAGCCCGTACCAGGCCGACGTCAGCTTGGCCTGCGAGTGCGGACCCGTGGTGTACGTGCCGGCGACCGGCACCCGCGCGGGGTCCAGACCGTAGGGCAGCGGCACCGTCGAGCCGTTGATACCCGGCGTCTTCAGCTTCACCGGGGCATCCCAGTCCGCGTCGGTGCCCGACACCGGGAAGTCGAGCCGAATCGATTCGGCGACAATGCGGTCCGGCACGCCGTTGGGGGTGAAGCCGACGGGTCCGACGCCGCCCAGTGCGCCCAGCGGCCCGTAGTCGCCGGCCTGCGGCGTCAGGAACCCCGCGTTCGAATCCGGCTCCAC
Source organism: Mycobacterium sp. ST-F2 (assembly GCF_001905655.1). Lineage (GTDB taxonomy): Bacteria > Actinomycetota > Actinomycetes > Mycobacteriales > Mycobacteriaceae > Mycobacterium. Next base: position 241,505 of record NZ_JMHT01000005.1, read on the forward strand.
CAGCACGTTGTCGGCCAGTCCGCAGCCGCCCTTGAGCGCCCGTAGGTTGCTGGCGAAGTTCGAGTACGTCGGGTATTCGCGCACCGCGCCGATGGCCATCGACGCCACACACACCACGACCATGAACAACGCCGCCAGGGGGATCGGCGCCGCGGTGACCAGTCGGGTGAGCCGGCCCTCTGGGCGGTCACTGTTGAAGTGCAGCCAGAACGCCCACAGGGCGGTGATCACGAACAGCGTCAAGAAGATGGTGCTGAGCTTGATTCCGCCGACGGCGACCATGTCGTTGTTGAACGGCACACCGTAGCTCGACACGTACCACCAGCCGTTGGTGGTGGCGGACACCAGCGCCAGCAGGAACAGCACCGCGGCGGTGACGGCCATGCGGTTACGCGGCGACTTCAGCACCGACCGCGACACCAGCACGGTGGCCACCGCGGCCATGGCGGCGCCCACGGCCGCGAACAGGCCGAAGTGGTGCACCCACTTGGTCGGGGTGAACATCAGGCAGAACATCGTTGCGAAGATGATGCCCATCAGGCGCCACACGGGGCCGCGGGCGACGCCCGGGATCCGCTTGCGCCGCAGGATCATGAACATCGACGTGAAGAGGCTCAGCGCCGTCAGCAGGAACCCGAAGCGCCGGGTCATCGAGCCGTCGACCGTCGGCAGGAACAGGTAGTAGTATCGCAGATTCTCGGTGTACCAGGCCTGGCTCGGACCGATGGCGGTGCGAATCCTGGTGGCCTCCAACACCCCTGCCAGGGTCTGGTTGACGAACACCACCGTCAGCACCACGAAACCGGCGGCGAGCAGTGGCAGCACCAGCGGCCAGGTGCCGACCTCGCGGCGCCGCTTCACCAGGATGCGCAGGATCGGGCGACCACCGGCCAGCAGGGCCGCCACGGCGATCAGGCCGGTCGGCTGGATGCCGAGGGTGAACGCGGCGCTGATGATGGCGAGCGCCGCCGGGGTGAGCCGGCTGGTGCCGATGGCGCGTTCGATCAGGACGTAGGTGATCAGGGCGCCGGTGGCGATCTGGCCCTCGGGGCGCAGGCCGTTGTCGAACGGCATCCACGCGGCCATCAGGACCAGGCCCGCGGCCCACATGGCGGCATTGCTGCCCGCGACCGCGGGCCCGAGTCGGGGAAGCACCTCGCGGGACAGCAGCAGCCAGCAGATCAGCGCACAGATCAAGTCCGGCAACCGGATCCAGATGCTGGCGTCACTGACGTGGGTCATGAGGGCCAGCACGTTGTAGTACCAGCCGAACGGATCCTCAGGGCTGCCGAACCAGCGGAAGTAGTTGATCATGTACTGCGCGTGCGGGGCGACGCGCGCCATGCCCAGGATGTAGCCGTCGTCAGATGACCCGGCGCCCAGCACATGCCACAGCAGGAACCCGCCGACCACGACGCCGTCGACCGTGGTGAACTTGCGCCAGCGCGACGGGATCAGCCGCTGCATGCGGCGGCCGTCGAGGCGGTCCAGCCGCCAAAGGGCCAGCAGCGCAACGATGGTGGCCGCGATGCCACCGAACATGGCGGCGTACTTGATGGCGGTCGGCCGGTTGATGAACCGGGTGTCGATGGTCGCCGATACCGAAAGGCCCTGCGGGGCAGCACCCTTCAGGTCGGTGAAGATACCGACGACGGTGGGCCGCAGGTTCGGGTCGGCGAAGCCGGTGCGCAGTTCCTTGCCGTCTTTATCGGTCAGCCCGACGAACGTCGCGAACGTCCCGTTCTTGTCGGAGATGATCTCGATGCGCGAACAACCGGGGTTACCAACGGCTTTCAGTCGCGGCACGCTGGCGATCACCACGTTGCGGTCGGTGACGTCGACCCGGCTGCTGGAGACGTTGACCAGCAGACCGTTCAGCGCGGCCTGCTTGCCGTCCTTGGGCACGGTGCCGAACACCAGCCCGCCCGATGGCGGTAGCGTCCGCAGCACGTCGCACGGGATCGTCGCCTTCATCGTCACCGGCGTCTGCGAGATCAGCGGCGCCGTCACGTTGCCGAACTGGCCCTGCTGTGGCCAGTTCAGCTGCGCCGTCGTCTGTACCACCGGCAGCAGCGGCGTCAGCGCCGACAGCACGAAGCCGATCAGGCCCGCCACCATCGCCACCCAGCGGGTGACCTTCACTTGCTGTGCGTTCATTCCCGTCCCGGTCATCGGAAGACCCTGATCTGGCTTCATGGCAGGGCCCTGATCGGGCCGCGGCGGCTCCAGCCGTTGACGGTCATGGTGCCTTGGTCAATCGCTGCAGGCGGGGCCACTGATGGCGGCACCACCGGGTCGTACCGTTCGATCGAGCCCCAGTCCCGGTACCAGTCGTTCCGCAGGTAGGTCGGGATGGTCGACGTCCGCAGCAGCGCCTGGATGAACAGGAACGGGCCACCCTTCTGCGCGGACTGCCACATGTTCGACGACACCACCACCTGCTTGGTGTTGGGCAGGATGCGGTACTGCGGCAGCTCCGCGACGCCGAGATGCTCGGAGAACGGGCGCTGGCACGGGAAGTTCGCGGCGGTGGCGATGTCCATCAGGATCGGCGTCTGCGACCCCAGGAACTGCTGCGCGGTCTGCAGCGTCGGCACCCGCGGCGGCGTGAAGCCGAACCATTGATCCTCGGACAGGTTCGGATCGTCGGCGACGATGCGCGCGACGTTGGCCTCCGGCGGCGCCCATGCGAGCGGGAAGCGCAGGTTGCGCCAGGCGTATTGGGCGAAGGTGTCGATGGGCTGCACTTCGGCGAGGGCCTGGTAGCTGCCGTCCGGCCGGTGCACGCCCCACTGCAGCTTGAGCGACTGGCCGTAGTGGAACTCATGCTCTTCGTCGTAGTACCAGATGGCGCCGGCAGTGGCCACGGTCACGAGGGGCCGGTCCGCACTGCGCGGCGGCAGCTCGTACCAGGCCGAGGTGGCCTTGGCGGCGACACCGTTCTCCTTGAAGCTGCCCATCACCGGGGTGCGGGCCGGGTCGAGGCCGAACGGCAGGAACACGTTGGAGCCGTTGATGCCCGTCGGGCCGTAGCCGCCGCCGGTGCCGGCGGCGAAGGCGATGCCGACGTTGGGCTTGTTGGGCGAGCCGTCGGAGTTGACGGTGCCGGGGTTGGCGACCACCGGGTGCGGCGGGGCCAGCGAGTCACTGATGCCGTTGGGCGTGAAGCCGACGGGGTTCTCGCCGCCCAGCGGTCCGTACTTGCCCCAGGTCTGGCCGGGGACGGGCTGCAGTGTGCCGGCGTTGACGTCGGCCTCGACCAGCACGTCATTGGCCATGGCGCAGCTCTTGTCGGACAAGCCCAGCGCGTCGAGGTTGGCCCGCGCGGTGGTGTACTGCGGGTAGCGCTGCACGAAGCCCTTGGCCATCGACCCGGCCTCGAGCACGACCATGATCACGGCGACGATCAGCAGCGGCGTCGACGCCAGTGCCCTGTTACGGCGGGTCTCGGCGACCTCGGTGTGGCCGGCGTAGTCGATGCGGAAGTGCAGCCAGCCGGCGAGCAGTGCGGAGATGATCGCCAGCACCAGGAACATCGAGGTGACGGGATGGCCGGCCAGCACGGGCTGTCGGTCGAACCACGGCACCCCGTAGTTGCCGACGTAGAACCAGCCGTTGATCCCGGATGTCGCCCAGGCCAGCACGAACAGCAGCGCCGTCACGTACAGCGCCAGGTTCCGCCGGCTGTGCAGCCCGACGGTCGCGAACGCGAAGGCGATGATCGCGCCGAACGCACCCGACAGGCCGGCGAACGCACCGAACTGCACGGCCCACTTGGTCGGGGTCAGATGCAGGAGCAGCAGGCCCAGCATGGTGCTGCCGAGCAGGCGCCACACCGGCCCGCTGGCCAGACCCGGGACGCGGCCCTTGCGCAGCAGCAGGGCCAGGGTGGCGAACAGGCACAGCAGCAGGATCAGCACCGAGAAGCGGCGGGTCATCGAACTGTCGACGCTGTCCTCGACAGTGAGGAAGTAGTAGCGCAGGAATTCCTGGTACCAGGAGATGGTCGGGCCGACCGTGTACTTGATGCGTGCCGATTCGGCGACGGTGGCCAGCGTCTGGTCCCGGAAGATCACCGTCAGGATCAGCGACGCCGACGCGGCCAGCGTGGCGATCGGGGCCAGCAGGCCCGTTCCGGCCCGACGGCTGCGCACGGTGCGGACCAGGGCGCGGGCGCCGACCAGCAGCGGGGCCAGCGCGATCAGGCCCTGGGGCGCGGTGGTCGCGGTGAACGCCGCGACGATGATCGCGACGGCCGCCGGGGCCAGGCGCCGGGTGGCGATGGCGTATTCGAGCAGGACCCAGGTCGCGATGACGCCGAAGGCGATCAGCGGTTCGGGGCGCAGGCCGTTGTTGAAGGGGTACCAGGCCGCCAGGAAAACCGCCGCCGCGGTCCAGACGGCGATGGCGTTGGCGGATACCCCGCGGGCGCCGGGGCCCAGCCGCGGCAGCACCCAGCGCGACAGCAGCGTCCAGGTCGCCATGCCGGCGAGCAGCGCGGGCAGTCGCATCCACACGCCGGCGGTGCTGACGGTCGCCATGTGTGCGAGCACCGACTGGTACCAGTCGAACGGCGCCTCGGAGGTGCCGAAGTAGCGGAAGTAGTTGGCGACGTAGCCGGCCTCGCTGGAGACCCGGGCGATGGTGAGGTTGTAGCCGTCGTCGGAGGAGATGGCGCCGATCAGGTGCCAGCCGGCCAGGCCGGCGAACACTGCGATGTCGGCCAGCCAGTGCCAGCGGCTGACCTTCCAGAAGCGCTGCCAACCGTCGTGCACGCGGCGGCCGTCCAACCGGTCCAGCAGGGCCAGCGCGACGATCGAGACCAGGGTCAGCAGCACACCGAGCGCCATCGCGGCCGACTTCACGAACGTGGGGACGACGATGAACCGGGTGTCGATGTCGACGCGCGCGGAAAGACCGGGTTGAGCGGGCACCTTGAGTTCGGTGAAGATGCCGGCCACCTGGGGCTTCTTCTCCACGCTGCCGGTGCCGGATGCTCCGGGCAGCCCGATGAAGTCGGCGCCGACGCCGCCGTTGTTGGCCCAGAGGTGCAGGCCGCCGCATTTCCCGGCGGCGATGTCGGCGCGTTTGGCGACGGCGGCGACGGTGTCGCGGAAGGCGACGACGACGTCGGTGGCGTTCGCGCGGACGAACAGGCCGTTGCGGCTGGCATCGATGCCGTCGGGCGGGATGGTCGAGAACACCAGACCACCCGCCGCCGGCAGGGTGGTGATCGCTTGGCACGGGATGGAGACATCCAGCGCCAGTGGCGCACCCGAGACCAGTGGGGCGGTGACGTCCGAGACGTTTCCGCTGGCATTGGGCGCTTGCGGCCAGAGGATGGTCGCGGTGGTCTGTTTGACGGGCAGCAGTGGGGTCAGCGCGCAGAGCAGCAGACCCGCTAGGCCCGCGATGATCGCGACGAGACGGGCAGTCCTGGCAGGCACGAGGCTCAAGACTAGGCGACGGCTATATGTGTCCTGGCGCACTGACGGGGAATGTCGAGGTAGTTGGCCGGAATGTGACCCTGGTTCAAACTTACGGTGCGTTTAATCGTTGTGACCTGGGTGCGTCGTCTTGTCGGATGGACGCCATGCGTGCGAGCGGTGTGTCGTTTCACTGGCGGCGCCTTCCTGCCCCTCCGACCCAGGCCAGTTCATGACAATCACCGTTGATCCACCCGAAACCGACAAGCCCGCCTCCGGCTCGTTGCCGCTGCCGCGATTGCCGCAGAGTTACCCGCCGCTGCTGCGAGCGCTGCTGATCCGGGCCGTCGCGCTCGGCGCCTTCCTGCTGGCGTGGTGGGCCGTCACCGCCGCCAAGCTGATCGACCCGCTGTTCCTGCCCAGCCCGGGTGCGGTGTGGGAGGCGTTCGTCCGGGCGAATTCCTGGCACCAGATCGCGCCGGGCGTGCCGCGTGAGGTGCTGGGCGAACAGAACTACTTCCTGTGGGAGCACCTGATCGCCAGTCTGCAACGGATCCTGGCCGGGGTGGGTGTTGCGATCCTGGTCGGTCCGCCGCTGGGCTTTCTGATGGGCACGGTGCGGCCGATAGCGATCGCGCTGGAGCCGTACCTGAACTTTCTGCGCGCGCTGCCGCCGCTGGGTTACATCGGTCTGCTGATCGTGTGGTTCGGCATCGGCGACACGTCCAAGATCTGGCTGCTGTTCCTGGCCGCATTTCCCGCGATCACGGTGTCGACGCTGGGCGGTGTGCAGTCGGTTCCGTCGGGGTGGGTCAATGCCGCCAGTTCACTGGGGGCGACTCACTGGCACACGGTGTGGCATGTGATCTTCCCGGCATCGCTGCCGTCGGTGGTCAATGGCATCCGGCTGGCGGTGGGCTTCGCATGGACCACGGTGGTCGCGGCGGAGCTGAACAACGGCATCCCGGGTATCGGTGGCCTCGCGTTCTACGCGGGCCAGCAGACCAACACGCCGTTGACCATCGCCTGCATCATCGTCATCGGCATCACCGCCCTGGCACTGGACGCGGCCATCAAGTATCTCGGCGAGCTCGCAACACCCTGGCAGGGGAAGGCATGAAAAGCGTTGCAGCACTAGCGGTTACCGTGCTGGTCGCCCTGGCAACCGCGGGTTGCGTGGAATCCGGCCGGGGCGAACAGGTCCGGTCGCTGGCAGAGAAGGTGGAGTGCCCGCTGCCGCCCAACCCGGACATCACCAGCACGGTGCGGATCGGCTATCAAGAGATCCCGAACGGGGACCTCATCGTCAAGGACACCTCGCTGCTTGCCACGTGCCTGCCGAAGGCGAATATCACCTGGAGCAAATTCGCCTCCGGAGGCGATGTGCTGCGGGCGTTCCGGGCCCGCTCGCTGGACATCGCGCTGCTCGGCTCGGCGCCGGCGGCCCGCGCGCTGTCGCAGCCGCTCGACATCGATATGCGGGTGGTGTGGATCCACGACGTCATCGGTAAAGCTGAATCGCTGGTGGTGCATGACCCGGCGATCACCGATATCCAGGGCCTGAAGGGGAAGTCGATCGCGGTGCCTTTCGCATCGACGTCGCACCTGTCCCTGTTGACCGCGCTGGACCGCGCCAAGATCACCGGCGACGTGCGGCTGATCAACACGCAGCCCGACGCCATGCTGGCGGCATGGGGGAACGGCATCGATGCGGCATGGGTGTGGGATCCGGTGCTGTCCAAGCTGGCTGCCAAGGGGCATGTGATTGCCGACTCGGCGCAAACCGCGGCTGACGGCTCGCCGACCTTTGACCTGGAAGGCGCGCGTAGTGAATTCGTCGCCGCGAACGGCCCGTTCCTGAAGTACTGGACCGCGGCGCAGAACTGGGCCACCGAGCTCATCGCGTCGGACCCGCAGCGCGCCGCCTGGCATATCGCTGCACAGCTCGCGGTGCCGCCTGACCAGGTGGTGACGCAACTCGGCGGCTACATCTACCCGACGGCGCGGCAGCAGCTCGATGCGAAGTACTTCGGTGGAGGGCTGTCGGCAGCGTTGCTCGGCACCGCGACATTCCTGAACCGGAACAACGGCGACGTCGAGCGGGTATCGCCGGCCGAGCGGTATCGCGAGGCGCTGTATCCCAACGCGATAAAGGAAGTGGCGCAATGACATCGGAAGCGACGTTGACGTCGGTAACGACGGCAGCACCCGAGGCCGAGGGCATCGAACTCGACGCCATCACCAAGGTCTACCCCTCCTCCGACGGTGAGGTGATCGCGCTGTCGGAGACAACGCTGAGCATCGAGCCGGGGGAGTTCGTCGCGGTGGTCGGACCGTCGGGCTGCGGCAAGTCCACGCTGTTGCAGACGCTGGCCGGGTTCGTCACTCCGACGACGGGAACCGCCCGGGTGGGTGGACACGTCATCGACGGCCCGAACCCGGACCGCGGGGTGGTGTTCCAGTCGCCGACGCTGTATCCGTGGCTGACGGTGGCCGGGAACGTCGAGTTCGGGCTGCGCGCGCGAGGGGTACCCAGCGCGCAGCGGCGGGAGCGGTCCGCGTCGGTGCTGAAACTGGTCGGGCTGGCCGATTTCGCCGACAAACGGCCGTACGAACTGTCCGGCGGCATGCAGCAGCGGGCGCAGATCGCCCGAGTACTGGTCGGGGACCCCGGCATCGTGCTGATGGATGAACCGTTCAGCGCGTTGGACCCGTTCACCCGGCAGCGGCTTCAGGTGGAGTTGCTGTCGATCTGGGAGCGGGACCGCAAGACCGTGCTGTTCGTTACCCATTCGGTGGAAGAGGCGGTGTTCCTGGCGACGCGCGTGGTGGTGATGAGCGCGCGGCCCGGGCGGGTGATCGCTGACCGGCCGGTGCGGCTGCCGGGTGATGTTCCCGGCGCCGCCCGGACGGTGGATGTGTTGGGCACGCCCGAATTCGCCGCGCTGAAAGCCGAACTGGCCCGGCTCATTCTGGAAGCCCACGGCTGAATTTCTAGGAGTGCCGCAGCGGCGCCGGGGCCCACAGCCCGCTGCGCGTGGCCTTCCCGAGGTCGATGTGGGCCGGCTGCGCGTCCGGGTAGTACTGGGTGAACTGCTGCAGTGAGCCCCAGTCCCGGAACCAGTCGTCCTTCAGGTACGTCGGCACCGGGTTGGCCTTGAACATCAGCTCGGTGATGCCCAGCGGTCCGCCGCCCAGGTAGTCCATGACGGGCGAGTTGGCCTCGGCGCCGAAGCGGTCCGGCAGGATGCGCCACTTGGGCACCTCGGTGACGCCGTTGTCGTGGCCGAACGGCCGCTGGCACGGGAACGCCAGGCCGACGAGCCAGTCCAGCATCACCGGGTCCTTGGAGCCGACGACGTCCTGCAGGGTGCGCAGCTTCGGGATGCGCGGCGGGGTCAGGGCGATCCAGTGCTGCGGCGCGAGGTCGTCGTCGGTGGCGACGATGCGGATCACGGTGGCGTCGGGCGGGATGGCGGCCATGGGGGCGCGCAGGTTGCGCCAGGCGGGTGCCGCGCCGACATCGGCGAAGCCGACGGCCCCGGCGATCTTGCCGGCCGCGGCCTGGGCATCGTTGGCGTACTCGACGCGGACCTCGCCCTGGTTGAAGCGGCCCGCGGCAGCGACAACGAGCAGCGGTCCGGCCTGATCGCGGGCGGGCAGCCGGTACCAGCCCGAGCGCATGCGCGCCGGAATCTGAACGCCGGCACGCCAGCTGCCCAGCACCGGGGTGGTCGCCGGGTCCAGGTTGTAGGGGAGCTTGGCCCGGGATCCGTTGACGCCCATCCCTGCGGTGGTGCCGCCCTCGGTGCCCGGCTCGGCGCCGCTGACGGGGCCGCCGTCGTTGTCGGCGAAGTTGGTGCCGCCGGGTTGCTCCATCACGGGGTCCGCGGAGACGTCGGCGGGAATTCCGTTGGGGGTGAAGCCTTCTGCGCCACCGGCGCCCAGTGCGTCACCGACGGTCCCCGTCTGCGGGACGAGCTTGCCTGCGTTGGGATCCTGTTCCACCATGACGTCGTCGGCCAGCCCGCACGTCTTGCCGGTCAGCGCCTGCAGGTTCGAGCGACCGACCGACCACGCCGGCCACTGCTGCGTCATGCCCAGGGTCAGCGACAGCACTTCGAAGAATACGATGATCCACGACGCAATTGCCAAGGGCGCCTGGGGAATCCGGCGACTGACGGGCCGCTCGGGGTCGTGGTCGTAGAAGTGCAGCCACGCCGCCCACAGCAGCGTCAGGAACGACAGGCCGAACAGGAACGTGGTGAAGCCGAAGTGCCACTCCGGGAACTGATTCGACCAGGGCACCCCGAAGTTGGAGACGTACCACCAGCCGTTCACCGTGGCGAACGACAGTGCCATGACGAACAACACGGCCGCGGCGAACATCGCCCGGTTGCGGCGCGACCGCATGGCGACCGTGCCGACCGCGATGGCGGCCAGCGCCCCCAGGGATCCGGCCAGGCCCGCGAACACGCCGAAGTGGTGCGTCCACTTGGTGGGCGTGAACATCATGGCCAGGAACGAGATGATGGTGATGCCGACGATGCGGCGGGCCGGTCCGGCGGCGGTGCCCGGAATTCGCCCCTTGCGCAACGACATTGCGACCGACACCGCCAGCGCGAGCAGCAGCGTCAGCACCGCGAACCGGCGGGCGACCGAGCCGTCCGGGCTGGTGGTGAACAGGCGCTCGTAGCGGATGTGCTCATCGAACCAGCTCAGCGCGGGGCCGACGGTGGTCTTGAAGGAGCTGGCGTCGATCTCGGCGGCCAGCGTCTGGTCGCGGAAGATCAGGATCGCCGTCACCGTGCCCGCGGCCAGGATCGGGGCCAGCAGCGCGAGGTAGCCGAAGCGTGAAGTATGCCGCGCCACAATCGTTTTCAGCGGGCCGACGGCGACCAGCAGAGCGCCGACCGCGGCGATGCCCGTCGGGCCCGAGAACAAGGTCAGCGCGCCGATGATGATCGCGATGGCGACCGGCAGCAGCCGGCTGGTGGCGACGCCGCGCTCGACCGAGCACCAGGTCAGCAGCATGCCGAGCGCGATGATCGGCTCGGGCCGGATGCCGTTGTTCAGCGGCAGCCAGAACGCGAGGAACATGCCGGCGGCCGTCCAGGCCGCGGCCCGGCTGTTCTTGACGGCGTGGCCCAGGCGCGGCAGCACCTCGCGGCTGATGACCCACCAACACGCGAGGGCCATGAGGAGCGTGGGGAGGCGCATCCAGATGCTCGACGTCGACACGTGCGCCCAGATCGCCAGCAGGTCGTAGTACCAGCCGAACGGCGACTCGGGCGTGCCGAACCAGCGGTAGTAGTTGGCCATGTAGCCGGCGTGCTCGGAGACGCGGGCCATGGTCAGGATGTAGCCGTCGTCGGAGGTGTTGGCGCCGACGAAGTGCCACCACACCAGGGTCGCGGTCACGAGGCCGTCGAGCGGGGTCACCGACCACCAGCGCGACGGCAGGAACCGCTTGTGCCGCACGCCGTCGGCACGGTCCAGCACGTGCAGTGCACCCAGTGCGACGACTGTCAGCACGACGCCGAAGATCATCGCGAGCAGCTTCAGCAGCGTCGGGGACGTGCTGTACCGCGAATCGATGGTGGCCGAGAACGTCAGTCCCGGGGGAGCCGCGCCGGACAGGTCGGTGTAGACGCCGACGATCTGCGGCCGGAAGTCGTAGCCGCTGAGCTCGCCACGCAGGGGCTTGCCGGGGTTCTTGTCCTTCGGTCCCTGCACGAGCCCAACCAGCTCGCCGGTCACCTTGTCGGCATGCGCGGTGAACTTCAGTTCCTTGCATGCGGGGCTCAGTATCTGGGTCAGCGGCGCGCTGACAACCGGGGTATTGCGCACGATGACCAGCAGGTCACCGCCCACGCGCTCGATCAGCAGGCCACGGTCGACGGCCTTGGGCGCCTGCTTGGGAACCGTGGACAGCAGCATGTTCGCCGGTCCGGTGAGGCCGGCCGCCGCCGAGCACGGGATGGTGATGTTGAGGTCGGTGGCCACATAGCCGATCAGCGGCGCATCGACGCTCTTGAGGACGCCCGCCTGCGGCCAGTTCAGCTGCGCGGTGGTCTGGGTGACCGGCAACAGCGGTGTCGCCATCGCCAGGAACGCGCCGAGCAGTCCGGCGACGATCGCGATCCACCGCGCTGTGCGGTGATTGCGCTCTACCTCAGGTTCCCCGGCCACGGGGCTAGATGTTAGTGGCCGCTACGGATGGCCAGCACAAACGGGCCGACATCTGTGACCTGCCAGTGCTTGCTGGCGAACAGCCGCTCGTCGAGTGCCACCTGGTAGCGGCGCACGTTCGGCTGGTTGGGGTAGACGTCCTCGGCCAGCCGCAGCGTGTAGGTGCCGGTGCCGCCGTGGCGCATCAGGAACACCGTCGGCGCCTGCCAGGGCAGCGTGTCGAGGGCCTTGGCGAACTCGTCTGGGTTGGTCATCCTCGCCCAGCTCTCGATGGCGCCGGACCGCTCCTTGAACTGCGCCAGCGGGTTGGCGTAATGCGACGTCAGCCCCTGGAACCCGTAATAGGGGTAGTAGGACAGGAAGCTGTAGTCGGCGGTCATCACCACGGTCTCGTTGCGGGGCCGGCCCGTCGCTGCGGTGATCTTCCGGTCGATCTCCTGGTAGAAGCGCTCGGAGCCGGGGGGACGACGGTCGGCGCGCTGGCCGTAGCCGTCGGTGTCGGTGTAGGCGACCGCGATGTCGGGCCGCAGGATGTCGGGGATCGCCTGGCTGAACGACACCGCGCCGATCGCGCCCAGGACAGCGGCCACCGCGATGATGCGGTTGGTGGTCGGCCGGGCGTAGCGGTGCGCCAGGCCGCGGGCGGCCTCCAGGAAGCCGAAGGTGCCGGCCGCGACCAGCAGCACCAGCAGGGTGGGCTGCAGCCGGAACGACAAGAGCGTCGTGCGGGCCAGGGTGGCCAGCATCGACAGCAGCGACCAGGCGTACACAGAGACGACAGCCATGGCGAGCGCGGCGGCTCTGGTGGAACTGCGGGCCCGGACCACCAGCCACAGTGTGCCGATGAGGCAGATGACGCCCAGCAGCGTGGCGTCGAGCATCGGGAAGGTCAGCTGTGCGCCGGACATCGGCAGGTAGTGCTGCGCGGTGCCCTTGTCGGCGGGGTGGCCCTTGAGCACGGCCAGGTAGTACGGCGCCCAGTGGATGGCCGCGATGACGCCGGAGATGACGGCGATGACTGCCACCCGGATCAGCGGCTGGAGTTGGCGCCGGGACACGGCGAGCAGCAGCGCCATCAGCGTGAGCGTGAAAGCCGCGTAGCCGAACAACAGCGTGTAGAACAGTGCGGCGATGCCGAGAAAAATCCCGGTGCCGAGGACGGCGGCCCAGCCCCGGCCGGTCGCTTTCAGTCCCGACCAGGCCAGCACGAACACCGGCGGCAGCAGCACGACGAGGACCGCTGAGTACGGCTCGGTGGCGGAGTACGCCAGCGTCGCGGCAGCGGTCGCGGTGGTCACCGCCAGGGCGTACTCGAAGCGAATCATGGCCGCCCACAACACGAATGCGGCGACGATCGCAGCGGTGATCGTGACGATCGCCCACGGCTTGAACATCTCCCATGCCGGGGTCCCGGTCAGCGCGGCCGCCCGGCCGCCGAGCCAGAACCACCCCGACGGGTAGTACGGCGGCAGCCCGAGGTACGTCATGTCGTGCGGCACAGCGGTATCCGTGAGCCGCGTCAGGTACTCGGTGCGGAACTGCTGGTCGACCGAGATGCCGAACAGGTACAGCTTGGTGGCGCCCAACGGCATGCCGAGCGTGACGACCGAGAACGCCGCCAGGAGCGACGTGGCGGCCACCTTGGCGCTCTTGTGCCAGCCGCGGCGCCACGCCCACCCCGCGAGCATCAGGCCGATCAGCACGGCGCACTGGCCGGCAGTGGTCAGGGCGTGCAACTGGTTCGACGAGTTGAACGCCGGCCACTGCACGCGTGCAATGGCTTGCAGCGCAATGACCGCGATGATCACCGCCAGTGCCATGGCGGCCAACATCTGGCCGCTCACCCTGGCCGTCGCGGCCAGCGCGCTGCGCATCAGAGCGGCAGTTTGCGGAAGATCGACCGCGGGATGTGCCGGATGACGGCCATCAGGTACCGCACCGGATTGGGCGCCCAGATGAGCTCCTTACCCTTGGCGGCTGCAGCGACGGCCTGGTTGGCGACGTCTTCCTTGTCGACCGTGAACGGCGCCTCCTTGGCGCCGGTGGCCTTCCAGTGCTCCAGCGTGGTGGTGGTGCGGACCTGGCCGGGGCGGATGACCAGCACCCGAACCCCGAACTCCCGCAACGCTTCTCCGAGCCCCAGGTAGAAGCCGTCCAGGCCGGCCTTTGTCGAGCCGTAGACGAAGTTGGAGCGACGGACCCGCTCACCGGCGACCGATGACATGGCGATGATCTGCCCGAAGCCCTGCGCCTTCATCTTGTCGCCGACCAGCACGCCGACGGAAACCGCTGCGGTGTAGTTGATCTGGGCGGTCAGCACGGCCTTAGACTGGTTCTGCCACAGCTCCTCGGCGTCACCCAGGACACCGAACGCGACGATCGCGACGTCGACATCGCCTTGCTCCCAAGCAGATTCGATGACCGCCGGGTGGGACTTGGTGTCCAGTGCGTCGAAATCGAGGTACACGACCTCCTTGGCGCCGGCCGCCTCGATCTGGGCGATGGCGGCGTCGCGCTTGGGGGCGTTCGGCAGGTCGGCGAGGATCACGCGGGCCTTGGCGTTCTTGAGGTACCGCTCGACGATGGCGAGGCCGATCTCCGAGGTACCGCCGAACAGCAGAATGGTCTGCGGGTTGCCGGTTGCGTCAATCAATGTGTTTTCCTTTTCGGATTCAGAGCAGCTCGAGGCGGCGGGCCATGTCGGAGGCGAACACGCCGTTGGGGTCGGCCTTGCGGCGGGTCGCGATCCACTCGTCGATCCGCGGGTACATCTTGTGGAAGCTCTCGGCGCTGACGCGGGAGTCCTTGGCGGTGTACACCCGGCCGCCGAATTCCATTGCGCGCTTGTCGAGTTCATTGAGGAACTCGTTGACGCCCGGCCGGTTCGGGAAGTCGAGGGCGACGTTCCAGCCGCGCATCGGGAAGCTCAGCGGCGCCTTGTTGCCCGGGCCGAACAGCTTGAAGACATTCAGCGCCGAGTACTGCTTCTGGGTGTGCATCCAGCGGATGATGGCCTTGAACTCTTCGAGCGCATCCGGCGGCACCAGGAACTGATGCTGCGCGAAACCCGCTGGGCCATAGGCATATTGCCAGCCCGAGGTGATATCGAGCATGTGGTAGAACTGCGTCAGGTTGACGATCTTGCCCTGGTAGTTGCCGCTCATGCGGTAGAAGGCCTCGCCGATCATGGACAGCGAGAGCTTGTTCATGAAACTCACCGGGAACAGGTTCGGGATCGCCGGCAACTGGGGCGCGGTGAACTTCAGCGGGTCTTTCGCCAGTTTGTCGGGCAGCTGATCCACCTTGGCCAGGCTGCCGCGGCTCACCGCGGCGCGGCCGAGCTTGGGCTCCGGGCTGATCAGGTCGAACCAGGCGCTGGAGTAGGTGTAGTTGTCCTCGCTGCCGTCCTGGTGCACCGCGACGGTCTCTTCGAGATCGTGTGTGGCGATGCCGTCGGCGATGAAGTAGGCGCTCTCGGTGCGCGTCATCTTGATGCGCGCGCGGATCACGATGCCTGTCAGCCCGTTCCCGGCCACCGTCGCCCAGAACAGCTCGCTGTCCGGGCCGTCCGGCGTCAGGGTGTGCACTTCGCCGTCTGCCATCAACAGGTCCAGCGACAGCACGTGGTTACCGAAGCTGCCCGCGCTGTGGTGGTTCTTGCCGTGGATGTCCGAGGCGATGGCGCCGCCCACGGTCACCTGCCGGGTGCCCGGCAGCACCGGAACCCACAGGCCGAACGGCAGGGCCGCCTTCATCAGCTGATCCAGGCTGACACCGGCGTCGACGTCGGCGATGGCCGTCTCGGAGCTGATCGAATGGATCCGGTTCAGCGCCGTCATGTCGACGACGATGCCGCCGCCGTTGCACGCCTGGTCGCCGTAGGACCGGCCCAGACCGCGGCCGAGGATGCCGCGGCGCAGGTGGGAGGGGCTGGAAGAGTTCGCGTCCGCGACCCGCTTGACGGCCTCGGCGATCACCGATACGTCGGGTGTGGACAGCACGTTTGCCACGGACGGTGCCGTGCGGCCGAACCCGGTGAGGGCGCGGCGCGTCAGGGGCAGCGTGGCGTCAGGCTGGGTAGACATAACGGTCAAAGGGTACCGGCCAACGTCACTTCAGCCGGAAAATCACTGTTCGCTGTACGACGAAGTTGATCACCGTCGCCGTGCCCTGGGCGATGACGAACGCCACCGGGATACCCCAGGACCGGCCTTCGAACTGAATCGCACAGACGTGGTTGATGCCGACCTGGACCGCGAAAGTGACGGCGTACAGCAGGATGACCGCGGCAAATCGGGCCTTGCTGGGAGGTGCCTGGAACGTCCAGCGTCGATTGATCAGGTACGCGGTGGTGGTGCCTGCGACGAAACTCAGCGCCTTTGCGAAGTCCCGGGGGACGCCCAGGGCCATGAATGCGACGTACAGGCTGTAGTCGACCACCGCGGACAGGCCGCCCGTGACCACGAACCGCCACGCTTGAGTTACCAGGCCGAGGGACGCCTCGACGGCTTTCTCGGCACGATCTTCGGCGGGGATCTCTACTGGCTCGGCCACTGGGGCAGCTTACGTGCACCATGGACACGTGACCGATTTGCTCCAGGCGTGGCAGGCCCTGCTGTCGCGGCATTCTGCTTCGCCTCGCGTCGACGAAGTCGGGGCGTCGCTGCTGGACCGCTGGGCCGAGCCGCACCGCAGCTACCACGACCTCAGTCACCTGCGCGGCATCCTGGACGGCGTCGACGCCCTGGCGGGCTTCGCAGACGATCCCGACGCGGTGCGCCTGGCCGCCTGGTACCACGACGCGGTGTACGCCGGACAGTCCGACGACGAGGAGAACAGCGCGCTGCTCGCCGAGTCGGACCTGACCGATCTGGGTGTCGACCCGGCCTTCGTGGCGGAGGTCGGACGCCTGGTGCGGGTGACCATTGCGCACGATCCCGCGGCCGACGACCACAACGGCCAGGTGTTGTCCGACGCCGATCTTGCGGTGCTGGCGCTGCCACCTACCGAATACCGGGTCAATACCGCGAAGGTGCGGGCCGAATACGGCCACGTGAGTGACATGGATTTCCGTGTGGGCCGTTCCCGGGTCATCGATGCGCTGCTGGCCGCACCAACGCTGTTCCGGACACCCCAGGGCCGACAGCTGTGGGAGGACGCCGCCCGCACCAACCTCAGGGCGGAACTGGCGTCACTCAGCGGCTGAGCGCCTGACCGCGACCTGATTTGTCGCCTGGGCAAATTTCACAATTAATCCTCAGGATTCGACTAACGTTTTTTGCTGGGTTACCGGCAACGTCAATATCTTTGGGGGATTGTGATGCGGCGACATCTTCGTCGACTGGTCATGCAACGGCTGGTCGTTCTACTCATCGCAGCCGTCGGTATCGCGGCCATGTGCAACAACACGGATGCGCGCTTGCTGTCTCGCACTTACGACGTCGTACCGACTGCCGCCATCGACGAGTCGGCCACCACGGCGGGCCTGGCCGACTCGAACCTCATGCGGCTGAAGAGCCATGCCGAGATCGACAAAGAACTCGACATGATGCAGTCCATCGGCGTCGAGAACATCCGAATCGGCTTGTACTGGGCGGAAATTGAGCCGCTCAAGGGCCGCTACAACTGGTCCAACGCCGACTACATCGTCAATCAGGCGAACGCACGTGGCATGGGCGTGCTGGCCACCATCAACGAGACGCCGGCATGGGCCGGCACTCCGATCGGTGCCGGGACTCCCTCGACCACCGACTTCTCGAAGTACGTGACGACAGTCGCCAACCGCTACAAGGGCAAGATCTCGGCCTACGAGATCTGGAACGAACCGAACGCCAAGTTCTTCATGACGCCGGTCAGCCCAGCCAACTACACCGAGTTGCTCAAGGCCGGCTACACCGCCATCAAGGGCGTCGATCAGTCGATCACCGTCATCGGCGGCGTGCTGGGCTCCGGACGAACCCTCACCGACGACAACGGTGAAGTCCAGACGATGAACCCGGTCGAATACCTGGCGGGCATGTACGACGCCGGCGCGCATGGCTACTTCGATGCCATCTCGTTCCATCCCTACAAGTACGACATGAAGTACTCCGAGCAGCAGGATCAGGTGGCGTCGCCGCTGCGGCAGTTCCAGAACATGCGCGCGATGATGGACTTCTTCGGCGATACCGACAAGAAGATCTGGGCGTCCGAGTACGGCCTGCCGACCACGGCGATCAACGGCATCGGCCAGCAGCATCAGGCGGACTACATCGAGGACTTCCTGAACAGCTGGAGCAAGCAGGTCGGCGCCGGGCCGATGTTCATCTACACGACGCGCGACATTGCGACCGGCGGCACGAACCCCGGGAACAACTTCGGCATCTGGCAGACGAACTGGACCCCGAAGCTGGCGGTGCAGGTGTTGCAGGACTATCTCGGCGGCTCCGGGGTGATCCCGCCGGATCCGGTGGATCCGTATCCGTTCATCACCTGGGTCAAGAACCTCATCACCAACGGAATTGCCTTCGTCGGCAACGTGATCACGGATGTGGTGGACGCCGCGGTGGCGGTGACGAAGGCTGTTGTGGAGGCGGTTGCCTGGGCCGTCGAGACCGCGGTGGATGTCACGGTCAAGGTGGTCAAGGGTCTGGCGAACGCGACGGTGAAGGTCGTCAAGGCGATCGGCAACGCGATCCAGGGTGCCGTGGATGCGGTGCGCAACGCGATCCAGCGCATCTTCAACCGGCCCGCTTCGGCAACTGCCGTCGCCGCCGCCAAGGTCCAGGGGAAGCTGGCCCCGGCTGCTGCCGAGCCCAAGGCAGCCGCCGATACGGTCGACAAGACTGACAAGGACGCGAAGAAGGCGGCCAAGTCCAAGTCGAAGGACAAGCCGAAGCCGAAGGCGACGGACGCCGACAAGACCAAGGACGCCGACGAGGCGACCGACGCCGACGCGACCAAGGCGACGGACGAGGGCAAAGCTAAGGGCAAGTCCAAGTCCAAGGCAAAGGACAAGAAGCCCGCCAAGCCGGGCAAGCGGGGTGCCGAAGACAAGAAGCCGGCGAGCGCGGCGACTAGCGTCGACGCCGGCTGACGGCCGCCAGAACGTCGTACAACGCATCGAGTGCCGCGCTGTATTCGTGGTCGGCCGGGGTGCCGAAGCTCACCACCACCCCGTCCTGGTGCGGGGTGTCCGGCGGGGCCCCGGGGTGGCGCAGCAATGCCAGCCCGGACAGGGCGATCCCTGCGTCGGCCGCCCGCCGCATGACTTCGTGTTCCGTCCCGTCCGGGAGTCGGATCAAGGCGTGCAATCCGGCGGACAGTCCGCTGATCTGCACATCGAGATCGGCGAGCTTCGCCGCCAGCGCGTCGCGCCGGCGCCGGTAACTGTTGCGCATCCGGCGAATGTGCTTGTCGTACTGGCCGGATTCGATGAAGTCCGCCATGGTCAGCTGATCGATGGCATTGACGTAGAACTGTTGCCCGCCGGCCGCGGTCAGCACCGGGTCGATCAGGTTGTCGGGCAACACCATCCAGCCCAACCGCAACACCGGCGCCAGGCTCTTGCTGGCCGAACCGAGATAGACCACCCGGTCCGGATCCAGCCCCTGTACCGACCCGATCGGTTGCCGGTCGTAACGGAACTCACCGTCGTAGTCGTCTTCCAACACATAGCTTTTCGTACGGGCAGCCCAGTCCACGGCTTGGGTGCGCCGGGCTGGGTGTAGCGGTACGCCGTGCGGGAAGTGGTGCGCCGGGGTGAGCAGAACTGCTGCCGCACTGGTCTTTTCGAGATCTTCGACGAGGGCACCGTGGTCGTCGATGCGGATGGGCACAGTGCCGGCGCCGCTGTCGGCGATGGCGTCCCGGAACAGGAACAGTCCGTAGTTCTCAACCGCAATAGTATTGGGCGCGAACACTTTCGACAGTAACTCGACGGCATGCCGGGTCCCGGCGCAGACGACGATCGACTCCGCGGTGGTCCGGACGCCGCGGGCCCGCGCCAGGTAGGTGGCCAATGCGGCGCGCAGCTCCGGCCGGCCGCGGGCAT
The DNA here is from genome assembly GCF_001905655.1 of Mycobacterium sp. ST-F2. Taxonomy (GTDB): domain Bacteria; phylum Actinomycetota; class Actinomycetes; order Mycobacteriales; family Mycobacteriaceae; genus Mycobacterium. The sequence continues at coordinate 261,155 of NZ_JMHT01000005.1, forward strand.
CGCCCGTTCGCAGCGCTTCGGTCGGGGCATTGGTCAGGGCCCGACGCGCCGATGCCAGCCAGGCCTGCCGGGGGAAGGCCGCGACGTTCCCCGAACCAGGCATGAGGTTGTGGGTGGGAGTGCCCGGCTGGGCGCGTTGGGTGCGCGGAGTCGCTTCGGTATGCGATCCGACGACCCACGTGCCGGCCCCCTGGCGAGAACCCAACCAGCCTTCGGCCACCAGTTCGGCGTACGCCTCGGCGACGGTGTTGCGGGCCAATCCGAGGTCGGTGGCCAGCGCGCGGGAGGGCGGCAGCATGGTGCCTGCCGGCAACCGGCCCGAACGGACCGCGTCTCTCAGCACCCGGATCAGCTGGTCACGGGTGCCGCGGCGGCCCGGCTGTACGGTCTGGCCGAGGTCCAGATGCAGGTCCAGGCCGGCACTGCCCGCTTCGGAATTGGCCCATGAAACCACGGACAAATTGAACCATATTCGCGGGTGTTTGATGGCTACCGTGGAGGACATGACCGAGACACTGAATGCACCGACAGCCACCACTCACGCCAATCGCATCGACATCTACGACGCTGCTCCCGAGATCTACGCCGGGATGATGGCCTTCAGCAACGCCGCGGCCAAGGAGCTCGACTCCACCATCGGCGAGCTGATCAAGATTCGCGCGTCGCAGATCAACCACTGCGCCTTCTGCCTCGACATGCATGTCCACGACGCACGCCGATTCGGCGAGACCGAGCAGCGGCTGGCATTGGTCGCGGCATGGGAGGAGGCCGGCGATCTGTTCACCGAACGCGAGCGGGCGGCACTCGCCATCACCGAGGCCATCACCGACCTCAGCCATGGCCCGGTCCCCGATGATGTGTACGCCCAGGCGGCCGCGGTGTTCACCGAGCGCGAGCTGGCGCATGTCATCGGAATGGCCACCGTCATCAACTCCTGGAACCGGTTGAACGCCGCTACCCGGAAGGCGCCCCCGCGCCGGCGCTGAACGCGCGGACTGCCGCCGCGAACTCCTCGGGGGCGTCGGACTCGACGTAGGTGCCGGCGCCCTCGACGACCACGGTGGTGTGGTTGGGGAATGTCGCTTCCAGCCGCTCGCGTTCCTGGGCGCGGAACGCGATGTCGGCGTCGCCCCAGATGATGAGTGTTGGCAGGCCGGCGACGTCCGGCAGCCCGGCCTCGACCTCCGCGAAGAAGTCCCGGCTCGCCAAGACGCGGCCCGGAAGTACGGCAGACGCCTGGCGCCGGTCGGCGCTGTCCAGCGCCCGGCGGTAGTGGTCCATCTCCGCCGCGGTTGGCTTGCGCCTGCGGTGGCCGGTGGGGATGAACGCGTTGACCAGCAGATTGAACTGGCGGACCAGGATGCGCATCGGGAGCCCGCCGACGATGCGACCGAAGGCTTCAAAGTGCAGGTCGCCGTTGACCGGCCAGGCCCAGGTATTCGCCAGCACCAGCCGATGGAAGACCCCCGGCCGCCGCTGCGCCACCGCGAGGCCGATCATGCCGCCCCAGTCTTGTCCGATCAGTGTGACGTCCTTCAGGTCGAGAGCGTCCACAAACGCGGTGACGACCTCCGCGTGTTCTTCGGGCAGGTAGCGGTAGCCGGGCCTTGGCGTCGACAACCCGAAGCCGGGATAGTCGAGCGCAATGCACCGAAAGTCGTTGCGCAGCAGCCTGATTACCTCACGGAAGAGGAATGACCAGGTCGGATTGCCATGCAGCATCAACAGCGTAGGGCCTGACCCCTCGTTGACGTAGTGCACGGTGTGGCCGTCGATCTCGATGAAATGGCTCTCGAACGGGAACAGGTCGTTGTCGACCCAGGAGGGCCGGGTGGCGTGAGCGGTGTTGGTCATGGCAACCCCTCGTCGGATGAGCTTCCGGTTATGCTTGAACATCTCATAATCACTTGAGAAACTCAAGTAAAGGACGGCGATGCGAAGCTACGACCAATACTGTGGGCTCGCCCGCTCGCTCGAAATCGTCGGCGACAGATGGAATCTGCTCATCATTCGGGAACTGCTCATCGCATCCGCCCGCTATCGCGACCTGATCGATCGGCTTCCAGGCATCGCGACCAACCTGCTCGCCGACCGGCTCCGGGACCTCGAGGCTGCGGGCGTCGTTGAGCGACGGTTGGCCGGCGAGGGCAGCGCGGTCGAATACACCCTGACTCCCTGGGGCGCAGAGCTGCGCCAACCGATTGAGAGCCTGCTCCGCTGGGCTACGCCGCTGATGATCAGCGGCCCTGCCGGCGGTGATTCCTTCCGGCCTGAGTGGCTGACCCTTGCCGTTCCAGCCCTGCTCGAAGGTCGGGTCAAGGTCCGCTCCGCCGTGACGATCGGCCTCGTTGTCGGTGACCAGACCATGCAACTGCGCGCGACCCGCTCCGGCTTCGAGGTCGGTCCGCTCGACGGCCGCAAGCTGGATGCATCCATCAGTGCCGGCCCCGCCGCCATCCTTGGTCTCGCCGCGGGAGCTCTCACCCTCAGCGACGCCCGCACGCTGGGTCTCATTGAAGTCGACGGCGATGAGGCCGTCGTTCGATCAGTCTTTGTGGGCTGACGGCGGTGGTGGCGCGCGGCACGCGCGAATACCCCTGAAAGTCGTGCGTTTTCAGGGGTATTCACGCTTCAGTATGTCGGCGGTGGGATGTCTTGCTGTTCCGCAGCTTCAGCAGCCTGGGCGGCCTGGGCGGTTTCTTCGGCTTCGGCGGCTTCCCTGGCTTGCCGTTCTTCGCGGCGGCGCTCAGCAGCTTCTCGAGCGGCCGCGATTTCTTGGATGTCGGCTTCGTTGAGGGCCCGCTCGTAGGCGATCTGCTGGGCCAGGTTTTGGGCGCGGGTGCGGCGTCGGGTGGGCATCATGACACCGCGCCCCGGCGCCGGTGGCGTGTCCAGGTCGGTGCCGTCCGGGGGCGGGCCGTCGGGTAGCGGGGTATCCATGTGCTTGCGGGGGAACAGGATTCGGCTACCGGGCACGCTGACGTAGGTGTGACCGGTCGGTGCGGTCCACACGATCGTGCCGTCCGATTCTTGACGGTCGCGCCAGCCGTCGGGGCCGCCGTAGAACGTTTTCAGTAGGTGGTGCTTGCGATTGGCTCTAGCGAACGAGATTAAAACAGGTGCCTGACCAGCGAACATAGCGCAGAGTGACACGCCCGGACCGGCTGGCGGGGTAACGTGACGGACGGTGCAGCCGACGGCCCGGTGAGCGCGCGACGGACTCGGGGAGCTATGGCAAGCAGTACCCGTCACGCCGCTGCACCCCCGCGAGGGATAACCGGTCCGATTACCGATCGGATTACCAATCCGACCCGGCGCACTCAGCGGCGATGGCGAACAGCCGAGCCACCCGAGCGGGGTCGGACCACCCCGTGCCGCCCGCCCGCACCGTGGCCGCCAGGTCCGCCAGCCGCCCAGCAGGGCGGCTGTCTGCCACGTTGTACGCGATGATGCCCGCGGCGTCCATGGCGTCGCACCAGCAGAGCCCGACGAACGCATCCGCCGCGTCGAGCAGGGCGGCCAGCTGCTGCAGCTCCCCG
>NZ_JMHT01000050.1 GCF_001905655.1 Mycobacterium sp. ST-F2
AACGGAGGTCGCCTGAAACAAGCCGATCCACAGGTATTGACAATTCCTCGTTCTCCGAGCCCGGAGAACAGGCCGGTGACCATGATGTCCGACATCGAGCCGATCGAGAAAGCGCCGAAGAACGCCAGTACTCCGACGATGATTCCGTCGATGACTCGTGCGAAGAAGCGGGGCAGCAGGTCGCCGGGATGCACCGGGGTGGGTGCGCCGTAAGCGCCCGAGGTTGGGTAGTTCTCGCCATAGGTCATGGCGTCAATTTACTGCCGATCGGCCAGCAATATCTGGCTTAGCCGCGTAGTGGTGGCCTGGCCGTCCGCATTGCCGCCGGCGCCGTTCAGTGCGTTCATCACCGCAAGCGTGAAACGCTGTCCGGGACCGGCGAATCCGACGGTGTTGGTGACCCAGCCGCCCTGCTCGTCGGACCAGCCGTCCTTGTTGCCGGGCGCCATGTTCGGTCCGGCGCCCCAGACACCCCACTGCTGGATCGGGTCGACGTGCTGCATGGCGTCCACGATCCAGGCGGTCTCATTGGGCCGCAGCTTGGTCAGCATGTAGTTGACCATCTGGTCCAGATCGTCGGTGGTCGACTTCTGAAAACCCCAGTAGGGGAACATGTCTCCGAATCCGCGCTGTGGTTGCACCCGGGTCATGCCGAAATGCGGGAAGTCGTTGTTGAAGATGGTGTGGTCGGGTCCGCCGTACCGGGTCCACAGGGTGTCGGCGGCGTCGTTGTCCGAGGTGTGCAGCATCTTGCCCATCAGGGCGATGTCGTTGTCGGTGAGTCGCAGTAGCCCGGCGCTCTGTCGGGCGAACAGGTCCACCACCATGCCGAGCTTGATGGTCGAGGCCGTCCACACCATGTCTCCGGCATGCGAATTGCGGTATACGGCACCGGTTCTGCGGTCACGGAGCACGTAGCCGACCGTGCCCGGCCGGGTCGCGAGGTAGGCGTCCGCCGCGGCGACGCGTTGCCGAGCGTCGCAGGCGCCCGTGCATTCGGCCTGTGCGGTCGGCAGCACAGGGCCGGCCAGCAGTGCCGCGACCAGCGCCGCCCTGATCAGTTTCACGCGGTGGTCTCCCAGATCTCGGTCGTTGTCATTCGGTTCAGACGGCTTCCGGACGAGGCCACGTCGGCAGCGGAACCGGCCCGTCGCCGGGGCGCAGCCGGTCCAGAACCGCCCGCAGCGGTGGCCAATTCGTGCGTCCCTTCCGGGTGACGGCGTAGGCCGTGTGGATCACCGTCGGCCCGACCAGCGGAACCACTTTGATGCCCGCGCTCGTCGGCCGTTCCAGTGGCAGCAGTCCGACGCCGTATCCGGCGACGATGAGATCCTCGACCAGTTCCAGGCTGTCGATCTGGTGGGCGATGCGCGGGGTGAATCCGCTCAGCGCACCCAGCGTGCGGACGGCGTCCTCGTCAGCGGTGTTGCGGGAGTTGACGATCCACGTCCGGTCCGCGTAGTCGGACAGCTCGGCGGGTCCGTTGGCCTCGTCGGCCGGCAGCCCCAGCCCCCACGGAATCGACCACAGTGCAAAGCCTTCCAGCAGCGGGCTGGGTGATGCCGGGGCCAGGTTGTAGTCGTAGGTCAGCGCCAGATCGAGGTCATCGTCGGTGAGTAGCGCGAACGCCTCGATGGGCTCGTATTCGCTTATGGCGACGTCGATTCCGGGATGGTCGCGGGTTAGCTCCGCCAGGATCGGTAGCAGCGAGACGCGGATACCGGTGGCGAACCCACCGATCCGCAGGGTGCCGACGGGTTCGGCGCCGGAATCGAGGTCCAGCCGCGCCGCGTCGACGGCGGCCAGGATGGTCACCGCATGGTCGGCCAGGCGCTGTCCTGCCGGTGTCAGCCGGACGCGGCGCCCCTCCGGTTCGATCAGCTGCGTACCGGTCTCCTTTGCCAGCGCGGCGATCTGTTGCGACACCGTCGACGTCGTCAGATTGAGGTTCTCGGCGACCGCTCGCATGGACCCGAGGCGCGACAGGGCCAGCAGGAGGCGCAGTCGGCGGGTGTCCATCCACCCATTGTCCAGGGATTCTGCACAGTTCTGTGCAATCCGCCCCGAAGTTATGAATATTTAGCCGATGTGCGACGATCCGAAAATGACCGCACGCCCTGCCCACTTCACCCCGATCGACGATGATCGGGTTCAACCGACCCGGTTGGCGCAGAGCCTGTGGGGTGAAGACCACCTCAACGGTCCCGCGGTGGTCGGGCTCGCCGCCCACGCCCTCGAGACTGCGTTCGGGCTGCCGGACTTCCTGCCGGCCCGGCTGACGGTCGACCTGTTCCGCGCCGCCCGTGGGGTGCCGACGACGACCGTCGTGACGTTGGTCCGCGACGGCCGGCGGGTGCGCAACTCCGAGTGCGATGTGGTGCAGGACGGTGTCACTGTGGCCCGGGCCACCCTGGTGCAGTACCGCCTCGCTGAGGCACCTCCCGGCCAGGAGTGGTTCCGGACAACGGATTTCACGCCGCCCGAGGTGGTCGATGACGGCCTTGCACCCTATCTCAACAGTGGCGGTGAGGGCTGGACACGCGCCATCCTCGATCATCAGAACGCGAGCCGGAAGCGCTACGTCAACCGGGCCATCGATGTCATCGAGGGCCAGGCGAACAGCCCGTTCGTCCGGGCCGCCGTGACGGCTGAGGGCACCAGCCTGGTGACCAATATGGGTACTGCCGGCGTCGGGTACATCAACGGCGACCTGACCGTGGCGTTGTCCCGGCTGCCGCAGGACGATTGGGTCGGAGTCGAGGCCGACTCGCACTGGGCGGCGCGCGGCATCGCGGTCGGCACCACGACGCTGTACGACAGCGCCGGACCGTTCGGAACGGGCCTGACCACGGCGGTCAGCAATCCGGGCGCGCAGATCGACTTCGCCCACAGCCGGTTCCCCGACCGGATCAGGCGGGACGCTTCCTCGGCCTTCTGACGGCCGGCGATCGCCTGCTTCATTTCATTCATGATTCACGAACGATATGTCCATGATTATCACGTGGACATGAACATTCTGGTTCCCGTTCAATACAACACATGACCACCGCAGCGGCGCGCAACGGCGCACTCATGACCGTCGCTTCCATGATGTCGGTGCAGTTGGGTGCCGCCCTCGCGGTGAAACTGATGGACGGCATCGGACCGGCCGGGGTGTCCTTGCTGCGCCTGGCGTGGGCCGGTGCCTTGATGCTGCTGTTCGTCCGGCCGCGGCCGGCGTCGTTCACCCGGTCCGCGTTCGTGTCGTGCGTCATGCTGGGCGTTGCGACGGCCGGCTTCACGCTGCTGTTCATGTTCGCGGTGTCCCGTATTCCCCTCGGTACCGCGAGCGCGCTGGAATACCTTGGTCCCCTTGCCATCGCGGTGACCCAGGGACGCGGTCGTGGCCGGTGGCTGTTCCCGGCGATGGCCGGCACCGGCGTCGTCCTGCTGACCGAACCGTGGGCCGCCGCCGTCGATCCCGTGGGTGTGCTGGCGGCACTGGGATCGGCCGTCTGCCTCGGTGCGTACATCCTGCTGACCCAGCGCGTTGGTGATGAGGTCACCGGCATCACCGGGCTTGCGGTATCCATGCCGGTCGCCGGGCTGGTCGTGACCATGGTGGCCGGGCCTTCGGTCATCGGTCACCTGACACCGCACCTGCTCATCGCGGGCCTGGGCCTGGCCATCCTGTTGCCGGTCATCCCGTTCACCCTGGAGATGCTGGCCCTGCAGCGGGTCACCGCCGCGGCGTTCGGCACGCTGATGAGTCTCGAGCCGGCGTTCGCCATGCTGCTGGGCCTGCTGATCCTGCACCAGGTGCCGGGGCTGGCTGCCCTCGCGGGAATCGGACTCGTCGTGCTCGCCGGCATCGGTGCCGCCCGAGCCGGGGCCCGACCCGCCGCCGAGTCCGGTCATCGCGAACCTGCCCTCGTGATCGAATAGGGGGCATGACGCCACAGGCCACCGCGCTCAACGCCACACCGTTCACCGGTCACACACCCAGCCGCGCCGGCGACATGTCGGTGGAAACGCATGGCATCGCGCCGGTTCCGGCCGACCGCAGGTACGGCACCCCGGGCCGGCTGTTCACCGTGTGGTTCGCCCCGCAGATCAACATGACGTGCGTCTTCACCGGTGCCATGATCGGCGCACTGGGCCTGGGGTTCTGGCTCTCGATGCTGGCGATGGTCATCGGCACGGTCCTCGGGTCACTGGTGGTGGGCTATCTGTCCACGCTGGGTCCGCGCACCGGCACCGCGCAATTGCCCGGTGCGCGCATGGCTTTCGGTGGCCTGATCGCGGTTCCCGCTGTCCTGCAATGGCTCTCGTCGGTGGCGTGGGACGCGCTGGTCGGCCTGTTCGGCGGTGAAGCGCTCGCGGTCCTGCTCGGCATTCCCTTCTGGGTGGCCGTGCTGATCGTGTTGGGCGTGCAGGGCGCCGTCGGCTTCGTCGGCTATGAGTTGATCCACCGGCTGCAGGCCGTCCTCACCGTGGTGCTGTTCGCGACGTTCGTCGTGTTCGCCGTCAAACTCGTTGGCGGACACCAGGTCGTGACGCCGGCCACCGCGCACGGCGCGGATCTCACCGGCGCCTTCGTACTCGCGGTGACCATCGCACTGAGCCTGGCCGTGTCGTGGGCCAGCTACGCCGCGGACTTCAGCCGCTACCTTCCGGCCGATTCCGCGCCGCGCAAGGTGTTCGCGTTCAGCTTCGCCGGGCTGGCCCTCGCGTACGTTTTCGTCGAGACCATCGGCATCGCCGCGGGCAGCCTCATCACCGACCAGACCGCCGAGGGCGTGCGCTCGGTCATGGGCGGGGGAGCACTGGGTGCCGTCGCACTACTCATCATCGCGCTGGCGTCGATCGGTTCGGGTGTGATGAACGACTACAGCGGGTCGCTCGCGCTGCAGACGCTGGGCGTGCGCGTGCGCCGGCCGGTGTCTGCGCTGGTGGTGACGACGCTGGCGTTCGGGCTGATCCTGTGGCTTCACACCGGTGACACCGCAACCCGATTCACCAATGTGCTGCTGCTGATCAGCTACTGGATCCCGGCCTTCGCGGCCATCGTGATCGTCGACTGGCGCCGGCGCAGCCGCGGCCGGCAGACCGTGGACCCCGCCGCGGAGACGACGCCGCGCGCCGACGCCGTTGCCGCTCTGGTCGCGTTCGTGGTGGCCTACGGCGCGGCGATCCCGTTCATGGACACCACGCTGCTGCAGGGACCGGTCGCCGTGGCGTGGCACGGCGCCGACATCGCCTATTTCGTGAATTTCATTGTCGCGCTGGTGATCTACGGGGGCTACCGGCGCCTGCGCGCTTAGGGCCCGTCGCACTTCTGGCCGGGTGGCGGGGCCGCCTCCAGACATGGCAGCAGGAGCGTCGCTGACGGCGCGGGCGACTGCGCTGTCGGCTTCGGGGTCGCCTTGGCGGTGGGGCCCAACCCGACACATCCGAGGTCGATGTTGCCGGTCATGAGGTTCCAGTTGCGGGTCTCCGGGCCGAGTGGGGCGGATGCGCCGGGTAACGCCCGCGCATCCGGTGCCGGCGCCATGATCCCGGCCGTGCCGAGCACGACCAGAGCCGCGCCGAATGCCTTCGAGGTAGTCATTTCCGTTCCTCCTCGGGCAGGGATGAACTCGCCCCTATGACGTTAGGCACTCGGCGGCCAGAAGGGAATCAGTCAGCGCACCGTAGCGAAGAACGTCCGGACATCATCGACGAACAACTCAGGCTGCTCGAATGCGGCGAAGTGACCACCGCGCGGCATTGCGGTCCAGTGGGTGATGTTGTAGCCGGTCTCGCACCAGGACCGCGGTGCCCGCAGAATCTCTTTCGGGAACGACGCGACGCCGGTGGGCAGCTCGACCTTCGCGCCGCCGCCGAAGACCCGGAAGCTCTCCCAGTACATCCGGGCCGATGATGCGCCGGTGGCGGTGGCCCAGTAGATCATCACGTCGTCGAGCATCTCGTCGCGGCTCAGAGCGCTCTCCACATTGCCGTCATGGTCGGTCCACGACCAGAACTTCTCCACGATCCACGCCAGTTGCGCCACCGGCGAATCGACCAGGCCGTAGCCGACCGTCTGCGGACGGGTGGACTGCTCCTTGGCATAGCCGGAATCCACATCCTGGTAGTGCTTCAACGCCGCCAGCGCGTTCTGTTCCTCGGCGGTGAACTCCGTCGTGCCGGCTGCGGGTCGGCCCATGGGCATGTTGGTGTGAATGGCGATGCAATGACCGACGTTTCGGCCGATCTGGGTGGTCACCGCCGCGCCCCAGTCGCCGCCCTGCGCGCCGTAGCGGCGATAGCCGAGCCGCACCATCAGGTCGTCCCACGCCCGCGCGGTCCGCTCGACACCCCAGCCGGTCGCGGTGGGTTTGCCGGAGAAGCCGTAGCCGGGCAGCGACGGACACACCACGTGGAAGGCGTCCTCGGCGCGGCCGCCGTGCGCGGTCGGATCGGTCAGCGGCTCGATGATCTTCTGGAATTCGGCGATGGACCCGGGCCAGCCGTGCGTGATGATGAGCGGCAGCGCATCGGTGTGCGGGGACCGCTGATGAATGAAATGGATTTCCAGTCCGTCGATTTCGGTGACGTACTGGTCGAACCGGTTGAGCGCGGCCTCGCGGGCCCGCCAGTCGTATCCGTTCGCCCAGTAGGCGGCCAGCTCGCGGGTGTAGCTCAGCGGGATGCCCTGGCTCCAGTCGTCGACGCACTCGGCCTCAGGCCAGCGGGTGTTGGTCAGGCGGCGGCGGAGATCGTCCAGGACCTCGTCCGGCACGGCGATCCGGAACGGTGCGATATCAGTCACGGCTGCCATTGTTACCCCACGATCACCACATCGAGGGTGCGCGGCCCGTGCACGCCCTCGACCCGCTGCAGCTCGATGTCACTCGTCGCGCTCGGTCCCGAGATGAACGTCAGCGGTCGCGATGGATCGAGGGCGGCGAAAGCCTGCGGCACGGTGTCGACGATCTGGTCGGCGCGGATGACGCAGACGTGATGGTCGGGCACCAACGTCAGCGCGCGCCGGCCTTGCGCCGCAGCGGCATCCAGCACGATGGTGCCGGTCGCCGCGATCCCGAGCGCGCAGCCGGTCACCACCGCGTCGACGCGGTCCAGCACATCGAGGCCGACGGGAGGCGCGTCGACGACGGTGCGTACAACCGCCACCCAGTCGGAAGGCAGGTCCGCGGGAATGACCGCGGTCCCGGTACCGACGAGTGCGCCGATGGTCGTGGCCACCGCATCCGGACCGACCCGGTGCACCCGGGCCCGGTAATCCGCCACCGTCTGGGCGAACCGGTCGACGTCACCGTGGCCGATCAGCGGTTGCCGGTCGTAGTCGCGGGGTACCGGCACCGCGGCGGGCATGCCCGGCCCCAGCGCGGCACGGATCCGGCCCAGCACTGCTGCCCGTGCATCGCTCATTGCGCGGCGCCCCGGTTGCGGGCCCACCACTGCCGAAACGTCTCCGTTGGTGGTTCCGGAATATCGCGGCTGCCAGTCCATTTCGAGGCCGGCCAGGGCAGCCTGCTGATGCGGTGGTCTTTTCCTGCGAGCAGCCGGCCCGCACCAAGCGCCCTCTCGGCCAACCCGAATCGCGACGCGGACCCCATGGCCCAGCCGGCGGCTTTCATCGCGAGATCCTGTCCGCTCGGCAGCCCGCCGCGCCCTCCTCTTTCCTGGTCGACCTGCACCGCCCGCAGATGCACCAGGATCGACGGGATGTCGATGAGGACCGGGCACGCCTCGAAGCAGGCGCCGCACAGCGACGACGCGTACGGCAGGCTCGCGTTCGGATCGTCATGCCCGGTGGTCCCGGTCAGCTGCGGGCTCAGGATGGCGCCGATCGGTCCCGGGTACACCGAGCCATACGCGTGCCCGCCGGTGCGTTCGTAGACGGGGCAGACGTTCAGGCAGGCGCTGCACCGAATGCAGTGCAGCGCAGCGCGTCCCACCTCATCGGCCAGCACGCGGGTGCGGCCGTTGTCGAGCAGCACCAGATGGAACTGCTGCGGACCGTCGCCGGGATGCACGCCGGTCCACATCGAGGTGTACGGGTTCATCCGCTCGGCGGTCGACGACCGGGGCAGCAGCTGCATGAACACGTCGAGGTCGGTGAAGCGAGGGATCACCTTTTCGATGCCCATCACGGTGATCAGGGTTTCGGGCAGCGTCAGGCACATGCGGCCGTTGCCCTCGGATTCGACGACGGCCAGCGTCCCGGTCTCGGCCACCCCGAAGTTGGCGCCACTCACAGCGACCCTGGCGGACAGGAACTTTCGCCGCAGATGTGCGCGGGCAGCCATGGCCAGCACCCGCGGCTCGTCGGTGAGGTCGCCGGCGCCGGGCATCTCCCGTTCGAAGATCGCGCGGATTTCGGCGCGGTTGCGGTGGATGGCCGGCACCAGGATGTGGCTCGGTTTGTCATGGCCGAGTTGGACGATCAGCTCGGCCAGGTCGGTCTCGATGGGCGTGATGCCCTCGGCCTCCAGGTACTCGTTGAGCCCGATCTCCTGCGTCGCCATCGACTTGACCTTGACCACCTCGTCGCTGCCGGTGGCCCGGATCAGCTCGGCGACAATGCGATTGGCCTCATCTCCGTCGCGCGCCCAGTGCACCTGGCCGCCGCGCGCTGTGACGTTGGCTTCGAGTTCCTCCAGCAGCTCCGGCAGCCGCGCCAGCACATCCTGCTTCAACGCGCTGCCGGCGGCCCGCAGTTGCTCCCAGTCGTCGCATTCGGCAACGGCGGCAAGGCGTTTGGCGCGGATGGTGCCGGTCGCATGGCCCAGATTGTGACGTAGTTGCGGGTCCGCCAGCGCTGTCCGGGCCGCCGCGGGGAAACTCTGCTCACCGCGCAGATTGCCCACCCCGGGCTGGCCCAGGAACACCGCGGTCATGAGGTGGCCGCCAGGATTTCGGCCAGATGCACCGTACGGACGCCGCTGCCGATCCGGCTCAGTCCGCCGCCGATGTGCATCAGGCACGAGGAGTCGCCCGCGGTGCACACCTGCGCGCCCGTCGTCGCGATGTTCGCCATCTTGTCCGCCAGCATCGCCGTCGATACGTCGGCGTTCTTCAGAGCGAAGGTGCCGCCGAAGCCACAACAGGATTCGGCGTGGGGCAGCTCGACGAGGGTCAGGCCGCGGACATGGCGCAGCAGCCGTAGCGGTTTGTCTCCGACGCCGAGCATGCGCAAGGAATGGCACGTCGGGTGGTAGGTGACGCGGTGCGGGTAGTAGGCCCCGACATCGTCGACGCCGAGGACGTCGACCAAGAATTCGGAGAGCTCAAAGGTTTGTGCCGCAACCGATTCGGCCTTCGCGGCCAGCTCGTCGTCCCCGGCGCGCCGGGCCACCATCGCGTGTTGATGACGCACCGACCCGACGCAGGACCCCGACGGCGCCACGATGGCGTCGAACCCGGTGAAGGCATCAACATGATTGCGTACCAGTGGCACGGCCTCGCGCAGGTAGCCGGTGTTGACGTGCATCTGCCCGCAGCAGGTCTGCCCGGCGGGAAACTCCACCTGGTGGCCGAGCCGTTCCAGCAGCCGCACCGTCGCGATGGCGGCAGCCGGAAACATGGCATCGGCCAGGCAGGTCGCGAACAGGGCTATCCGCACCGGCCGACAGTACCCCCTACTGCGCGTACCGGTCTGCCACGTCGAGGGCGCGGTCCAGGATCGCGAGCCCGGCGCGCACCTCGTCGTCGCTGGCATTGCACGGCGGCACCACATGGATGCGGTTGAAGTTGGTGAACGGCATCAGGCCGTTCTCCTTGCAGAAGGCGACGACCGCGTTCATGGCTTCGCTGGTGTCGCCATAGGGCGCCAACGGTTCGCGCGTCGTCTGGTCCTTGACCAGTTCGATGGCCCAGAACACCCCCGCGCCGCGCACTTCACCGATGCTGGGATGCCGCTGAGCGAACTCGCGCAGGGCCGGTCCGATGATGTCCTCACCGAGGTGAGCGGCGTTCTCGACCATGCCTTCGTCGCGCATGGCGTTGATCGTGGCGACCACAGCCGCCGTGGCCAACGGGTGTCCGGAGTAGGTGAGGCCGCCGGGGTAGGCGCGCTCGGCGAAGGTCTGGGCGATGGCGTTGCTGATCGCCACGCCGCCGAGCGGCACGTAGCCGGAATTGACGCCCTTGGCGAAGGTCAGCAGGTCGGGAACCACATCAAAGTGGTTGATGGCGAACCACTTTCCGGAGCGGCCGAAGCCGGACATGACCTCGTCGGCGATCATGATGATGCCGTACTTGTCGCACAGTGCGCGCACGCCCGCCATATAGCCCGGCGGCGGCACCATGATGCCCGCGGTGCCGGGGATGGACTCCAGGATGATGGCCGCGATGGTCGAGGCGCCCTCGAGCTCGATGACGCGCTGCAGCTCGTCGAGGGCCCGCGCGGACTCCTGCGCCTCGTTCTCGGCGTGGAACACCGAGCGGTACAGGAACGGCCCGTTGAAGTGCACGACGCCGGCCGCGCCGCGATCGTTGGCGAAGCGCCGCGGGTCGCCCGTCAGGTTGATCGCCAGGTCGGTGCCACCGTGGTAGGCGCGGTAGCGGGCCAGCACCTTGTGCTTGCCGGTGTGCAGGCGTGCCATGCGCACGGCGTGCTCGTTGGCTTCGGCCCCGCCGTTGGTGAAGAAGATGTGGTTCAGGTCGCCGGGGGTCAGCTCGGCGATGAGCCGGGCGGCTTCCGAACGAGCGGCGTTGGCGTGCTGCGGTGCGATGGTGCACAGTTTGGCGGCCTGTTCCTGAATCGCCGCAACGACTTTCGGGTGCTGGTGGCCGATGTTGGTGTTGACCAGCTGGGAGGAGAAATCGAGCAGGCGGTTGCCGTCGCCGTCCCAGAAGTAGCTGCCCTCGGCGGCCGTGACGGTCATCGGGTTGAGCGTGGCCTGCGCAGACCAGGAGTGAAAGACGTGGGCACGGTCCAGCTGGTAGGCGCGCTCGGCTTCGGCGCGCATCGAGTCGATGGTGTGGCCGGCGGGCAGGAGGTGGTCTGCGGCGAGGGTCATGGCGGGTCCTGTCGGTGACACGTGGCGGGCGAGAGGGGTAGTGCGCGGGGCCCTTCGGGGACGCGGGCCCCGCGCACTGGTTCTGGTTGCGCTATCAGTTGTTTTCCGGGAAGCCCAGGTTGATGCCGCCGTGGCTCGGGTCGGCCCAGCGCTGGGTGACGGCCTTGGCGCGGGTGAAGAACTGCACACCCTCGGGGCCGTAGGCGTGGCTGTCACCGAACAGCGAGGCCTTCCAACCGCCGAAGCTGTAGAACGCCATGGGAACCGGGATCGGCACGTTGATGCCGACCATGCCGACCTCGACCTCGTTCTGGAACCGGCGCGCCGCACCACCGTCGTTGGTGAAGATCGCGGTGCCGTTGCCGTAGGGGTTGTTGGCGATGAGTTCCATTGCCTCGTCGTAGGTTTCGACGCGCACGACCGACAGCACGGGGCCGAAGATCTCGTCGGTGTAGACGCTCATCTCGGGGGTGACGTTGTCCAGCAGGGTCGGGCCCAGCCAGAAACCGTCCTCGGCGCCCTCGACGGAGACGTTACGGCCGTCGAGCACGACCTTGGCGCCCTCGGCCTCGCCGGCGTCGATGTACGAGGCCACCTTGTCGCGGTGCACCTTGGTGATCAGCGGGCCCATGTCGGCGCCCTTGGTGCCGTCACCGGTCTTGATGGCCGCGGCGCGCTCGACGATCTTGGCGACCAGGTCGTCGGCGATCGGGCCGACGGCCACGCAGGCCGAGATGGCCATGCAGCGCTCGCCGGCCGAGCCGAAGCCCGCGTTGACCATGCTGTCGGCGGCCAGATCCAGGTCGGCGTCGGGCAGGATCACGGCGTGGTTCTTGGCGCCGCCGAGGGCCTGAACGCGCTTGCCGGAGGCGGTGGCGGTGCGGTAGACGTACTGCGCGATCGGGGTCGAGCCGACGAACGAGACGGCCTTGATGGCGGGGTTGGTCAGCAGCTCGTCGACTGCGGTCTTGTCGCCCTGCAGGACGTTGAAGACACCGTCGGGCAGGCCGGCTTCCTTCCACAGCCGGGCCATCCACAGCGAGGAGGACGGGTCCTTCTCCGACGGCTTGACCACGACGGTGTTGCCGGTGGCGATGGCGATGGGGAAGAACCACATCGGGACCATGGCCGGGAAGTTGAACGGCGAGATGATGGCGACCGGGCCGAGGGCCTGACGGATGTTGTACACGTCGACGTTGGTGGAGGCGTTCTCCGAGTAGCCGCCCTTGAGCAGATGCGGGATGCCGCAGGCGAATTCGATGACCTCGATGCCGCGGGCAACCTCGCCCAGGGCGTCGGAGTGGACCTTGCCGTGCTCGGCGGTGATGATCGCGGCGAGTTCGTCGCGGCGGGCGTTGATCAGCTCGCGGAAGGCGAACAGGATCTGGACGCGCTTGGTGATGGAGGTGTCGCGCCACGCCGGGAAGGCGGCGACGGCGGCGTTGATGACGGCCTGGGCGTCCTCGACGCTGGCGAGGGCGACCTGACCGGTGACCTGGCCGGTGGCCGGGTTGGTGACCGGCGCGGACTGTCCCGAGGATCCGGTGAAGATGTCGTTGTTGATCCAGTGGGAGATGGTCTGAGTCATCGTCTCGAGTGGCCTTCCGGGTCGGTTCGGGGTGTGCACTCAGCTTGCCTGGTGGGGAGCGCCGAATTGGTCGACAATCTGTATCAGGTTCCGCTTCGGCATTTACACTTTGTAAATGCCGACCGTCGCCGAGATCGTCGCCCTGCCGGTCATCCAGCAGGGCGAGCCCGAGATTCTCTGTGCGCACGGGTTCGATCGCCCGATCCGCTGGGTCCACGTCAGCGACGTCCCCGACCTGTCGGACGTGCTGCAGGGTGGCGAACTCGTGCTGACGACCGGTGCCGCGCTGAGGGCCGCGCCGCTGGCGTATCTGCGGTCGCTCGCTGCGGCGCAGGCTGTCGGTGTCATCGTCGAACTGGGCGCCGGCGCCGTCCCGCTGCCGGTCAACGTTGGGGCGATCGCCGAGGAGTTGGGGCTGGCGCTGGTCGCGGTCCGCCGGGTGATCAAGTTCGTCGAGGTGACCGAACAGGTGCACCGCGTGATCGTCGCCGACCAGTACCAGGAGGTCGATTTCGCGCGGCAGACGCACGAGGTGTTCACCGACCTGAGCATGCGCCGTGCCACGCCCGCCGGGATCGCCGAGGCGGCGGCGAATCTGCTCGGTGCGCCCGTCGTGCTCGAGGACCTCACGCACCAGGCGATCGCGGTCGCGACCGCAGGCCGTCCGACGTCAGATGTGTTGCGGGACTGGCAACGTCGGTCCCGTCAGCACGAGACCGGTGCCGAGCGGACGGACGACTGGGTGATCAGTGCGGTCGGGCGCGGCGACGATGCGTGGGGCCGGCTGATCGCGCTGAGTCCCTCCGAGGACGTGGCGGCCAGGTTCACCATGGTGCTCGAGCGGGCATCTCAGGCGTTGGTGCTGCACCGGATGGCCGAACGTGGCCGCACCGACATCGAACATCAGGCGCAGGCGGGCTTGCTGGAAGATGTTGCGCGCGAACGTATCCGGTTCGAGGACGAGGCGACGGCCCGGGCCTTCGCGTTGGGGCTGCGGCCGGCGGCGCAGTACCTGCCCGCGACCCTGCGGGTCTCCGGATGGGCGTCGAAGGACGGTTCAGCCGCCGACCCCGTCTCGGAGCAGCGCCGCAGCGCCCGCCTGCTCGACGTCGTCACCCGCTCGGTAAAAGCGTTGGGGCACACCGGTTTGTTCTCGCTACGCGGGCCCGGCGAGATCGCCATGGTGCTGTCGCTGAACATGCGCCCGGGCAGCGCGCTGGAGCCGCTGGGCCGCGCGCTGCGCCGCGATGCCGAGCGCGCCGTCGACGCCCACGGCCTGGTGCTCGGTGTCGGCACCCCGGCGCCCGGATTGATCGACGCCATCCACCGCATCACCGATGCCGCCCACGTCGCCGAGGCCGCGCTGTCGCTGCCGGCTTCGCAACGGGTCTGCTTCCGGGTCGCCGACATCCGGCTGCGCGGTCTGCTGTCGATGCTCCGGACCGATCCGCGCGTGCAGCGCTTCGCGGAAGGGGAGTTGCGTGCGCTGATCCTGCACGACATCGAGTCCGGTGACGGCCTGCGCGAGGTCCTGCGTGGCTACCTGGAACTCGGCGGCAACAAGTCGGCGCTCGCGTCGCGTCTGCACCTGAGCCGGCCGTCGCTGTACGCGAAGCTGAACCGCATCGAGCAGATTCTGGGCGTCGACCTCGCCGACGGCGAGTCCGCGACCTCGCTGCATGTGGCCTTGCTGATCCTGGAGACACGAAACGCTTTCAGTGGCGGCGGCGCGCCGCTGTGACATGCTTCTGACCGTGTCGGGCACATCGCAGAACCGTCAGGGCAATGCCACCCGCGCCAAGTTGGTGAAGACGGCCGAGAAGCTGTTCGCCGAGCAGGGCGTGGACGCCGTCTCGGTGCGCTCGGTCAACGCCGCGGCGGGCCTCGGCGCCGCCTCGGTGCACTATCACTTCGGTTCCAAGGACGAGCTGCTGCGCGCGGTGGTCCTCGACCTCGGCGCCGCCGTCGGCTCGGCCATTCAGGCCAATGTCGATGTGCTGGCGGCGGATTCGGTCCCGCCGACGCCCGACGCCTTGGTGCGGGCGGTCACGGCGCCCTATCTCGATCTGCTGCGGCGCCAGCGCACCCGGGGCATGCGGTGGATCAAGATCATGGCCCAGATCACCCAGGCCGGCCCGGCCGACGAGACCATCGAACCCAAGCTGCGCGCCACGTTGCTGGCACAGGTGCGGCGAGCTTTCCCGAATGCCTCCGAGGATCGGCTGGAGGCCCGCTGGGCGGTGTCGATCATGGGCTTCGTGCAGGGCCTGAGCCGCGCCGACGAATGGGACCGCGCCAAGCTGTCGGCCGCCGCCCTGGAGGCGTTCTACGAAGACCTCGTGACGTTCGTCGTCGGCGGCACAGAGCGGCTCTTGAACTCTTAACCGCGAGCGGCCGTGTCTGTACGGCAACACGCCGCAAATAGCGTGCATTTTTGTCGCGTTCGCGGCTGATGAGCATGCTCAAACAGCGCGTTGGGCTGCCGATATTTTTGGATCACTTGATCCAATCGAGTGATCGGATTACAGTCAGCGGAGCAAGCCGAGACACCCTCACCGAGAATCAGGAGACCACCGTGAGCAGCGCTGCCCAGTGGAGCCCGACGTCCATGAAATTCGGGGCCTTCCTCGCCCCGTACCATCCGCTCAATGCCGACCCCGCGCTGCAGTTGCGCCGCGACATCGACCTGATGACCCACCTGGACCACCTCGGCTTCGAAGAGGCGTGGATGGGGGAGCATCACTCGACCGGCTCCGAGATCGTCCCGGCCCCCGATGTTTTCATCGCCGCCGCCGCCGAGCGCACCGAGCGCATCCGCTTCGGCACCGGCGTGATGTCGCTGCCGTACCACCACCCGCTGATCACCGCCGACCGCATCACCCAGCTGGACCTGCAGACCCGCGGCCGCCTGATCGTCGGCACCGGCCCCGGCAAGATTCCGCTCGACGCGCACATGATGGGCATCACCACCACCAACCAGCGCCGCATGCAAGGTGAGGCCCTGGAGGCCGTACTCGCGCTGCTGCGCGGCGAAGTGGTCAACATGGAGACCGACTGGTTCACCCTGCGCGACGCCCGCGCCCAGCTGCCCACCTACAACCCCGCCGGCATCGAGGTGGTCACCGCTTCGACCATCTCGCCCAACGGTTCGGTGCTGGCCGGCAAGCACGGCCTCTCGCTGCTGTCGCTGGCGGCCAGCTCGCAGGCCGGCTACGAGTCGCTGGACCGCAACTGGGGTGTGTACGAACAGGTTTCGGCCGAGAACGGCTACGTCGCCGACCGGTCGACGTGGCGTCTGGTGAACCCGATGTTCATCGCCGAGACGCGCGAGGAGGCCGAGCGCGCCGTCAGCCGTCGCATCAACCACATCGCCGAGTACGTCAACCGGCAGCAGAACATCAACCCGGACTGGGCGCAGACCCCGGCCGGCATCATCGACTACTGGCGCAATGAGTCGCTCGGGGAGTTCGGCCAGGCGATCATCGGCACGCCGGAGGACGCCATCGCCCAGATCGACCGCCTGATCGAGAAGACCGGCGGCTTCGGCACCCTGCTGATCATGCACGTCGACCTCGCCGACTGGGAGAACACCAAGCGCAGCTACGAGCTGTTCGCCTCGGAGGTCATTCCGCACTTCCGCCGGCGCAACGTCGCCCGTCAGGCCAGCCTGCAATTCGCACAGGACAACTCCGAGGTGCTGATCGGCAACCTCGTCGGCGCCATCACGAAGGCCTACACCGACTACTACGGGCAGCCCACCGACCTGCCCGCCACCCCGGCACCGGCCAACGAACTCAACACCGCAGGAGCACACGCATGAAGGCAGCACAGTTCATCGACGGCCAGTTCACCGTGACCGACGTGCCGGAGCCCCCGGCCACCGGTCCGGGCCAGCTGCGCATCAAGGTGGCCGCGTGCGGCATCTGTGGCAGCGACCTGAGCATGTCCAAGGACCCGTGCCGGTTCGTGTCCGTCGCCGCCGGCGCGGGCTTCCCCTTCGCAGTCTTCGACGCCACCCGTCCGGTGGTGCTCGGCCACGAATGGTCGGGCGTCGTCGTCGAAACCGGTGCGGGCGTCGAGGATTTCAAGGTCGACGACCGGGTCACCGGTCTTGGCATCACCACCGAACAGAACGGGATGCCGACCATCATCGGGTACTCGAACGACTACCACGGGGCCTTCGGGGAGTACATCGTCGTCGACGCGTTCTGGGTCCGGCACGTGCCCGACGGACTGTCGCTCGAGCACGCCGCGCTGGCCGAGCCACTGCACGTCGGTGAGATGCACATGCAGCAGTCCGGGTTGACGGCCGCGGACACCGCCCTCGTGATCGGCTGCGGCTCGATCGGTCTGGGCACGATCCTCGCCGCGAAAGCTGCCGGCGCGCACCTCGTCATCGCGTCCGAGCCGTCGCCGAAGCGGCGTGAGCTCGCCGCGAAGATGGGCGCCGACATCGTCGTCGACCCCAATGAGCAGGACCCGATCGAGGTCTACAACGAGTTGCTGGGTAGCGGTGGGACCGGCGGTGGCCTGCTGATCGCCTACGAGTGCAGCGGCCGGGTCGGCACGCTCAACACCCTGACGCACACGCTGCCGTGGGGTTCGCGGATTCAGGTGGTGGCATCCCCGTTCGCCGAGGAGACCATCATCCCGGTGGTGGCGCAGATGCGGCAGATCGCGATCAACTTCGGTCACGGCCCCTACGAGCAGGCGTACGAGAAGGTGCTGGCGCGACTCGCGGCCGGTGAGATCGACGCAGAAGCCCTGATCACGGGACGTACCGGGCTCGACGGCATCGCAGATGCGTTCACCGCACTGCGGAATCCGGACGAGCACGTCAAGATCCTGGTACTGCCGTCCTGAGATCGTGAGCAGCGTTACCGACGTGTAGCCGTGTCGATCACGGGACAGGCGGGCCCGGGTGCGGCACAGTTAACTGTATGGCCGGTCAAATGATTCCGAAGCCCAGCGACCTGAAGGCCGCGGCCCAGTCCGCGGTCGATGCTGCCCAGTCCGCCGTCGAGATGACGCAGGCGGTGGCCAGCGGTGCCTTGCGCATCCCGCCGGCCTCCGTCCAACTCGCCGCCCAGGTACCCGATCTCATCGAGAATCTGGCGGTGGCCACCGAGCGGCTCAACACGACGATCGACCGGACCGAGCGGGTCATGGCCATGGCCGATCCCATGTTCCGCACGCTCGACGCCCTGCTGCCGCAACTCGAAGCCCTGGTCAATACCGGCAACGAGGTGTTCCGGCTGCTGTCGAACATTCCGGGGGTGTCGAGGCTGAACCCCTTCGGCGGTGGGCCCAAGCCCCCGCAAGACAGGTGATTTGTGCACGATTTTCCGCGCTGGCCGCGGAAAATCGTGCACAAATCACTGCAGGGCGTTGAAGCGGATCGCCAGTCCGTCGATGAATGCGGTGAGGGCCAGCTCGAAACCGGCCGTGTCGATCTGGTCGGCCTTGCCGCGCAGTAGATGTGCCTGGCCCATGTGCGGATAGCGGTCGCGGTAGACCTGCACGTCGTCGGTGAACCCGCGCGAGAAGGAGCCGACGGTCGACCCCAGTACCAGTGACCGGGTGGCGGCGCCGATCAGGGTCGCTTCGCGCGGTGGCCAGCCGGCGCCGACCAGTCCGCCGTGTACGGCGTCGGCGATCCGCAGACTCACATCGCGTCGGCCCGGTCCGGTCGCGAGGTAGGGCACGAGATTCGGGTGTGCTGCCAGCGCGGCGCGGTGCGAGCGCGCCCACGCGGCCAGCGCGTCCTGCCAGTCGTCGCCGCGGTCGAACCCGGACGTGTCGATTTCCCCGGCAACGCGACTCGCGACGGCGTCGAGCACGTCGTCCTTCGTGGGGTAGTGCTTGTACAGCGACGACGCCTGCACGCCGAGTTCGGCGGCCAGCTTGCGCATCGACATCTCGGCGAGGCCGTCGCGATCGATCAATTCCAATGCGGTGTCACGGATGAGTTCGCGGTTGAGCAGCGGTACGCGGGGCCTGCCCATCTGCGTCTCCCTTGAATTAGCGAACGTCGTTAGCTTATTGTGACAGCAACAAGCTAACACTGTTCACCACTTCTGAGGAGATGTCTGTGAAACGCGAGGTCTACAGCGAAGAGCACGAGGATTACCGGGCCATGATCCGGGCCTTCGTCGAGGCCGAGGTGAGTCCCGTCTACGACGAGTGGTTCGAGAAGGGCCTGGTGCCGCGCGAATTCTACTACAAACTCGGCGAACTCGGTATCTTCGGCGCGGAAATCCCGGAGGAGTACGGCGGCGAGGGCCTGACCTCGTACAAGTTCCAGGCGATCCTGACCGAGGAACTGGCGCGCGCCGCAGTGTCGTTCGGCGGCTCCAGCGTGCACGTCGGCCTGTGTCTGCCGTACATCCGCGACATCGGCAACGAAGAGCAGAAGAAGCGCTGGTTCCCCGGCATGCTCAGCGGCGAGATCATGTTCGCGATCGCGATGACCGAGCCCGGCACCGGTTCCGACCTCGCCGGAATCCGTACCACCGCAAAGCTTTCCGAGGATGGCACCCACTACGTCCTCAACGGCTCCAAGACCTTCATCACCGGTGGTGTGCACGCCGATCGCGTGATCGTCTGTGCCCGTACCTCGGCCCCCAAGGAAGACGACCGCCGCTTCGGCATCTCGCTGCTGGTGGTCGACACCAAGCTGGAGGGTTACTCGGTCGGCCGCAAGCTCGACAAGCTGGGCCTGCGCTGCTCGGACACCGCCGAGCTGAACTTCACCGACGTCAAGGTCCCGGTCGAGGACATCCTCGGCGAGGCCGACCAAGGCTTCAACTACCTCGGCCAGAACCTGCCGCGCGAGCGGCTCGGTATCGCCGTCAGCGCGTACGCGCAGGCCAAGGCCGCCGTCCGGTTCGCCGTGCAGTACACCAAGGACCGCACCGTGTTCGGCAAACCGGTCGCCTCGTTCCAGAACACCAAGTTCGAGCTCGCGGCCTGCCAGGCCGACGTCGATGCGATGGAAGCCGTCGTCGACCGTGCCATGGAAGCCCACGACCTCGACGAGCTGTCCGCGGCCGATGCCGCCAAGGCCAAACTGTTCTGCACCGACGCCGCGGCGCGCGTCATCGACCGCTGCCTGCAATTGCACGGCGGCTACGGCTACATCAACGAGTACCCGATCGCCCGGCTGTATGCCGACAACCGCGTCGGCCGCATCTACGGCGGTACCAGTGAGGTCATGAAGATGATCATCGCCAAGGACATGGGTCTGTAGAAATCCCGCTGTCGCAGTGTGCGAAGGCGCCCGTCGGAGTAACTTGAATCCCGGGCGCCTTCGGCATTTTCGGGCCTGGCGGGGCGCCCGAATCGAGGGAATAACGCAAGTGGCAGCCCCGCGACATCACGTGCACGTGTGTGACCACCCGCTCACGCGAGGGCAGGCGCGCCGACTCAGTCGGCGCTTCGCCGTCGCGGGAGTGCAGATCGAACCCGTACGCCTGCAGGAGATCGCGGCGGGCGCGGCCACCGTCGGTGACGAACACATCGATGTCGCGTTCGCCATGGTGGCCGTGAGTTACGTCGAGGAACGCCACCACGCAAAATTGACGCGCGTTCGCCGCCGGATGGGCCGCTGGCTGCTGGTGGGTGCGATGATCGTGTTGAGTCTGTGTCTGCTCATCAGTTTGGCCATGGCCATGTTGACGCTGATGCAGCCCACGTTCACGGGGGTATGAGGAGTCGAGATCGAGAACGTACTGACGCGCTGGGCGATCGGGGTCATCGCCTTCGCGATGATCGTCGTCGCGGCTGTCCTGCCGTGGTACACCGCGCACAACGACCATGGCCACGGTTCGATGAGTGGCTGGGGAATCTGGGACATCAGCGGAAATCTCGGTGCCGAGTTGCGCCCGCTGCCCTTCGCCGTGCTGATCGTGCTCGCGGCCGGCACGATGATCGTCGCCGCGGTGCGCGCGAGGTTCGGCACCGCATTGGCCGCCGCCATCGCCTGCTTCGTGGTCAGTCTGCTGCCGTTGATGACGGGCGGCGCGGTCGACCGGCGGCTCGCCGGAAGTGATTCTGTCGCAGTCGTTCTCGGCCAGGCGGTATACCCGATGATCGTCGTCGGCTTCGTGGCCTGCGTGGTGAGCTGGATCGGCTATGCCCGGTGTGTGCTGCGTGCGGCGCCGAGAGCCGAGGCCGAGGTGCAGCCGGCCTGACCGGCATTCCACTGATCGGACGTCGGGCCTGTCCGGGCCCCCGCCCTGCGATTTACTTCGGCCATGGGTGCACAGGAACTGTTCGGTGGTGGCGTCGCGGTCATCACGGGTGCCGGCTCGGGGATCGGGGCCGGTCTGGCCCGGTACGCGGCGAAACTTGGGATGACGACGGTGCTGGCCGACGTCGACGCGGCCGCGGTCGCTGCCCTGCGCGACGAGCTGTCCGCGGCGGGTGCGTCCGCAGTTGATGCGGTGTGCGACGTCCGCGACGCCGAGGCCGTACAGGACCTGGCCGACATGGTGTACCGCGAAATCGGACCGGTGCGCCTACTGGTGAACAACGCCGGCATCGAGCAGTTCGGCTACCTGTGGGACACCCCGGTCGCCAACTGGGAGCGCGTCATGGACATCAATGTCAGTGGTGTCTTCCATGGCGTGCGGGCTTTCCTGCCGGCCATGCTGGCGTCCGACGAACCCGCGTGGGTGTGGAACATGTCGTCCGTCGGTGGGGTGTCGACGGTGCAACTGCAGGCGCCGTACATCGTCAGCAAGCACGCCGTGCTGGCACTGACCGAGTGTCTGCGCGTCGAGGTCGAGCTGGCCGGCCACGACAATCACGTCTGTGTGCAGGCGGTGCTGCCCGGACCGGTGCAGTCGAACATCTTCACCGCGGCCGGCGGCGTCGACGGTGGAAGTGGGCACGCCGCCGACGCGTCAGAGTCGGAGCGCACCGCGATGCACCAGATCACCGCAATGGATCCGATGACCGCCGCGGAGATCATCTTCGATCAGTCGGCGGCGGGCGGCTTTTACCTGACCACGCACCCCGACGCCGTCTCCGGCGCCATGACAGAACGCGCCCGGGTCCTCACCGAGCAGGCGATCCCCAAGCTGCGCAACCGCCGCTTCGCCACGAAGTGATTTGTGCACGATTTTCCGCGCTCACCGCGGATTTTCGTGCACAAATCACACCAGCGACGCGAGCAGCGCGGCCAGTCCGTACTCGAACACTGCGTCGTAGTCGGTGGGCGAGCGCAGGGCCTCGACGAGTTTCTGGTCCGGCCAGTCGTCGCCCCACAGCGAGGCGTCCTCTTCCTCGTGCTCGCCGCTGCGGATGGCCGAAAACTGCATCAGCGCAGACGAAATCACGTGCACCTCGATGGACCGCAGCGCCAGTGCCGCCTGATTGCCGGTGATCCCCAGGGCGGCCAGTTCGGCGGCGAGGGTCTGCTGCACCGACTGGAACAGTGACGGCGTGCGGTCGCGTTCGTGCGCGATGGCCATCAGGTGCTGGCGTTCGATGAGCGCGGTGCGCTGGGCACGGGCCAGGGCGGCGATGCGCTCGGCGGGAGTGTCTCCGATGGCGGGCAGGCTGGCCATCACGTCGATCAGCCGGTCGATGAGGTGGTCGAACAGCTTGTCCCGGCCGCCGACATGCCAGTAGATGGACGTGACCGCGACGCCCAGATGCTCGGACAGGCTGCGCATCGAGAATCCCGCGACGCCGTCGCGCTCCAGCAATGCCGCGGCAGTATCCAGGATCAATTGAGCGTCAACAGGTTTCGACGCGCCATCGGACCCGCGCTGGGATGCCTCTGCCATGACCACCTCCTTCCGCTTTGCCGAACACCTAATCACACCCAGGCGCTGGATCTCCGGTCCATCACGGTGTAACACTGTTACAGTACTGCCGCTGACGGACGGTCGCGGCGGCAACAAGGGAGCGGATGTGTTCGATCTGAAGATCACCGGTGGCACTGTCGTCGACGGAACCGGTGCCGACCGGTTCACCGCCGACGTCGCGATCAGGGACGGCAAGATCGTCGAGGTGCACCGGCGTGGCCCGAATGATCCTGTGCTGTCGGGTGATTCGGCCGAGACCATCGATGCCGGCGGAAAGATCGTCGCTCCGGGGTTCGTGGACATCCACACCCACTACGACGGTCAGGTCAGCTGGGACAGTGTGCTGGAGCCGTCGAGCAACCACGGGGTGACGACGGTCGTCGCGGGCAACTGTGGTGTCGGCTTCGCGCCGGTGCGTCCCGGCCAGGAAGAGTGGCTGATCGCGCTCATGGAAGGCGTCGAGGACATCCCCGGCACCGCCCTGACCGAGGGCATCACCTGGGGCTGGGAGAGTTTCGGCGAATACCTCGATGTCGTCGGGAAGCGTGAGCTGGCCGTCGACATGGGCACCCAGATCGCGCACGGCGCCGTCCGCGCGTATGCGATGGGGGAGCGCGGCGCCCGTAACGAGCCGGCCAACGCTGACGACATCAAGGCCATGGCGAAACTGGTCCAGGAAGCCATCGAGGCTGGGGCGCTGGGCTTTTCGTCGTCCCGTACGTTGGCGCACCGCGCGATGGACGGTGAGCCGGTGCCGGGCACCTTCGCCGCCGAGGACGAGTTGTTCGCGCTGGGCCGCGCCACCGCGGCCGGCGGGGCAGCGGTCTTCGAACTGGCTCCGCAGGGTGCCGCCGGCGAGGACATCATCGCGCCCCGCAAGGAACTCGACTGGATGCGCCGCCTCGGTGAGGAGATCGACTGCGCCCTGAGCTTCGCGCTCATCCAGGTGGATGCCGATCCCAACCTGTGGCGTGAGCAGCTGGACCTTTCTGCCGCCGCGCACCAGGCGGGCAGCCGGCTGTTCCCGCAGGTGGCGGCGCGGCCGTTCGGCATGTTGCTCGGCTTCCCCGGCCATCACGCGTTCACCCACCGGCCGACCTACCGCCGGCTGGTCGCGGAATGCACCCGCGAAGAGCTGGCCGAGAAGCTGGCCGAGCCGGCCGTGCGGGCCGCGATCCTGGCGGAGGAAGACCTGCCGATCGACCCCACGAAACTGTTCGACGGCATGTTCATGCTGGCTCAGAATGCGGCAAATCGCCTGTACCACATAGGCGAACCGCCGGACTACGAGCCGACTGTCGAGCGCACTGTCGCGGCGATCGCCGAAAGGCGCGGCGTGGATCCGCTGGCCGCGATGTACGACCTGATGCTGGAAGCCAACGCCGGGGCCATGCTGATGTACCCGATGTTCAACTACTCGGACGGCAACCACGACGCCATCCGGGAGATGCTCACGCACCCGGCCGGCGTGCTCGGCCTCTCGGACGGTGGCGCCCATTGCAGCATGATCTGCGACGCCTCCTACCCGACGTTCCTGCTCACGCACTGGGCCCGCGACCGTCACCGCGGTGAGAAGCTGCCGCTGGAATACGTGATCCGCAAGCAGTCGCACGACACCGCCCAGCTCTACGGCATGTCCGATCGCGGCGTGATCAGCGTGGGCAAGAAGGCCGACCTCAACGTCATCGACCTGGACGCGCTGACGCTGCATGCGCCGAAGATGGTGTACGACCTGCCGGCCGGCGGAAAACGGTTGGTGCAGGGCGCAAGTGGCTACGACGCCACCATCGTCAGCGGCACCGTCACCCGCCGCCACGGCATCGACACCGGAGCGCGTCCGGGACGCCTGGTCCGCGGTATCCGGTAGGCCGACGTGGCGGGTTTGCAATCGCGATGATTTCAGGGGCTGCGCTGGCTCCGTTCGGCGATGACGCCGGACGGCGAGCGCCGAAAGCTGAGCCATAGCTGCGACCGACGCCTACCGGGCCGCGTTTCGGCCGTCGGCCGAGCTCGCCGCGCCGTACGTCGCGGTCTCGGCCGACGTCGTCGTCGCCGAAGACGAAGCCACCGCACGCGAACTCGCCACCGGATACGGCCTGTGGGTGCGCAGTATCCGCACGGCCGACGGCGCGATCCCGTTTCCTACGCCGGCCGAAGCACGGACCCATCGTTGGTCGGCAGCCGAACGCGAGCTCGTCGCGGACCGGGTCGACACCCAGTTCGTCGGATCGGCGGCACAGGTCGCCGACAAGCTGGAGCAGCTGCGCGATGCGACGGGAGCCGACGAGCTGATCATCACCACCATCACGCATGACCACCGCGACCGGGTGCGTTCGTACGAACTGCTGGCCGAAGAATGGTCCCGGCGCTGAACGCAACCGAGGGGGACCAAAGACCCCAATCGTGCTCGGGGACACCAGATGGCATGAGTTCGTGCCTAATGTGGAGTCATGACTCCGAGCAATGGACTGATCCAGATCGAGGAGTGTTTCGACGCATCGGGGCGGGTGACACTGCCGCCCGGGGCGACGCTCATCTCGCTGATCGACCGCAATGTCGCCCACGTCCCGGATGTCGTGGCCTACCGCTACCTGGACTACGCCGGTGCCGAGATGCGGACCGTCGAACTGACCTGGGCCGAACTGGGCGTGCGGCTGCGGGCCATCGCCGCACGGGTGCAGGCGGTCAGTGAGCGCGGAGATCGCGTCGCCATCCTGGCACCCCAGGGACTCGAGTATGTCGCTGGGTTCTTCGCGGCGATCAAGGCCGGCGCCATCGCGGTGCCGCTGTTCGCACCCGAATTACCTGGGCACGCGGAACGTTTGGACACGGCGTTGCGCGACGCGCGACCGACCGCGATCTTGACGACGGCCGCAGCACTGGCGGCCGTCACGGAATTCCTCTCCGCGCATCCCGATGTGGGGACGCCGCGGGTCGTCGTGATCGATGAAGTGCCGGATGACGAGGGTGCGCAATTCAATCCCGTCGACCTCGACGTCGACGACGTGTCGCATCTGCAGTACACCTCGGGTGCCACCCGGCCACCGGTCGGCGTCGAGATCACCCATAAAGCAGTGGGTACCAACCTGATTCAGATGATCCTGTCCATCGACATGCTGGACCGGAACACCCACGGCGTGAGCTGGCTGCCGCTGTACCACGACATGGGCCTGTCGATGATCGGCTTTCCCACCGTGTACGGCGGGCACTCGACGTTGTTGTCTCCCACCGCGTTCATCCGTCGGCCGCTGCGGTGGATCCAGGCGTTGTCGGACGGCTCGAAGGTGGGCCGAGTGGTCACTGCCGCACCGAATTTCGCGTACGAATGGGCTGCGCAACGCGCAGTGCCGGGTCCGGACGACGACATCGATCTGGCGAACGTCGTGTTGATCCTCGGCTCAGAGCCGGTCAGCATCGACGCAATCACCGCGTTCAACGCGGCATTCGAGCCGCATGGACTGCCTAAGACGGCGTTCAAGCCTTCCTACGGCATCGCCGAGGCAACACTTTTCGTCTCCAACATCGCCCCGGCTGCGGAGGCGACGGTGCGGTACTTCGACCGTGACCGGCTCGCGGCCGGCACCGCGGTGCCGGTGGCCGAGGACGCGCCGGGGACGGTCGCGCAGGTTTCGTGTGGGCAGACGGCGCGCAGCCTCTGGGCGGTGATGGTGGACCCGGACACCGCAACCGAATTGCCCGACGGACGAGTCGGCGAGATCTGGTTGCAGGGCAACAACATCGGCCGCGGTTACTGGGGCCTGCCGGAGGAGACCCGCGAGGTGTTCGATGCCCGCCTGCGCGCGGCGCTGCCGCAGCACAGTCACGCCGACGGCGCCGATATCTCCGGATCCTGGTTGCGCACCGGGGATCTGGGCTTCTACCTCGACGGCGAACTGTACGTGACGGGCCGTCTGGCAGACGTGATCACGATCGGCGGCCGGCATCACTATCCGCAGGACATCGAGGCGACCGCCGCCGATGCCTCACCTCTGGTGCGCCGGGGCTACGTGGCGGCCTTCAGCGTGCCGGGCGAGGATGGGGAGCAATTGGTGATCATCGCCGAACGCGCCTCGGGCACGGCCCGCAACGATCCACAGCCGGCGATCGACGCCGTCCGCGCATTGGTGCCCGACCGCCACGCTGTCACTGCTTCCGACGTCCGCCTGCTGCCTGCAGGCGGCATCCCGCGCACCACCAGCGGCAAGCTGGCCCGCCGCGCCTGCCGTGCCGCGTATCTGGATGGCACGCTCTAGCAGGCCGCTAGGTTGTCCGTCGTTCGGCTGATTTTCTACACCAGCGCCAATTTGTCGCTGTCCATTCACCAGCCACTTGCCATAATGCGCGCAGCACACTCACAGCACTTCATAGCTGGAGTGACTGATGGCCGGAGGTTGCAGTGGCAAGTAGACGTCGGTCAACGCGTGAACCGTACAAGTGGCTGGGCACCTTCGCAGTGGGAGTCGGACTGTGCATCAGCGCCGGTACCAACACCGGTTTCGCGCACGCGGATGATGCGTCCTCACCGGCGCCATCCGTCGATCAGCGCGGAGCCGATGCCGGCATGACGAAGCGTCCGCACTCTGCGCCCGGTGCCACAACGAAGAACAAGAAGCGCCGCGAGGAGACCACGCGTGCCGAAGGAAAAGCCAGTGGTGGTGCCCCGGCTGCGGCATCGGTAACCGGCGTCACTTCAGGGCGCTCGACCAAGCCGGCCTCACCCAGGATCCCGGCCATTGTGCGCACCGCTCTTCCGCCGTTACACACCAAGCAGGACCCCGAGGCGGCCGGTACCGGCACGCCCGCCCCGATGAATTCTCCAGTCGCGCAATCGCATTCTTTCGGGGTGGTTGCCCAGCCTGCGGCCACGAACGTCCCGGTGCCGTTGGTGGCAACCATGGCTCTGTCGTCCAGCCTGGACCGGGTACCTGCCGCTCCGGAGGTGCCACTGGCCGGGCTGCTGATCTCAGCGGCCGGTGCTGTGCGCCGCGAAGTCGAAACCACCTATCGCACAATCACATACATCGGGAAGGCAGTCGCCAAGGCCGAACCTGCGGCCGCGCTGGTGCCGCTGACGGCCGTCGCACCTGCCGTCAATACGACAGTGAGCGTCGGCGCGTACTTTCCCGAAGCCGTTGCGGTAAGCCCAAATGGGCGCTACGCGTATGCCGGAAACACCACCATGAACATGGCGGCCGGTTCCGTCACGGTCATCGACACCACGACGAAGGCCGTCAAAGCGACCGTTCCGATCAGCTTTGCGGTAACCGGAGTCGACGTGGCGCCCAACGGTCGGATCTACGCCACGGGTTTCCGCGCGGTGGGTGGTACATCGGCAAGCGCAATGGTGAGCGTCATCGATCCTGCGACCAACAAGGTGACCAAGACCATCACCCTGGGCGGGACAACCTCGTATTCGCTACCCGTGGAAGTCGCACCTGACGGCAAATCGGTCGTCGTCGGCTACAGCACACCCGTCTCGTATGGAGTCGGACATGTCGGGACCCTGGCGATGATCAGTACCGCGACTCAAACCGTCACCAAGAGAGTCTATTTCGATGGTAGCGTCGCCGATTTTGCGATCAGCCCCGACAGCCAGACGGCGTATGTCGCGTTGGTCGACCACTATCCCGCCACGCTGCTCAAAGTCAATCTTGCCAGCACGGCCGGCACCGCCATCGATCTCGACGCTTATGCATCCGAGGTTCGCAGTGTCGTGTTGAGCCCGGACGGGTCTCAAGCCTACGTGGCGATCGACGGCTATCACGACGTCGCGGTCGTCAACACCGCGACGGGAGCCGTGACAGCCACCTTCGACGCCGGCCAGGCATCCAGCGCCGAGCATCTGGCATTGACGCCTGACGGAAAGTATCTGGTCGCAACCGAGAACGATACGGTGTACGTCGTCGATACGGCCGGAAGGCAATCCGTCAGCACGTTGAACGTCGGGACGGGGCCCCACTATTACCTGTCCGGCGTTGCCGTAAGCCCGAGTAGTGGACGAGTTTTCACCGCGAACTTGTACGACAGCAGTATTGGCATCATCAACCTGTACCCGGCCAATGCCGCACCTGATGCGACGGTGTCGGTGGGTAGCCCGAACGCCAAAACCGGTGTGGTGACGGGGACGGTTACCGCCAGCGACCCCAACGGCAATCCGGTGACGTTCGCCGTGGGCGCTCCGGGGGACGGCGCGGTGACCATGACCACGGGCGGGGCATTCAAATACACGCCGAATGCCAGTGCCCGGCACGCGGCGTCGGCGGACAACGCAAGCGCGTCGGACAAAGTGGATACGTTCACCGTAACGGTCGCCAATGGTGCGGGCGGCAGTCTGACATTGACGGTCACCGTGCCCGTTGCGCCGAAAAATGTTGCGCCCAAAGCAAAAGTGACCGTGGCCGGTCCGGAGGCCGACGGCGCGGTGAAGGGCACGATCGTGGGAACGGATGCCGACAACGACGAACTGTCCTTCGCTGGCCCGTCCGCAACGACGAAGGGGGCAGTGTCCGTCAGGCCCGACGGCACCTTCACCTATACCCCGACGCAAGCCGCACGACTGGCAGCGGGAGCGAAGAACGCTCCGAGTGCCGTAAAAACCGACTCGTTCACCGTCACCATGACCGACGGCCACGGGGGGACGGTCACGGTGCCGGTGAGCGTCAAGATCGCGCCGATCACCGTGAAGCCCACGGCCACCGGTTGGTTCAACAACATGGATCCGGATACTGCCAACAAGATCACCGTCCAACTGGTGCGCTCCAAAACGGACGGGAAAACCCGGATGGTGGTCTCGATGACGGGAATTGCGAACTTCTCTGACGGCGGTACTGCAGTCAGGGGCAACCTGGGTGAACTGAATCCCAAGGTGAGCGCATTCATCGACAATGCGTACGACAGTTGGAGCGCTCAGGGACTCGCCCCCTCCGAGATCATGCTCGTTGGATTCAGCAACGGCGGTCAGCAGATGCAGAACTACGCCGCGTTGGGTCAACATAAGGAACTTGTCAAGACCGTCTTGCTGTTCGGGGCACCGCTGACCAAGAAGCTCAACGAGATCGGGGTGAATACAGGTTCAACCAAGAGTGCGCTGCTGATCGCCGATCTCGGAGACCAGACGTGGGCGTACGGCACTCGCATTCTGGCCGACCATACGGACGCGGAAGACTCTTACGACGCAACGAACACCGACCGCGGCACCATCTATTGGGCCGGCCAGCCCACGACGAGCGACACCCACGGGCAGGCGACCTATCGATCTGCCGCTGATGAGTTCGACAAGATGATTGCACGCAAGCTGTCGACACCCTACTTCGCGGATTTCCGCCGGCCCTACGACGATTGGCAGAGGTTTGGCGGCACGGTGTTCAAGACGGACTCTTCAATCGTCAGCACTTTCTGACCCGCCGACTCAACGGAATCCCCGTGACTATGAACATGATCATAGTCACGGCGATTCCATGAGGCGGACGAGATGTGATCTTCTGGCATAACGGTGCGCCCTGGTGTGATGTTGACATGCGGATATGAAACCGATCATAATTCGAGTCAATTGATCCGCGCGTCAGGAGCCGTCCATGCCGCCCGACACCCGTCAGTCGATGGTGCTCGCCGCAGTTGAGCTGCTGCGCGAGCGGGGCGTCGAGGGCGTCACGCTCGACGATGTGCTGCACCGCAGTGGTGCGCCCCGGGGTTCCATCTACCACCACTTTCCGAACGGGCGAGCCCAGATCATCGACGAGGCAGCGCAGCTCAGCGGCGACGCCATCTCCCGGCTGATCTCCAAAGCGGCACCGGGCGGACCTGCCGCCATTGTCGACGCCGTTACCGCGTTCTGGCGAAAACTACTGCGCCAGAACAACTTCGCCGTCGGATGTCCGGTGGTCTCCATCGCTGTCAGTGCCGCGCCGGACTCGGCGCTGGAACAGCACGCCAATCAGATCTTCCGCACCTGGCATCAGTTGATCGCTGATTGTCTGGTGGAGGACGGCCTCGACACCGCGGCCGCCCGCCGGCTCGCGACCACGTCCCTCGGGGCGATCGAAGGCGCCATCACCATGTGCCGGGCGACGTCGAGCCTGCAGCCGCTCGATGACGTCGACGCTGAACTGAAGCTCATGCTGGCCGCCAGGGCACTGTTCGCCGGCGCAAGTACAGCGAAGGGAAGCTGAAAGCATGGAGTGGACCGGTGCGGTGTATGCCGACGCCCCGACCGTCGAGGTCTCGACGTGGATCGACGCGCCTGTGGCACGGGTCTGGGAACTGGCTTCTGACATCACGGTGATGCCCGAGTGCAGCCCGGAGCTGAAGCGAGTCGAATGGCTCGAAGGATGCGACAAGCCATGTC
Organism: Mycobacterium sp. ST-F2; assembly: GCF_001905655.1. Classification (GTDB taxonomy): domain Bacteria; phylum Actinomycetota; class Actinomycetes; order Mycobacteriales; family Mycobacteriaceae; genus Mycobacterium. Next base: position 30,757 of record NZ_JMHT01000050.1, read on the forward strand.
TCGGTGCCCGATTCGTCGGCTACAACAGCCACTCCGCACTCGGTGAATGGTCGACGGAGTCTGAGATCGTCGAGTACGAGCCAGAGCACGTAATGGCTTGGGCCATCGGCGATGCCGACAACCCGACGGCCACCTGGCGGCTGAGCCTGAGCGCTGAGGGCACCGGTACCCGGCTCGCACAATGGGCCCAGCTGGGTCCGGCGCCGTCTGGCCTGTCGCTCGCGATCGCCCGGATGCCGGACAAGGAGCAGAAGATCGTCTTCAACCGGCTCCGCGAATTCGAGAGCGGTATGCAGTGCGTGCTGGAGCACATCAAGCGGCGGGCCGAGAGCTGATGCGCGCGGCGACAACGATCGAGGCCGACAGCATCGGAAACTGGAAGTACCAAAGGATTTTCGTCTCGGAAGCCGAGAAGCTGGGTCTCGACATATGTTGGGTCGCCGAGGCGTGGGGATCCGACGCGCCGTCGGCCCTCGGCTACTACGCCGCGTGCACGGATCGGATGCTGCTGGGTTCCGGCATCATTCAGCTCGGCACCCGTACTCCGGTGGCCATCGCCCAGGCGGCGATCACCCTGTCGAATCTGTCGGAAGGCAGGTTTCTCCTGGGGCTTGGCGCGTCGGGACCACAAGTCATCGAGGGGCTGCACGGCGTACCTTTCGCCAAGCCGCTGGGCCGGATGCGGGAGACCATCGACATCGTCCGCCAAGCGGTCGCGGGGGAGAGAGTCTCATACAGCGGCAAGCATTTCCAGATCCCGCTGCCGGGTGGGGATGTGAAGCCGATGCGGTTGTCCACGCGGGCCGAGCATGAAATCCCTCTGTACATCGCGAGTCTCACGCCCGCCATGCTGCGTCTCACCGGCGAGCTCGCCGACGGTTGGCTCGGGACCAGCTTCGTGCCCGAGGGCGCGGACGATGCGTATTTTGCGCACCTCGACGAGGGTCTGGCCCGCTCACAACGCACCCGCGCCGATCTGGATGTCTGCCAGGGTGCCGAGGTCTGCTTCGCCCGCGACGAGGCGCATCTCAAGGCGTTGGTCGACTCCCGGAAATCCGAGTTGGCATTCAGCCTTGGCGGAATGGGTTCGGCCTCAACCAATTTCTACAACCAGGCGTACAGCCGGCAGGGCTGGGCCGATGTCGCGGCAGCGGTCCGGGAACGCTGGCAGTCCGGTGACCGCGATGGTGCGGCGGCGCTGATCACCGATGAGATGATCCTTGCGACAACCTTGATCGGTACCGCCGATATGGTCCGCGACCGGCTGCAGGTGTGGTGCGACTCCGGTGTCGACACCGTCCGCGTCTACCCGGCCGGCGAGACTCTCGAGGAGAAGTTCCATACCCTCGGTGCGGCCATCGACCTGGTGCATTCGATCACCCGGCGCGATTGAGTCTGTAGCAAATTCACCAATCTGCATATAATGAATATTGACATGCGGTTTATGCTCAATACTGTCTTTAGCGCAAACTTCAATTCCGGCAATTGGAGAACTTTGGAGAAGAGAGCGGCCGCTGGCTGAGTTGCGCCCTCGCTGACGTCATCAGTTGCGGCACTTACGTCAGAGGAGAACGAGCATGCTCAAGAAAGTGGTGATCGCCGCACTCGCGGCCGGTGCCGTGTCCATTCCGCTCGCCGGGTTGTCGGGGGCGGATACCACCCCCGACAACCCCGGTGTTCCCGGAGCGATCGGCGGAGCCGCTCCGGGCGACTACATCCATCAAGCCGCGCAAGGGATACCCGGGCCGACCTCAAAGGCATTTGGTGTTCCGCCCGGGCAGATCGTCAAGTGGATCGCGCGTAACCACTAACTGCCTAGGCGTACGCGACGTGCACCCGGTGGATGTGTCCTTCGAACGGGAAGGGCGCACGCTCGCGGTAGTCCATCGACACCGGTGAGCCGAGGCACGTGCCGATGTCGAGGCAGTCGTTCGCGGTGAACAGCAGCGGCGCGCTGATCGGAACCGTGCCGGACGCCACTTCTGAGCCGTCGACCGCGATGCTGATGTTCAGCGGGCCACCGGGTCGCACTTCCGCGTACTGCGTCGTCACCGTGATGGTGTGCCGGCCCGGCGCAATGGCGGTCTCGGATGCAATCTTGGTGCGCTGCAGGATGAACAGGTTGTATTCGTAGTGCAGCCGGCCGTTGTCGGCGTAGCACGTCAATCCGCCTGCGCCGCTGCCGAGCGCGTACAGCACGCCCGATCCGTTCTCGGGCACGTCGGCCTCGATGGTCACCACATTGTTCTTGTTGCCCAGCGCCGGTGCGCAGAACTCCGGCATGCGAATCATGTCACCGGAGAACTCCCACTCCTTGAACGGCGGCGCGATCCGCAGCTCCGGGTGGTAGACGGGCACCCAAAGCCCACCACCGATCGGCAGTACGGCGTTACGCGCCGCCTCGATGGCGAACATCTCCCGCATCTGAGCCAGCTTCTCCGGCATCTGCGCGGCGAGGTCATTGGCCTGCGACCAGTCTTCGTCCAGGTGGTACAGCTCCCAGACATCCTGATCCGGAGTCCAGGTCGCGATGCCGGGTGGCTGGCCCGGCACCCACGGCAACCGCGGTCCGCGCGCCGACGCCATCCAGCCATCGTGGTAGATCGCCCGGCTGCCCATGATCTCGAAGTACTGAGTCTTCTTGCCGCCCGGCGCATTTCGGTCAGCCAAGGTGCGGGCGAAACTGGCCCCGGCGAGCGCCATCTGCGGTTCGCCGTACACCGTGCGCGGCGGTTCGATACCGACCACCTCGTAGATCGTCGGCACGATGTCATTGCAGTGCAGGAAGTTGTCCCGGGGCGCGGTGTCGGCGGCGATCTTCGCCGGCCAGCGCACCGCCAGCGGATTGCGTGTCCCGCCCAGATCGGAGGCGAGCAGCTTCATGCCCTTGTACGGCGTGCTGCCGGCCCACGCCCAACCCGCGTGATACTGGTTGTCGACAAGTGGTGAGCCCAGGACATCGAGGCCGCCGAGTTCGTCGAGAGCGTCGATATGCTGACGGACCGTCGTCGGAATTCCGTTCTGCGCCAACAATTCCGAGATGGTGCCGTTCTGGCCTTCACCTGACGAGCCGTTGTCGCCCCAGATGTACAGGAACAGTGTGTTGTCGGCATAACCGAGGGCTTCGAGTTCGTCGGTGATGCGGCCGACCTGAACGTCGACGTGCTCGGCGTAACCGGCGGCGACCTCCATCAGGCGCCGCTGGAACGGCTTCTCGTCCTCGGGGATGTCGTCCCAGGCCGGCAGGGTCGCGTCGCGTTCGGTGAGCTTGCAGTCCTGCGGGATCCAGCCCTTGTCCTTGACGCGCTGGAAGACCCGCTGCCGGTAGGCGTCCCAGCCGTCGTCGAACTTGCCCGCGTACTTGTCGGCCCAGTCCTTCATGATGTGGTGCGGGCCGTGGAGGCAGCCGCTGGCCCAGTACATGAAGAACGGCTTGTCGGCGTTGAAGGCCTTGTGCCGGCGCAGCCACGAGATGGCGTCGTCGGCAAGATCCTCGGACAGGTGGTAACCCTCTTCGGGCGTCTTCGGGGGCATGACCACGGTGGTGTTGCGCACCAGGTTGGGCTCGTACTGCGACGCCTCGCCGGCAAGGAACCCGTAGAAGTACTCGAAACCCAGACCGGTGGGCCAGTTTTCGAACGGGCCGGCCGCGGTGGTTTCCTCCGCCGGGGTGTTGTGCCACTTGCCGAACGCCGATGTCGCATAACCGTACTGCTTGAGCACCTCGGCGACCGTCGCGCTCGACCGCGGAATCTTGCCCGCGTATCCGTCCCAGTCGTTGGCCAGCTCGGCGATCTGACCGTTGCCGATCTCATGGTGGTTGCGGCCCGTCAACAACGACGCCCTCGTCGGCGAACACATCGCCGTGGTGTGAAACCTGTTGTACGACACACCCTCCGCGCAGATCCTGTCCAGCGTCGAGGTGGTCACCTCACCGCCCAACGTCGACGGCAGACCCGGGCCGGCGTCGTCGATGAGGACGATGACGATGTTGGGGGAGTCGTCGTGCAGACGCTTGGGGACGGTACGCGGCTGATACGTCGACTCCTGCAACGTCCGGCCGGCGATGCTGCCGGATGGCACGGGCGGAAACGGCAGGACACCGCCGTTGGGCAGCACCGGTGCTACTACATCGTCACGCGTGTCGGACAACTCGACCCCTCTCCCTGCAGATGACCACCAGCAAAGTTCCCCCGAACGTGGCTCCTACTCTGCCGTACACCATTGACGGCCGCGTCAGGGGGGTGGGCTACGCGGTGCCGGTCTGGTATCCGTCCAGGAATCCCGTGAGCCCGGACGGCGTGTGCGGGCCGATGGCGATCTGCTCGACGACGCCGATCCCGGTGCGCTCACCCATGGTGGCCTTCACGACGTTCTGCAGATGCAGCGAAGCGAAATCAGTCGGGTTGAAGTCATCCAAACGGATTGATTCCCGGCCGATTTCGTACTGCCCGTGGTTGGAGCCGTGGCCCCATTGCGGGTGCCAGTAGCCGATGCCGCGCATCCGGAAGGTGTAGAGCGTCTCCAGTTCGATATGGGTCTCGCCCTCTATGGGGTCGGTGAACCACAGGTGGGCCCGCTGGATCTCGCGACGCCCGGGCTTCCACTCGAGTTCGTACCCGATGTCGTAGCACTCCCGCACCCCGACCCGGCTACCCGGTGACGCGCCTGCCGGGATCGGGTCCAGAATCTGCGCGGTCTCCAGCCACCGGCGGCCGTCCTCATGCTCGTGGAAGGCGTAGTGCGCGAAGCGATCATCGAAGTGCAAAGGGGCCCAGAGCCAGAAGACCTGGAACGGCATGGGCTGCCGCAGCACGGCCAGTTGTTCGCCGACGGGCCGGACGCCCCAGGACCGATCCCGGGTTCCCGGCACCGCGCCGGCCTCCACCGCCAGGTCTTCACCGTCGACCGTGATGGTCCCCTCCCACGAGCCCCACTGGGTGAGCCGGGTGTGGTCGGTGAGCACGATGCCTTCAGCGGTACGGCGCTGCTGACGGGGTTCTTCCAGGGCGACGGTGGTGGCCCGGAAGGTCAGGTCGCAGGAGATGTTCTGCTCGTTGGAGTCGACGATGTAGCGGATGGTGCGCAGCGGTTCGACGACTTCGATGCGGAACGGACCGACGGTCGCCGACCGGTCCAAGGGCATGGCACCTGAGGCGAAGATCGAATGCTCCACACCGTCTTTCACGACGCTGAACGCCGCATCGATCACCCCGCGGACGGGGTAGTGGCCCATGGCGGCGCCGAAATAGAAGTCACCGTCGCGCTGGTGGCCGTTGAACCAGTAGCGGTCGTAGTGGTTGGGGTCGCCGCTGGCCGGCACGCCCACTGGGTCGGCAGAGGAGTGGATCGGGTAGTCGTCAAAGGGAGTGAGCATGGGGTCACTGCCCCGGTTCGCTGATCTTCACCAGCATCTTGCCGATGTTGGCTCCGGTGAACAGGCCGTTGAGCGCGTCGATACTGGATTCCAGTCCCTCGTAGACGGTTTCGCGATGCACCAGCAGCCCCTGCTGCTCCCAGCCGCTCAGGGCGGCGAAGGCCTCGTCGAAGCGTGCCCACTCCTCGAGGGCGATGAAGCCCTGCATTGTCGAGGCGGTCGAGAGCAGATTGACGTAGTTGGACGGACCGGGGTGGTCGCCGTTGAGGTAGGTCGTGATGATGCCGCACATCACCACGCGTGCCCGGTGCGCAAGATTGCCCAATGCGGCATTGAGGATGTCGCCGCCGACATTGTCGAAGTAGACGTTGATCCCGCCCGGACATGCCGCCTTCAGCGCAGCCGGGAAGTCGGCGGCCTTGTAGTCGACACAGGCGTCGAAGCCGAATTCCTCGACGACGACGCGGCACTTCTCCGGCCCACCGGCGATGCCGACCACGCGAGCGCCGGCGATCTTGGCGATCTGGCCGGCCACCGACCCGGTGGCACCCGCGGCGGCCGACACCACGACGGTTTCGCCGGGTTGCGGCTTGCCGACGCCCGTCATACCGAAGTAGGCGGTCGCGCCGGTGGGCCCATAGATCGACATCACGGCCAGGGGATCGGTGTACCCGACGACCGGCGTGCTGAACAGGTCGTCGCGAATGATCGCGTAGTCCTGCAGGCCGGTCAGGGTGGTGACCAGGTCGCCGACTTTGTAGGCGTCACAACGTGATTCGACGACCTCGCCGATCCCCGCGACGCGCACTACCTCGCCGAGTTCCAGGGCCGGGAGGTAACCGGATTCGCCGTCGAGCCAGGTGCGGGCGGCGGCGTCGATGCCGACGTACGTCGTGCGCAGCAGTGCTTCGCCGTCCGCGGGGACCGGCGCGGGCGCAGTGACCATCTCGACGTCGTCGGGGGAGACGAGGCCATCGGGGCGGCGCCGCAGCAGGATCTGACGGTTATCTCGGTTCATCGTGTCGTTTCTGTGGTGGGCGAATTTTCATATTGATTATTAAAAGTCATCTCGGTTATCGTCAACCCCGAATGTGAAAGCGGTCGCCAGGAGAGCACGATGAGCGGGAACAACGCAGCGCCTCGCCGCGGGAGGCCGCCGCGGATCGACCAGAGCGCCATCGCCGCAGCGGTTTTGGAGATCGGCACCGAGAACGCCACGATGCGACGCGTTGCCGAACATCTCGGCATCAGCCTGCCCGGGCTCTACCACCACGTGAAGAACCAGCATGATCTGCTGCGTCTGGCCACCGCGAGTGCGCTGACCAACTCGCCGCCCCCGCGCTACACCGGCGGGCACTGGGCGACATGGCTGCGGGACTACGCGTCGTACATCCGGACGGTGCTGGCGTCGGAACCCGCGCTGGTGGAGAAGTTCGTCAGCGGGACGGTCGCGCATGACGTCGAGATGGAATACACGGCAGACGCTGTCGAAGTACTTGCCGCGCAAGGCTTGTCACCAAGCGATGCGCTTGCGGTCTGGGCGTCGGTGAGCAGTATGGCGGTCGGCAGTGTCACCGAGGCGCACCGGGAGTATCTCTACGCCGAGGGCGGGCAACCGTGGCTGGCCCGGATTCTCACACTCACGAGAAAGCGTGGGCCATCGGAATACCCGACGTTGCGGGCCATTGCGAAGTCCGGCGACGACCCGTTCGGAGACGAGGCGTTCCAGCATCGAATGACGTTGTTGCTGGGCGGAATCGCGGCCCACTACGGTTTGCCGCCGGAGCCTTGACCGGTCAGGTCGCGCGCCGACCCTTCGCCCACGCCCACGAGGCAATCCGCCAGCTGACGCCTTCCCGGCGCATCGCGAATGTGAAGACCGCCCCGGTCTGGGTGATCTGAGTTCCCTTGAGGTCGAACGTCATCGATGCCGGCAGGACCACGTAGGCGGCGTCACCGTTGATGTCGTTGTGCAGTGGTTCGCCGACGGTCACGTGATAACCCGACGCCCCCAGGTGCTCGCCCTCGACCAGGACGTCACGGTACCAGTCCGCGGCGGCAGTCGGTCCCAGCCACTGGTGCGGTGCCATGCCGTCCAGGATCGAGCCGTTGGGGGAGAACACCGCCGACATGCCGTCTGCGTCACCGGCATTGAACGCATCCAGATAGGTGTGGATGGCGTCGATCGGGGTGTCGGTCATACCTGAAAGTACACCTGCTTGGGCGCCGTCGAAGTGCCCAAGCAGGTGTCTCTGTCAGCTGCGGGGGTAGGTCGGGTATTCGATACCCGAGAGGAACTGCACGACGCGGACCACCTGGCACGAGTAACCGAACTCGTTGTCGTACCAGCAGTACAGGATCGCCTGATCGCCGTCGACGATGGCCGCGTTCGCGTCGATGATCGACGCCGCTCGCGAACCGATGAAGTCGCTCGACACCGCGTCGGTCGCGGCGGTGTAGTCGAGGTTGCGGCTCAGCGGGCCCGACAGTGACGTCTCGCGCAGGTGCGTGAGCACCTCGTCCTTCGTCGTCTCCTTCTTGAGCTGCAGGCTCAAGATGGCGATCGAGACGTCGGGGGTGGGAACACGGATCGAGTTGCCCGTGATCTTGGCCTTGAGCTCCGGCAGGGCCTTGGCGACGGCCGAGGCGGCACCGGTCTCGGTGATGGTCAGGTTGAGCGGCGCGGAGCGACCGCGACGGTCGGCCTTGTGGTAGTTGTCCAGCAGGTTCTGGTCGTTGGTGAACGAGTGCACCGTCTCGACGTGGCCGCGGATGATGCCGAACTTCTCGTCCATCGCCTTGAGCGGCGGGACGATCGCGTTGGTGGTGCACGACGCACACGAGAAGATCTGCTGGTTGACGTCCTGGCCGAGGTGGTTGACCCCGTGCACGATGTTCGGCACGTCGCCCTTGCCCGGTGCGGTCAGGACGACCTTCGAGATGCCCGGACGCAGGTGCTGCTCGAGGCCCGCGCGGTCGCGCCACTTGCCGGTGTTGTCGATGAGGATGGCGTCGTTGATGCCGTACTGCGTGTAATCGACCTCGGACGGGTCGTTGGCGTAGATGAACTTGATCACGTTGCCATTGGCGATGAGGAGGTTGTTCTCCTTGTCGACCTTGATGGTGCCGTTGAAGTGCCCATGGACCGAGTCGCGACGCAGCAGTGAGGCGCGCTTCTTGAGGTCGTCGGCGCCACCGCTGCGGACCACGACAGCCCGCAGGTTCAGGCCGTTGCCGCCGCCGGCCTTCTCGACCAGCAGGCGAGCGACGAGGCGGCCGATGCGGCCGAAGCCGTACAGCACCACATCGCGGGGACCCTGCGGCTCGGCCTTGTTGTCGCCGGTGACGTCGGACAGGGCATCGGCGACGAAGTCGGCGACCGAGAGGCCACGCTCGTCGGCGCGGAACGCATGGACCAGCAGACCGAGGTCGATCTTGGCCGGACCCAGGTCCAGGTTCGCCAGAGCCTCCAGGAACGGGAAGGTCTCGACCACCGACAGCTCTTCGCCTGCAATCTGCCGGGCGAAGCGGTGGGTGCGCAGGATGCTGATCACCGACTTGTTCACCAGCGACCGGCTGTGCAGCAAGACGGTGACGCCACGCGTGCGGTGCAGGGTGCCGACGATCGGAATCATCGCCTCCGCCAGGGCTTCCTGGGTGTTCCAATTGGCAAGTTCTGGTGTATTCAAGTCATCTGTCCTACGGGTCGCTTGGCCGATCGCGCTGAGCAGCGCATTCATGTTAGCGATCGGCATTTCCGGCTCTGCAGGTCGCTCCCGCTGGCAGAGCACGTAGGGGTTGACAGCTGCTCGAATACGCATCCTGGGCGCGCAATGGTCGGCGATTTCGCTGATGTTTCGCCTGCGTGCCGGGTCGCATGCTGTTTACCATGAGCGAAACCAGCTGGTGCGACCCTCACCTGGACGCTGACATGGCCGAGCTCCCGACCGGAACCGTCACGTTGCTACTGGCCGATGTGGAGGGGTCGACGCAGCTGTGGGACACCCAGCCGGAAATCATGAAGGCCGCGGTCGCGCGGCTCGATCAGACGCTGGCCGCCACGGTCGACGATCATCGCGGCGTCCGGCCGGTCGAGCAAGGTGAAGGCGACAGCTTCGTCATCGCGTTCACCCGCGCCCTGGACGCGGTGAACTGTGCGCTCGCACTGCAACGGACGTCGCTGGCGCCGCTCAAGTTGCGGATCGGCATTCACACCGGCGACGTGAACCTGCGTGATGAAGGCAACTACATCGGCCCGACCATCAACAGGGCGGCGCGGGTGCGTGACCTGGCGCACGGCGGCCAGACGGTGCTGTCGAGCGCGGCTGAGCCGTTGGTGGTCGACCAACTGCCGGCCGAGGTCACGCTGACCGATCTGGGCAGCCACCCACTGCGGGACCTGCCGCGTCCAGAACGGGTCTGGCAGCTCTGCCATCCGGATCTGCAGAACGAGTTCCCACCCTTGCGGTCGGTCAATCCTGTTGCCGCGGTGGGCCTTCCGGCGCGGTTGACCAGCTTCGTAGGTCGTCGCGCGGCGATGGACGACATCCGTGAGTCATTGCACACCAACCGGCTCGTCACGCTGACCGGCGCAGGCGGAACAGGGAAGACGCGTCTTGCGGTCGAAATCGCCGCCGCGCTGGCAGCTGACGCCACTGAGTATCCCGACGGCATTTGGTACGTCGATCTGGCCCCACTCGTCGACCCCGACATGGTGGCTCTGACTGTGGCCCGCACGCTGCACCTCCCCGAACATCCCGGGCAACTGACCGTCGACGTTCTTGCGCGGTCCATCCGGGATCGGCGGATATTGGTGCTGCTGGACAACTGCGAGCATCTGCTCGACGCGTGCGCCCTCCTGATCACGGCCTTGTTGGCTCGGTGTCCGGAGCTGACGGTCCTGACCACCAGCCGCGAGCCTGTCGGGGTACCAGGGGAGGTGAGCTGGCGCGTGCCGTCCCTGCCAGTGGCCGACGAGGCCGTCGAGTTGTTCACCGACCGGGCGCGCCGGATCAAGCCCGACTTCCGGATCGCCGCCGACAACGTCGACCTGGTGAGGGAGATCTGCCGCAGACTCGACGGACTGCCGTTGGCCATCGAGCTGGCCGCCGCCCGGATCCGCGCGCTGACGCCGGCCGAATTGCTGACCAGCTTGCGCGACACCTTCCGCCTGCTGACCGGCGGGGCCCGCACCGCAGTGCGGCGGCAGCAGACCCTGCGCGCTTCGGTGGACTGGTCCTACGCCTTGCTGTCCGAGCCGGAGCAGGCGTTGTTTCGCCGACTGGCGGTGTTCTACGGCGGTTTTGATCTTGACGCCGCGCAGGCCGTCGCCGGCGACACGGAGCGTTATCAGGTGCTCGATCAACTGACATTGTTGGTCGACAAGTCGCTGGTGGTCGCCGATGACAGCCCGGACGGCACGCGCTACAGGCTGTTGGAGACCGTTCGACAGTACGCGCAAGAGAGGCTGCACGAGTGTCGAGAAGGCAACGATGCTCGTAATCGGCACCGCGACCACTACACGGCGATGGCAGGTCTGCTGGAGGGTGACGCGCATCACCGACAGCTCGATCGAGTCGGTGCCGAAATCGATAATCTGCGAGCAGCTTTCGCGTGGAGCCGGGAAAACTCTGACGCGGAACTCGCGCTCACGCTGGCGTCGTCGCTGCTTCCGCTGTGGGTCAACTACGGCCTGATGGCGGAAGGCGTCAACTGGCTGGATGCAGCCCTCGCCGCGACGGACGGCGCCGACGCCCCGGAGGCGAGATTGCGGAGTTCGGTGTGCAGAGCCTTCCTCGGGTCGCTCCAAATCAGTTCCGTCGATCTGGACGAAGCGGCGCAGACGCTCGCGGCGGCACGCGAGCTGGCGGACCCGGCCCTGGTGGCGCGAGCGCTCACCGCTTGTGCACTGCGTGCGGGCGATGATCATGACGTGTCCGTCGCCTACTTCAACGAGGCCGCAAGCGTCGCGCGGGAGGCCGGCGAGCCATGGTGGTTGGGGCTCACGCTCGCGTTCCAGGCGATGTACGAGATGCTGTTTGGTGAACCTGCAATCGGTGAAACGGCCGCCGCCGAGGCACTGCGGATCGCCACGACCGTCGGTGACAAATTCGTCTCGCGCCAGAGCCGCTTCACCCTGGGCTGGGCGCAGGTCTTGCGCGGGAATCTCACCGACGCTTTGGTTCAGTTGGGCGTGGTCGAGGAGGAATCCATTGCGGCGCGCGATCGGATGTTCTCGATGCAGGCGGCGTCGATTCGAACCGTCGTGCTGGCCTACCAGGGCCACGTCGAGGAGGCCCGGACGGCGTCCGACAGTACTGCCGAACGGGTCGCCGATCTTTTCGACAGCTATACGGGACTCGTCTACGGCGGCTCGGCCCAGGTCTATCTCGCGTCGGGCGATGCCCGCGCCGCTTGGGACACATACGAATTGGCGCGCGGACATGGCGGCATGGAGCCACAGTCGGCACCGATGCACATGTGGGCGCCGCTGGCCCCTTTGGCGTGTGGCGATCTGGCCGTGGCGCGACAATGGGCCGACGAGGTCGTCGCGGCGACCAGGGGCTGGAGCCTCGCAGGCGCGCTGACGGCGCGTGCGCGTGTCAAGAGCTCCCAAGGGGATCTGGATGGTGCCGAACGCGACGCGCATCACGGCCTCGGTCTGGTTGCCCGGCTCAGGGGCTATTTGCTCATCCCATTCGCCTTTGATGGTTTGGGCATCCTCGCGGCCCAGAGAGGCAACCAGCTGATGGCGGTGCGCCTGCTGGGCGCGGCGGACGCCGCCCGTCGCCGGATGGGTACGGCACGGTGGCCGGCGTTCGACCCTGATTATGACGACCGAATCGCCGCCCTTCGAGAAGCGTTGGGCGACAACGAGTTCAACACAGCATGGGCAGAGGGCGACGCGTTGGCGACCGAGGAGGCGATCGCGTACGCCCAGCGTGGCCGGGGCGAACGTAGACGCGTCACGACGGGCTGGGGCTCACTGACGCGTGCAGAACTCGATGTCGCCAGGCTCGTGCAAGAAGGCCTGCCCAACAAGGACATTGCCGCGCAGCTCTTTATTTCGCCGCGCACTGTCCAGGCGCATCTGACGCATATCTTCTCGAAACTGGAGCTGACCTCACGCGTGCAACTCGCACGGGAGGCGTCGCGTCATGGCTGAATCCGGCGCAGGATCGGCACCAGACCCACGAGTGCGATGACGTTCGCCACCACGATCAGCGCGATGGTGTAGGTAGGGGAGACGCCGTAGACGGCGCCGAGCAGACCACCAGCGATGAGCAACGCGACGCCACGCAACAGGGCCAGCCAGCCGAACGCCACCGCTCGCGTGTGCGCCGGAACAAGCTCTGTGACGACTGATTTCACGGTCGAGTCGAGGACCCCGTTGACGATGCCCCACACCGCGACACCGATCCAGACCAGCGTCCGGTCGCCGGTGAAGGCAATCGCGGACAACGCCGCGGCAATGGGCACCGCGACCAGCGTGACGGGCCCGCGCTTGTCGTACACCCGACCCATGACCAGACCGGCCGCACCGTCGACCGCCATCGCGACCGCGAAGAGGACAGGGACCTGAGCGTCGGTGAGCAGCCCGGTGCGCTGGGCGTGGAAGGCCAGCAACGGGAATGACGCGACACCACACGACAACACCCCGATCGTGACGACGTACTGCCAGAATTGCGCGGGCAATCGCTTCTGTAGCGCGGAGGGTTCGGCCGTGGTTTCAGTGGCTTCGCGAATGGCCTCTTCTTCGTAGCTCCGCGGGTCGGGAACGCGAAATCGAAGCCAGCCCAACAGGATCAGGACCAGCAAGCCCGGCACGATCAGTACCCCGAACGCCATCCGGTAGTCGCCGGCGTGGGCGCTGAGCACCGCCGCCAGCAGCAATGGCCCGGCGATGGCGCCGGTCTGGTCGAGAGCCTGGTGGACGCCGAAGGCGCTGCCGCGGCCGGTGCTCGTCGATGCGTGCGACAGCAGCGTGTCTTTCGCCGGCGAGCGGACCGCCTTGCCGAGTCGTTCGGTGCCATACAGGAGCAACGCCGGTACAAGTGATCCCGTGACACCGATCAGTGGGACACTCAGCACCGTCAGCGCGTAGCCGGTGATGGTCCACGCCCAGTAGTGCTGGGTCCGGGCAACGGCGTAGCCGGCAACAACGCGCAGCCCGTATCCGATGAATTCGCCTGCACCGGCGACCAATCCGACGACGGCAGCCGACGCGCCCAGCGTGGCCAGGTAGGGCCCGATGATGCTGCGGGCGCCCTCGTACACCATGTCGGCGAGCAGGCTCACCACGCCGAAGACGAGGACGAAGTGCCAGGGCTTGAGTGGTCGGCCGGTCACGCACCGATTGTGCACGGCACCCCGGCAACGGCATCACCGATGTCCTACGAAATCGCTGGCACTTGTCGCACTGAACCGCCCCGAGTTTGATGCACACCTTCTTTCGAGGGAAGGTTGTTCG
>NZ_JMHT01000051.1 GCF_001905655.1 Mycobacterium sp. ST-F2
CCCGGCAACGACGCGCCAACCACCTCTACACCCTCATCTGTGAAGAGCCCTCAAACAATTTGCTGGATAACGATGAGAAAACGGACAGGAAGTGGCTCTGGCTACCGACTTGTATTTGCGCAAACGGCCGAATGCGGGTACGAATACGGGGTGTTGTCGGCATTGCGCGCGGGCCAGGAGGCATCGCAACCTCACGCGCCCGAGGCACCGGACACCCCCGCCACCAAGTCGAAATGGCGCGATCCCAAACGCTACGTGTGGCTGCTGGGCCCCATCACCCCCGGAATGGTCGGCCTGTCGTGGCTGCTGGTCTGGCTCACCGGCGTCGACGCGTTCTGGTGGACCGGGTCGCTGCTGACGTTCGGGCTCGTCCCCCTGCTCGACCACATCGTCGGCCCCGAGGCCGAGAAGGCTCCCGGCGATCTCCGCAGTCTGGAAGACGACCCGTTCTACCGGATCGCCACGCATCTCTTCCTGCCGGCCCAGTATCTGTCGCTGATCTTCGCCTGCTGGCTGTGGGCCGGCGGCGGCTGGGTGACCATGTCGTTGGCCGACAAACTCGGCCTCATGGCCGCGGTCGGAACGGTCGGCGGGATCGCCATCAACGCCGCCCACGAACTGGGCCACAAGCGCGGCATGTCCGAGCGCCGGCTCTCCAAGATCGCCCTGGCGCAGACCTGCTACGGCCACTTTTTCGTCGAGCACAACCGCGGCCACCACGTGCGGGTCGCGACGCCGGAGGATCCGGCCAGTTCGCGTCTCGGCGAGAGTCTGTACGCCTTCATCGGCCGGTCTGTCCTCGGCAGCCTGCGGTCGGCCTGGAAGCTGGAATGCGACCGCCTGGCCCGCGTGCACAAGTCCAAGTGGTCGCTGCACAACGAGGTCCTCAACGCCTGGCTGCTCAGCGTCATCCTGTTCATCGTCCTGGCGGTGTGGTTCGGACCCGTTGTCGTGCCGTGGCTGTTCGGCCAGGCCGTGATCGGCATCTTCCTGCTGGAGACCGTCAACTACCTCGAGCACTACGGCCTGCGGCGGCAGAAAATGCCCAACGGCCGGTACGAGCGGGTGCGCGCCGGTCACAGCTGGAACAGCAACACCGTCATCGCCAACGTCTTCCTGTTCCACCTGCAGCGGCACTCCGATCACCACGCCAACCCGATGCGCCGCTACCAGGCGCTGTGCCATGCCGACGAGGCGCCGCAGCTGCCCGGCGGTTACGGCACCATGCTGCTGCTGGCCATCTGCCCGCCGTTGTGGCGCCGGGTGATGGACCCCCGCGTGCTGGCGCACTACGACGGCGACATCAGCCGCACCGCGCTGCAACCCGGCTACGAAGCCCGGCTGCGCAAGCGCTACCCCGCCGCGCGCTGAACCACGCCGCTCCTGCTGCCCGGCACATTCGCGCGCGTGGGCGACGCCCGCAGTCCCAGGTCGACCGCACCCGGATAGCACTCTGCCGGGTGCGAACCAGTGGTCCGCACCCGGCAGGGTGAACGAAAATCAGGCGGGTGAGACGCCGGCGCTCAGCACGCGGACCGCGCTGATCAGGCCGTCCATCAGGTTGCCCTGCTTGAACGACGCAGCCGCCGCGGAAACGCCAAGCGGAGCGGCCTCTTCGATACCGCGACCACGGACCTCGGCGCCGTAGACGACCTCGATGGCCTTCTGGTCCGGCGAAACAGCCAGCAACACGGCGTTGTTCGGCGTCGGCACGGTGGCCAGCACCTCACGCGCGGTGGCGGCGGTGTCCGCACCCAGGTCGCCGATGTAGACGGCGAAGCGGGCGCCGGCGGCGCGCGAGCCGTACTTCAGGGCATCGTCCAGGAACACGAGGTCCTTGACCGGGAACGGGTAGTGCACCGACAGCTCACCGGGTTCGGTGACGCCGGAGATTCGGCCGCTGTACGTGACGGCGTAGCCGTACGGCAGGTTGGCCGGATCGATGTTTGCGACCTCGGTCTGGCTACCACTTGCCACTTGCGCCACCTCCCACAGTCAGGTGCGAGTCATGGCCACCGTGGCCGTGATCCGCCGGTTCCTCGGCCGCCCACAGGATCGGCGCGTGGGTCCACTTGTCGGTCATCTTGTAGGTGTCCGGGTGCGGGCTCTTGCGCAGCAGGAACAGCGCGCCAAGCACCAGCAGCAGCGCCAGCGGCACCCCACCGAGCAGCGAATGAGTAAGTGCAATGCTCACGCGCAAACCGTATCAGCACCGGCCTCGCCCGTGCGGGCGACAGGGGCAATCGGCTGCCGGATATCAGGCGGCGCCTTCGCCGAGGTACCGCACCCAGGCCGGATCGAGTTCCTTGACCGCCGACAACAGCCGCCAATGCTGACCCTTCGGCGGCAACGGCACGGCATGCAACGTCCAGCCGAGTTCGGTGAGCAGCCGGTCGGCCTTGCGGTGATTACACGGACCACAGGCCGCGACGCAGTTCTCCCAGGAATGCTCGCCGCCGCGGCTGCGCGGCACGACGTGGTCGACGGTGTCGGCCTTGCCGCCGCAGTACGCGCAGCGGAACCGGTCCCGGTGCATCAGCGCGGCCCTGGTCATAGGAATGCGGGCCCGGTATGGGACCCGCACATAACTACGCAGCCGGATGACCGACGGGACGGCGACCGCGCGGGTCGCCGAGTGTATGACCGGCCCGGTCGGGTCGTCGTGCACCACATCGGCCTTGCCGCAGAGCACCATGATCACGGCGCGGCGCATGGGCAGCGCGGTCAACGGTTCGTAGGTCGAATTCAGCAGCAGGACGCGGCGGCGGCCCCAGAGTGAGCCGACCGGCCCCTCTGCGGGACTCGAGTCGACTGCGTGCAGGGATGATGACAGTGCAGGGCTTGACACAGGCGAGCCCACCGCGGCGCTGTGAAGTCTGTGGCCGCGGACCTTCCTCCGTTGCGACATACGTCCTCCGTGATCACAGTCCACCACGGATCGGCACGGAGCGCACGAGAATTCCCGGCGTGTTAGCTGGGCGATCCGGTGAACTTCACGTGACGACTCCCGTGCGGAACACGCCCGAGCGCCCTGGTGGACAATGGCGACCGTGACAGAGGCGCAGCGGTCGTTCTACGACGAAGTCGGTGGAGCAGAGACCTTCCAACTCCTGGTGTCGCGGTTCTACCAACTGGTCCGCGACGACGAAATCCTGCGCCCGCTGTACCCGGAGGACGACCTGGACGGCGCCGAGCACCGGCTGCGGATGTTCCTCGAGCAGTACTGGGGCGGCCCCCGCACCTACGGTCAGGAACGCGGCCACCCCCGGCTGCGGATGCGGCACGCGCCGTTTCGGATCGGCTACCTCGAGCGCGACGCCTGGCTGCGGTGCATGCACAGCGCACTCGCCTCGATCGGGCCCGACACCATCGACGACGCACACCGGCAGGCGCTGCTCGACTACTTCGACATGGCCGCCCAGCACATGGTCAACTCGGCGTTCTGATGACAGATCCGCGGTGGTGGTCACGCGCGGTCTTCTATCAGCTCTACCCGCGGTCGTTCGCCGACAGCGACGGTGACGGCGTCGGCGATCTCGACGGCGTGACGGCGCACCTGGACTATCTGCGCGCCCTCGGCGTCGACGCGCTGTGGCTCAACCCGGTCATGGTCTCCCCCATGGTCGATCACGGGTACGACGTCGCCGACCCGCGTGACGTCGACCCCTTGTTCGGTGGCATGGCGGCACTGGACCGGTTGCTCGCCGCCACCCGCGCGGCGGACATCAAGGTCACGATGGACCTGGTCCCCAACCACACCAGCTCGGCGCATCCGTGGTTCCGCGCAGCGTTGGCGGCGCCGCCCGGCAGCCCCGAGCGGTCGCGCTACCTCTTCCGGGACGGCCGCGGACCGGGCGGGGCGCTGCCGCCCAACAACTGGACGTCGGTGTTCGGCGGCCCGGCGTGGACCCGGGTGACCGAACCGGATGGCGAGCCCGGGCAGTGGTACCTGCATCTGTTCGATGCCGCACAGCCGGATCTGAACTGGGACAACCCGGAGGTCGCGGCGGATCTGGAACGGACACTGCGGTTTTGGCTCGATCGCGGCGTCGCCGGATTCCGGGTCGATGTCGCGCACGGGATGGCCAAACCGGCCGACCTGCCGGACATGGACGACCCCGAAGGCGTCATGCTGGCCACCCGGGTCGACGACCCGCGGTTCAACAACGACGGTGTGCACGCCATTCACCGCGGCATCCGGACGGTGCTCGACGACTATCCCGACGCGGCAACCGTCGGCGAGGTCTGGGTTTTCGACAACGAAGATTTCGCCAAGTACCTGCGTCCCGACGAACTGCACCTGGGCTTCAATTTCCGTTTGGTACGAGCCGATTTCACCGCCAGTGCCGTCCGCGAGGCCATCGAGAATTCCCTGGCCGCCGCCGAACTGGCCGACTCCCCACCCACCTGGACGCTGTCCAACCATGACGTAGACCGCGAGGTGAGCCGTTACGGCGGTGGCGCGCAAGGGCTTTCACGGGCCCGGGCGATGGCGCTGGTGATGCTGGCGCTGCCCGGGGCGGTGTTCGTCTACAACGGGGAGGAACTCGGGCTGCCCAACGTCGACCTGCCCGACGACGTCCTGCAGGACCCGGTCTGGGAACGCTCCGGACATACCGAGCGCGGCCGCGACGGCTGCCGGGTGCCACTGCCATGGTCCGGAGACTCGGCGCCGTACGGGTTCTCATCGACCGCGCAGACCTGGTTGCCGATGCCAGACGACTGGGGACCGCTGACGGTGGCGGCACAGTCCGTCGATGCGGACTCGACGCTGTCACTGTTCCGCCGTGCCATCGAATTGCGCCGGGGCCGAACAGTTTTGGGACGTTCGGTGCGCTGGCTGCCGACCGCGGACGACCTGCTGGCATTCCAGTGTGCGGACGGGCTGGTGTGCCTGCTCAATGCCGGCAGCGCTCCGGTCGACGTGCCGGCCGGCAGGGTGGTGCTTGCCAGCGGGCCACTGCCCAACGGGCAAATCCCACCCGACACGGCACTCTGGCTGACCTACGATTAGCCCATGCGCGTAGATGCCACCCGTGTCGCGGTGCGGATGTCCGCACCGACCGGTGACGCGCGGGCCGACCGGTGGCGGGCGCACCGGGCGACGGTGAAGGCAGACCTGATCGAGGCGACCCTGCGGGCCATCGATGAGTACGGGCCCGATCTGTCGATCGACGACGTGGTGAAAGCCGCCGGTGTGCCGCGGCCGAAGCTGTACCGCTTCTTCACCGACAAGGAGACGCTGTTCGCCGCGGTCGGTGAGCGCATGCAGGAACTGATCGTGCAGCGCGTCATGCCGTGCTTCCACGTCACCGCGACGGCGTTGGAGCTCGTGAGTTCCGCGCTGACCGCCTACATCGATCTGGTCGCCGAGCGGCCCAACCTCTTTCGGTTCGTCGTCGGCTCCCATTTCAGCGACGACCATTCCCGGACCAAGCTGCTCGAGAACGGCCGCAATCTGTCCAGCGCGATGACCGAGGTCCTCGCGGCGATGGTGCGCACCCGCGGCGGCGACGGCGATCACCTGGAGTACACGGCCGACGCGATCCTCGGTGCCGTGGCCCTCGGAGTACTGCGGTGGCTCAACGAGCCGACCATCAGCAAAGACGAACTCATCACCCAACTGACACCCGTGATCTGGGGTGCGGTGTCGGCGGCGGCCGCTGCCCGCGGCGTCGTCATCGCACCCGATGAGCAGATGGCGCTGTTCGGCGCCACCGACTGACCTGCCTCGGGTTGCCGCGACCTGCGGTCGAGTAGGCCAGAAAACGTCGTTATCCAAACCCCTTGCGCAATGGCGCACGCCGTCGTAACTTCGAACTACTAGAACTCGCGGTACTAGTTACTGATTGTTCGAGGAAAGGCGGGCGGCATGGCCGTACGCAGTGAGCAACACCCGTCAGCGCGGAGTTCCCGGGCGGTCCATCACCTAACGCAACGACCTCTTCGGCGCCGACAGCGTCCTCGTCGACCACCTCAGATAGCCGGCACAACGGAAGGAATCGATCATGAGTGCTGACCCGATCACCGCGCACGCGGTCACTTTTCCCAAGGTCCGCCGGATGCGGTTCCGGTTCGGCGAACCCGAACCGCTGCACCGGCATTTCGTCGAGGGCGACATCGTGTTCAGCCACCTGGTGGCGGTGTTGTCCGGTTCCTTTCCGCCCGGTGAGGAGTCGTTCATCCGGTCCGTTCGCCGCTTCTCCGACCAGATCACCGACCCGGTCCTGAAAAAGCGCGTCGCGGGGTTCATCGGCCAGGAGTCCGTGCACGGCCAGGAACACCGCAAGCTGAACACGCAACTCGCCGATATGGGCTATCCCATCGTGCGGTTTCTGCTGTTCGCGCCGACCAGCGTGCGGCAGAAGGTGGTGCTCCGCATCGAGAAGCTGATCCCCGCGAAAGTGCACCTGGCCATGACGGCCGCCGCCGAGCACTACACCGCGGTCCTCGGCGCACGGGTGCTGTCGAATGACGAAATCCAGGCGATCCCAGGCGATCCCGAGGTCTGGCGCCTGTTGAACTGGCACGCCATGGAAGAGCTGGAGCACAAGTCCGTCGCCTTCGACGTCTACCGGTCGGTGGGCGGCTCCGAGCGCACCCGCATCGCGGTCATGTGGTTCATGTACTTCCTGACCATCCCTGTCGTCACGGCGGCGGTGGCGTTGTCGATCCTCTTGGATCCGACGGCGTGGCCCCGCCCGATCACGGTGCTCCGCCAGACCTACGGGGTGTTCCGCGGCCCGTTGCTGCGCGGCTTCCTGGGAGAGATCGCCGAGTACCTGCGCCCGGGCTTCCACCCGGACGACGTGCCCACCGAGGACATCCTGCAACGCTGGCAGCACGACTTGTTCGGCGCCGGTGGCGAACTCGTCGGCTACGTCAGATAACCGAGGGCCGGAGATGACCGCCAGTACGCAGTTGGCACAGCCACCGACGGCCGAGCGACCCGAACCTGATCATGAGGTGGTGATCGTCGGTGCCGGGTTCGGTGGCATCGGCGCCGGTATCGCGCTCCTGCGCAAAGGGATCCACAACTTCGTCATCGTCGACAAGTGGGAC
Source organism: Mycobacterium sp. ST-F2 (assembly GCF_001905655.1). Taxonomy (GTDB): domain Bacteria; phylum Actinomycetota; class Actinomycetes; order Mycobacteriales; family Mycobacteriaceae; genus Mycobacterium. The sequence continues at coordinate 7,063 of NZ_JMHT01000051.1, forward strand.
CACGTCGGCGGCACCTGGCACGCCAACACCTATCCCGGTGTGGCAGTCGACATCCCGTCCGTCATCTACAGCTTCTCCTACGAGCAGCGCGGTGGTTGGTCCCGAGTCTTCGCTCCCGGCAGCGAGTTACGCGACTACGCCGACGACATGGTGGACAAGTACGGACTGCGAGACAAGCTGCGGCTCAACACCTCTGTGACGGGCGCGACCTTCGACGAGCAGAACTGCATGTGGCGGGTGCGCATCGACGGCGGCGCCGAGATCACCGGCCGCCATGTCGTGATGGCGGTCGGCGGGCTCGAACGGCCGAAGATGCCGGACATCCCCGGTCTGCAGGATTTCAGCGGGGTTCTCATGCACACCGCGCTGTGGGACCACGACGTGGCGCTGGCCGGCAAGCGGGTGGCGGTGATCGGGACGGGTGCGACGTCACTGCAACTGGTGCCGGCGATCGTCGACGAGGTGGCGCATCTGACTGTCTTTCAGCGCACGCCGATCTGGGTTTTTCCCAAGCCGGACAGCGAAGTTCACGGCATCGCCCGGGCGGTGCTGGAGTTCGGCCAGCTGCGGTCGGCGCTGCGCGCTGTCGGGACCATCGCGACCGAGGTCGGGATGGGCGGCATGCTCACCGGCCCGAGCTGGATGGTCGAAGCCACCCGCAAGGTCGCCGAGGCACCCGTGCGAGCCTGGATGCGCAGCCAGATCCGCGACCCCGAGACCAGGGAGAAACTGATTCCACGCTACGGCCTGGGGTGCAAACGGCCGTCGATGTCCAACGAGTACCTGAAGACGTTCAACCGCAATGACGTCAGCCTGGTCACCGACTCCATCGAGCGCATCACCGAACAAGGCGTGGTGACCGCCGACGGCGTCGAGCATGAGGTCGACGTCCTCATCTGCGCGACAGGATTCAAGCTGTGGGAACGGGATTCGGTGCCGCCCTTCCCCGTCGTCGGTCGCGACGGACTCGACGCCGCGGAGTTCTGGGCGGTCAATCGCTTTCAGGCCTATCAGGGCGTGTCCGTCCCCGGCTTCCCGAACATGTTCATGATCACCGGCCCCTACGGCTTCGTGCTCGGCTCGTATCTGTGGATGATCGAGGCCACCGCGGCACATCTGAGCCGCGCCATCGCCGAAGCCAAACGGCGCGGTGCCCGGGAAGTCGAGATCCGGCAAGAAGTGCACGACGCCTATTTCCGGTACTGCCTCCGGCGGCAGGCGCGCAACGTCCTGTTCACGCCGACCTGCGCCGGGTCCAACACGTATTACATCGACTACCACGGTGATTCCCCGTTCCGGCCGACGACGCACGGCGAGATGTACTGGCAGAACCGCCATTACGACCTCGATGTGTATCGGTACGGGCCCGGCACCGCCGATGCCCACGAAGTAGCAGCCACCGCGAAGGAAGACCGATGTTGATCAACAATCTCGAACCGCGGCTCGTCGTCGTCACCGGCGCGGGCAGCGGCATCGGACGCGCCACGGCCATCCGCTTCGCCAAACTCGGTGCGCACGTGGTGGTCTCCGACATCAACCTCGACTTGGCCGAAGCAACCGCGGCCATGATCAAAGGCGCCGGACGTCGGGCGTCGACCGCCCAGTTGGACGTCGCCGATCCGGACGCGTGGGAGGCTTTCGCGCGCGACGTGCACGCCGACCACGGCGTGCCCGACGTCGTCGTCAACAACGCCGGAATCCTCGTCAGTGGCCCGTTTCTCAAGCTGTCCCCGGAAGATTGGGACAAGCAGCTCAGCATCAACCTGATGGGCGTGGTGCACGGCTGCCGGGTGTTCGGCGCGCAGATGGCCGAGCGCGGCGAGGGCGGCCATATCGTCAACATCGCCTCGGCAGCGGCCTTCACGCCGACACCGGTCATGGCGCCGTACTCGGTGTCCAAGGCCGGGGTCAAGATGCTCAGCGAATGCCTGCGCCTGGAATTTCGGCAGTACGGCATCGGCGTCAGCGCGATCTGCCCCGGCGTCATCAACACGCACATCGGCGACCGGGCGGTGACCGTCGGCGTGGAACCCGCGCTGGTCGAGCAGGTGAAGCGCCTCACCAGGCAGCTGCAGGCATTCGCCAACGTACTGCCGTTCTCGCCGATGAGCCCCGACCTCGTGGCGCGCGCCGTGGTGCGCGCGGTCAGGTACGACCTCGCGATAGTGCCGGTCAGGGCCGAGGCGTGGCTGGGCTACGTCATGCACCGCGTCGCGCCGGGTATCAATCGCCGCATGGCACAACCCTTCTCGTTCGATCTGGTCGAGAAGCTGGCCGGGCCGTTGCTGGACCGGGTGATTCCATCGACCGCGGTCAAGGAGCCTGTCCCGTCTCGCTAAGGTTGGTCATCAACCGCGCGGGAAAGGGTCGCCATGCTCGTCGATTTGTCTCACACAATTCGTGCCGGGATGGTGACCTACCCGGGGCTGCCCGCACCGTCGATCAGTTCGCACCTCACGCGCGAGGCGTCGCGGGAGGTCTACGCTCCCGGCACCGAGTTCGCGATCGGCGCGATCACCATGGTCGGCAACACGGGCACCTACATCGACTCCCCGTTTCACCGCTACGAGAACGGTGCGGACCTGTCCGGCCTCGACTTGAACACGCTGGTGGACTTGCCCGCCATCGTCGTGCACCGTCGCGACGTCGCGGCGCGGGGCGTCGATGTCTCCGAGCTGCCCGATGACATCGAGGCCGGTTGCGCGGTGCTGATCGACACCGGATGGGACCGGCATTTCGGCACCGAGGCCTACGCCGTCGACGCACCGTTCCTGACCGAGGCCGCGACCGAGCTGTTGGTAGAGCGCGGCGTGGCGTTAGTCGGTATCGACTCCGTCAACATCGACGATGCCGGCCCGGAGTCAGCAGGTCGACGGCCCATCCATACCGCATTGCTGGGCAACGGGATTCACGTTGTCGAGCACCTCACCAACCTGGCGGCACTGCCGGCCCGCGGCGCCCGCTTCACCGCTGTCCCGCCACGGGTCGAAGGATTCGGCACCTTTCCGGTGCGGGCGTACGCGACCGTCCCGGACTGACCGAGGTCGGGTCCTCTACCCCTTCTCTACCTCGGCGGCGAACGACACCACCACCGCGTCGCCAACTTTCATGGCACCCATCAGCGTCGAGTACGGGGTGATGCCGAATTGCGTCTGGAGGACCTCGGTCCGCCCCGACAACCGCCACGACTCACCGTGGTCCTCGACAGCCAGGGTGAGTACGTGGTCGGCTGTTCGATCGCGGATGGTGAGCGCGCCGGCGATCTGATATCCGCCTTGCACCGGATCGATGGCGCTGCTGCGGAAACTCACCACCGGAAAGCGTTTCGGGTCAAAGGAATTCATGGTGTTCGTCTGAACCGCCGCCTTATCGCGTGCCGTCAGCGGCGTCACGCCACCCTCGCCGCGGAGCACTTGCAGCGACGGCACATCACACGTCAGGTCCAGCGACGCCGGCTGGTCGCCTTCCCACGTCACGGTGGCCTGCCATGAACGCACAGCGATGGTGAGCCGATGCCCCATCTTGGCTGCCCGGCCGACCACTGTGGTGTGCACCAGCAATTCGCCGGTCGAGTTGTCCAACTGCCAGGATGTCCTGTCAGGCAGGGTCATTCGCCAGCCACCCCCGAGTATCCGAATGTACGGCCCATCATGTCACGGAGCGTGCGACGGGAACCAGAGGAGCGGCTGGGCACCCTAGTCGACGGGAACGTCCAACACGAGACCCACCATGTCGCGGACCAGCTTGCCGGTCCGCTTCGGTGGCACTTCGCCCGCGAGCAGGTGGCGCCGGACGGCGGCCAGCGGCAGGTCGAGCAATGCAAACGCAATCTGATCGGCGGGACGGCCGGTTTCCTTCGCCAGCAGCCGAATGGCCTTGTCGATGTCGCGCTTGCTGTTCTCGTCCCTGGTCGCCAATTCCGTTCTGGTTGTCTCCGGCCACTCCTCCGGCTCGAACGTGCGCACACCGGCTTGCAGAACAACAGCTTCCGATAGGTGCGCACGGCACCAGTCGACGATCCACACCGCCGCGCGGACAGCGCCGGCGGGGGTCGCCGGGTCACCCAGGACGTCGAGATAGCCGCGTTGGAAGTCCCCGGTGGTGCGGAACCACATCGCAGCCAATAGCGCTGCCCGATCGGGAAACCGGTGGTAGATGGACCCGCTGGGGGCGGAGATTTCGCGAGCCACCGCATTCATCGTGAGGGCGCGAACACCGCCTTCGGCGAAGAGGCGGGTCGCGGCATCCACGAAGTCATCCACAGAGTGCCGCGGCGGTCTTCCCACGTATTAGAGAATATGCTCTAATACTGTTTTAGAGCAATCACTCTAAAACCAGCAGATGCCGGCTTCGTCACGAGGGAGATTCACCATGAGCGCACCAGCGGCCAGCCCATCGATCGACACGGCCGCCCGCCTCTACGCCGCCTTCGCCGCGCATGACGGCGCAGGCCTCGCCGAATTGCTGCATCCGGAGTTCTGTGGCCGGGTCAGCGACGGCATGCCGTTCGGCTTGGGCGGCGAGGTCCACGGCCCCGAAGAGATGTTGCTGAACGTCTGGGGCGGGGCGGCCGCACACTTCGAGATCGCGCCGCAGCCAGACGAATTCGTCGTCGTCGGCGACGACCGCGTCATCGCGTTCGGCTACTACCGCGGCCACAGCCGCGCCACCGGCAAGCAGTACTCGGCCGCATTCGTCCACGACATCACCATCCGCGACGGCATGGTCGCCTCACTGGTTCAGATCACCGACACCCAGCGCTGGCATGAGGCTCTTGTCGCGAGCTGAGTGAGTTTGGCGATCACCTACGGCGCCAGACCACGTTCCCGATGCCGGCCTCGCGAGCGCCTCACGCCTTAGTCGCGATGTACTGCGGGCGCGGCCGAGTCGCCGCCCGCGACCATCGAAACCGTCACCGATGTCCTGATGCAGAACCGTCACCGATGTCCTGATACATCCCCTGAAATTCGACCACTCCACTCCTTGTTGTTCGAACATTTGTTCGATACAATTGGGCATGGGAATCACACCGGATCTCAACCCACTACTCGACCACCTTCGTGACGTGGTCATCCCCGAGGGCATCACCGGGGATGCCGCACTTGGGGTGTTGCGGACGCTGCTGATGCTGCGGGGCGTGGTTGATCACCTGGCCGCGACGGCGACCGGGGCGCTGGACCGGTTGGGGGTGGCCGCCGCCCAGGGGCGGACGGTACGGGAACTGCTGATCTCGTTGGGGTGCGCGCCGTCGGTGGCCGAGCGGATGGTCCGCGTCGGCGGGGCTTTGCCGTCGCTGCCGACGCTCGGGGCCCATGCCGGCGATGGGGCGGTCTCCGGGGAGCATGTCGATGCGATCGTGAAGGGCATCAATCACATTGCCGCCCGCGCACCCGAACCAGTCGCTGAGGAGGCCAGGTTCACGCAGGTCACCGACCTGTTGGGGCAGTTCTTCTCCGGCGCTACCCCCGCCGACATCACGGCGCGGGCCCGGATGTTGGGGAACCGGCACGCCGCCAAAACCGGTGGCCTACCCGCGGCGGAGGACCGGTCGGTCAACACCGTGGACTATGTGGTGACCAGTGACGGTCGACGGCAGATACGCGCCGACCTCGACGCCGAAGTCGGCGCCAAATTCGTGGCCGCCATCGAGGAACACTCCGCACCCCGTCCCGAACCCGACGGCACCCCCGACACCCGCCGTGCCGGCCGTCGGCGTGCCGACGCGTTGGAGACGGTGCTGGACATCGCCGCCCGCGGCGGCGACGTCGCGTCCGCACCGCGCACACAGTTGTTGGTGACCGTGCCCGCCGACACCCCAGACCTGGCGCAGTTGGAGTTCATGGGGCCGATCAGCACCATGACCCTGGACCGCCTGACCTGCGACACAGCGGTCACCACGGTCGTTGTCGATGCCGAGCAGGTGCCGCTGGACATGGGACGAGAAAAACGCCTCTTCCCACCCCATCTACGCAAAGCCCTCTACCTACGCGATGGGGGATGCATCAAATGCGGGGCACCGGCCGGGCGGACCCATGCGCACCATATTCGGCACTGGACCCACCAGGGCGAGACCAGCCTGGACAACGGGTGCCTGCTGTGCCCGGCGTGTCACGCCAACATCCACCACGACGGCTGGGACGTCGTCATGGGCCTCGACCGACACCCCTGGCTCATCCCACCCGCCACCGTCGACCCCCACCGACAACCCATCCCCGCCCACAACCGCCGCACCATGAAACTCGACAACGCGGCCTAAATACGTTCTGCACCTTGACAACTCAATAGTGTTCCCGGCCCTCGTGCTCGCGTGGCGGGTGGAGTTCACATCCGCCACGCGAGCAGCCTCTCGGCTTCGGCAGATTCCTAGGGCGACAACAGAATCGGGCCGCCGCGCCGGCGGTACACCGAGCCGAAGCGGGCGTCGATCCGCAGCCACGCCGGATGCACCCGAACCCGGACCACCTCATCGTCAGGCAGTGGGTCAGGCACGAAACCCATGGCAGTCAAGGCGAATACGCAGCGCATCGGAATCCCGACCTCGACGTCGCCGGCACTGACGGTGATGACGTTCTGATCCAGCAGCGACGGCGGCGGGCCTTGCGCTCCACTGTGTTCGCGGGCCAGGTCGGCGCCCCGCTGCGACAGCTCCATCATGGCGCGCGCCGGCACGTCGTCGAGATGGCTGAAACCGTTGTCCGGCGGCAGCGCACCGCGCCAGGCCGAATCCATCGCGAATCCCGGATCGATCCGTCCCGACCCGGGCAGCTCGTGACTCAGCGCGTCAGCCCCGGCGCACAGGTCGGTCGGAGCCAACCGACCGCTCACCACGCGCGCGGCGAGCACCTCGAAACCCGTTGCCGCCCAAGCGACGATGACGCCCTCGCTCCGTTCCTTCAACCGCACGACCGCAGCCTCGTCGAGGCGCAGCACACGTTCGACGAAGGTCGCCAGGTTCTCCGCCTGTGCGGCGTCGGCCAACCAGATTCCGCGTTCAGTCATCGGGCGAAGCGCTGGAGGTACTCCCGCTGGTGCGGGGCGATGCGCACCAGCATCTGCCGCTCGATGTTGAACGTGGCCAGCTGGGTTTCCCCGATCACGGCCGGCTTGGAATCCGGATCGGCCTGGGCCGACCGCACCTCATACCCCAGCGTGAAGTCGCAGGCCCGCAGCCGGTTGGTCCAGATGGTCACCTGCAGCGGCGAATCCACAAGGCGCAGTTGGTCCTTGTACTTCACGTTGACTTCGGCGATCAACAGGCCGGTGGTGGCGACGTCCTCGGCGAACGGCTCGGTGAGGAACGGAACCCGCGCCTCTTCGAGGATGGTCACCATGGTGGCGTGGTTCACATGCTGGTACATGTCGATGTCCGACCAGCGCACCGGCACCGGCGTCGTGAAGCGTTCAGTCACCCGCCCATCATCCCTGATTGCCGGTTCCCGTCGTTCTCGTGGTCATGCTCCGCAGCTGCCGCGCGGCCACCGACAGGGTTGCCAGGTCACGTACCTCGTCGCCCAGGATCTCGGTCAACGTCCGGCGGGCCCGGGTGACCCGGGAGCTGTTGGTCGACGCCCACTCGTGAATCTTCTGTTCGCCGGTCTCGTCGGGCTCGCCGACCGCCATCACGTCGATGCACAGCGCCCGGATCGATCCGTAGATGTCATCGCGAATGGCCAGGCGCGCCAACGAATGCCAGCGATCGTTGCGGCTCAGCTCGGACACCGCGGTGAGCAGGTTGTCGATGCCCAGGTGGTCCGTCAACGCGAAGTACGTGTCGGCCACCTCGGCGGGGTCGCGCTCGGCGATGTCGGCGATGTCGATGACGTCCAGCAGGCTGTACTGGTAGAGCCCTGTGGCCACCATGTAGGCCAGCTCCTGCGACACGCCGGCCGCGAGGAACTGGGCGGCGTCGGTCTCCGCGATGGCCTTGTCGTCGCCACGCAGCCACTGCGCCATCTGCGGGGTGAGCGCAGCGACCTTCGCGGCGAACCGGTTGGCCTCGGCGCCCACCGCGAGCGGCTGGGGCCGGTAGTTCAGCAGCCAGCGGCCGGCCCGGTCGATCAGCCGCCGCAGGTCGAGGGTCATGCGGTCGGTGACGTCCACCGGAACGCCGGCCAGGCCGGCCGCCCGGATGTTCCGCCAGACCTCGCCGACCCGGAAGATCTTGTCGACCGCGACATAGCTACGGACGGCGTCGACCGGCCCTACACCGACGTCTTCGGCGACGCGGTAGGCGTAGGTGATGCCGGCCGTGTCGACGAGGTCGTTCACGAGCATCGTCGTGATGATCTCCCGGCGCAGCTGATGCGACCGGATGTCCGCCCCGAACCGGTCGCGCAGTTCCTCCGGGAAGTAGTCCGGCAGCCGTCCCGCGAACACCTCCTGGTCGGGCAGGTCGCTGGCCAGCACGTCCTCTTTGAGCGCCAACTTCACGTGCGCCATGAGGGTGGCCAGCTCCGGTGAGGTCAGCCCCAGGCCGGTCTCCATCCGGCGGCGGATCTCCTTGTCCGACGGCAGCGCCTCCAGCTCCCGGTTGAGGCCCCGCTCGAGGGACAGGTCGCGAATCTGGCTGGCGTGCACCGGCAACAGGCTGGCGGCGTTGGCGCGGCTGGTGCCCATCAGGTCGTTCTGCGACATGTTGTCGGCGAGCACCAGACGGCCGACCTCGTCGGTCATCGACATCAGCAGGTTTGTGCGCTCGGCCGCCGCGACCTTGCCCGCGGTGACCAGGGCGTCGACCAGAATCTTGATGTTGACCTCGTGGTCCGAGCAGTCCACACCCGCCGAGTTGTCCATCGCATCGGTGTTGATGTGGCCGCCGGCAAGATCGAATTCGATGCGGCCGCGCTGCGTCACGCCAAGGTTGCCGCCCTCGCCAACCACCTTGGCGCGCACCTGGTTTCCGTTGACCCGGATGGAGTCGTTGGCGCGATCGCCGACGTCGGCGTCCGACTCGGTCTCGGCCTTGATGTAGGTGCCGATGCCACCGTTCCAGAACAGGTCGACGGGCGCCAGCAGGATCGACTTCATCAGCGCCGGCGGCGTGAGCTCGGTGACGTCGGCAGCCAGGCCGAGCACCTCGCGCACCTGGGGACTGATCGGGATGGACTTCTGCTCGCGACTGTAGACGCCACCGCCCTCGCTGATGAGCGACTTGTCGTAGTCGTCCCAGCTGGACCGCGGCAGCTTGAACATGCGATCGCGTTCGACCCACGACCTGGCCGAATCAGGATTCGGATCCAGGAAGATGTGCCGGTGGTCGAAGGCCGCCACGACCCGAATGTGCTTGGACAGCAACATGCCGTTGCCGAACACGTCGCCGCTCATGTCGCCGACGCCGACGACGGTGAAGTCCTGGGTCTGGGTGTCGTGCCCCATCTCGCGGAAGTGCCGCTTGACCGACTCCCAGGCGCCTTTGGCCGTGATGCCCATGGCCTTGTGGTCGTAGCCGACCGAGCCGCCCGAGGCGAACGCATCACCGAGCCAGAAGCCGTACGACTTGGCGACGTCGTTGGCGATGTCGGAGAACGTCGCGGTGCCCTTGTCGGCGGCGACGACGAGGTAGGCGTCGTCGCCGTCGCGGCGCACCACCTGGGCCGGCGGGACGATGGCGCCGGTGGCGGTCTCGACGTTGTCGGTGACATCGAGCAGGCCGGCGATGAACAGCCGGTAGCAGGCGACGCCCTCATTGCGCAGCGCGTCGCGATCGGTGGCGGGGTCGCCGGTGAGAGCCGGCGGCGACTTGAGCACGAAGCCGCCCTTGGCACCGACGGGGACGATGACGGCGTTCTTCACCGCCTGTGCTTTCACCAGGCCCAGGATTTCGGTGCGGAAGTCCTCCCGCCGGTCCGACCAGCGCAGGCCACCGCGGGCCACGTTGCCGAACCGCAGGTGCACGCCTTCAACCCGCGGCGAGTACACGAAGATCTCGTATTTCGGCCTGGGCAGGGGCAACTCGTCGATGAGCTGCGGATTGAGCTTGAACGACAAGGCATTTCGCTGCCGCGCCGACCCCTCGGCGGTGACGTAGTAGTTGGTGCGCAGTGTGGCCTGCACCAGCGCCGCGAACGCCCGCAGCACCCGGTCGGTGTCGAGGCTCACCAGGGCGTCGATGTCGGCGGCGACAGCAGCCGCGGCGGTCTGAGCGCGGTCGACGGCGTCACCCCCGGCTGGGTCGAACACCGCCTCGAACAATTCGACGAGCGACTTCGCCGTACGCGGGTTGTCCCTCAGCACCGTCTCGATGTGGTACTGGCTGTAGGGAAAACCGGCCTGCCGCAGGTACTTCGCGTAGGCCCGCAGGATCGTCACCTGCTGCCAGGTCAGCCCGGCGCCGAGTACCAGCTCGTTGAACCGGTCGATCTCGACCTTGCCCTGCCAGATGGCGGTGACCGCGTCGGCGAACCGGGTGGCGATCGCTTCGCGTTCGGCCTCGGGGGCGTCGACGGTGGAGTGGTGCCGGGAAATCTTGAACTGGTAGATCCACACCGGCATGCCGTCGGCGCGCACGACGTTGAACGGCTGCTCTTCCAGCACGACCACGCCCATGGACTGCAGCATCGGCAGCAGCTCACTCAGCGAGGCCGACCGGCCGGCCAGATACCAGGTGAGTTGGGCGGTGCCGTCATCGTCGGGCCCGGCTTCGGGATAGTCCAGCACCAGTTTGACGCTGTCGTCCTGCAACTGATCGATGATGCTGATGCCCTCGATGGCACCGGTCGGCGTGAACGCCTGCTTGTACACCTCGGGGAATGCCACGGCGTAGTGCTCGGCCTCCGCGCGGGTGATGGTTCCTGGAGTGACGGCGCCGATCAACCGGTCGCCCCAGGTACGGGCGGCCTCGGTCAGCAGACCTTGAATCCGGGTTTCGTTGGCCACCGAGGTGTCGACACTCCCCGGGCTGGCCGTCTCGCCCAACCGGACCGTGAAATGCACGACGGCCCAGGGTGACTCACTGACCCGGGCGGTGTACTCGATGCTCTCGCCGCCGAGCTCGCGGACCAGGATGTCCTGCATGGCCAGCCGGACATCGGTCGTGTACCGGTCGCGCGGCAGATACACCAGGCACGACACGAAGTGGGACAGCTTGTCTGCACGCAAGAACAGCAACGCCCGCCGGCGCGAACCCAGGTCGATGACGGACTTCCCCATCGCGACGAGGTCACGCGCGTTCAGGGAGAACAGCTCGGACCGCGGGATGGTCTGGATGATGTCGAGCATCAGCTGGCCGGGCCGGCTCGGGTCCCCCTGCGACAGCGCCAGCGCCTCGTTGACGCGGCGCGAGATCAGCGGGATCTCGAGCACATTCGCGTTGCCCGCGGTGACCGTGAACTGCCCGATGAAGCGGTGCTCACGGGCAGGCCCGTTGGGTCCCGCGCTCTCGCGGACCACCACGATGTACGGGTAGGCGCCGTAGCGCAGGTAGCTGGGCATGGTGGCCTGCGCGACCGCCAGCAGTTCGTCGTCGCCGGCCAGTGGGGGCAGCACGTCGGTGCGCAGCTTGGCGACGCCCAGCCGGGTCGCCGGGTCCACCTGGGCCTGCCCGTTCTCCACGGTGCACTGCTGGTAGCCCAGCAGGACGAAGTGGCCGTCGGCCAGCCAGCGCAGCAGCGCCGCCACGTCGCGGCGGTCGTAGCCCGGGAAGCGGCCGTTGTGGTCGGCGTCGAGCGCGTTGGCCAGTCCGACGAGCGCGGCGTTCATCGCCGGCGTATCGAGCTCCACCGCACGGGTGTCGGTCAGGGCATGCGGCAGCACTGCCGCCGCATCGGCGACGGCTTGGCCGTCACCCATGGTCGCCAACTGGACGTGAATCCACGTCTCGTCGATGCCGTCGGCCGGTGCGCTGGGATCACCAGCCGGGCCCATCGCGATGACCTCGCCCGTCGAATCACGCCGCACCCGGAATTCGGGGCTCATGATCGCGGTGTAGGCGACGCCGATGCGGTGCAGCAGCACCATGACCGAGTCCATCAGCAGCGCGCTGTGGTCGGTCACGATCTGCAGGGCCGGGCCGAAGCGACCGGGCTCGTCGGCGGGGTAGATCGCGACCAGCGTCTCCCCCATGGACCGGCGGCGGCCGAGCCGGTAATGCGCGGCCAGCAACTCCGGAGACACCCGCGTCGCCAATGCCATGTCGATCGGGGCGGTGACCCCACCGTCGGCCGGTGAGCCGTCGTTGGGGCCGCGGTAGGTCAGCAGATACGCCCGTGCGAGACCAGCGTTGCCATCCGCGCCGGCGGACTGCGTCGTACAGCTGAGTCCGCCCCGATTTTCCGTCATCCGACTTGCTCCTGACGTCGCGCCGTCGTGCCCCAATCGGCACGTACGTGCGACGTTAGTCGCGAGTCAGCTTGCGGTGGGTCACTCTGTGCGGACGCGCCGCTTCGATTCCAAGTCGTTCCACTTTGTTCTCTTCATAGGCACCGAAGTTGCCCTCGAACCAGAACCATTTGGCCTCGTCCTCGTCGTCACCTTCCCACGCGAGGATGTGGGTGCAGGTGCGGTCGAGGAACCAGCGGTCGTGGCTGATGACCACGGCGCAACCGGGGAACTGCTCGAGAGCGTTCTCCAGCGAAGACAGGGTCTCCACGTCCAGGTCGTTGGTCGGCTCGTCGAGCAGGATCAGGTTGCCGCCCTCTTTGAGGGTCAGCGCCAGGTTCAACCGGTTGCGCTCACCACCGGAAAGCACGCCGGCCGGCTTCTGCTGATCGGGTCCCTTGAAGCCGAACGCCGACACATAGGCCCGCGACGGGATCTCGTTCTGGCCGACCTCGATGTAGTCGAGCTTGTCGGAGACGACCTCCCAGACCGTCTTCTTCGGGTCGATGCCCGCGCGGCTCTGGTCGACGTACGAAAGCTTGACCGTCTCGCCGACCTTCACGGTGCCGCCGTCCGGCTGCTCCAGACCGACGATCGTCTTGAACAGCGTCGACTTACCCACACCGTTCGGGCCGATGACACCGACGATGCCGTTACGCGGCAGGGTGAAGGACAGGTTCTCGATCAGGACGCGGTCGTCGAAACCCTTCTTCAGGTTGTCGACCTCCACCACGACGTTGCCCAGGCGCGGCGGCGTCGGAATCTGGATTTCCTCGAAGTCGAGCTTCCGCGTCTTCTCGGCCTCTGCGACCATCTCCTCGTAGCGTCCGAGGCGGGCCTTGTTCTTGGCCTGACGGGCCTTGGCACCGGAACGCACCCAGGCCAGCTCGTCCTTCAGCCGCTTCTGCAGCTTCTGGTCCTTCTTGCCCTGCACCTCGAGACGCTCGGCCTTCTTCTCCAGGTACGTGGAGTAGTTGCCCTCGTACGGGTAGGCGCGGCCGCGGTCGAGCTCGAGGATCCACTCGGCGACGTTGTCCAGGAAGTACCGGTCGTGGGTGACGGCGAGGATCGCGCCCTTGTAGTCGGCGAGGTGCTGTTCGAGCCAGTTCACGCTCTCGGCGTCGAGGTGGTTGGTGGGCTCGTCGAGCAGCAGCAGGTCGGGCTTGCTCAGCAGCAGCTTGCAGAGCGCGACGCGGCGGCGCTCACCACCGGACAGGTGGGTGACGGGCTCGTCCGGCGGCGGGCAGCGCAGCGCGTCCATGGCCTGCTCGAGCTGGGAGTCGATGTCCCAGGCGTCGGCGGCGTCGAGCTCCTCCTGGAGCTTGCCCATCTCTTCCATGAGCTCGTCGGTGTAGTCGGTGGCCATCAGCTCGGCGACCTCGTTGTACCGGTTGAGCTTGGCCTTGACCGCCACGCCCGCCTCGACGTTCTCGCGGACGGTCTTGGTCTCGTCGAGTTCGGGCTCCTGCATGAGGATGCCGACGCTGGCGCCGGGCGCCAGGAAGGCGTCGCCGTTGTTGGCCTTGTCGATGCCCGCCATGATCTTCAGGACGCTGGACTTACCGGCGCCGTTGGGGCCGACGACACCGATCTTCGCGCCGGGCAGGAAGTTCAGGGTGACGTCGTCGAGGATGACCTTGTCGCCGTGCGCCTTACGGACCTTGCGCATCGTGTAGATGAATTCGGCCATGCCGTCGTCATGCCTTTCGTTGGCTGTTCGTCGTAGCGTTCTCGTAGCGCGAGCCCCGGCTCCTGGATCTGGCGCGGTCCCGCGAAAACTCGCTGCCCATCCTAGGCAAGCCGCCAAATCGCCCGATGGCGCGGTCGGGGCGCCCGCCGCGTGGGGCGCCCCGACATTTGCCCTACGCCGACAGCACCAGCGCGTCCGAGTTCTCGGTCTCGGGCGGCTCCGAGGCCACCTGGGGCTGCTCCAATTCGATGGGGCTGGGCCGCCGGGGATCGATCTTGACCTGGCAACGCGCCATGTCCGCACCGACGGATGTCGCCCTCACCTCCATCGATGACCGGCGGTTGCCCTCCTTGTCCAGGTACTCGTTGGTGAAGATGTAGCCGACGACCACCACCGGGTCGCCTTTGAACAACCGGCCCGCCACCCCGTCGGCCAGCCGGCCCCAGCAGTTGACCGTGACGTACAGCGAGTTGCCCGGCTCCCAGCCGTCGTCGGTCTTCTTCCGCGAATTGCTCGCCATCCGGAACGTCGCGAGGTTGCTCTCCCCGGCCCGACGCGCGACGACGTCGGTGATCACGTTGCCGACCACGGTGAAGGGTGTCTCGAACATGTGCTTCTCCATCCATCCATTTCGGTGTTGCCGGCGTTCTCGCCGGCCTGTGCGTCCATTGACCCGTCAGGCACCGACAAAAGAACCGGCGCCGCCCTCGGGGCGGCGCCGGTTGTGGATGAATCGCGAACTGTGGATAACCCGGGGTGGGACTCACCCGGCCCGGGTCACTCCGCCTCGATCGCCTTCTTGGACTTGCGCCGCTGCAACTCGCGGACGTCGAACTTGATCCAGCCGATCGAGTCGACGGTCGCCATGTCCGCCAGGATCGCCCGCAGCTCGGCCAGGAATGCGGTGCGCCGCTCCTCCAGGTCGGGTGCCGCCTCCAGCAGCTTCTGGTCGGCCACCACCTGCCGCGCCGTCGTGAACAGCAGCGCCGACACCGACTCGTTGCTGCGAATCCGGCCCTGCGCGACGTACTGCCGGCCGACGCCGAGCGCCCTCTTGGTCAGGTCCTTCTCACTGATGTCGGGCGGCGTGCCACGCAACACGTCGGCGACCAGTTCGTAGGCCTCCAGGAACGGCCGCAGCATGGCCCCGGCGATGATCGGCCGTTTGGCCCGCAGCATCGCGTAGATGGCCTCGCCGCCCTCGGCCAGCTGCTGCTCACAGTTGTCCTGCCACGACATCTCTTCCAGGATGTGCTCGCGGAACGACGCCGAGTCGGCGAAGTAGAACTCGAACTTGAGCAGGTCGCGCAGCCGCATCACCTGGGCCCAGAACGCCCCGACCGGATCGGACTCCGCCTTGGCGGCGTGTGCCATGGCCAGCTCGACGATGGCGGTCTCCAGGAACGCGTCGATGGTCGTGTTGCGGTAGAACGCCGCCTCGTGCTCGTTCTCCGGCGCGATGAACCAGACCGGCTGGCGGCCGCTGTCCACCGCGGTCACCGGATGCCCGCCGGACATGGCGTCGAGCGTGGCCCGGACCCCCTCGGGGGTGCGGAGCCGCAGAACCGAGTTGGTCATCGGAATCTTCTTGCGCTCAAGGTAATCCAGCGCATCCTGCAGGGTGTGGTGCAACTGGTCGAGCGTCAGCGCCAGCCCGCGGGTGGTCAGCAGCAGTGCCGACACCAGAGCCGTGGCATTGATGGGCGTGGCCCGCAGGATGCGCCACGCCACCTCGAAAGCCATCTTCTGCAGCGCAAGGCGTTTGAGCGCGGGATCGGTGGCCACCGGACCGTCCGGAGGCCCCAGCTGTTCCCGCATCGACACCGCTTTGGGGAACCGCACATAGATCTTGCCGAAGTTCCGGTCGCCCTGTGCCTTGATGTAGTGGTACAGCCAGCTCAGGCCTTCGGGGGTCTTCTCACCGCCGCGGGCGTACGCGGCGTACTCGGCCGTCTCGTGCAACTGGTCGAAACTGATGGAGACGGGCTGCAGCAGGATGTCCTCGCTGCGGCCGTCGAGGTAGGCGTCGGCGACGTACGCCAGCAGACCGAGCTTGGGCGGCAACATCTTTCCGGTCCGGGAGCGCGTGCCTTCGATGGACCAGTTGAGATTGAAGCGCTTCTCCACGATGTACCCGACGTACTCCTTGAGGACGTACTTGTACAACGGGTCGCCGGCGATGTTGCGCCGGATGAAGATGACGCCGGAGTGCCGGAAGATCGGCCCCATCAGACCGAACGCCAGGTTGATGCCGGCGAAGGTGTGCACCGGCGGCAGGCGGTTCTCCTGCATCGCCACCGGGACGATCACGCCGTCGAGGTACGACCGGTGCGAGAACAGCAGCACGGCGGGGTGCAGCTCCAGCGCGTGCCGCATCGACTCGACCTGCTCGCGGTCGTAGTCCACGTTGGGGTCGAAACCCCGGCTGAAGATCGCGCGCCCGATCTTGGGGATGAAGTCGACGGAGAACCGGCTCCAGCCCGTCGACAGCTCGTCGAGCATCTCGCCGGCCTTCTCGACCGTCGCGCCCGGGATCTTCTCCAGGCCCTCCCGGAACCGGGCCGATGCCAGCACCTCGGGCTTGACCAGCCGGGGTGACTTGTATTCGGGCCCGAGCAGCCGCAACTCCACCCGCTCGATGGCGAGCTGTGCGCGGCGCAGCACGAATCGCGCGAATTCCCTTGGGTTTTCGGCGGTCGTGGTGTCTTTCCACTGCTGCCGCAGCTGGCCCACCGTGGCGGGCTCACCGGCCACCACCCGGGCCCGCAGCGGGTCCTTGCGCAGGATGCGGCGCTGCAGCAGCTCCGGCGGCCGGTACCGGTCGCGGCCGGAGATCAGCGAGACGATCTTGGAGCGCGTCGGCAGACCGGCGGGCACCCAGAACACTCGAACGGGAACCACCGAACGGCTTTCGTCGGCGCCGAGCAGTTCCACCAGCCGGGCCAGCGTGCCGGGCGACGGCTCGCCCTCGGTCGGCAGCCGGAGCACCTCGAGGCGGGTATCCGGATGCTGCTTGCGTTGATGGGCCAGCCAGTCGTTGAGCAGGTCCCACTCGGCCGCGGAGCCGACCGCGGTCAGCACCAGCGCGTCGTCCGTCGGGTCGAAGCTGGCGAGGTCGTCAGCGGTGTGCTTCACCGTCGGCCCTTGGCGCTGCGCGGCGCATCGCCGCTGCCGTCGGGCGCGTCCCCGGGTTCGGCCGGTGCCGCCGACCGGTGGTACAGCGGGTTGTCGGGCACGCTGTCGTGCGGCCATTTTCGGAGGGTGTCGAGATAGAGCTGACGCACTTCCGCGATGCGCTCCGACAGATCGTCGAGCGTCCAGTCCTCGACCGAGATCGGCGGGTAGACGACGACGTCGACCTTGCCCGCGTGGAAGGTCGACGAATCGCGCGCGGCGATCACCTCCGCGTTGCGGATCACGATCGGCACGACGGGGATACCGGCGGCCATGGCCATCCGGAACGGCCCCTTCTTGAACTCGCCGACCTCGGTGGTGTCCAGGCGGGTGCCCTCGGGTGCGATCAGGATCGAAAGGCCTTTACGGGCAAGCTCTTCCATCTTGTGCAGGCTCTCGATGGCCGAGGCGGGATCATCGCGGTCGATGAACGCGGCGTCCATCACCTTGCCGATGGTGCCCATGATCGGGTTGCTCTCGAGCTCCTTTTTGCCCACCGAGGTGAAGTTGTCGCTCACCAGCGCGCCGGCGATCATCGGGTCGGCCTGGTTGCGGTGGTTGAAGATGAACACCGCGGGCCGTTGCGCCCGCAGGTTCTCCGCGCCGAGCACGTTGAGGTCGATGCCGAGCGTCGCCATCAGCGCCTTGCTCCACGCCGACGTGAAGAAGTTGACGCCCGTGCGCCGGTTGCCGGTCAACAGACCGAGCCCCAGGGCGCCGGCGGCGACCGGTGCCAGCGAGGCGATGCCGGCAAAGGTCCGCAGCTGCGCGATGGGGCTGCTGCCGCTGCGGCTGGAGAACTTCAGCACCGGCCAACCACGTTTGGCGGCAACCGATTCGAGCTTGGCCGCCGGGTTGGTGGGCCGCGGATTACCGACCAGGTACATCAGGGCGACGTCTTCGTCACCGTCGGCGTAGAAGTAACTCTTCGCCAGGTCGACACCGTTGTTCGCCGCGAAATGCTGTGCGGCGTTGGCCTTTCCGGGCCCCCACAGCACCGGCGTGACCACCTCACCGGTGATGAGGCCGTTCTCGTCCGTCTCGAATTTGTTGCACAGCACGTTCTTGATGCCGAGGAAGTTCGCCACCGGTTCCACCTGGACCGTCAGCGCCGACGAGCTCAGCACGACGGTGTGCCCGCGCGCCTGGTGCGCGCGGACGAGTTCGCGCATCTCGGGATAAATCCGCTTCTTGATGTGCTGGATGAACAACCGCTCGCCCAACTCGTCGAGGTCGCTGAGCGAATTGCCGTTCAGCATCCGCGCGCCCCGGCCGATCAGGTCCTCGAACTCGGCGCGGCCCAGTTGGTGGTTCACGGCGGCCTGCACCATGCCGATGAATTCACCGACGCCCATCTGGCGGCGGCGCAACCGGTCCTGCGTCATGATCACGCCGGTGAACCCGGCCACCAGGGTGCCGTCCATGTCGAAGAACGCGCCGACCTCCGGCCCTTCGGGGCTGGCCAGAATCTCCGCCACCGAGCCCGGCAGCCGGGCGTTGCGGAACTCGCCCGCGTAGTCGTCGTCCGAACTCATTGTGCGGCACCCCCGTTCACTGCCGACTCGGCCTGTTCGTCTGACAACTCGAACGACGCCGGAATGGCTCGGCCGTCCCCGCCGAGGGCCAGCACCTCGTTGAATCCGTCGAGCAGGCAGCGGGCCCACAGCTCGGGATCATTGATGGATGCCCGATCGTAGCGGGTGCTGATGGTGACCCAGCCGCTGCGGGAGATGAGCACCGCCATCATCGCGACGCCGGGCAGCGGACCGATTCCGTAGTGCCGCAACACTTTTGCGCCCGCGATGTACGTGTCGACCGGAGGACCGGGCACGTTGCTGGCCTGCACATCGGAATTGACCACCGAACCGGCCATGGATTCCAGCAGCGGATCCGGCACCAGGTTCAGCAGCGGCGCGACGACGCCCACGACCTCGATGGCGCGCTCCTCGCGCTTGCGGGTCATCTGCGCGCGCACCTTCTGAATGCGCTTGCGCGGGTCGACGACGCCGATGGGGGCGGCGATGTTCACGCCGGCAAATCTGTTGCCACCAGCGGGGTCCGAGTCGGAGCGCACGTTCACCGGCACCGCCATGGGAAGCGACGCCACCGGGATGCCCTTGGCCTCGTGGTAGCGGCGCAGCGCGCCGCACAGCGCGGCGAGGTACGCATCGTTGATGGAGCCCTCGGCGGCCTTGGAGGCCTTGTGCAGATCGCTGAACTTGATGTCGATCGCCTCGCTGCGCGACGCCAGACCACGGCGCCGCAGCACCGGCGACGGCGGCGCCGCGGGCGTCATGACCCGCCGGCTCGAGCGGACGTAGTCGACCACCCCGCCGACCGCGTCGGCCGGATCCCGCACCATGCGCCCGAGCAGCCCCGCCGCGCCGCGGGTCACATCGAGCACGTTGTTGGCGATGCCCTTCGGCAACGCGTTGATGCCTTGGCGCGCAAGGTCGTTCGGCGACAGATCTTCAGGGATCGGCAACGGCGCCGATGGCCGCGGCGCGGGATCCCGCTCGAGGTCGTAGAGGTTCGCGAACATCTCCATGCTGCCGACACCGTCGGTGACGGCGTGGCTCATGTGCACGATGTTGGCGGCACCACCGCCCGGCAGCCCTTCGACCAACGTGGCCGTCCACAGCGGACGGGAGATGTCGAGCGGCGACTGCAGCGCCAGCTCGGCGAAATCGAAGACCTCGCGCAGCGTGCCCGCGCCCGGGGCACGCACGCGGCGCACGTGAAAATCCAGATTGAAGTCGGGATCGACGACCCAGCGCGCCGCCGCCGTCGGCAGGCTCGGCATCACGACCTTCTGCCGCAGGCGGATGGCCTTGCGGGACGCCTGCTCGAACCGCGCGCGGTACCGCTCCCAGTCCGGCGTGACGTCCAGCAGTTCGACGCCCATGATGCCGGACCGCGTGCGGGGATTGGCCTCCCCGCGATGCATCAACTGATCAACCGCACTCAACTCTTCGGGCAACCCGGCCGTGTCAAAGTCCGGCACGTCGCTCATGGCTGTCGCTCTCCTCCGTCGTTGCCCAGCGCTGGACCCTAACGCTAGTCCGCCGCCGGACACAGCGCGGGCAATCCGGCTGTTGCCATGGCCACTGCGCGGAGGCGTCGGGATAGACTTCCTCCGCATTGCCCCCGTGGCGCAACGGATAGCGCAGCGGATTTCTACTCCGTAGGTTGCAGGTTCGAATCCTGTCGGGGGCGCTCATCCGACTCGGCCTCGATGACCGTCCGCGACGGCGCCGTCCGCTCCCACAGCACCGCACCGACGCACGCCGTGACGACCCAGCCGGCGCCGCTGATTCCGCACCACGTGAGCAGCGCCATCGCCACACCGATGGGCCCGAAGTCGTCCCACCCGCGCAGCAGCGGCGGGAAGATCATCCGGGCCGCCAGCGGCAGGATCGTGCCCTCGATGACGACGCCCGCCAACCCTGCGAGCAGCAGCGCGCGCCAGGCCCGACCGCCGTCGCGCACCAGGAGCGCGGGTGTGATCGTCCAGAAGATCCAGACCGGGATCAGCGACACCGCGAAGAGCAGGACCTGGCTCCACCCGTGGTGCTCGGCACCGAACGCGATCCGTTCGCGCACCCCGATCATCGTCAGGTACAGGACGAACCACGTCACGCCGCGCCACAGCTTGCCGCCCCAGCCGAACGGTTCGCGGCGCCAGGCCCTGGCAAAGATGCCGGCGATGGTCATCGACATCGGGATGCCCCACACCAGGAAGCTGGCGACGCCGAAGAACGTCCAGTTGGACCGCAGACCAGAGGCGCGGCCGAAGGCGGCTCGGACATGGTCGGTCAGCGGCGACGCCAGACCGAGCTGCCGGCTCACCACGACGCCGGGGCTGGCGCTGTCGGCGAAGCCGGTGAGATAGCTGAACCCGATGATCGCCAGCGGGATCACCGTGGTGAACAGCTGGACCGACACCACGGTGCCCAGCGTGCCGCCGTCGATCTCGTTGAAGCGATTCACGACGGCGACGATGGGCCGCAGCTGACGCATCTCGGCCAACTGCCGGTAGCGGTCCTCGACGCGCTGCCGCATCGCCGGCGATTCGGCGTCGTCGCTCATGCTCCCCCTTCTACGGGCCCCGGGCATTGTGCCCGGTCGGGGGTGCTCTGCGCGCCGAAACGGCGCGAGGTGCGATCAGACGGACTTCGTGACGCCGTAGTAGGCGACGATGTCGTCGGTATCGGAGGTGGAGCTCGTCAGCACCGCGTACGACCTCAGGAACGATTGGCCGACGCAGCCGTCGACCTTGACGTGCGTGTCCTTGAGCGTGATGCGCACCGGCGCGGCCTTGAACGACTTCTTGTCGACGGGGACCTGGGTCACGGTGCCCGGCTTCGGGTGGATTTCCACGGTGCCCGATATCGGCACGCTGACGCCCGTGGGCAGGAGACCGGCCAGCGTCGAACCCGAGGTGGCGATACCGATGGAGCCGACCAGACGCACCTGGCCCAGCTCGATACCGCAGCCGATCTGGTAGCCGGCCTCCAGCGTGCCGCCGTTGAGGGTGGTCTTGCCCTTGCCGGTCACGGTCCCGGTGAACGTGCCGCCCACCAGGTATTCACGCGAGCTGACCGCGGTCGTGAGCGGTGCGACCGGGAGCTCGGTCTCGTTCTTGGCCACCACGGTGAGGACCCAGCCGTCGGGGGCCGTAACGGTCGCCGGCTCTTCCGACGCCACGAGACCGGTGTCCGGCGGCGGTCCCTCGTCACCGGCGGGCGCGGGGTCGGCGAACGCAGCGGTCGCTGCCCCGAACGGGAGCAACATGCCCACAGCAGCAACCACAGCAAAACGCTTCAACATGAACTCCGAACGCCTCTCAACATGCCTAGCCAAAGGAATCACACAGTTGTTTCGCAGATACGACCTCGGGTAAAGGTTTTGACTCACGTGAGTCGAAACACAGGCCATAGGCTGAGGTTGTGTCCGATCTCGTACTGACGCAGGTCATCGACCGCGTCGCACTCATCACGGTCAACGATCCCGACCGCCGCAACGCGGTGACCGCGGAGATGTCCGCCGGCCTGCGCGCCGCCATCACCGCCGCCGAGGCCGATCACGGTGTGCACGCCGTGGTGGTGACGGGCGCCGGCAAGGCGTTCTGCGCGGGCGCCGACCTCACCGCGTTGGGCGCCGCCACTGTCAACGGCCTGCGGGTCATCTACGACGGCTTCCTCGCGGTGGCCGACTGCACGCTGCCGACGATCGCCGCGGTGAACGGCCCGGCCGTCGGAGCCGGGCTCAACCTCGCTCTCGCCGCCGACGTCCGGATCGCCGGACCCGGGGCGGTCTTCGACCCACGGTTCCAGAAACTCGGGATTCACCCGGGCGGCGGCGCGACCTGGATGCTGCAGCGGGCCATCGGCCCCCAGGCCGCGCGGGCGGCGCTGCTGTTCGGCATGAAGTTCGACGCCGACGCCGCCGTGCGGCACGGCCTGGCGCTTGAGGTCGCCGACGACCCCGTCGCCGCGGCATTGGCCCTGGCCGCCGGTCCGGCCTCGGCGCCCCGCGAGGTGGTGTTGGCGACCAAGGCGTCGATGCGCGCGACGGACCACCCCGGCGTGCTGGACCACGAGCAGCACGCGAAGGCCGTCGACATCGAGATCGTCCCGCAGGCGGCGTCGATCGAGTCACCGGAATTCGCCGCTCGCTTGGCTGCTGCCAAGCAGCGGTGATCAGGCGTCGAGGAGCGCCAGTTCGGGCGCCTCGATGAGGGCCCGCAGTTCACCGAGGAACGCGGCCGCCCCCGCGCCGTCGGCGATCCGGTGGTCGAAGGCACAGGTGAGCGTCATGGTCGGCCGCGCCACCACCGCACCGTCACGCACGACAGCACGGGGTTTGAGCGTGCCCATCCCGAGGATCGCCGCCTCCGGATAGTTGATGACGGGTACGCCCTCGTCCAGGCCCAGCGCCCCGAAGTTCGACACGGTGAACGTCGAGCCATGCAGTTCAACGGGTTTCAGCGTGCCGTCGCGCGCGGAGCGGATCAGCCCGTCCACTGCCCAGGCCAGTTCCCGCGTCGAGAGGCGTTCGGCGTCCCGGACCACCGGCACCAGCAGTCCACGTGATGTCGCGACGCCGATGCCCAGGTGCACCGATTCGTGGAGATGAACGCTCGCGCCGTGTTCGGCCGGCACCCAGGTGGCGTTGAACTCACGGTGGTGCCGCAACGCGATGGTCAGCAGCCGCAGCGTCAGCACGAACGGTGTGACGGTGGCATCGGCACCGGCGAGGGTGTCGCGAACCCGGAGCAACTCGGCGCAGTCCACCTGAACCGATGCATGTGCATCCGGTATCTCCTTGCGTGACACCGCCATCCGGCGCGCCATCTCGGCCTGCACGCCGCCGACGGGAATCAGGTCGGCGTCGGCGGTCTGGTGCGCCGAGGCCAGCACGTCCTGGCGCGTGACGATGCCGTTCGGGCCCGACGGCGCCACTCCGGTCAGGTCAACGTGCAGGTCTGCCGCCAGCTTGCGCACCCGCGGTTTGGCCCGGGGCCGGCGGCGGGTGGTGTCGAGATCAGCATCCGCGCCGTACCCGACCAGCACGGGTTTGCGTTGCGGCGCCTGCTCTTTCGGGTCATCGGTCGCCGGCTCGTCGACGGTCGGCTCGGATGCAGCCGCCGCCGACGCGTCGGTGGCGATGCGGACCAGCACGGCGCCCACCGCGAGCGTCTGCCCCTCTGCCCCACCGAGTTCGGTCACCACACCGGCATACGGACTGGGTATCTCCACGGCCGCCTTGTTGGTCTCGACGGTGCACAACACCTGATTGAGTTCGACGGTGTCCCCCACCGCCACCGCCCAGGACGTGATGGTCGCGTCTTCCAGCCCTTCACCCAGGTCGGGGACCAGGAAATCGTGTGTTGCGGTCATGGCTGACTCATCGCCTTGTGCACGCAATCCAGCAGCCGGTCGACACCGGGCAGCCACAGTTTCTCCAGCCGGGCCGGCGGATAGGGCGTGTCAAATCCGGTGGCGCGCAACACGGGTGCCTCCAGGTCATAGAAGAGTTCTTCGGAGATCCTGGCGGCCAGTTCGGCGCCGAACCCCAGGGTGCGCGGCCCCTCGTGCATGACCACCGCGCGTCCGGTCTTCCGGATCGAGGCCGCGATGGTGTCGAAGTCGAGCGGGTTCAGCGACCGCAGGTCGATGACCTCCAGATCATGGTCGTCCGCCAGATCGGCTGCCGCCAAGGCGGTGTCGACGAGCGAGCCGTAGGTGATGACGGTGACGTCGCGGCCCGTGCGCCGTACCGCAGCCTGCCCGATGGGTGGCGCGGGCACGCTGGTGTCGAGTTCACCTTTCGTCCAGTAACGGCGTTTGGGCTCCAGGAAGATCACCGGGTCACGGGACGAGATGGCCTCGCGCAGCAGCCAGTACGCGTCCGAGGGCGTGGACGGGATGACGACCTTCAACCCGGCGGTGTGCAGCCAGTACGACTCGGTCGACTCCGAATGGTGTTCCACCGCACCGATACCGCCGAACGACGGGATGCGGATGGTCACCGGCATGTCGACATCGCCATGGGTACGCATCCGGTACTTCGCGAGGTGGCTGACGATCTGGTCGAACGCCGGGGCCGCGAATCCGTCGAACTGGATCTCGGGTACCGGCACCATGCCACGGATCGCCATGCCGATGGCGATGCCGACGATCGCCGACTCCGCCAGCGGCGTGTCGAAACAGCGGGCTTCCCCGAAGGTTTCGTGCAGACCATCGGTGACGCGGAAAACCCCGCCGAGTTTCGCGACGTCCTCGCCGAACACCAGCACCCGGTCATCGGCGGTCATGGCGTCGCGTAACGCGCGGTTGATGGCCTGCACCATCGACACTGTGGTCACCGTGGCGATTTCCCCCGCGGGCCGTCTCGGCTCGTCGGGCTCCGCGTCACCGGACCACGACGGTCGCTCGATGAGCTGCGTCATGTCAACCCTCCCAATCCAATTCGGCCAGCAACGCGTCGCGCTGCCGGGCCAGCTCGGGTGTGATGTCGGCGTAGACGTTGTCGAACATGTCCGCGACGTCGAAGTCCGGCGCGGTCAGAACCGCCTCGCGCAGGTCGGCGCGGAGCCGGCGGGAGCGGTTCTCGACGTGCTCCTGCAAGCGGGGCGTCCACACTCCGACCTGCTCCAGGTACGCCCGGTAGCGCGCGATGGGATCGCGTGCCTCCCAGTACTTCAGCTCGTCGGGGTCGCGGTAGCGGGTCGGGTCATCGGACGTGGTGTGTGGACCCATCCGATAGGTGACGGCCTCGATCAACGTCGGCCCGTCGCCACCGCGGGCGCGTTGCGCCGCCTCGGACATCACCGCGTAGCAGGCCAGCACATCGTTGCCGTCGACTCGGACGCCGGGCATGCCGTAGCCGATGGCGCGATGCGCGATCGACGGTCCCGCCTGCTGATGACGCACCGGCACGGAGATGGCCCACTGATTGTTCTGCACGAAGAACACACACGGCGCGGACGTGACGGCCGCGAAGTTGAGCGCTTCGTGCATGTCGCCTTCGGAGGTGCCGCCGTCGCCGACGAACGCCACGGTCACCGAGTCTTCGCCGAGCCGTTGTGCGGCCATCGCGGCGCCGACGGCGTGCAGACCGTGCGACCCGATGTCGATCGAGATTGGCGCACAATGTTTCTCGGTGAAGCCCAGACCGCCGTGCCAGCGGCCCCGCCACACCGCGCTGATCTGGGCCGGCGTGATGCCGCGGACCAGCAGGGCGCCGAGCTCCCGGTACTGCGGGAACAGCCAGTCGGTCTTGCGCAGACATGCTGCCGCGCCCACCTGTGCGGCTTCCTGACCGCGGCACGAGGCGAACAACGCAAGTTCACCCTGCCTCTGCAGATTGACGAATTCGACGTCGAGGTCGCGGGTGAGGACCATCTCCTCGTACAGCCAGCCCAGTGTTTCGGGCGGCAGGTCGCGGCGATATCGCTCGTCGGAGGTGGGCGCGCCGTCGGGCGCGATGAGTTGCACGGGCTCAAGGTCCACCCGGTTGTCCAGGCCAGGGACCGACACGTCAGCCATACCGCCTCCTTCCGGTGACGGCATGTTCGGCCGTCAGTCCGCGAGAAGCTCAGCGCGGTGGCGACCAGGGCAACCCTCAGGTGGTGAGGGTCGCCGGCCGATGCCGGGGTGTGGCATCAGTCGGATGATCCGCTCTGCTCGCCGCAGTGCTGGGGCATCACCGCCATTATGCGCCCGGAGGCCATCTGGCCGCGGTTATCGCAGGTAACAGACTGGCGACGTGTCGGACCGGCCGGCGCCGGTCGGCGGCAATACGGCCGACTTGTAGCCCGAACGTATGAATTCATTGTTATTTGTGCTGGTGACACGCTCATCGGCCCGAAGTCTGTCGTTGCCGCGTGCTAAAACCGTCGCATCGTCAACGTGGCAGCGCCAGAAGCGAGAAACGATGAGACGTCCGAACCGCGCCGGCCCCTACGTCGCCCGGGCCTCAGCCGTACCAGGCCCCTGACCGCACCCGTACGTCAGCCACATCATGTTTGACACCGGTACAGGCGCCGCACGCCGCAACTTCCTCGAGCACACGATGCACGTCAGTGTGTTCCTGCGGCACGGCGGGGCGCTGGTGGTGTACGCCGTCGTGCTGGTCTCGGCGCCCCGGATCAGCGTGGCCGGCGTCGTCTTCGCCGGGCTGGCCGGCGCCTGGTCGCTGTACCGGCTGCTGACCCGCTCCGCGACGCCGCGCATCATCGCGATCGACTACGCCGTCACGCTGGCCGCGTGCCTGGTCCTGCCCGTCGCGGCAGCCGACGATCAGGTGTGCCCGTCGACCTGCGCGCCGATCACCATTGCCGGTACGGCCATCGCGAGCTTCACGGTGTTCGAACCCCTGCTCAACATCGCGATGACCGCCGGTGTCGTGGCGGCGCTCGCGGCGGGCGCGGCATCGGTCGATGGGGTGCACGACCCCGGTCAATGGGTCAACGTCTACTACTTCGCACTGCTGTGGGTGGCGGCGACACTGATCCGCGTCCTGACGGTGCGCGTCGCCGAAAAAGTCGATGTGGCCCGCGCCGAGCGCCTCGCCGTCGAGCTCCGCCAGAAAGTCAATGCCGCCGTGCGCGATTACGACCGCGAGCAGATGCGGCTGCTCCACGACACCGTCGCCTCCACCCTGCTGATGGTGGGCACCGGCACCGCCTTGTCGCCTGCGCGCGTCGCCGCCCAGGCGCGCCGCGATCTTCGCGTCTTCACCGAGACCACCCAGGCTCCCGTACCCCCGGCCGATCTCGTTGCCGCCCTGCGTGATCACGCCACCCACACCACGACGCCCGTGAGCTATGCCGGTGTCACCGCGATGTGGGTGGACGGTGCGACAGCGGCGACCATCGCAGCCGCCGCGCGCGAAGCCCTCACCAATGTCGACCGGCATTCCGGCGCCACCGCCGTCACCATCACCGTGCATCCCGGACGGATCCAGATCACCGACGACGGGTGTGGATTCGATCTCACCCGGCCGACGCGGGGACACGGCATCGCCGACTCCATCGTCGCCCGTATGCAACAGCTCGGCGGCGTCGCCGAGATCAGCACGCTGCCCGGGCAGGGCACCACGGTCGAATTGTGTTGGCCCACTGCAGCATCGGCCAGCGCCACGCCGGCACCCGACCCAGAGCGGCTCATCGAGCGCGCCCATATGGGATATGGGCTGGGGTTGGTCGCCTACGGGCTGGTGAACCTGCTGGTGACCGCCCCCGCGTCCGTGAGCTTCGCGGCGTATCCCCAGCTGCAACGGTCCCTCATCGTCGTCATCACGGTCGCGACACTGGCGGCGATCCCCCGGGTGATGGGCCGGACCAATCCGCGGGCCCGGTTCGGCATCGCAGCCCTGGTGATCGTTGCTCTGGTGCAGTCGCTCTCGATGCCGATCTATGACCTCGACCCGCAGTTGCAGTGGGCCCAAGGTGCGATCGGCTGGTGCGTGCTGCCGCTGCTGCTCAGCGTGCGGCTGAGGTATGCGGTGGGCGTCCTGGTGTGGTGCTGGGTGGTGCCCGGCGTCTACGCGATCATTCGGGATCCGTCGGTCCACACCATCGTCGACCTCGGATACGACACGGCGAGCGTCCTCGTCGCCCAACTCTGCGCTCTGGTTGTGGCCGACATGATCCGGCGGTCCGCGGCCGCTGCGTCTGCCGAGACCGAGAGCCACATGCGCCTGATCGCCGCGGCGCACATCGCCGACGCAGTACAGGAGGAATACGACCGCCGCTACGCGGACCTCGCCGCCACCATTCAGCCCCTGCTGTCCGGCCTCGCCGACGGTGCACCGGTCGACGCCGAGACCCGGAGTCGCGCGCAACTCGAATATCAGCGGCTGCGTACCCTTTTCGACCAGTCATCCAGCTTCGAGCACGTACTGCTGCGCGAGCTGCGCCCCCGCGTCGACGCGGCCCAGAATCGCGGCATCGCCGTTTCCGTCGACGTCCAGGGCACGCTGCCGGCCATGGATGTGCCCACCGCGCGGCGGCTGGCCCGGCTCGTCGACCAGGTTCTGCACGCCGCCGCCGCACCGGCCCGCATCACCGTGACCGCCGAAACGGCTGCCGTCGAACTCAGCGTCATGTGTCACCGCGCGCGCCACGCCGAATTGCCGACGAAATCCAGTGTCGGCGACGAAGATGAATTCGACCTGACCACCCTCGATGACACGGTGTGGATCACCGTGCGCCACCCACTCCCAGGAAGACCCACCGAACATGTCCGCGCCGGCCAATCCACCTGAGCCCCTGGCCATCGCCGTTGTCGATGACCACGACGTCATCCACACCGGCGTCTCGGCGTGGTGTGCCCAGGCCGACCCACCCATCTGCGTCGCATCCGACCATCTCGACGCCGAGTCGTTCCTGGCGGTCTACCCCAAGGCCGACCACCAGCTGGCCGCTGTCATCCTGGATCTCGAACTGCGCAGTCGCCAGCCCGATTTCGATGCGGTCGCCGCCATCGTGGACGCGGGACACGCGGTGATCGTCTACTCGCACCTCGAGAACTCCGAGGTGATCCTGCGTTGCCTGGCCATCGGGGTGGTCACCTATCTGGCCAAGAGCGAAGGCCAGGGCCACCTCATCGAGGCCATCCGCGCGGCCAGCACCCACGAGCCGTACGTCGGTCCCCGCATGGCCGCGGCCATCTGCTCGGACACCGACTCCGGCCGGCCCGGGCTCACCAAGCGCGAACGTGAAGTGCTCAAGGCCTGGTTTCAGACCGAGAGCAAGGACATCGTCGCCAAGCGCCTGCACCTCGCGCCGACCACCGTCCGGACCCACCTGCAACGCGTTCGCGCCAAGTACGCCGCCGCGGGGCGCCCGGCGGCCACCAAGGCCCAACTGGTCGCCCGTGCCGTGCAAGACGGCATCCTCAGCGTCGAGGACCTGTAGCTCCTACGGCGCCAGGGCGACGATGCGTTCGGCGCGGCGGAGCACCGGCATGTCGACCATCAGACCGTCGTACTGGAACACGCCGCGCTCGCGGGTCGCGGCATCGAGTACCGCACGCGCCCAGGCGATCTCCTTCTCGGTCGGCGCGTAGCCGTTCCGGATGACCGCGACCTGCGTCGGGTGGATGGCCACCTTGGCGTCGAAACCGACGGCCACGGCGTCGTCGACCTCGGCCCGCAGGCCGTCCAGGTTCTTGATGTCGAGGTACACCGAGTCCAGCGCGAGCTTGCCGAAAGCCTTGGCGGCCAAAAGCGATTGCGACCGGACGTGCTTGGCCACATCGCGGTAGCTGTCGTCGGGCCGGCGGTTCGCGGTGCCGCCCAGCACCGCGAACAGGTCCTCGGCGCCCCACATGACGGCGTAGGTGTTCTCGACGCGGGCGGTCTCGGTGACGGCGAGCGCACCGCGCGGCGTCTCCACCAGCACCACGACGTCGAGCGGCGCGAGCGCCCGAACCTGTTCGGCCGACTCGGTTTTGGCGAGCATCACCGTGGTGTACGGCGTCTTGGCCAAAGCCTCCAGATCGAGCGGGTGATCGGCGGTGTCCGACGGATTCAAACGCACCACCGTCCGCGCCGGGTCCAGCGGGGTGTCGATGAGCGCCTGGCGAGCCGCCGGCCGGTCCTTCGCGGCGCAGCCGTCTTCCAGGTCGAGGATCACCACATCTGCTGCGGCGGCGGCCTTTTGGAACCGCTCAGGACGGTCCGCGGGGCAGAACAGCCAGCCGGGTCCCGGCGCGGTCAAGCTCATGACGGCTGCTCCGCGGGGCGCTTACGGACCATGGTCTTGCGTGTCGCCGTGGCGACGATGTCGCCGTGCTGGTTGCGACCGGTATGGGCGAACGTGACGATGCCCTCCCCCGGCCGGCTCTTGGACTCGCGCTTCTCGATCACCTCGGACTCGGCGTACAGCGTGTCACCGTGGAAGAGCGGCCTGGGGAACGCGATGTCGGAGAAACCGAGGTTGCCGACGATCGTGCCCTGGGTCAGCTGGGCGACCGACAGGCCGACGAGCGTCGACAGCGTGAACATCGAATTCACCAGCCGTGCATGGAACGGCGGCAGCGCATCGGAGAACGCGGCGTCCAGGTGCAGCGCCTGCGTGTTCATGGTCAGCGTGGTGAACAGGACGTTGTCGGCCTCGGTGATGGTGCGGCCGGGCCGGTGCTGGTAGATGACGCCCGGCTGGAACTCCTCGTACCAGAGCCCGCGCTGCTCGATGACCCGCTTCTCGGTCACAGCCCGGCCTCACGCGCGATCAGCATGAGCTGAACCTCCGTTGTGCCCTCACCGATTTCGAGGATCTTCGAATCGCGGTAGTGCCGGGCGACCGGGTACTCGTTCATGAAGCCGTAGCCACCGAACACCTGGGTGGCGTCGCGGGCGTTGTCCATCGCGGCCTCGCTGGCGATCATCTTGGCGATGCAGGCTGCCTTCTTGAACGGCTTGCCCGCCAGCATCAGCGCCGCGGCGTCGTAGTAGGCGGTGCGGGCGACGTGGGCGCGGGCCTCCATCCGGGCGATCTTGAAGGCGATGGCCTGGTAGCCACCGATCTTGCGGCCGAACGCTTCCCGCTCCTTCGAGTACTTGACGCACTCGTCGACACAACCCTGCGCCACACCGACCGACAGCGCGGCGATGGCGATGCGGCCCTCGTCGAGGATGCGCAGGAAGTTGGCGTAGCCGCGGCCGCGCTCGCCGAGCAGGTTCTCGACCGGCACCCGCACGTCGTCGAAGCTCAGCGGATGGGTGTCCGAGGCGTTCCAGCCGACCTTGTCGTAGGCGGGCTCGGCGGTGAAGCCCGGCGTCGGCACCGGCACCAGGATCGACGAGATCTCCTTGTGCCCACCGGGCAGTTCGCCGGTCACGGCCGTGACGGTCACCAGCTTGGTGATGTCGGTGCCGGAGTTGGTGATGAACTGCTTGGAGCCGTTGATCACCCAGCTGTCGCCGTCCAGCTTGGCGGTGGTCTTGGTCGCGCCGGCGTCGCTGCCGCCACCGGCCTCGGTCAAGCCGAAGGCGCCCAAGGCCTTTCCGCTGGCCAGCTGCGGCAGCCATTCCTGCTTCTGCGCCTCGGTGCCGAAGCGGTACACCGGCATCGCGCCCAGACCGACGCCGGCCTCCAGCGTGATGGCGACGCTCTGGTCCACCTTGCCGAGTTCTTCCAGCGCCAGGCAGAGGGCGAAGTAGTCGCCGCCCATGCCGCCGTACTCCTCGGGGAACGGCAGGCCGAACAGGCCCATCTCGGCCATCCCGTCGATGACCTTGTACGGGAAGGTGTGGTCCTTGTCGTGCTGCGCGGCCACCGGCGCGACGACCGTCTGCGCGAATTCCCGGACCGTCTTGGCCAGTTCGGCGTAGTGGTCCGGCAGGGTGCCGGTCGAAATGAAGTCGCTCATTTGGTCTCCTCGGTTGCTGCGGTAATCCGGGCCAGCGGCTGGCCCACTTTGACCTGATCGCCCACGGCGACAAGTAATTCCACGATGCCGTCGACCGGCGACGACAGCGCGTGTTCCATCTTCATGGCCTCGACGGTGACGACGACGTCACCACTACTCACCGTCGACCCGTCCGCTATGCCCACGGCCACGACGGATCCGGGCATGGGACTGACGATCTCGGCGTCGCCGCTGTGTTCGTCGTCGGCCCGGACGGGCGCCTCACGCACGTCCTCGATGACGGTCGTGCGGCCGGCTCCGGCCAGCCACAGCCGGTGGTCCTCGACGGCGGTCAGGTATTCGGTGCGCAGGCCGTCAACCGTGACGATCAGCCGGTCACCGTCCAACGATGCTGTGACGCTGCGTGGTTCGCCGTTTTCGATGCTTGCCGTGGCGGCTGCGGGAGTACCGGTGAGGTGGACGTGGTCGGTCCGGTCGCCGGCCCGCAGCCGGATGGTGGTCGGTGCATGCTCGCCCACCCGCCAGCCGGTCGGGGTGGCCCACAGCTCACCGGCGTCCAACCAGCTGTGCAGCCAGCGGTACGCGGCCGCGGCGATGAACTCGTCGTCGCCGGCCTGGGCGGCGACATAGTCACCGGTGCGGCGGTCCAGCAGACCGGTGTCGAGACGCCCGGCGATGACGTCCTCGTCGGCCAGCAGGAACCGCAGGAAGTCGATGTTGGTCCCGACACCCAGCACGGCGGTGTCTGCCAGCGCCCGGTCCAGGCCACGCCGCGCAGACTCCCGATCCGGCCCGTACGCAATGATTTTCGACAGCATCGGGTCGTAGTCGCTGCCGATCACCGAGCCGGCCCGGATACCGGAATCGACCCGGGCATCGGCGGGTTCGGCCAGCGCCAGCACGGTGCCGCCCGTGGGCAGGAAGTCGTGCGCCGGGTCTTCGGCGTACACACGGGCCTCGATGGCGTGGCCGGTCATGGTGATGTCGTCCTGGGCCACCGGCAGCGCCTCGCCGGCCGCCACCCGCACCTGCAACTCGACCAGGTCGATGCCCGTGACCAGCTCGGTGACGGGGTGCTCCACCTGCAGGCGGGTGTTCATCTCCATGAAGAAGAACTCGTCCGGCCGGTCGGCGGAGACGATGAACTCGACGGTGCCCGCGCCGCGGTAGTCGACGCTGCGCGCCGTGTCGCAGGCGGCCGCACCGATCCGTGCCCGCGTCGCCTCGTCCAGCACCGGCGAGGGGGCCTCTTCGATGACCTTCTGGTGCCGGCGCTGCAGGCTGCACTCACGCTCGCCCAGATGCACGACGTTGCCGTGGCTGTCCGCGACGACCTGGACCTCGATATGCCTGGGGTTCAACACGAATCGTTCCAGGAACAAGGTGTCGTCACCGAACGCCGACGCCGCCTCGCGGCGGGCCGAGGCCAGCGCGGCGGGCAGCTCGGCGGCCGAATGCACCACGCGCATACCCTTGCCGCCACCACCGGCGGACGGCTTCACGAGGACCGGGAAGCCCACTTCGGGAGCGCCGGTGATGAGCTCGTCGTCGGTCAGGTTGGGGCGCGAAATACCGGGAACCACCGGCACGCCGAACGCCGACACCGCCGCCTTGGCGGTGATCTTGTCGCCCATGGTGCCGATGGCCTTGGCCGGCGGCCCGATGAAGACGATGCCCGCGTCGTGCAGGGCTGCGGCGAATTCGGCGTTCTCCGAAAGGAATCCGTAGCCCGGGTGCACGGCCTGGGCGCCGGTGCGCCGGGCCGCGTCCACGATGGCCGGGATGCTCAGGTAGCTCTGGCGGGCCGGGGCCGGGCCGATGTTCACCGCGACGTCGGCCTCGAGCACGTGCCGGGCACCGGCGTCGGCGTCGCTGAACACCGCGACCGAACGAATCCCCATGGCCCGCAACGTCCGGATGACGCGGACTGCGATCTCGCCACGATTGGCGACCAGGACAGTATCGAAGGTCTTCATCTCACATCCTGAACACGCCGTAGGACACAGGCTCGAGCGGAGCCTGCGCGACAACTGAAAGAGCCAGCCCCACCACGGTTCTGGTGTCCGCAGGGTCGATGACACCGTCGTCCCAGAGCCGGGCCGTCGAGTAGTAGGGGTTGCCCTGATCCTCGTATTGCTGGCGGATCGGCGCCTTGATGGCCTCTTCCTCCTCCGGCGTCAGGTCACCGCGCACGGTGGCCAGGACCGAGGCGGCCTGCTCGCCGCCCATCACCGAGATGCGGGCGTTGGGCCACATCCACAGGAAGCGCGGCGAGTACGCGCGGCCGCACATCGAGTAGTTGCCGGCGCCGTAGGAGCCACCGATGACGACGGTCAGCTTCGGCACCCGCGCGCACGCCACCGCGGTGACCATCTTGGCGCCGTGCTTGGCGATGCCGCCGGCCTCGTAGTCGCGGCCCACCATGAAGCCGGAGATGTTCTGCAGGAACAGCAGCGGCACCGACCGCTTGTCGCACAGCTCGATGAAATGTGCGCCCTTCTGGGCGGATTCGCCGAACAGCACACCGTTGTTCGCGATGATGCCCACGGGGTGGCCGTGGATGCGGGCGAAGCCCGTCACCAGCGTGGTGCCGTATTCGGCCTTGAATTCGGTGAACTCGCCACCGTCGACGATGCGGGTGATCACCTCGTGCACGTCGTACGGCACCTTGGAGTCGATCGGTACGACGTCGTAGAGCTCGGTCTGGTCGCACACCGCGTCCACCGTCGGGGCGACGTCCCACGGCGCCTGCGCGCGCGGCCCGAACGTCGAAGCGATGCGGCGCACGATGCGCAGCGCGTCGCGGTCGTCGTGCGCGAGGTGGTCGGTAACGCCGGAGATCTTGGAGTGCAGGTCGCCACCGCCGAGGTCCTCGGCCGAAACCACTTCTCCGGTAGCGGCTTTCACCAGGGGCGGGCCGCCCAGGAAGATGGTGCCCTGGTTGCGGACGATGACGGCCTCGTCGCTCATCGCGGGGACGTACGCGCCACCGGCGGTGCAGGAGCCGAGGACCGCGGCGATCTGCGGGATGCCCCGCGCCGACATGTTGGCCTGGTTGAAGAAGATGCGGCCGAAGTGTTCACGGTCGGGGAACACCTCGTCCTGGCGGGGCAGGAACGCGCCGCCGGAGTCGACGAGATACACGCACGGCAGCTGGTTCTGGCTGGCGATCTCCTGTGCCCGCAGGTGCTTCTTGACCGTGATCGGGTAGTACGTGCCGCCTTTCACCGTCGCGTCGTTGGCGACGATCATGCATTCGCGGCCCGACACCCGGCCGATGCCGGCGATCATGCCGGCGCCCGGGCATTCGTCGTCGTACATGCCACCCGCGGCCAGCGGCGCGATCTCCAGGAACGGACTGCCGGGGTCGAGGAGCCCGTTGACCCGGTCGCGCGGCAGCAGCTTGCCGCGACCGACGTGGCGCTCGCGGGAGCGCTCGGATCCGCCCAGGGCAGCGACGGCCAGCCTGTCCTTCAGATCGGCCACCAGCGCCAGGTGCTGCTCGCGATGCGATACCCGTTGGGAAACGCTCGGCGACATCGTCG
The DNA here is from genome assembly GCF_001905655.1 of Mycobacterium sp. ST-F2. Classification (GTDB taxonomy): domain Bacteria; phylum Actinomycetota; class Actinomycetes; order Mycobacteriales; family Mycobacteriaceae; genus Mycobacterium. The sequence goes on from NZ_JMHT01000051.1 coordinate 42,672, forward strand.
CTCCATTTCACTTGAGTTAATGGCGAATAACCGAACGCGATGTTAGTCTTCATTAACTGAGTTGTCCAGACCGGGTTGGAGGTGTCCATGACGGCATCAGCGTCAGACGCCGAAACACCGCGCAGCCGAGCCAAATCCGACCGGCGCGGCCAACTCGTCGCCGCCGCCGAACGGCTCATCGCCGAGCGTGGCTTCCTCGCCGTCCGCCTCGAGGACATCGGCTCCGCGGCCGGAATCAGCGGGCCCGCGATCTACCGCCACTTCCCCAACAAGGAAGCGCTCCTGGTCGAGTTGCTGGTGAGCGTCAGCGCCCGCCTGCACGAGGGGGGACGCGCGGTGGTCGCCGGCACCGACGACCCCGCCGACGCGCTCGACGGCCTCATCGAGTTCCACCTCGACTTCGCGCTCAACGAATCCGACCTGATCCGGATCCAGGACCGCGACCTCAACAACCTCCCCGACGCCGCCAAGCGGCAGGTGCGCCGCTCGCAGCGCCAGTACGTCGAGATCTGGGTCGACGTTCTGCGCCGGCTCGACCCGTCACGCAGCGAAACGGACGCCCGCACCATGGCGCACGCCGCGTTCGGGCTGCTGAACTCGACGCCGCACAGCGTCACCGCGGGCGGTGCCCGCAAGCAGGAGGAATCCTCGCGCGCGGTGCTGCGTGCCATGACCGTCGCCGCGCTGGCTCCGCACCGCTGACCCGGCCGCTGGAACGTCTCCACGGTCCACCGCGCGCCGCAGGTACCCTGCAAACATGAGGTGGGCATGACCGGATCGCGCGACGACGGGCTGGACGCCACCAAGAAACTCCCGGCCATGCCGACGGCCGGCTACCAGACCGACGCCTTCACCGATCCCTACGGTGTCACCGCACCGCCGAAGGTCCGCCGCCACAAGTGGCTGTTCCCGCTGGCCGGCGCGGTGCTGATCCTCGCCCTCTGCTCGGTGATCGCGCTGGTCATCGTCAACAGTTCCGAACAACAGACCCTCGTCGCCCCACCGCCACTGCCGGTCCCGACGCAGGATCCGATGTCATCGTCGACGACTGTGACCACCACCACGACGCCCGAGAGCAGTGAGCCCAGCGAAGCCGTCAGTCCCCCTGCCGCGGCCGCGCCGCCGGACGCCGAAAGCGGTGACACCGAAGCCGTGCTGTACGCCGTGATCGGCAAAGGTCGTGCCGTGAGCATCACGTACGTCGACACCGGCGGGGTGCTGCAGACGGAGTTCAACGTGCCGCTGCCGTGGACCAAGGAGGTGCAGCTGAACCGGCCGGCGGCACGCTCGGCGAGCGTCAGCATCGTCAACGCCGGACGCGGCATCGCCTGCACCATCTCGGTCGACGGCACCCAGATTCAGCAGCGGGAAGGCGCCGGCCTCACAGTGTGCCGGCAGGCCGGCAAACGCGGCCGCGGCCACGGGGCCTAACGCCGCGCCGGCACCTTCACCAACAGCATTCCGACGAGCCCGATCCCCAGGACCGTGCACAGGCCGCCCAGTCCCGCGCGCGTCGTCGCGAAGATGTCGATGAACATCGAGAACAACCACGGCGACAGCACGTGCGCCGCCCGGCCCGTGGTCGTGTAGAGCCCGAAGGCCACACCCTCCTTGCCGTCCGCCGCGATGCGGAGCATCAGGTTCCGCGACGCCGACTGGGTTGGGCCCACGAACAGGCACAGCGTCAGGCCGCAGATCCAGAAGGCCAGCGGCCCGGACAGGAACATCAGCGTGATGCCCACCGCGACCATCGCGGTCAACGAGCCCACGATGACGCGCTTGGAACCGATCCGGTCGTCGAGCATGCCACCGAGCGCCGCGCCCAGTGCCGCGATGGTGAACGCACCAGCCCCGAACAACGGCACGCTCGTCGGCGCCAGCCCGTAGACGCTGACGCCCACCACCGGGCCGAAGATCGAGATACCCGTCAGGCCGTCACGGAAGATGGCACTCGAGAGCAGGTAGTAGACGACGTTGCGGTCACGTCGCCACTCCCCGACGACCTCCGTCCACAACCTGCGGTAGGCGCCGAAGAATCCGACGGCCGGGGTGCCGTCGTGCGGCGGCGATTTCACCGTCAGCAGCAACGGCAGCGCGAAGATGACGAACCACGCCGCGGCCGCCAGGACCGCGTACCGGTCCGGTTTGCCGTCCGAGTTCGGCACATTCAGGAGCCCGAGGGTGTCGCCGCTGCCGGACTTGAGCCCCACGAAGACCAGGAGCAGCAGCACGACACTGCCGAAAAACCCTGCCGCCAAGCCGAATCCAGAGACCCGGCCCGACGTCAGCGGCGTCGACAACTGGCGCAGCATCGCGTTGTACGGGACGGTCGCCAAGTCCATGCACGCCGCCGTGGCGGCCAACAACGCCAGGCCGATCCACAGGTAGTGGTAGTCGGGCTTGATGAACGTCATCGACGCCGTCAGCACCACCACGGCGCCCGTCAGCGCCGCGAGCGCGCGCCGCCGCCGGTACGCGGCGTCGACCATCACGCCCGTCACCGGCGCCAGCAACGCCACCGCGATGCCCGCCACCAGCACCGCGCGCCCCAGCCAGCTCTCCGGCGTCGTCGACCCGGGCAGCCCTTTGCCGACCTCGGAAATGAGATAGATGTTGAAACCGAAGGTCGTCACGATCGCGTTCACGCCCGTGGCACCGGAGTCCCACAGTGCCCAGGCGGCGACGCGACCCCGGCCGACGGGCGGGATACCCGCCCCGGGGCTACTCATGCGCCCACTCTATTGGTCCCTACGATTGCACCCATGCCTGTACCCGCTCCCAGTCCCGACGCCCGCGCCGTCGTCACCGGCGCCTCTCAGAACATCGGTGAAGCGCTGGCCGCCGAACTCGCCGCCCGCGGCCACCACCTGATCATCACGGCCCGCCGCGGCGACGTGCTGGCCGAGGTCGCCCAGCGCATCACCGACAAGTACGGCGTCACCGTCGAGGTCCGGGCTTGCGACCTGACCGACCCGGCCGACCGCGACAAGCTCTGCACGGAACTGGCCGAGCGCAACATCTCGATCCTGTGCGCCAATGCCGGCACCGCGACGTTCGGCGCCGTCGCCGACCTGCCTGCCGAGGGTGAGAAGGCCCAGGTGCAGCTCAACGTGCAGGGCGTGCACGACCTGGTGCTCGCCGTGCTGCCCGGCATGATCGCGCGCAAGGGCGGCGGCATCCTGATCTCCGGTTCGGCCGCGGGCAACTCGCCCATCCCGAACAACGCGACCTACGCCGCGTCCAAGGCCTTCGCCAACACGTTCAGCGAGTCGCTGCGCGGCGAGCTCAAGCCGCACGGCATCAACGTCACGCTGCTGGCGCCCGGACCCGTGCGCACCGAGCTGCCCGACCCGTCCGAGCAGTCACTCGTCGAGCGTCTGATCCCCGACTTCCTGTGGATCGACACCGAGTACACCGCCCGGATTTCGCTGGACGGTCTGGACAAGAACAAGATGCGCGTCGTGCCCGGTCTGACCTCGAAGGCCATGTCGGCCGCGAGCGGCTACGCCCCGCGCGCCATCGTCGCGCCCATCGTCGGCGCCGTCTACAAGAAGCTCGGCGGGTCGTAAAGCCGGCCGCCGCGCCGACCTACCTCCGGCGGGTCGTGCCGAACAGGCTGCGAGTGATCTCGCGGCCTGCCACGGTCGCCGCCGACCGCAGGAAGCTCTTGAACGCCGAGCTCTGCAGCACCTCCGACACCATGCCGGGTCCTTCGGCCTCCACCTCGACGCGTCCGGATGCGGTGAGATCGGGCTCTTCGGCCGGTACGGGAGCGGGAACCGCGTCCGGGGCCGCGGGCGGCGCATCGGCCGGGGCCGGCTGCGCAGAAAGCCGCTCGAAGGCCGAGTCGCGGTCGACCGTCGGCCCATAGGTCGCCTGCAACGGGCTGGCCTTGGCAGCGGCGGCAACGGCGTCGGGTCCGATGGTGCCCATGAGCGACCGCGGCGCGCGCAGCCGGGTCCACGCCACCGGGGTCGGCGCACCCACCTCGGACAACACCGTGACGACGGCCTCGCCGATCCCGAGCGACGTCAGCGCCGACTCCAGGTCGTAGACCGTCGACTTCGGGTACGTCCGCACCGTCTTGGTCAGGGCCTTCTGGTCATCTGGAGTGAAGGCGCGAATCGCGTGCTGGACGCGCGCACCCAGCTGGCTGAGCACGTCGTTGGGAATGTCGGTCGGCAGCTGGGTGCAGAAGAACACGCCGACGCCCTTGGAGCGGATCAGCTTGACGGTCTGCTCGACCTGGTCCAGGAACGCCTTGGACGCGTCGGCGAACAGCAGGTGCGCCTCGTCGAAGAAGAAGACCAGCTTCGGCTTGTCCGCGTCACCGATCTCGGGCAGCGTGGTGAACAGGTCCGCCAGCACCCACATGAGGAACGTCGAGAACAACACCGGACGGGCGGCCTGGCTACCCAGCTCCAGCAGCGTGATGATGCCGCGGCCCTGCGGGTCCAGACGCATCAGGTCCTCGGGCTTGAGTTCGGGCAATCCGAAGAACGTGTCTCCACCCTCGGCCTCGAGGTTGATCAGCGCACGCAAGATCACGCCCGCGGTGGCCGGAGACACCGCACCCAGCGCCTTGAGCTCCTCTTTGCCCTCATCACTGGTCAGGAACTGGATGACGCCGCGCAGGTCCTTCAGGTCATCGAGGAGCAACCCCTTCTGGTCTGCCCAGTGAAAGATCAGCCCGAGCGTCGACTCCTGAGTCTGGTTCAGCCCCAACACCTTCGACAGCAGAATGGGCCCGAAGCTGGTGACTGTCGCGCGCACCGGGACGCCCGCACCCGTCGTCCCCAGCGACAGGAACTCGACGGGGAACGCGGTCGGCGTCCAGTCGTCGCCGGTGTCTTTCGCCCGCTGGGCGGTCTTGTCGCTGGCCGCGCCGGGCTGCGCGAGCCCGGACAGGTCGCCCTTGACGTCGGCCATCACGACCGGCACCCCGGCCGTCGACAGCTGCTCGGCGATGACCTGCAGCGTCTTGGTCTTGCCGGTACCGGTCGCGCCGGCGATCAGGCCGTGACGGTTGATCGTGGCGAGCGGAATCTTGACCTGCGCGGCGGGATCGACGGCCCCGTCGACGACCACCGCGCCGAGGTTCAGGGCCTGGCCGGTGACGTTGTAACCAGCGGCGATCTGCTGCGCGGGGGATGCACTCGAGTCAGTCGTCATGCGCCTGACCCTACTTCGTCGGGTCGCTGGTAGCCGGGTATGGACACCCCGTTGAGCGCCTGGGAATAGTCTGGAACACCGTGCGTGACGAACTGGTATGGATCGACTGCGAGATGACGGGGCTGGATCTCAAGTCCGACCGGCTCATCGAGATCGCGGCATTGGTCACCGACAGCGACCTGAACGTGCTCGGCGAGGGCGTCGACGTGGTGATCCACACCGACGACGCCGCACTCGACGGCATGGCCGATGTGGTGATGAAGATGCACACCCGCTCGGGCCTGATCAACGAGGTGCGGACCTCGACGGTCACCCTCGAAGAGGCCGAGCAGATGGTGCTGGACTACATCCGCGGTCACATCGGGCAAGCGAAAACCGCTCCCCTGGCCGGTAATTCGATCGCCACCGATCGCGGCTTCATCGCCCGTGACATGCCGCGTCTGGACGACTTCCTGCACTACCGGATGATCGACGTCAGCTCGATCAAGGAGCTGTGCCGCCGCTGGTACCCGCGCATCTATTACGGGCAGCCGGACAAGGGGCTCGCGCACCGCGCACTGGCCGACATCCACGAATCCATCCGCGAGCTGAAGTACTACCGCGGCACCGCGTTCGTGCCCGCGCCCGGCCCGTCTACCAGCGAAATCGCGGCCGTCGCCGGCGAGTTGGGGCCGCCGACGAACGACGCGGTGGAGACCGATTCGGCTTAGCGGGCCCAAGCGGTTAGTATCTACGACGCTGCTCCTACAGAGCGGCGATGGTGGCTGTAGTTCAGCTGGTAGAGCACCAGGTTGTGATCCTGGGTGTCGCGGGTTCGAGTCCCGTCAGCCACCCCGAGGTAGAACATCGCCTCACCCGCACATGCGGGTGAGGCGATGTTTGTTTTCCGGGTCAATGCAACAGCGGCGAGATATGGGGGTTCGGAGATGGCTTGGCTGATCGACTTTTGGCACTGGTGGACAACCGCTCGCGCCGCTGCCGCTGCGGCCGGAGTCGGCGGAACCATGGCGCTGGTAACTGGTTCGACGGCGGTCCGGACCCTGCGGCACAACCGCAAGGCCACGCAGCGGTCAACACGGCCGATGATGACGGCGACGCTACGGCCCTCCGGATCGGATTCCGCCGCGTTGGCGGTGACCAACGCCGGACAGTCGTTCGCGCGCAACGTGACCGTGAGCTTCGACCCTCCGCTACCGACCCACGATGACAGCACAGACGGTGACCGAAGCGTGATCCCGTTCGTTCGGCACCGGTACTCGAAACCGATCGGAGTGTGGACGCCGGGGTATACCGCGCGGAACGAGTTCTATGTGCTTAGCGACGACCGAGATGAAGCCGGGTTTCGCACCAACGTGGATGGCATTTCACACGACACCGTGATCGTCTTCAACTACACCGACGACGACGGCAACCCCTACTCCGACCGCATCCCACTCGACCCGACCTTGATTCAAGGCGAAACGTGGTCGGTCACCAGGCGTAACCGAGACGGCGAGGAGACGGTCATTTACGACGGTTCCCCCTGGCTGTCGGACGATTGACAGCCGGAGGGTCCCCGATCACGTGGTTTCGCGACCGGCCATCGCGTTGCGAACCTCAGCGCGCACATCGTCCTCGGACAACTCGACGCCGGCTTCCTTGTCATATGCATTGATGGTGTAGCGGAGCCGCCTGATCCTCGGTTAGACCGTCGGGGATGTTGGTGCTGCGGTCGAACCGTTCGGTGACCTGACGCCTGACCTGTTCCTCGAAGTCGTCGGCGAACGATGCCATCGAACACACCCTACTGTGGCGTGGGTGGGCGCAGAGTAGGCGTACCAACCGACACCAGAGCCGCAAACCTAGATCCATGCAGTTTTCGACTTACCATGGCAGGCGCCGTCCTCTGATCTGCTGAAGCGATGCCACGCATTACCTCCGGCTAGACGCAGGCACGAAGAAATCGCCGCCAAATCCTGTGTCGAGTTTGCTTCAGAACAACCATTTCCGGCTCTCCGGCGCCCTCCCAGAAGCCGAACCAGCGCGATACTCCAACGTCATCTTGCGAAACCTCGCTCAATAGGTCATTTATCGCTTCGCGCGTCGGATCGACATTGACTACGTCTACCGCAGCGCGAACCCTTCGACAAATGCGCTTTCGCCCTTCAGCGACAGCTTCATAATTTATCGTGGGCAACGTCTCCAGAGTCTTATCGCCGAACAAATCAAAACCATCGCCCATATACCTTGGAGCTATGACGCCCGACTCAGTGTCCAGCGTCAAGTGCTTCCACGGATCGACCTTGGTTGGATCGATCAACAGAGGATGGCCATTAGTGTCGACAGGAAACTTGGCACCCTTCTTCCGATTACATGGAGTGCATACCCACATGAAATTTGACCATGCGAATGTCAACTTATGATACGAGGCAATTGGCTTAAAGTGATCCACGTCAGAGGCATGCGAGTCGCTGCAATATGCGCACCGCTGCCGAGGGCCAGCCATTCGTTCGAGAGTCGAAACAACTGGCTCAATTTCAGAAGAAGACCGAAATGGCTTCCACATCTTCCGCGCAACCTCTGCTGAGCTACATTTCTTGGATCGAACGTAAAGCGATTGCCTGCCTTCTAAAGGCAATTCAAGCCGCGAGAGCCTTCGCATCCTAAGGCTGACTCGCATCAACTGCAAAGAGCGACAATTGCTCAAACTCACGCTGCTCTTCCGCGCTAAGCCCAACCGAACGTTCCTTCGCCTTCAAACGAGCACGTCGGTCGAGTGCGTCAACGGCGCGCGGTGATCGCGTGTGCGGCAGCCCAAAAGCGTCAGAAAGCAGAATCTCATCAGGCTTGCCAGCAATAATTTTCCGATATTCTTCCTGCGACACCCTAAATGGGGCTCCATTACCCGCCGACGGCATATGAAAAATCCGACCAGCATCGGCGGCTTGACATACGAGCGGACTGTGCGTTGTCACGATGAATTGCACGAGCGGAAGATGCTGCTTTAGCCAGAAACCTATCTCGCGTTGCCACGCCGGATGTAAATGCGCATCAACTTCGTCTATCATTACAACGCCAGGGCGATCAAGTATATAACGATCATCGCTATTTTTGTAAATCAAACCGTCCACACCGTACACGGCGGTCATGTGACGAAAAATATCTATGAACATTGCGAGCGCCGAACGGTAGCCTTCACTCATGTCAGAAAGAGGCATTCGATGGCCAGCAGCATCTCGAAGCCAGATTCCATCTGAATTCACTTCATCAACTGAGACGCCTTGATGCAGAAAGTTGTCGCCCACGAGCTTCAACAAGGCATCGAGGATAATCTCGTCGTCCTTATTTTGCTCTAGCCTTCTGTAATTCAGCTGTTTCACCCATTCTTCGCCTTCAGCGAGAGTGGCGTCTTCTTTGAAAAGAGTGGCATATCTGGGGACTCGACCTGGAAGCATCATCAATCGCTGAGCGTCAGGCGAGCTGCCGTACATTCTTCTGAACGGGCCATACCCCACAGAGAACCATCCGGGCGTGACAGACTGCCACGGACCATTGAGAGCACCCTTTTTCTTATGCCGGTAGATATCCGCGGACACGATATCGGTCACCACACCGTCTCGCTTTATTTCGACTTCAGCCCAGAAGTTGCCTGATGGGAAGCCACCGCGCTTTGTCTTGTCGATGTCATGGTCGGGCTGAACTTCGACAGAGATCGTCCCGCGGTCCTCGCCCTCAGCAATCCACCCCCGGAGATCAGGGACAAGTGCTATCACCTGCTCCGGACCTAAAAGCGCGAGTGAGATGGCTTTCAGGAAAGCCGTCTTTCCAGTGCCATTGTCCCCGGTGATTACCGTCCACCCAGCCAACGACTCGCTTTCACCTTCGAAATTGAGGTCTACTTCGTCGAATCCTTTGATGGCAGACAACGCGACTCGGCGTATATACATAGACTTCCTCTGGCACGTCGCAACACTTACCTCTACGAGCACAGACTAAAGCAGTGCGGACCTCCAAGCCCTCAGGAGACGTCGCCGACTCGCGCTTTGCGGCGAAGTAGCACCCGCACTCCACCGTCACGTGCGCAGTCGATCGAATTGATCCCGGCAGAGAATCCGTACAGCCACCGAAGGAGTCGCGACCTCACCTACTCCTTGCTCTGTAACCGATCATGCGCCTCAATGGTCGCGTCCAAGAGCATCTGCGGATCGTGTTTGCCGGCTGCAAGCCAACGGGCTGTGCCAGCATGCAGCGCTGCACACGCGGCACCGATCGTCTCGGTAACGAACGATGGGTTAGGAACTGAAACCGTTCGATAGTGCCCTGGTTCGTATTCAGCTTTGTCTAGGAGTATGTATCCCTCAACACCGAACCAATTTTGACCGTGGCCTGCACCGGCGGCTGCGTTCCAGAGGTACGCCCACCGGTTTTCGTCACTCTCTGTAGCCGTCGCCGCGTGCCTGACCAGATCCAGATATCGCGGCATTCCCGGTGGTTTCAGCGAAGACATGCCATCGATGCGAGCGTTGTGCGCCCTAATACGCTCGTCAATCCGAGCGGTATCGAGTCCGCCGGCTACGAGCGCTTTGCGATGCAGCTTGAAATCGCCCACCATCAACTGCACGAAGCGCGTCACCCACTCGTCCGTCGACTGCGGCGCCGCCAGCACCCAGAGCGCATGGGCAGCCGACTCGAGCGCCGCTCTCCCCAGCAGGAGGTAGGGCCTCAGAAGTATGCGATTCGCAGGGCCCGGAACGATCGCATGAGGAGCGATACGATCGGACCAGAAACTCAGGTGTTCCGCCGCGGCGCGCAGATACGACCGAGTCCAAACTGACGCCTTCTCCTTCTCGTAAATGCGATCGATGACGTCTAACCAGCTGCCCGGCTTCGGCCCAATCACGCGCTTAAGGACCAGCTCACTGGCTCGAGCCGTGCAGGCCAGACTCAGCCACTCGCGCTGCCGGTCCTGCGAGAGCACAAGACCAGGGGCTGAGGATTCCTCGCCGGCTGCTTCGTCCTCGTTGATCACGACACGATCCTTACGCACACGCAGGCCGCACGCGGGCAAGGGCCACACGAAGCCAGTATCTTCTAACTCCTCCATGCGCGGCCACGCACATGCCTATGCCTATGCCTATGCCTATGCCTATGCCTATGCCTATCGTGACCTGACCCAACGATGGCTGCTCAGCCGCGTATCGATGTGTGGCATCGCCCATGCTTTCGGATCAGATCAGGCGGTCTGCAGCTATTGCACGCTTCAAATAGAAGCGCTTCCGCAACAGGCAGGCTCCTCTTCTGTCTGCCACAAACGGCGTGATTCCGTCAGCCACCCCTGACAGGTCGGGGCGTGCGTCGCACGCCCCGACCTTTTGTTTTACCCTGTGCTGCTCAGCCGGGCAGCTGGTCGAGAAAGCCGTGCACGGTCCGAATCCGGCCGTCACCGTCGGTCGCCAGTACGTCGAACCCGACGATCGGCGGCTGCTCCCCCGCCGGCCCCAGCCCCCACTGGAAGCGCGCCTGGTTGTGGTGGCTGTCGGGTCCGCTGACGAGCGAGAAGACGAATCCGGGGAACTGGGTGTGCACCGCGCCGATCACCCCGGAGATGGCGTCGTGACCGCTCACGTCGGCCATCGGGTCGGTGTAGGACGCCTCAGGCGTCCAGTGGTCGCCGAGCAGCGCATTGCGCTCGGCGGGATCGGTGGCATTCCACGTCTTCAGGTACGCGGTGACGATGTCGTTCATGCTGACCTCTTTCGCATTGGGGTTGGTCAGCTCAAAGCTTGGCCGCCGCGGCGCGGCAAGTCGATTACGTCAGAGGTAACGATGTTCTGCCGCTTGGTTTTTCACCAAATGACATGCAATCCGTTCAGGTCCTGGAATGCCGCATCGGAAGACACGAGAGCGATACCCTCGACCATCGCCGTCGCCGCGATCACCCGATCGAACGGGTCGCGATGGGCCCAACCGATGGCTCCACCGAGGATCGCGTGATCCGTTGAGATGTCAACGGATTCAACGGCCGCCCGCCGCAAGTGCTGTTCGAAGTTCATCGTGATGCTGTCAGCCAAGGGCAGCTTGCCCAGCCGGCACTTGGTAGCGATCTCCCATGCCGATGCCGCCGAGACGTACAGCCGGTTCGACGAGTCCGCCAACAGCCGCCCCGCCGCATCAGACAACCGGGCAGGTTCAGTCAGCAGCCAAAGCAGCACATGGGTGTCGAGAAGGTAGCCCTCCCTCAGCTCTCCCACGCCGCGAGCTCCTCCTCCGACAGCGGGTCGAAGAAGGTCTCCGGTACGCGATACGCGACGAACCCCATCGCCCGAGGCCCACGCGGGGTGATCGGCACCAAGCGCGCGACTGGCACGTCGCCGCGGGCGATCACAATTTCGGCTCCAGCTTCGACTTCCGCCAGTAGCGCAGACAATCGCGTCTTCGCGTCCTGCACTTTCACCGTCTGAGCCATACAACCAGCCTAGGTTGACCAACTTTGTTGGTCAACCTAGTAACCAATCCCCCTGAATACGACGAAAGCCCCCTCCCGAAGGAAGGGGCTTTCGCATCTGTGCGCCGTCAGGGTTTCGAACCCCGGACCCGCTGATAAGTAGTCGACGCTTCTTAGCACTACCTAACAAGTTCGGAAAAATCACCGTCTACCAGGACAAAATCCGACGAACCCGATGCCATGAGAACTGTTGAAAAGCGTCGAAATCCGCCAATACCGCTGAATAAGCGATGACCGCCCACGACCATTCGACAGCGATGGCTGCACTAGACGCCCTGTGGGCACGGGCGACTGGGCGCGCGCGCCTTCCTGGTGACGCTTACTTGTCGGTGCTCGCCGCCATGCTTGGCACTGGGCTACTGATTGAAGCCCCTTCCCGCGTCACAGAAGGGTCCCCAGCGATGCATGACGACAACGACCTACGCCGCGCTCACGATAGCGTCCCGGGGAGTGGTGGACTTCGGATCTGGCGTGGTTCACGCG
>NZ_JMHT01000052.1 GCF_001905655.1 Mycobacterium sp. ST-F2
CGGTCGGGGTCAGGACACCACGCAGCTCGCTGCTGCCGTCGGGTCGCTGCTTGGACACCACCAGCGCCCGGTCCCGGTGGGGTTCCGGGTCCCGGTCATCAGGTTCGGGACCATCCTGATCCCACTCATACAGCTTGCGCCGGACCACCGACCGCAGCGATTCAGGCGTGAGATTGCGGGCCGCGGCCACCAACGCCTGCTCGCACTCGTCGAGGCTGGCCAGGTTCGCCCAGGTGGGCAGTTTGGCGAAGAACGATTCGATGACATCGACATGATCAGCATTGATCGCGCCCGCGGCGACCGCGGCCGCGACATGCGGCCGCAGCGGCGGCAACGGTTCCCCGGTCAACGACCACCGCGGCCCCAACAACTCGGCGTGCCGGACCCGGCGGCGGGATTCCTCCAGGCTGAGCCGGTCCCGGGTACGCAGCGCGTCCGCCCAGTTTTTCGCCCCGATGTCTTTCGCCGTGGTCTGGGCCGCCAAAGCGGCCTGGATATGGTGATCGACCGCCGCCGCGGCACACGTCCACCGTTCCCGCTCCGATTGCAGCGCCAGGAGTTCGGGCACCGAGAGGGTGCTGTAGTCCAGCGACGCCACCTCGGCCAGCGCCGCGCCGAGGCCGGCGTACGCCGCCTCGGCACGGGTGGGGCTCGCAACGTCCATATTCGAACACTAGTACGAACCACCGACAAAAATCGGTCAGACTGTGTGACGCTAGTTATCTACCGTGGCTGGTGAGACCATTGAGATCAAAGTTGTTAAGAACACTCCTACGAGAAGACCGGCTGACCGTCCGCGCCGAGCAGATACCGCTCGGTACCCTCGCTGACCCGCGGTGCGTCGCCGCCCAGCGCGACCGCGATCTTGTTGATGCCGTTGCGCATCACGTCGAGGGTGATCTCGGTGGCCTCGGCGTCGGAGAAGTGCGCACGAACCCCTGCGGCGACGTCGGCCGGGATCCGCGACGGCGTCCACACCAGGGCGTCGACGTAGCGCAGCGCGGCTTTCTGCCTGTCGTCGAGCAGCTCCGACGACTCGTACAGCTCGATCTCCGAATACAGCGACTCATTGCCGCCGGCATCCAGCGCCGTGCCCTCGCGCAGCGACTTGCACAGCCGGCAGTTGTGCGCCGCCGCACCGCGCAGCCGGACCACCTCGGTCATCACCGGATCGAGCTCGCGCAACGCGCCGACAGTACTTGCGAAGCGGTTCAACAGCAGGTCCACCGGATCAGTGGAGTGGTCCCAACCGTCGGGATCGGCGATCGGCGGCAGCCCAAGTGCCGCGAATCCGGCCCGCACTCGCGGCACGAAGTCGGCGATGTACATCAGCGCCACCACGCGAAAAGTGTTGGCCCCCAGCGCTGCGGTGAGCTGTTCGCGCTGAGCCACAGAGATCACCGACACGTCGGTGCTGAACTGCTCGGCGAACTCGGCCACCAGCGGCTCGGTGTCGGACACGGGCCCGAACACCTCTTCGTAGGGCAACGCCTCGAGGCCCAACGTCTCGGCACACGTCTGCCGCATGACCGCATTGAGCCGCCGATCAGCCGGTGGCGACAACGCGATCAGGGCAGTCAGTAGATCCTCCACACTTCGGATTATTGCCGCGATGAGACCATCGACGCATGGGTTCGACCGTCTCGGCCGCATTCGCCTCCGACAACGCTGCTGGTGCTCACCCTCGCGTCATGGAGGCCATCGTCAGGGTCAATCACGACAGTGTGAGCTCCTACGGCACCGACGCGAGCACCGGACGCGCGGCGCAGGCCCTCAGAGAAGCCTTCGAGGCCCCCGACGCCGACGTGCTGTTCGCCTTCACCGGCACCGCGGCCAACATCATCGCGCTGGCCTCCGCCGTGCAGCCGTGGCAGGAAATTCTGTGCAGCGACATCGCACACTCCTTGCTCGACGAAGCCGGCGGACCCGTGCGACTCTCCGGCGCGCAGCTGACTCCCCTACCCAGCGATGACGGCCTGATCGCGCCGCGGGAGCTGGATCGGCACATCGCCCGCCGCGGCGAGGTGCACCACTCGCAGCCGCGCATCGTCACCATCACTCAGTCGACCGAGAACGGCCGCGTCTGGTCACCTGCCGCGCTGACGGAGTTCATCGACTACGCCCACCAGCACGACCTGTTGGTGCATGTGGACGGCTCGCGCATCGCCAATGCCATTGCCGCCCTTGGCATAAGCCCAAAGGAGGCCATCGGCGACGCCGACATCGTCACCGTCGGCGGCACCAAGAACGGCATGCTGTTCGGTGACGCCGTGCTCGTGCGCCGACCCGAGCATTTCCACGGAATTCGCTTCGTACAGAAACAGATCGGACACCTCGCCAGCAAGCACCGCTTCATCTCGGCGCAGTTCGATGCCATGCTGCACGACGATCTCTGGTTGCAGACCGCGGCACACGCCAACCGCATGGCCGCGACTTTGAGCGCCGGATTTGCGGAGGCGGGGCTGCAACTGGCCGCGCCGACCGAGGCCAACGAGGTGTTCGTCATCCTCGACGCCGCGATCACCGCGCGCGTGCGGGAACGCTTCGCGGTCCACGCTCCGGACCCACTGCGACCAGTCGTCCGCTTCGTCTGCTCATGGGCCACCACCGACGACGACGTCGCCACGGCGCTGAAAGTTATTGCGCCTGACTGACCGACGACATGTGGAAGTCCGGAATCCGCAACGACGGCATCTGCGCCCGGGTGGCCCAGTCGCCCCATTCGCGCGGCAGCGTGGTCTCGCTGATGCCGGCTTCGGTGGCGCGCCGCAGGAGGTCGAGTGGGCTCTCGTTGAACCGGAAGTTGTTGACTGCGCCCGTCACTTCACCGTCCTCGATGAGGTAGACGCCGTCGCGCGTCAGCCCGGTCAGCAGCAGCACCGTCGGATCGACCTCACGGATGTACCAGAGCGTGGTCAGCAGCAGGCCGCGTTGCGTGCCGGCGATCATCT
Source organism: Mycobacterium sp. ST-F2 (assembly GCF_001905655.1). GTDB lineage: Bacteria > Actinomycetota > Actinomycetes > Mycobacteriales > Mycobacteriaceae > Mycobacterium. The sequence goes on from NZ_JMHT01000052.1 coordinate 2,952, forward strand.
CGGCCAGGCTCGCGGTGCCGCCGGTCATCAGCAGATTGTCGGCCGGCACGGCGACGGGCGCGTCGAATTCCGCTGCGGCCGAACGCGGATAGGCCAGGGCGTTCACCACACCGTCGCGAATCCAGTCGACGCGGCCGATGTCCAGGCCGTTGTCGAACACCGACACCCGTTCCGACGAACTCGACGTCGCCACGAACGGCAAGCAATCCAACCCTGGCGCAAAGGGGTCCGAGTACAGCGTCAGACCAAGGTCGGTGAGCTTCTCCCCCACCCGGGTGCCGCCCGGCGCCGACAGCGCGGTGCGCCCCTCCTGCGCTCCCCGGCCGTCCATCGTCCAGCCGAGGTAGATCATCATGTCGGCCACGGTCGATGGCGGCATCAACGTTTCGTACCGGCCGGCGGGCAGTTCGACGGTCCGGGACGCCCACCCGAGCCGCAGGCACAGGTCATCGAGCATGGAATCGATTGGCACACCGATGAAATCGGCAGTGCTGACCCCGGCCCAGGCGCTGGCGCCGTCGCGCTTGGCATTGACCTCGACTGAGCCGGTGGGTTGGGTGAACCGGCGCCGGATTCCGCCTGAGGTGGCCAGGTAGGTGGTGTCGAGTTCGTGTCGGGCGAACCCGTACAGCGCGTCGCTGCGGTGGAAACCGTCGACCAGGCGCGCCGCGACGTTGCCGAACACCGCGGCACCGGTCAGCGGCGACGGAGCCTCCCAATCGTCGGAAACTTCCTGCCCGGCCAGTGCCGGTGCGCTGTCCCGAGCTTCTGGCGCGGCCTGCGCGGCATCCTGCGATGCCGCGACCAGACCGGCGATGGCCTCCGGATCGACCTCACTGGACTTCACCGCGCCGACCCGGGCTTTATCCCCTTGCCGGACAATCGAAATGACGGTGGTCTCGCGACTCACCGACTCGCCATTGGTGGTCATGGTATTGCGGGCCCAGCGCAGCGACGCGGTGGACCGGTCGGTGACGAGAACGATGGTCTCGTCGGTGCGACCCCGGCGGGCCGCCTCGGCCAGGACGAGGTCGACAACCTGTGGTGCGCTGAGGCGAGCGAAGCGACGGGGAGTAGGACTGATCATCAACGCCCCGATTCAGTTCGCGTGTTGAGCACATTGATGCCGCGGAACAGCGCGGACGGGCAGCCGTGGCTGACGGCGGCCACCTGGCCGGGTTGGGCCTTGCCGCAGTTGAATGCCCCGCCGAGCCGCCAGGTCGACTGTCCACCAACGGCTTCCATCGATCTCCAGAAGTCGGTCGTGGTGGCCTGGTAGGCGACATCGCGCAGCTGACCGTCCAGCTTTCCGTCGCGAATCTTGAAGAACCGCTGGCCGGTGAACTGGAAGTTGTACCGCTGCATGTCAATCGACCACGACTTGTCGCCGACGATGTAGATGCCGTCCTCGACCCGGCTGATCAGATCGTCCGTGCTCAGGTCCTCGCTGCCGGGTTGCAGGGACACGTTGGCCATCCGCTGGATCGGCACGTGATGCGGCGAGTCGGCATACGAGCAACCGTTGGAGCGGGCCACCCCGAGTCTTGGTGCGAACACCCGGTCCAGCTGATATCCGACAAAGACGCCGTCGCGCACCAGGTCCCAGCTCTGCGCCCGGACCCCTTCGTCGTCGAATCCGATGGTGGCCAGGCCGTGTTCGACAGTGCGGTCGGCGGTGACGTTCATGATCGGCGACCCGTACTGCATGGTGCCCAGCTTGTCCGGCGTGGCGAATGACGTTCCGGCGTAGGCCGCCTCGTAGCCGATCGCCCGGTCGTATTCGGTGGCGTGGCCGATGGATTCGTGAATGGTCAACCACAGGTTGGAGGGGTCGATCACCAGGTCGGTGGGACCGGCCGTCACGCTCGGCGCTTTGACCTTCTCGGACAACAGCGACGGCAGCTCAGCCAACTCCGTTGTCCAGTCGCATACCTCGTCGCCGGCGACCGTTTCCCAGCCGCGGGCGGTCGGGATGCGGATCCGCATGCTCTCGAACGACCCTGCGGCACTGTCCACGGCGACGGCTTCCAACGTCGGCTGCACCCGCACCCGCTGCTGCGTGATCGATGAGCCGAACGCATCGGCGTAGAACACCTGTTCCTTGACCGCCTGCACGTCCGCCGACACGTGGTCCACTCCGTCGGCCGCGAGCAACCGGCCCGAATACTCGCCCAGCAGCGCGATCTTGTCGGCGGCGGTCACGTCAAACGGGTCGATGCGGTACGGCGACACCCACGACACGTCGGAGTAGACGGGCTCCGGAGCCAACTCGATACGTTCGGCGTTGAGCGGCGCCAGCGTCACCGCGACCTGCACCGCCCGGCGCGCCGTCTCGGCCGCGACCTCGGGGTTCAGCTCGGCGTGGGAGGCGAAACCCCAGGTGCCGTCGACGATCACCCGCACCGCGAGACCGATCTCGCGGGTCACCACCGAGGTCTCCAACTCACCGTCGCGCAGTTGGATGTGCTCGGTGGTGATCCGGTGAATCCGGAGGTCGGCGTAGCTCGCACCAGCAGCCAGCGCGGCCGACACCGCAGCATCGGCCAGCAAATGGCGCGGCAAGGCCAGGAAGTCGGCGTCAACCCGTCGCAGCGCAGTCACGGCTACACCGTAGTGGCACGACCGGCTTTGATGATCGCTTTAATATTCGAATGGCGCGCCGCAGTTTTCGGGACACCCTGACCGGCTATGCGCTGCTCGCCCCCAGCTTGTTCGGCGTGGTGATGTTCCTGCTGCTGCCCATGCTCGTGGTGGCGTGGCTGAGCCTGCAGCACTGGGACCTGTTGGGACCCATCCGATTCGTCGGGCTGGACAACTGGCACGCGGTGCTCACCGACCCGACATTCGGCCGCTCCATGGCAGTGAACTTTGGTTTCATCGCGCTCGTGGTCCCCGTCCAAACGATCCTGGGCCTGGTGGCCGCCATGCTGCTGGCCCGCGAGCTGCCGGGCTCCGGGTTCTTCCGCACGCTGTACGTCCTGCCCTGGATCTGCTCGCCGCTGGCCATCGCGGTGCTGTGGCGCTGGATTCTCAGCCCCACCGACGGCGCGGTCAGCACGGTTCTCGGGCATCGCATCGAATGGCTGACGGACCCGACACTGGCGCTGCCGCTGGTTTCGGCGGTCACCGTGTGGACCAACGTCGGTTACGTGGCGCTGTTCTTCCTCGCCGGAATCCTGGCTATCCCGGGCGACGTTCACGACGCCGCCCGGATCGACGGCGCAAACGCATGGCAGCGCTTCCGTCGCATCACCCTGCCCATGCTGCGGCCCACCCTCTTTTTCGTCCTCGTGACGGGAATCGTGAGTGCGGCACAGGTTTTCGACACCGTCTACGCGCTGACCGGCGGCGGCCCCGAAGGTCGCACCGATCTGATCGCGCACCGCATCTACGCCGAGGCATTCGGCTCGGCCGCGGTGGGCCGCGCCGCAGTGATGGCCCTGATCCTGTTCGTCCTGCTGCTCGGCATCACAGTGGTGCAGCACTTCTACTTCCGCCGGCGGATCAGCTATGACCTCACGTAACGCGCTCATCTACGCCGTGTTGGTAGCAGCCGCCGCCATCACCCTCGTGCCCTTCGGCCTGGGCTTGATGACCTCGTTCACCTCGGCGCGGCAGTTCAACACCGAATCGCCGCTGTCGCTGCCGAATCCGCCGACCCTGGCCAACTACACCGCGCTGGCCGACGCCGGCTTCGGCCGGGCCGCGCTGGTGACCGCTCTGATGACCGCGGTGATCCTGCTGGGCCAGTTGGCCTTTTCGGTGACGGCCGCCTACGCGTTCGCGCGGCTCGAATTTCCCGGGCGAGACACCCTGTTCTGGCTCTATCTGGCGACGCTGATGGTGCCCGCAACAGTGACGGTCGTGCCGCTGTATCTCATGATGGCCGAGGCTGGGCTGCGCAATACCTTCTGGGCGTTGGTGCTGCCGTTCATGTTCGGCTCGCCCTACGCGATCTTCCTACTGCGCGAGTACTTCCGGTCCATCCCGGCCGACCTCATTCGCGCCGCCCACATCGACGGTGCCGGCACGCTGGACGTCATCGTGCACGTGGTGCTGCCGGCCAGCCGGTCGATTCTGGTCACGCTGGGACTGATCACCGTTGTCTCGCAGTGGAACAGCTTCATGTGGCCGCTGGTGATCACCAGCGGCTCGTCATGGCGCGTACTGACCGTCGCAACCGCAGGGCTGCAGTCCCAGTTCGATGCGCAGTGGACCGTGGTGCTGGCGGCGACGACCGTCGCGATCGTGCCGCTGATCCTTCTCTTCAGTGTGCTGGGCCGGCACATCGTCCGCTCCATCGTCGTCACCGGCATGAAATGAAGTTCTCAACCCGTTTCGTCATCGCCCTGGCCGCCACCATGGCGGTGCTGCTGGTGGCCGCCGTGATCCTGGGCCGCACCGATGACAGCGGGAAAACCGTTGTCACCGTGCGACTGTGGGATGCTCAGGTCGCCGCCGCCTACCGGTCGTCGTTCGCCGAGTTCACGCGCCGGCACCCGGATATCGAGGTCCGGGTCGACGTCGTCGCCTACGCGTCGTACTTCGACTCGCTGCGCACCGACGTCGCCGGTGGCGGCGCCGACGACATCTTCTGGCTGTCCAACGCCTATCTGGCGGGCTACGCCGACACCGGCCGTCTGCTGGACATCGGAAAACTGTTGGGCCGCGGCGCCTCCGACGCGTGGGACGGATCGGTGAACCAACAGTTCACCCGCAACGGCACGCTGTGGGCGCTACCGCAACTGACCGACGGTGGCATCGCCGTGTATTACAACGCAGACCTGCTGGCGGCCGCCGACATCGATCCGGCCGAGCTGGACACCCTGCGCTGGTCCCCCGACGCCGACGACACCCTGCGCCCGCTGGTCGCCCGGCTGACTCTGGACCGGCACGGAAACCAGGCCGGGACACCGGGATTCGACGCCGGGCAGGTACGGCAGTGGGGCTACAACGCCGCCAATGATCTGCAGGGCATCTACCTCAACTACATCGGCTCGGCGGGCGGCCAGTTCAGCGACGGCGACCGGTTCGCCTTCGACAACCCCGGCGCACGACAGGCATTCGAGTACCTGGTCAACCTGATCAACGTCGACCACGTGTCTCCCTCCGCGGCCGACACCAACGGCAACGGTGACTTCTCCCGTAACCAGTTCCTGCAGGGCCGCATGGCGCTGTTCCAGTCGGGTACCTACAACCTGGCCGCCATCGCCGATCAGGCGCACTTCCGCTGGGGTGTGGCGATGTTGCCGAGCGGTCCAGCCGGTCGGGTCAGCGTCACCAACGGGATTGCCGCCGCGGCCAATTCGGCGACCCGTCATCCCGGCGCGGTGCGTGCGGTGCTGGCGTGGATGGGCAGCGCCGAGGGCAATGCGTTCCTGGGCACCAGCGGATCCGCGGTACCCGCCGTGCCGGCCGCTCAGCGCGTCTACTTCGACTACTGGGCACACCGCAACATCGACGTGCGGCCGTTCTTCACGGTGCTCGACGGACCGCGCATCCCCGCCCCCGGCGGCGCGGGCTTCCCGGCCGGATTCCTGGCCATCAGACCGTTTTTCGACGAGATGTTCCTGGGCCGCGCGCCCGTCGCATCGACCTTGACCGCCGCGCAGAAGGCGGCCAACGCCGCAGCCGACCGCTAAAGCTTGCTGGTGGCCAGCGGGGTGGCCACCTCGACCCACACCGACAGCACGCACATCGCCACCACCATCAGCAGCGCCACCGCATCCTTCAGCCCAGGACGTGCCGGACTTGCGACGATCTGACCCACCCCACCACGCGCGGTGATGGCGTCACCCATCTCGTCGCCGCGCCGCAGCGCCACCGTCACTGCGGCCGCCAGTAGGTCGACGATCTCGGCCCACCGCTGCCGACGCCGGGCCCGGCGGGTCTCCGGTCGCACCTTGGGGCGCAGCCGACGGGCCGCGAACAACACGCGGTATTCATCGATCAGCATCGGGAATGCCCGCAGCGCCAAGGCCAACGTGACGGCCCATTCGTCGACCGGGATCCGGAACCACTTCAGCGGCCGGCCCAATGTGGCTACGGCAGGCGCGATTTCGGCGACGTTGGTGGTCCAGGACACCAGCCCGCCCAGCCCGAGCAGCACGATGGACAACACCGTGATCTGCAGGAACTTCAGCAGCCCGCCCAGTCCCAGATGCGCCGACCCGATGTCGATGAACGGCTCGCCGCCCGCCAGGGCGGCGGTCGCGCCACCGAGCAACAGCAGCAGCCACACCAGCAGCGGCACCGACGGCAGCACGCTGCGTGGGATGTGCGCCAGCCACGCCGTCAGCATCACCAGCAGCGCCACCAGGCCGATGGGGACCCACCCGGGGTAGATCGTCAGGACGACGCCGATCAGCGCCACGACCAAAAGCTTGGTGCCGGCCCACAATTCGTGGATGGGCGACGTGCCGGGCACGGGGCGCAGCAGCACCATCGACCGGCGCTGGGTCGCGGGGGCGGTCATGATCGTCCTCCCGCGGTGATCGGTGATTCCGTCGACTGACCGGCGAGTTCGCCGCGGTGCAGCCGCAGGATGCGCGGACAGAGCTCGTCGAGTCCGGCGAAGTCGTGCGAGATGACGACGACCGTCAGCCCTGTGGTACGGCGCAGTTCGGCGAGCAGCGCCACGAGACCGCGCTGGCTGGCGGCATCCAGCCCGGCCAGGGGTTCATCCAGGATCAGCGCCCGCGGACGACGAGACAGCAACCCGGCCAACACCACTCGGCGCATCTGGCCGCCACTGAGCTGGTCGATGCGCCGGTCCGCGAGCTCCGCGTCCAGCCCGACCATCGCGAGAGCCTCGGTGACCCGGGCGCGGTCGCGCCGCGAGAACCCCGCAGCCGACGCGATTTCCGCACCCACCCGTGACCGCATCAACTGGAGCCTGGCCGCCTGGAACGAAATGGCGACGGCGCCAACCTGATCGGACACCGGCTTGCCGTCCAGCAGGCAGGTGCCGGTGGTCGGCACCGTGAGACCGGCCAGAATCCAGGCCAGCGTCGACTTCCCGGAGCCGTTGAGCCCGTGGATCAGGACGCCCTCGCCCTCGTGGACGGTGAAGCTGATGTCGCGCAATGCCGTTGATTCCCACGGTGTTCCGCTGCCGTACTGGTGCCCGACGCCGCGCACCTCGAGCACCGCAGGGCCGTCGGGCTCAACCCCTTCCGACACGATCGGCACCGGCGCGGTCGCGACCATCTCGATGTTGTCACTCGCACCGTCGAGCCGGACCACCCGGTCGGCAGAGTCGGCTTCGTCGTTGTAGTGCGTGATGTGCACGAGCGACGTCCGGTGGTGCCGGGTCAGGTCGGACAGCACCGACAGCAGCACGTCACGGCCCTGCTGGTCGACCATGCTGGTGACCTCGTCGGCGATCAGCAGAGCGGGCTCGCGGGCCAGGGCGGCCGCCACCGCCAGGCGCTGCAGCTCGCCGCCGGACAACCCGCCGGTGTCCCGGTCGGCCATACCACTCAAACCGACCTCGCCCAGCAGCCGTTCGACGTCGATGGTCGTCCCCGACGGCAGGCCCCACACCACGTCGTCGGCGACCCGGGTGCCCAGCACCTGACTCTCCGGGTGCTGCATGACGACCGCGGTGCCCCCGGTCTGGCCGAGGCCGACCGCACCGGGGCGATCGATACTGCCCGCGGTCGGCGCGCGGCCCGCGAGCGTGAGCATCAGCGTCGTCTTGCCCGACCCGTTGGCGCCGGTGACGGCGACGTGCTCACCGGCGTTGATGTCCATGGTCACCGGGCCGAGCGCATCGCGATTGGTACCGGGGTACCGGAACCGCACGTCGCGCAACCGGGCCGGGACGGGGGCCACCGGGCCGGCCGATTCGACGGCGTCGAGCTTGTGGACATCGGGGATGCCGAACAGCCGGGTCAGCACCCGCGACAGCGCCCACCAGCCGAGCAACGTGACGAACATGATGTGCATGACGACCGAGATCATCACCGGCGCCGGCCAGTAGTGCAGGAACGCGGCGAAACCGGCGCGCAGATCCTCGGCGGCACGTTCCCCACCGGGAACCACCGCGATGGCGTTCGCCACGCCGTTGATGTTGGCGGTCATCGAGGCGAAGATCAGCTCCCGCAGCCGCCCCACCAACAGCAGAATGCCGATGACGTAGGCGCCGAACGCCGCCCCTGCCGCCGCCGAAGCCAACAGCACAGTCGCGATGCCGCGGCCGGTGCGTTTGACGATGCCTGTCAGTCCGCCGATGTAGGCGCAGAACACCACGGTCATCAGACCGCCCATGCCGGCGATGAGGAAGGCGATGGTGCCACCGGCGACGGTCGCGGCGAGCAGGACCCGAAGTCGGTAGCGGTACGCAAGCAGTCCCATCGGGACCGTACCCAGCATTCCCAGGCCCGCGGCGAACGGAATGACGACAGCGATGATGGCGGTGGCCGCACTCAGCGCCGCCATCACGGCGGCCTGGGCGTACTCGCCCGGATTGAGGGGGCCGGCTTTGTCACGTGGGCCGGCAACAGTCATTTCACAATTCTGCCAGCTGCGTAGACGAGTAAACTCGACGGTGTTGTGACCGTCGACACTCTCGACGGTGGTTCGACTACATAGAGAATCTATGGAACTATGTTGAACATGGCAATTGCACCGGCGACCGAAACGACTCTCGCCTCGGATCTCCTCGCCGTCGTTGCACGAATCAACCGCTTGGCCAATCAGCGCGTGCGGCTCCCCCTGCCGTTCGCGCAGGCCCGGCTGCTCTCCACCATCGAAGCCGAGGGTCGCGCCCGGATCTCCGATCTCGCGGCGCTGGACCACTGCTCTCAGCCGACGATGACGACCCAGGTCCGCCGCCTCGAGGACGCCGGCCTGGTGTCCCGCACCGTCGACCCCGACGACGCCCGCGCCGTCCTCATCAGCATCACGCCCCACGGCGTCGCCACGCTGGAACAGGTCCGTGCCGACCGCGGCAACGCCATCGACCCGTTCCTCGAGGAGCTCGACAGCTCCGATCGGGACACGCTGGCGGCCGCCGTGCATATCATGCGCGGCCTGCTCGCCACGCACTGACGCTCCTACTTCGGACCGGGGATCGGGTCCAGGGCCTTGAGCGCGCCGGCCTCGATGGTGAAACGCACGCTGCCGATGCCCGTCGGCATCCCCGGCTGGTCCTTGGCCTGCTGCCACTGGTACTGAACTGTGGCAGTGTTCGGCGAACTCGCGGTGACGGTGATGTACGGCCGCGGGCTGGGCGTCGGGGTACCGAGCATCGTGCCCTTGTTGAAGAACACCACCTGCTGTGGGCTGTCCGGTGTCGAATTGTTCTGGCCCACCTGCACCCAATACAACGAGCAGTCCGACGTATGACCGCTGCCCGTTTGCACCCACTTGCCCACTGCCGGCTGCGGCAGCGAGAAGATCGAGGCTCTCACGATGTTTTCCGGCGGCGCGTCTGCCGGCGTGCACTTGTCGGCTTCCGGCGTGGGTTCCCCGCCTTTCGGGCTCCAACCGCACCCGGCGGCAAGCAGGGCCGATGCCGAAAGCAGGACGAAAGCTGATGTGTAGCCGGAAGACCGCATCGGGCCAGCCTACGGGTAAGCGCACCAAGCCTTTTGACACCGACCTGGTTTGCGCGAAGCGCCGGCCGTACCGGTAGCTGAGCGTTTCGCCGGATGTCCGCGCGGGTATTCGGTTGCCATGTCGATCACGGTCGGCGGTGGTCCGCCGGAGTACGACGATGGTTTGCCCGGCGGAGTGTCCGGGTTGTACGGCAGCGGATCATGGCCGGCCTCGGGCACCAAAGCGCAACGCCGCGTGCTGGCCCTCGCAGTGGGCGTCCTCGTCGGACTGCAGAGGCGACGGTGGCAGGACGCCGCGGTGGAACTGATCGGGGTCGCCCACGACCACGAGATGTCGCCGTACGTACTGGCCGAAGCGTTGGTCGAACTATCAGGCGGTCAGTCATTGCGGCTGACGGGAGGATCGCGTCCCGACACGGTACGCATCGCACGGAAGCAGTGGGGCCACCTACTGGATCCCGTTGAGGCCGGCGCCGACGACCCCGACCCCGATCACGTTCTGGTCTGGTGAGGTCTCATTACTCTGGGGCCGTGACTGCAACGCCTGGTTTTGTGCTCCGTCCATCCCACGGCCCCGCGGAATGGCCTGAGCTGGTGCGCATCTGGCGCAGTGCGGTCGAAGCGACGCACGACTTCCTGACTGCCGACGACATCGACTTCTACGAACGCCGCCTTGCCGAGGAGTACCTGAAGCTCGTCGACCTGACAGTGGCGGAGTTCGATGGCGCGCCGGTCGGGTTCGCGGGCGTCGCCGGCGGGAACCTCGAAATGTTGTTCATCGACCACCAGCACCGTGGTCGCGGTGCGGGGTCGGCCTTGCTGGTCGACGCGATGGCCACGAATCCGGGGCTCCTGGTCGACGTGAACGAACAGAACCCGCAGGCCGTCGGCTTCTACCACCGCCACGGGTTCATCACCTTGAGCCGTTCAGAGACCGACGGCGACGGGCGGCCGTTTCCGATCCTGCACCTGGGGCCCGCGGTGGAGATCGGCAATCACTGATCTGGAAGCTCCGGCTCAGTCGTACGTGCGGACGTGTTCGCCGCGGTGCCGCCGATGCCGGCCGCCGCGGCCGCGGCTTCCAAGAAATGTCTCCCCGCCGTCGACGACTGCTGTTGCGCCGCTCGGAGTCCGGTCGCGTGCCCCGCGGGCATCCCGTAGTGCCGGAGCAGCTTGGCCACCGCCAGCGCTGTGACGCGGTCGCAGCCGTCGACCCGCGGGGCGTTCCTGACGATGTTCTTCGCGACAGCAACCCGAACCGAACCGTCACTGCCTCGCGCCCCGACCAACGGTACGAACGACTCAGAACCACCGAACAACCCGATGCGGACTGACGCCCATTTCGGATGTCCGGTACGAGGGTCGACGTACACGCGATGAACTTTGCCGATCTTGCCGCCTGCGAGGTCGTAAACGGTCGCGCCGACAAACCGACTAACGGCATCCGACATCGTTCCCCCTGTTCCTCTATCGCGCCATGCAGGGCGGGATTCAGCCGTGGTGCGCGTGGTGGTGCTCGCCCAGCAAGATGCCCGACAGCAACCACACGGCGCCGAAGGTCGCGGCGGCCAGGGACACGAGCATTGCCACGGCGCCGAATGTCAGATACCCGGCGACCATCGCGACGGCACCGACAACCAGGGCGACGAAGCTGACGGCGATGGTCACCAGACCCGGCACCATGGCGCCGACCGGGGTAGGTGATTCATTCATGTCGTGGGGGTACCCGCATGCGCGGCGCCCAAAACTGCTCCGACGGGCACGCTCGACGCAGGAGCGGGAGCGGGAGCCCAGAACGCAAAATGACCAGCACTCTCGTGCTGGTCACCGTTGCTCCCCCGATTGGACTCGAACCAATAACCGCCCGATTAACAGTCGGGAGCTCTGCCAATTGAGCTACAGGGGATTGTGCTCAGGCCCCGGGCGCGTGTCCCTGAACCGAGGCATGACTCTAGCGCATGACCGCGCGGATCTTTGAATCGGCTGGTAGCTGCCGGTCGGGCCAGACGCATCGGCGATCGTGAGGCAGGATAGAGCCAAGCACCGTCATCAGGGAGGGGTCCAGTGATCCGAGCCGTCGCCGTCATGGCCGTGGGCTATGTGCTGGGAGCCAAGGCCGGCCGTCGCCGCTACGAGCAGATCGCCGGCACATACCGCGCCATCACCGAGAGCCCGAAGACCAAGGCCGTGCTGGATGCCGGCCGGCGCAAGCTCGCCGACAAGGTGTCGCCGGACCCGAATATGGTGCGGTTGACGGCCATCGACTCACAGACCTCGGTACTGCATCCGGAGTCGATTCACGACTGACGTGCACCTATAGGCGCGCGGAAAGAACCCGACTGTTGATCGGGTGGTTATCGGTTCGAGAAGCCTCAGCCGAGCGGCTGGTTCCAGCTCTGGCCGGGCAACAACGGGCCGGAGCTGACGCCGGCGCTGGGGCCCCACACGCCGAACGGCGTGCCCACGTTCACGGGCTGGCCGTTGGACCGGCCCATGCAGTAGCCGTCTTCCTTGTTGCCGAACCAGGCGAGGCAGGCGCCGTCAGCCGTGGTCTGCGAGGACGGGGCGCTGCTCAACGCGACGATGACAGGAGCAGCCACTGCGGTGGCCACGAGCGCTGCTGCGGCGAAGAGCCGGGTTGCTCGAATGGTCATGGTGAGACTCTCCCCTACGGTCGGTTCTGCCTCACCATATCGCGCACGGTCGTTCCGCGCGTTACAGCTGACAAAAGGCTCAGCTCACGTCGTCGCCGCTGGCCTGCTGCAGCAGGCTGCGCCGGTACTGCTCCATGGCAACGAGATCACCGAACAGCGCGTGGTACGCATCGCTTTCCTCGACCGGCGACATGCGCTGCAGTTTCGACTTCAGTTCGGCGATCTCCCGGCCCACCCAGACTTCCTGCAGCCGCGCGAGCACGCTCGCGATGTACCGCGGCAGCTTGTCCTCTTCAACCTGGAATGCCTCGACCGATAGCTCGTTGACCAGGCTCGCCGCCGTCGGTCCGGCCTCCCGGACCGCCTCGATCCATTCCGCGCCGCCCAGTCCGGCCGCCGTACCGCCGGCAGTGGTGATCGCCTGCCGGACCGCGGCATATCCGGGGTGTGTGAAGCTGTCGACCGGCAGCCCGTCGAACACCGGGCCGGCCATCGCGGGGTACTGCAGCGCCGACTTGAGCGCTTCCCGTTGCGGCCACAGCGTCGGATCCTTCGGGTTCGGCCGTCCCACTGTCGCGGCCGGGGCCGACGGCGCCGCCGGGCGCCGGACGTCGCGCTTCGACGTCGACGGACCCGACTTGGCCGTCTCGCGAACCCGCGCGATCACCTGCGCCACATCGTCCCAACCGACCCAGCCGGCGAGCTGACGGGCGTACTCGTCACGCAAGGTGGGGTCTTTGATCCGGGCCGCCAGCGGCACACACCGCCGCAGCGCCGCAACCCGGCCCTCGGCGCTGTCCAGGTCATGCTCTTCAAGCGCGGTGCGAATCACGAACTCGAACAACGGGGTTCGGCGTGCCACCAGGTCCCGCAGCGCGCCGTCGCCGGCCTTGAGGCGCAGATCGCACGGATCCATGCCGTCGGAAGCCACCGCAACGAACGACTGACCGGTCAGATTCTGTTCGCCCTCAAAGGCTTTCACCGCGGCGGCGCGTCCGGCGGCATCGCCGTCGAACACGTAGATCAGCTCGCCGCGAAAGAAGTTGTCGTCCATCATCAGTCGGCGCAGCATCGACAGGTGCTCGTCACCGAACGCGGTGCCGCACGACGCGACCGCGGTGGTCACACCAGCGAGGTGCATGGCCATGACGTCGGTGTAGCCCTCGACGACGACGGCCTGGTGGCCCTTGGCGATGTCGCGCTTGGCCAGATCGAGGCCGAACAGCACGTGGGATTTCTTGTACAGCACCGTTTCCGGCGTGTTGACGTACTTGGCTTCCATCTGATCGTCGTCGAACAGGCGGCGGGCACCGAACCCGATCACCTCACCCGTCGCCCCCCGGATGGGCCAGAGCAGCCGGCGGTGGAACCGGTCCATCGGACCGCGGCGGCCCTCCCGGGACAACCCGGCGGCCTCGAGCTCCTTGAAGGTGAATCCCTTGCGCAGCAAGTGTTTTGTCAGGGTGTCCCAGCCTGACGGCGCGAATCCGCAGCCGAAGCGCTTGGCCGCGTCGGCGTCGAAATTCCGGTCCATCAGGTACTGCCGGGCGGCGGCGGCCTCGGCCGACTGCAACGCCTCGGCGTAGAACTCCTGCGCGGCGGCGTTGGCGGCGAGCAGGCGGCTGCGGCTGCCCTTGTCCCGCTGCACGTTGGTGGTGGACGACCCCTCGTAGTTGATGGTGTAGTTCAGCCGGTCGGCGAGCAGTTCGACGGCCTCGACGAAGGTGACGTGCTCGATCTTCTGCACGAACGCGTAGACGTCGCCGCCCTCGGCGCAGCCGAAGCAGTGGAACAGCCCGTGGTTGGGCCGCACATGGAACGACGGCGACTTCTCGTCGTGGAACGGGCACAGGCCTTTCAGCGAGTCGGCCCCTGCGCGGCGCAGCTGCACGTGCTCACCGACGATGTCCTCGATGCGGGTGCGTTCACGAATGGCCGCGATATCTCGATCAGGAATCCGGCCGGCCACGCGCCCAGTGTAGGCGGCGCGGGATTCAGTCCAGCGGCCGCGGCGAGCGAGCCTCGTGCACGCGTTCCAGCCGGGTCTCGGTGTAGGACGCGATCTGGTCGACGACCACCCGCAGCCGGGCGCCGTCGTCGTCGGCGAGGGCGAACTCGGCCGCGAACTGCGGGTCGAGGCTCGCCGGGGCCTGGCCCCACAGCGACAGCGCGACCTCGCGGACCATGGTGCGCTGGTCGGCCTGAATCTGCAGGTGCTGGTGGTCGGACATGATGAACTGCAGCGCCAGCATCTTCAGCACCGCCACCTCGGCCCGGACCAGGGTCGGCACCGCGAGCTCGGCGTCGAAGCGACGCATCGTCGCGCGGCCCGCCTGTGCTTTGGTCTCGGTGACCGCGGCGTTGGCGAACCGGCCCACCAGCTCACTGGTGAGGCGCTTGAGCGCCACCGACGTCGCGACAGAGCCGTCGTACTTGCCGACGGCGGTGACGACGGGCAGCTGCGACAACCGCTGCGCGGCAGCGAGCATGTCGTCGTGTGTCACCGTCGGATGCGACCGGGCGCCCAGCTGGGCCAGGGCGTCGGCGGCATCGGCGTCGGCCAGGACCCGCAGGTCGATGCGGCCGGAGATGATGCCGTCCTCGACATCGTGCACGGAGTACGCGACGTCGTCGGCCCAGTCCATGACCTGGGCCTCCAAACACAGGCGCTCGGCCGGTGCCCCCTCACGCACCCACGCCGCGGCGGCCGCGTCGTCGTCGTAGAAACCGAACTTGACGCGGTCTTCGCGGAACCACGGGTACTTGATCACCGCGTCCAGCGCCGCCCGGGTCAGGTTCAACCCGGCCGAACGCCCCTCTGCATCAAGGATTTTCGGTTCGAGCCGCGTCAGAATCCGGAAATTCTGGGCGTTGCCCTCGAATCCGCCGAACGGCTTGGCGATCTCGTCGAGCGCGCGTTCGCCGTTGTGGCCGTAGGGCGGGTGGCCGATGTCGTGGGCCAGACCCGCGAGGTCGACCAGGTCGGGATCGCAGCCCAGCCCGACGGCCATATGGCGCCCGATCTGGGCCACTTCGAGCGAATGGGTGAGCCGGGTCCGCGGGGTCTCCCCCTGCCGCGGCCCGACCACCTGGGTCTTGTCGGCCAGCCGGCGCAGCGCGGCGCTGTGCAGCACGCGGGCCCGGTCGCGCGCGAAATCCGTGCGGTGTCCGGCATCGGTGCCGGGCAGTGTGGCGCTCTTGGAGCCCTCCTCGACCAGCCGCTGCCGGTCGAAGTCGCTGTAACCCTCGCTAATGCCCACGGCCGAAGTCTGCCAGCTCGGCCGCGCCGATCGGCCAGACACCCTCAAGGTAGATGCGCCTTCATTAGATTGACGGGCATGCGCCTGGCTCGCCTGATCAGTCTGATCGTCGCGGTGTTGACGGTCGGGGTCCTCCTGGCCCCGACTGCGGCGGGCAGACCGCCATTCCGACTACCCAGCCAGATCGTCGACGGTGCACATGCACTCAGCGGCCAGGACATGAACCACGTCACGCAAGCCATCGACAAGCTCTATGCGGACCGGCACGTGCGGTTGTGGGTCGTCTACGTCGATACGTTCGGCCAAGAACCCGAACCCTGGGCGCAGGCCACGATCCGCGCCAGCAGCCTCGGTTCGAACGACGCGCTGCTCGCGGTGGCCACCGAGGACCGGGCGTACGCCTTCCTGGCCGGCTCCGCGTCGGCGAGCGCTGCGGCCGTCGACTCCCTGCGCCGGAATGCAATCGAACCGGCTCTGCACAACGGAGATTGGGCACAGGCAGCCATCGTCGCCGCAGACGGGTTGCGGGCCCGGTCATCATCCGGCGGCTCCTTCCACTGGGTCGGGCTGGTGACCGTGCTGGCGGTGATCGGCGTCGCGCTGGCCGGACTCATCTGGTGGGCCCGGCGCCGACGTCGCGGACGTCGACAGGCCGACCTGAATGCCGCTCAGCAGGCTGACGCCACCGATCCGGCCGTCCTCGCGAAAATGTCACCGGAAACGCTGGAAGACCTGTCCAGATCGATCCTCGTCGAGGTCGACAACGCGGTACGCACCAGTGACAACGAGCTGGCGCTGGCCGTCGGCGAATTCGGCGAGCGGGACACCGCGCCGTTCACCGCCGCGGTGCAGAACGCGAAAAGCGCCATGGCACAGGCGTTCAGCGTGCGCCAGCGACTCGACGACGCGGCGCCCGAGACCCTGCAACAACGCCGGGAACTTTTGACCCAGGTGGTCGTCGCGGCAGCCCGCGCGGACAAGGAACTCGAGGACCGGCGTGCGGCGTTTCATCAGCTGCGCGACCTGGTGATCAACGCCCCGACGCGGCTCGATGCCCTGACGCAGCAGATGGTCGGCCTGACGGCCCGCATCGAACCCGCGCAGCAGACCTTGACCGGGTTGCACGGCCAGTTCGCCGACGCCGCCCTGGCATCGGTGGCCGGCAATGTCGGCGCCGCCAAAGAGCGGCTGGCGTTCGCCGACCAGAACATCACCGCGGCACGCGGTTTGGTCAGCAAGCCCGGCGACAGCCAGGCCGCACTGGTCAACGCCATCCATGCCGCCGAGGCGGCACTGGGCCAGGCACAACGCCTGCTGGACTCGGTCGACAGTGCCGCGACCGACATCACCCACGCGATCAGCGCCCTGCCCGCCGCGATCTCCGACATCCAGAACGGCATCACGGCCGCGGAGGCGATCGCGCCCGGCGCGCACTACACCGAGCTGACGGCCGCGCGTACCGCTGCGGCACAAGCGGTTTCGAATGCCCAGGCCACGGGTGCGGCCGACCCGTTGAGCGCCTTCACGCAACTGACCGCCGCCGACTCGCAGCTGGACAAGCTGCTCGCGACCATCTCCGAGGAAACCGCTGCCCTGAACCGGCTGCGGCAGTCGTTCGGGCAGGCACTGCTGACGGCGCAGTCCCGGGTGCGCGGCGTCTCGGATTTCATCGACACCCGCCGCGGCAGCGTCGGTCCCGAAGCCCGCACCCGGCTGGCCGAGGCGCAGCGCCGTCTGGAAGCCGCACAGTCGGTGCAAGCCACCGACCTGCCAGCGGCCATCGAACAGGCCAACGCCGCCGATGCTCTCGCGTCCCAGGCCCAGTCGTTGGCCGACAATGACGTTCAGGCCGCGCGCCAGGCCTACACCAGCGGCGGTTCGAGTACCGCCGCGGACATCGGCGGCATCATCATCGGCGGCGTGCTGTCGGGCATGATCCGCGGCGGCGGCGGTGGAAGCAGCCACGGCGGTGGTTGGAGCTCAACGACTTTCGGCGGCTCGGGCGGCGGCTTCTCCGGTGGTGGTGGCCGGTTCTAGTCGACGGCCGGGCCCAGGCTCAGGTGGTGTACAGCGACAGGTGGACGTACACCTCGTCGGGCCCGCGTTCGTCGACGACGATCTCGCGGTTGACCAGCTTGTGGTCCTTGGTGGTCACCTTGTCCTGCAGGAACAGCTGTGCGGGCGCGGTGGCCAGTGACGGTCCGGCAAGCACGGTAATGGTTTTCGGAACCTCGGACGGACGTGGCTGCGCCGGGAACTGGGCCAGGAACTCGCGCAGCTGACTGCCGGTCATCCGCAAGGCCAGGCGGTAGCTGGTGTCGCGGCCCGAATCCGTGTCGGTGGCCAGAACCTGCGCGCCCTGCGGCAGCGTCACATCGCCGAACGCCGCGGCCGTCTCGGCAGACACCTTCTGGCCTCCTCTTTTCTCGGTCGAACATGCGGAGAACGCACATACCGTCAGGAACGCTGTGGCCAAGGCAACCAGGAATCGCATTACCGGGGCACCCCGGCCTGTTGGTCGTTCGGATCGGCGGGACCACGTCCGTCGCGCCCGGTGATGTCGTCATAGTCCGCACCGATGTCGCGGATGCGCGCCGCGATGGCGTCCATGTCCGCATTCGACCGGTTGATGATGTCGGCGATCTCGGCGGTGCCCTTCGCCACCACGGGAAGCAGCGCACGATCACCCGCCGCGGTGGGCGGCACGGTGGCGGCCGCATCGACCACCCACTGTTTGACCGACTCGAGGTCGCGCCGGCCGGCTGTCACCACAGCCGCTGACCGTTCGACCTCGGCGCCGAGACGCCGGTCGAGTTCCGCGAGCCTGCCGATGGTCGCGGCATGAGCGCGATTGCGATCGTCGTATACCTCGGCCCCGGTGCCCGTCCATTCCCCGCCGGGCGCCGCCGACAGGACGGTGTCGCGCAATTCGTGGAACTGGCCGCTCATGTCGAAGTCCGAACCGCCGACCGGCGTCCCGGACCCGAACGTCGCACGCGCGTCGTCCCACGTCGACAGAAATGCGCCGAGTACTCCCACGCCGCCCCCTCTGATCCCCTTGACTCCTTTGACTCACAAGCCTATTCGCGCATGCGGTCGGTTCCCGGCGGCAATTTCTCACCCACAAGACGTGAAACGCTGAGCAAAAGCCCGGGTCACAGCTCGCCGACGGCACGCACCCGCACCCGCCACCAAGTTCGGTGACGCGAGGGGAGGTATCCATTCGAACGCTCGCGTCGTGGTAGAGCGGAGATCCGTGTCGAAACCTATTTTCGGCCAGACTTCACTCAGACCCCGGGGCACAATTGCACGAACGGTGCCCGTCACGGCTCAATTTTGGAGAATCGCTCGGACAAGTCAGCCCCAAAATCACCCAGTCGCAAGCTACGGCGCAATACCCATCGATTCCGCGTAGCCGGAACGAGCGTCACAAATCCAACTCGTGTTTCTAACGCAACCCATTTAACAATTGCTCGTGCACTAGTTTGTTTGAGGCGACGAAGTCTTGTTTTGCATCGCCGTTACCCCAATTTAGCTCTCTACCAGACCAATCCGATATCAGCCCCCCGGACTCGACCAAGATAAGGCCCGCGGCGGCTACATCCCAAAATCGAAGGTCCAACTCGAAGTGACCTTCAAATTTACCCTGCGCCACCGAAACCAGATCCAATGCCGCCGATCCAGACCTACGCAAATCCTGACAATGTGAGAACATTATTCGGGCGGCATCGAAAATTTTATGGGATCGTCGGCGATCGTAAGGCAATCCAAAACTGAGAAGACTTGATTTCAGGCTGTCGATTCTTGAAACACTTAACGGAACGTCCGGCTGGCCAAAAGACCGTCGATACGCACCATTATTTCTAGTCGCGTAAAACAAATCACCACTAAACGGATTGAGTACAACGCCCAGCCAGACCACGCGATCGCGAACGAGTGCAACACTTACCGCAGAGTGGTTAACCCCGTGAACCAAATTGGTCGTTCCATCGATCGGGTCAATGACCCACAGATGGCCATGGCTGATACCTTCCCCACGATGTTCCTCACCCAACACATCCGAGCCAACCACGAGTGGACGCAACTGCCGACCGAGCGTGAGTTCAACGCTCTCATCGAGGTCAGTGACGAGATCACCAATCGACCCTTTGGTTCTAACACCTGACGCCGAGCTACGAAACTCCGCCAGAGAACGGCCCACGTCGACGACAATCGCCATGACATCATCAAGCAGCGAATCGCCCACCGATGCCGTCATCGTGCCTTGCCCCACGGAAAATAGAAGTCGTCATCCTCCGCCAACCACCAGTAATAATCCGGCGCCTTATGATTTTTCACGGCCACCTTTGTCGCAGCAATTGCGGCCGAACGGATACGGTCGGGTTTTACATCGAGCCGGAGAAGGGCTTCGATCAAGCTGTCGAGAAAGTCGCCAGACATCACGAAGTCATCGACAATCAGTATATTTCCCGTGGTGATATCCTTAACAGCACCCGGAATACTGACGCTCCATTTTTTTGTATTAATAGAAATATCTGCGTCATTCTCTGGCCTGACAGCTTGTCCATCTTTCCATGTACTGATTCCCACATACACGATCGGCTCTTTGTTAAATTCGGAAATCAACAGGTTTGAAAATGTAGCACCACGCAGACCTGGGGTAACAATTATATCCGGCTGGAAGCCAGCCGACTTCAATCGCTTTCCTAGATCGTTCGAAGCCGCAAGAAGGTCGGCCCATTCAAGACGTTTGCGAAGTTTATTGAACGCTTCCGATCTACGGGCGTAGTGGACGGTTAAGACCACGCCGGCTATGCCAACCACTACACCGACCGCACCAAATGCGAAGCCGCCAACACCAAAAAGATCCATCAGCACAGCCTAATCGTTCAACGACGTGTATCTGGCGTTTTGGACACAGGCAATATCACCATCGAACTTCGCATGATTAAAGCCGCAAAAGGTTGTACCGGCCGAGCCAACCGCCGACAAAGACCGTTGCTATCGCGTCGTGGCCGATCCACTTTTCTACACAAATGCGCACGACTATCGTCGGAAGAACTCAGCAGCCCTTGAGGCGCACCGCGAGGTAGTCGCTGACGGCGTCGATGGCGACGCGCTCCTGGGTCATGGCGTCACGCTCGCGGATGGTCACGGCGTGGTCCTCGAGCGAGTCGAAGTCGACCGTGATGCAGTACGGCGTGCCGATCTCGTCCTGGCGACGGTAGCGGCGGCCGATGGCACCGGCGTCGTCGAACTCGACGTTCCAGTTCTTCCGCAGCTCGGCGGCCAGGTCGCGGGCCTTCGGCGACAGGTCGGCATTGCGCGAGAGCGGCAGCACCGCGGCCTTGACCGGCGCCAGGCGCGGATCGAGCTTGAGCACGGTGCGCTTGTCGACGCCGCCCTTGGCGTTGGGCGCCTCGTCCTCGTGGTACGAGTCGACCAGGAACGCCATCAGGGACCGGGTCAGGCCGGCTGCCGGCTCGATGACGTACGGCACGTAGCGGGTGTCGGTGCCCTGGTCGTAGAACGACAGGTCGACGCCCGAGTGCTCACCGTGCGTGCTGAGGTCGAAGTTGGTGCGGTTGGCGATGCCCTCGAGCTCGCCCCACGGGTTGCCGGCGAAGCCGAACTTGTACTCGATGTCGGTGGTGCCCGCGCTGTAGTGCGACAGCTTCTCCAGCGGGTGTTCGTACAGCCGCAGGTTCTCGGGGTTGATGCCGAGGTCGATGTACCACTGCAGCCGCGTGTCGATCCAGTACTTGTGCCACTCCGGCGCGGTCGAGGGCTCGACGAAGAACTCCATCTCCATCTGCTCGAACTCGCGGGTGCGGAAGATGAAGTTGCCCGGCGTGATCTCGTTGCGGAAGCTCTTGCCGATCTGGCCGATGCCGAACGGCGGCTTCTTGCGCGCGGTGGTCACGACGTTGGCGAAGTTCACGAAGATGCCTTGCGCGGTCTCCGGGCGCAGGTAGTGCATGCCTTCTTCGGACTCGATGGGGCCGAGGTAGGTCTTGAGCATCATGTTGAAGTCACGCGGTTCGGTCCACTGCCCCTTGGTGCCACAGTCCGGGCAGACGATCTCGTCCATCGGCACGGCGTCGGGGTCGTCGAGACCCTTCTTCAGGGCGTAAGCCTCCTGCATGTGGTCCTGCCGGTGCCGCTTGTGGCAGTTCAGGCACTCGACCAGCGGGTCGTTGAACACCGCGACGTGGCCCGAGGCCACCCACACCTGGCGCGGCAGGATGATCGCGCTGTCCAGGCCGACGACGTCGTCGCGGGAGGTCACGACGGACTTCCACCACTGCCGCTTGATGTTCTCCTTGAGCTCGACGCCCAGTGGCCCGTAGTCCCATGCCGACTTGGTACCGCCGTAGATTTCTCCCGACTGGAAGACGAGGCCCCGGCGTTTGGCCAGGTTGGCAACGGTGTCGATGATGGACGCCACGATGTTCGAGCACTCCTCGAGTCAGGTCGGATGCAACCCGTCCAGACTAGTGGGGGCTATTCCGCGACGAACTTGGCGTCCACCGCGGCACTGATCGTGATGTCGTCGGGAGTCAGGTCCAGGGTGGGCCCGCCGCCGGCCATCGCGGCCGGAGCCGCCAGGGGCATGGCGCGCGAGGCGCTGTACTCGGCTGGTGCCTGCAACATGCCCGGGTCCGCCAACTGCACCGCCGTCACCTCACCGCGTCCTGCGGCCTCGGCAAAAGCCCGTGCCTTGACTGCGGCATTGCGCACGGCTTCCTGCCGAAGTTCGGCTTCATAGGACTCCCGGTTCTCTTCGGTGACGTCCCAGTCGATGCGGCCGATCTCGAGTCCGTCCTCGACGGCCCATCGATCGAGGAACGTCGAAAGCTGTTCGAAGTCATCGAATTCCGCTTCCACTCTGATGTCGACCCGGAATCGCAGCTGGGCCCGGCCGTTCTTCGAGTACGGCCGGTAGCTGAACACCCGGACCTGGTCGCTGGTCCACTTGTTGACCGCACCCCCGTCCTGCAGGCCCCGCAGGTCGGTGGTCAGCCGGTCCTGCAGTGCGACGGCACGCCGGTAGACGTCGGTGCGCTCCGCGTCGTCCAGGCTGGCCGCCACTGCGACGGTCGCCCGCTCGGCGGCGTACTTGCGGCGGGCATGCCCGCGGACCACGACTTCCAGCTCACTCATGCCACGACCGTATCCGCGGGCACCGACGGATTCTTTGACATGCGATTGCGTGCATGGAAAGCTAAATGAAAATAGTTTCCAATAGCCGGGAGTACCGGGGTGCCACCCACCACTACGCATGACGAGCTCGACCACCAGCACAGCGGTGCGCCGTTCCCGTCGTCCCCACCGCGGGAGACGCTCGACGCCGCCGGCGACCTCCTGCGCGCCCTGGCCGCCCCCATCCGCATCGCGATCGTGCTGCAGCTGCGCGAATCGAAGCGCTGCGTGCACGAGCTGGTCGATGCCCTGGGCGTGACACAGCCGTTGGTCAGCCAGCACCTGCGCATCCTCAAGTCAGCCGGCGTCGTCGCCGGTGAGCGCGCCGGCCGCGAGGTGATGTACGGCCTGGTCGACCATCACCTCGCGCACATCGTCGTCGATGCCGTCGCGCACGTCGAGGAGGACCGGTCGTGACGGCGCCCACTCGCTCCACCAAGCAGCGCACCGCGATCGCCGCGCTGCTGACGAACGTCGACGAGTTCCGGTCGGCGCAGGAGCTGCACGACGAACTACGCCGCCGCGGCGAAGGCATCGGCCTGACGACCGTCTACCGCACCCTGCAATCCATGGCCGCAGCCGGACAGGTCGACAGCCTGCGCAACGACAACGGCGAGGCGCTCTACCGGCGTTGCTCACAGGCCCACCATCACCACCACCTGGTGTGCCGCCAATGCGGCGCAACGGTCGAGGTGGCCGGCACCGAAGTCGAGGCCTGGGCCACCGAAACCGCTGCGGCACATGGCTTTTCCGACGTCAGCCACACCATCGAGATCTTCGGGGTGTGCGCGGCCTGCACCGCGTCCGGTCCGGTCAGCTGACGCGCGCCCACTCCAGCACGGTGTCGCGGGTCAGGGGCGCCAACGCGATGTCACCGGGCGCATGCGGGTCGATCCAGGCCATCTCTTCGATCTCGGCGGCAATCTGCGGCATGCCGTCGAGCGTCACTGAGAACAGGTCGGCCGCGACGCTGTGCCCGGGTTCGTTGGCCGCAATCGCGGTGTGATGACCCAGCTCCCGCACGTCGGTGATGCCGACCCCGAGTTCCTCCCGGACCTCACGGGCCAGTGCGTCGACCGGTGACTCCCCCGGCTCGAGCTTGCCGCCGGGTTGCATGAACGCCGTCGTCCCGCGTTTGCGGACCACCAGCAGCCGCCCGCGCTCGTCGACCACCACTGCGGCGACGATCCGGATGACGGTCACGTCGGCGTCACGACGCCAGGTCGGCCCGCACGTCGACGCCGGTCGACAGCACCAGCATGACCAGTGTGGACAACGCGTCGTCACTGAGGCCGGCGGCCGGGAAGTTGTAGCGCAGCATCACGTCGCCGACCTTCTTGGCGCCGTTGCTCCGCGGATCGCCGGCGCGTTCGACCAGCACCACCGAGCCGAGCATGGTGCGTCCCGCGTGATCGGCAACCCGATCACGAAGCTTGTTGTCCAGCTTGATGTCCCACGCCAACGGTTGGGTCAGCGAGATCAGCTCCAGGCCTTCGCCGATGTTGACCACCCGCAGCGAGGCCACCGTCCCGTCGTGCGCCACGGTCAGGGCGCCGGCGGTCTCTTCGACGATGGTCACCGCATCGGCGAGCACTGATGACAACCGCTGCAACAAGTCCGACATCAGGCCCTCCCGAACCTTCGGTTCCGATTGACGTACTCCTCGCAGGCGGCCCACAGGTCGCGGCGGTCGTAGTCCGGCCACAGCTTGTCCTGGAAGACGTACTCGGCGTACGCCGCCTGCCACAGCATGAAGTTGCTGGCGCGCTGCTCACCCGAGGTGCGGATGAACAGGTCGACATCAGGTATGTCGGGGCGGTGCAGGTGCTTGGCCACCGACGCCTCCGAGATACGGGCCGGGTTGATCTTGCCCGCGGCGGCCTCTTCGGCGAGTTGACGCGCCGCTTCGACGATCTCGGTGCGGCCGCCGTAGTTCACGCAGTAGTTGACGGTGATGACGTCGTTGCCGATGGTCATCTGCTCGGCGATGTCGAACTCCTTGATGACGCTGCTCCACATGCGCGGCCGGGAGCCGACCCACCGCATGTTGACGCCCATCGCGTTCAGGTTCTCCCGGCGCCGGCGCACCACCTCGCGGTTGAAGCCCATCAGGAAGCGCACCTCTTCGGTGCTGCGCTTCCAGTTCTCGGTGGAGAACGCGTACACCGACAGGTGCTTGATGCCCAGTTCGATGGCTCCGCAGGTGATGTCGATCAGCACCGCCTCGCCCATCTTGTGGCCCTCGGTGCGCCCGAGCCCGCGCTGGGTGGCCCACCGGCCGTTGCCGTCCATGACGACGGCGACGTGGTTGGGCACCTGATCGGCGGGGATGTGCGGGGCCACGGCCTTGGAGGGGTGCTGGGGCGGCCGAGCGAAGCGGCCATTGGAGTTCGGCGGCAGCTCCGGAAAGACCACCGGCCAGGTCGAGACGTCCGGGAAAACGGGATAGTCGTCAGGCGCCTGCTGCAGCTGCGGATAGCTGGTCTTGCGCGCCCGGTTGAGTGCCATGGGCAATATCCTGCCTGAGGAGGGTTACTGGCTGTGGGGCGAGTGCGGTATCGGGTCTGACTCGGGCTGTCTGCTCTTCGCGCATGCGCTCATCGCCGCGCTCCACGAGCGGCAATGTCCGCAGCTTGCGCTCCAGATGCCACTGCAGGTGCGCGGCCACCAGCCCGCTGGCCTGGCTACGGTGCCCGGTCGGTGAGGCCTGCGCAAACTCCCAGTCACCGTCGTGCAGGGCGGCCATCAGATCCAGCACACCCTGCGGTGGGGTGACAGAGCCCGACGGCCGGCAGTGCACGCACACGCTGCCGCCGGCCGCGACGTGGAACGCGCGGTGCGGACCGGGCGCGGCGCAGCGGGCGCATTCGGTGATGGCGGGCGCCCAGCCGGCGATCCCCATGGCGCGCAGCAGATAGGCGTCGAGCACCAGTTCCCGGGGGCGGCTGCTGTCCGCGACGGCTCGCAGCGCGCCGACGGTGAGCCGTTGCAGCGCCGGCATCGGGTTGCGTTCCTCACCGGCCAGCCGCTCGGCGGTCTCCAGGATGGCGCAACCGCAGGTGTAGCGGCCGTAGTCGTTGACGATGTCGGCGGCGAACGCGTCGATGGACACCACCTGGGTGACGATGTCGAGGTTGCGGCCTGGGTGCAGCTGCACGTCGATGTGGGCGAACGGCTCCAGCCGGGAGCCGAACTTGCTGCGGGTCCGGCGTACGCCCTTGGCCACCGCACGGACCAGCCCGTGGTCGCGGGTGAGCAGCGTCACGATCCGGTCGGCCTCGCCGAGCTTGTGCTGGCGCAGCACGACCGCTCGATCCCGGTACAACCGCATCGGGAGATTGTCCCATCGCGGACCGACAACTTTGGTTAGGCGGCGCCGGGGAGTCGGCCGATCTATCCTCGGAATCGACATGGCCGAACCATCCGCTCCGCCCCGATTCCCGACTCTGACCCAGCAGTTGTACCGGCTCGCGAGCGGTGCGGTGACGTCCCAGCAGATCGTGCGGCAGTCGCTGGACGCCATCGCGGCCAGCCAGCTCGAATTGAACGCCTTCCGGGTGGTCTTCACCGAACAGGCGCCGGCCGACGCCGCTGAAGCGGACCGCAAACGTGCTGCCGGACAACATCTTCCACTCCTGGGCGTACCCATCGCCATCAAAGACGACGTCGACGTCGCGGGCGTGCCCACCCGCTTCGGCACCGACGGCCCGGTGCGCCCCGCCACCGAGGACGCCGAGGTGGTGCGGCGGCTGAAGGCGGCCGGTGCGGTGATCGTCGGCAAGACCAACACCTGTGAGCTCGGCCAGTGGCCGTTCACCAGTGGCCCCGGCTTCGGCCACACCCGCAACCCCTGGTCGCGCGAGCACACCCCCGGCGGGTCGTCGGGTGGTAGCGCCGCGGCCGTCGCGGCCGGATTGGTCACTGCCGCAATCGGATCCGACGGCGCGGGCAGCGTCCGCATCCCCGCCGCGTGGACCCATCTGGTCGGCATCAAACCGCAGCGCGGACGGATCTCCACCTGGCCGCTGCCGGAGGCCTTCAACGGCATCACGGTCAACGGGGTGCTGGCCCGCACGGTGGCCGACGCCGCGCTGCTGCTCGACGCGGCCTCCGGCAATGTCGAGGGCGATCTGCACAAGCCGCCGCCCATCGCGGCGGCCGAGGCCGTCGGCCGGGCGCCGGGCCCCCTGCGCGTCGCGCTGTCCACCAAGTTTCCCTTCACGCTGTTCCCGGCCCGGCTGCATCCGGAAATTCGGACCGCGCTGAATACCGTTGCAGGACAACTGGAAGAGCTCGGGCACACCGTCCGGCCGGACGACCCCGAATACGGCCTACAACTGTCCCTGGACTTCCTGGCGCGCTCCACTTCGGGACTTGCCGAATGGCGCGACCGTGTCGGACCCGAGGTGGCGCTGGACCGTCGTACCCGGTCCAACGTCCGCACCGGATGGCTGCTGTCGGAACACGCGCTCCGGCAGGCGCGGCGGCGGGAAAAGACCCTTGCGCGCCGGATCGGCTGGATCTTCAACCTCGTCGACGTGGTGCTGGCGCCGACCACCGCGCAGCCCCCGCCGCTGATCGACGCCTTCGACCGGCTCGGCAGCACCGCCACCGACCGCGCCATCATTGCGGCGTGCCCGGTGTGCTGGCCGTGGAACGCGCTCGGCTGGCCGTCGATCAACATCCCGGCCGGGTTCACCTCAGACGGGCTGCCCATCGGCGTGCAGCTGATGGGCCCCGAAGGCAGTGAGCCGCTGCTGATCTCGCTGGCCGCCAGCCTCGAGGCCATCAGCGGGTGGGCCACCAAGCAGCCCGACAACTGGTGGACCACTTAGTTTTTCCCGCGAGCGGCCGTGTCTGTACGCGACACACCGTCTATCTGCGTACGGCACGGGCCGCTCGCCAGCCGCGAGCGGCCCATAACTGCACGTCGAGACCGGCGTGTCGTGTACAGACACGGCCGCTCGCGTAGGTGTTTAAAAGCCCAACTTGCCAAGCTGTTTCGGGTCGCGCTGCCAGTTCTTCGCGATCTTCACCCGCAGGTTCAGGTACACCTTGGTGCCGAGCAGCTTCTCGATCTGGGTGCGCGCCGCGGTGCCGACCTCGCGCAGCCGTGAGCCGCCCTTGCCGATCACGATGCCCTTCTGGCTGTCGCGCTCGACGTAGATGATGGCGTGGATGTCGCACATCTCGCCCTGCTCCGGGGTACGGCCTTCGCGCTCAGTGAACTCCTCGATGACCACCGCGAGTGAGTGCGGCAGCTCGTCGCGGACGCCTTCCAGCGCGGCTTCCCGGATCAGTTCCGCGATGAGCACTTCTTCGGGTTCGTCGGTGAGTTCGCCATCCGGGTAGAACGCCGGTCCCGGCGGCAGCTTGCTCGCCAGCACGTCGATCAGGACGTCGACCTGCTCACCCGCCACGGCGGACACCGGCACGATCTCGGACTTGCCCTCGGTGAGCTCACTGACCGCCAGCAGTTGCGCGGCCACCTTGTCCCGCGGCACCTTGTCGGTCTTGGTCACGACCACCAGCAGCGTGGTTCTCGGTGCGACAGTGCGGATCTGCTGGTAAATCCAGCGATCGCCCGGCCCGATGGCCTCGTCCGCCGGGATGCACAGGCAGATGATGTCGACCTCGGAATAGGTGTCCTTGACCAGTTCGTTGAGTCGCTGGCCGAGCAGCGTGCGCGGCCGGTGCAGACCGGGTGTGTCGACCAGGATGATCTGGAAGTCCTCGCGGTGCACGATGCCGCGGATGGTGTGCCGGGTGGTCTGCGGCCGGTTCGACGTGATCGCGACCTTGGTACCGACGAGGGCGTTGGTCAGCGTCGACTTGCCGGTGTTGGGCCGGCCCACCAAACAGACGAAGCCGGAATGGAATTCGTCACTCATCGGATTCTCCTTCTTCGACGGCGTCAGCAGCCTCAACATCCTCGGGCTCGACCGGGGTCACCAGGACAGTGCCGATCCGGACCCGACCGCGATGGTCCCGGCCACCCTCGGCGCGCAATTGGAGGACCGCCGGGTGCTGCGATCGACGCGACGGGAACGACACCTGAACCTCCGCGCCGGGCAGTGGGACACGGCCCAGCTCGTGCGCCAGGAGCCCGCCGACGGTGTCCACGTCCAGATCGTCGTCGATCTCGAAGCCGCACAGTTCGGCCAGGTCCTCCAGCGGCAGCCGGGCCGACACCCGAAACCGGTTGTCGCCCAGTTCTTCTATCGGCAGCACTTCGTCGGTGTCGTACTCGTCGGCGATCTCGCCGACGATCTCCTCGAGCACGTCCTCGATGGACACCAGGCCGGCGATGGCGCCGTATTCGTCGACCAGCAGCGCCATGTGGTTGCGGGTGCGCTGCATCTCGTTGAGCAGATCGTCGAGTGGTTTGGAGTCCGGCATGAACACCGCGGGACGCATCACCTCGGCCACCTTGGTCTCGCGGCCGCCATTGGTGGAGTTGTACGTCTGCTCCACAAGGTCTTTGAGGTAGACGACGCCGACGACGTCGTCGACATTCTCGCCGATGACCGGGAGGCGGGAGTGCCCGCTGCGTACCGCCAGCGAGGTCGCCTGACCCGCCGACTTGTCGCTCTCGATCCACACCATCTCGGTGCGGGGCACCATCACCTCGCGCGCGGGGGTGTCGCCGAGTTCGAAGACGGACTTGATCATTCGGCGTTCTTCGGCGGCGACCACGCCGCGCTGCTGCGCCAGATCGACGACCTCGAGCAGCTCGATTTCCGAGGCGAACGGTCCGTTGCGGAAGCCGCGACCCGGGGTCAGGGCGTTTCCGATGAGCACCAGCAGCCGGCTGATCGGGGTCAGCAGCACCGAGATCACCTGCAGCGGCAGCGCCGAGATCAGGGAGATGGAGTAGGCGTTCTGGCGCCCGACAGTGCGCGGGCCCACGCCGATGGCCACGAAGCTGACGACCACCATGATGGCGGCGGCGGACACCAGCGCCCACCCTCGCGTCATCAGCTCATCGAGGTAGTCGACCAGCAGGACGGTCGCCGATGCCTCGCAGATAACCCGGAGCAGCACAACGAGATTGACGTACTGTGGCCGGTTCCGGATGATCTTCGCCAGCCGCACGGCGCCGGGCCGCTCATCACGGATCAGCTCGTCGACACGGGCGATCGAAACCGTGTTGATGGCCGCATCGATGGCCGCGAACACCCCGCCGAACGCAGCGAGCACTATGGCGCCGATCAACGGCGTCAACCCGGTCACGGCTCGTCGAAGTACCGCGACTTGTCGAGCAGCCTGCGGTCTTTCTCGGTCTGCCGGTCCTTGTGGTAGGCGTGCACCTGGTCGGCGACCCACTCTTCGAGCAGCTGGCGCTGCAGGTCGAACATCTCTTTTTCTTCGTCCGGCTCGGCGTGGTCGTAGCCCAGCAGGTGCAGCACGCCGTGCACGGTCAGCAGGGCCAGCTCATGGCCCAGCGAATGTCCCGCGGCCTCAGCCTGATTCGCGGCGAATTCGGGACACAGCACGATGTCGCCGAGCATCGACGGGCCCGGCTCGGGCGCATCCGGACGGCCACCGGGCTCGAGCTCATCCATCGGAAAGCTCATCACATCGGTGGGACCGGGCAGGTCCATCCAGCGCATGTGCAGATCGGCCATGGCCGACTGGTCCACCAGGACCATCGAGAGTTCAGCGGCGGGGTTGACGTCCATCTTGGAGATGACGAACCGCGCGACACTGATCAGTTCGTCTTCGGATACATCGATTCCCGACTCGTTGGAAACCTCGACCGTCACGCCGTCACCGCCTCGTCCGGCCAGTGGCTCTACGGTGCGCACGGTTGGCCAGACCGTGCTCGCTCACTTTGGCTTCCGCTGCTTCGTACGCGTCGACGATCTCCGAAACCAGCTTGTGGCGCACCACATCTGCACTGGTGAGTTCGGCGATGTGGATGTCCTCGATGCCGTCGAGCACCTCGATGGCCGACCGCAGACCCGACCGCATGCCGCCCGGCAGGTCGATCTGCGTGACGTCACCGGTGACGACGATCTTGGAACCGAAACCCAAGCGCGTCAGGAACATCTTCATCTGCTCGGCGGTGGTGTTCTGCGCTTCGTCCAAAATGACGAAGGCGTCATTTAATGTGCGGCCCCTCATGAATGCCAGTGGCGCAACCTCGATCACCCCGGCTGCCATCAGCTTCGGGATCATCTCGGCATCCATCATGTCGTGCAGCGCGTCGTACAGCGGCCGCAGATACGGGTCGATCTTCTCGTTCAGGGTGCCCGGCAGGAAGCCGAGGCGCTCCCCCGCTTCGACGGCGGGCCGCGTCAGGATGATCCGGCTGACCTGCTTGGTCTGTAATGCGCTGACGGCCTTGGCCATTGCGAGGTAGGTCTTGCCGGTACCGGCGGGGCCGATGCCGAAGACGATGGTGTGGGCATCGATGGCGTCGACGTAGCGCTTCTGGTTGAGCGTCTTGGGACGGATCGTCTTGCCGCGCCGGGACAGGATGTCCAGCGTCAGCACCTGAGCCGGTGACTCGCTGTCGGCGTCGTCGAGCATGCCGACACTGCGGCGCACGACGTCCGGGGTCAGCGACCCGCCACCGGCGGCGATCGCGATGAGCTCACTGATCACGCGCTCGGCCAGCGCCACGTCAGCGGGCCGTCCGGAGATCGACACCGAGTTGCCGCGGACATGGAGATCGGCCGCCAGCAGATTCTCGAGGGCTCGCAGATTGTCGTCGGCCGAGCCGAGCAGGCCCACCACAAGATCAGGCGGAACAGTGATGCTGCTTCGAACCGACGGGTCGAGCTCCGAGGAGCGCGACGC
Organism: Mycobacterium sp. ST-F2; assembly: GCF_001905655.1. Classification (GTDB taxonomy): domain Bacteria; phylum Actinomycetota; class Actinomycetes; order Mycobacteriales; family Mycobacteriaceae; genus Mycobacterium. Next base: position 34,437 of record NZ_JMHT01000052.1, read on the forward strand.
GGCGGCGTTCGTATCGCGGGGCGTCACGTGGTTTTCGATGCCTGCTTTCTTGGGTCGAGCTGAGGATCACATTCTACCGCCGGGCCGATGTGACGCCCAATGAGTTGGCTGGTCACGCAGCCGCGGGCGGTACCGATCCGGTACCGCCCGCGGGTTTCGTAGTTGTAGTCGCCGATTACCGACTCTGGTGGACGTTGGAGTCGACCTTGGGTGACTTGGCGCCCTGGTGGACGTCATCCAGCCAGTTCAGGTGGTCAACGCCCGTCGGCACCACGGTTGCCTGCACTCCTGTCGGTGCCGGGCCGACGGCGGCCACGGCGGGAACGGCGAACCCCATGGCACCGGCGGCCAATCCACCGGCGATAACTGCTGCAATTCCGAAATTCTTCATGGTGTGTTGCCCTTCGCTTCTTCTGTCCGTCTTTGTCCCCTTGCGGCCCGAGCCGCTGTGACATCCATGTAAACAGGCAGGTCAAGGGATTAATTCCGCTGGCAGGAAATTAATGTTTACTGGCAGGAATTGCTGTGCCCCAGGCCACACGAATCGACCTATTCGCCATGTCACGGAGTTCCGAATTAGCGCAATGGAGGGGCTTGCAGCGCTGTTAGGCTCGATTTCACCGGCGAGGGTCCGCCGGGGCGATTGAGGAATCGGGGAGGGTTCTGCATGGGTCCGCGTCATCGTGGCGGCAACAACAGATCGGATCATCCGTCGACGCCGCACAATCGGGACCACCGCCCGCGCCACGACGACGAGCCCACGCGGCCCATCCCACACCCGGACCGCAACGACCACGACGGCAACAACCCGCGGCGCGGCAACCAACACGACGGCAACCCGAGCCGGCGCAACCATGACGGCGGCGACGCGCCCAGCCTCGGCGAGAAGATCAACGACGTCCTCGGCAAGGCCAGCGATGCCCTCGACACCGCCGAATCCATCGGGGAGAACGTCAAGAAGCTGATGCAAGGCGATCCGATGGGCGCCATCGGGCTGGTGAGCGACGCGGGCGATCTCGCAAAACTGCTCCTGCCTGCGGCCGCACCGACCCCCATCATCGAGGTCGGCATGTACGGGCTGACGCTCGCGGCGCTCGGCTTCGGAATGGGCGACCCGGACACCGGGGAATCGTTCTCGGACGGCGCCGAGCTTTTTCAGGCCGCCGGCGACGGACTCAGCACCGCCTATCCGAACGAGTGGCACGGCAGTGCCGCGTCGGCGTATTCCAGCCGGAATGCCGAGCAGATCGGCAGTGCCGAACAGTTGCTGCAGGCCGACAACCTCGTCGTGCAAATCCTGGGCGAAGAAGCCGACCAGGTCGCTGCCGGACGCGAGACGATGGACAACATCGCCACCTGCCTCGGTGCGATGATCCCCGTCTGCATGGCGCTGGAGGCGACGGTCGTCGGCGCCCCGGAATCACTTGCGCTGCAGGCCGCTTCCGTCGCCGTCGCCGCCGCGGCCTCCGCCATGGCGATGAACAACATGATGTCTCAATCATCAAGCAACGCATCGAGATTGAGCCAGGCGACGAGCATGTACCAGACCGCGTCGCACGCTCCGCCGCTGAGCACCATGCCTCCGCCCCCGGCCGGCACCGGCAATGACGGCAAGGGCAATCCTTCCGGCGACCCAGGCAAGCCCAGCGCGCCGACCACGGATTCGCCGTACGGCCCGGGCACCGGTACCCCCACGGGCAATCCGCCCGGCACCGGCACGGGTACCGGCACCGGAGGCGGCGGTGGTTCGGGCTCCGGCGGCGGTTCAGGCTCCGGTGGCGGTTCCGGTTCAGGGTCCGGCGGTGGCGGCGCCCCGAGCATGCCGAAGGTGCCCGAAATGCCCTCGGCCCCAGCGGCATCGGGCGCCGGCACCGGCGCCGGTGCCGGCATGGGCGGCATGCCGTCCATGCCGCAGATGGGTGGCGGCTCCGGCAGTGGTGGCGGCGGAGGTCTCCTCGGTACCCTCGCCGGTCTCGCGGGACAGGCCGCGCAAACCGCGACGCAGGCGGCTCAAGCTGCACAGCAGGGCAAGCAGGACCCGGGCGCTCAGGATCCGAACGCGCAAGATCCCAACGCGCTCGGTGCGGACAAGGACGGCGACGGCAAGCCGGACGACCCGGCCGCCGACCCCAACGCCCAACCTGCCGAGGAGAAGCCGCCGGGTGCGCAGGCCGGAACCGAGTCACCGGCGGGCCGCGCACCCATCCAGGTGTCGTTCGACGACGGCGCCCACCACGTCGAGGTGGCCGTCGATCCCGAGACCGCCAAGGGCCCCGTCCACGTCAGCCTCGATCCCGCGAATCCCACTGCGCCACCGCGCATCACGACCGAAATCTAGTCTTCAACAAAGGAGCAACACATGGGCGGCAAGCTCAGCGTCGAGACCTCGGAGTTGCAGGAACTCTCCACCAAACAGAACGACGCCGCAGCGGTGTTCAGCGCTGCCGGCAACACCACGTCCTATGTCGAGGTCAAGGTGCTGGCCACCCATGGGCCGCTGTGCATGTCGACCCAGTCGGCCCTGAGCGCCGCGAACAACGCACGTAAGGCCGCCTGCGAGCAGATGATGAACAAGTCGCGCAAGCTCGCATCGAATCTGACGACGGCCGGGGCCCGGTACGACCAGACGGACGCGCAGGAAGGCTCCAACCTCAGCAAGCAGATGCAGATCTGATCGATGCCAGACCATTCTTGGGACGACCACGACGACGAGCACCTCGCCGAACCCGACGGCGCGCTCGACTACTTCGCCACGGACGGCACTGAGGACCCGGACCCGGAGGACTCGGGGCTGGATCTGATCGTGACATCGGACGAAAATCCCGGCGCGTCAGCCGAAACCGACTCGTACGCAGTAGCGATGGAGACCGTAGCCACCCCGGCAGCGGACGACGAAGAAGCGCAGGATGACGACGCGCCGCGCGTGGTGGTGTTCGCGGTGGCCGATCCCGCGGGCAACGTCACGGCCGAGGCGTCCATCGCCGGTTCGATCCAGCGGATCAAACTCGCCCCAGGGGCCGCCTCCCTGACCGAGGCCGACCTGACCCGCAGCATCCTGGCGACGGCGAAGCTCGCCAACATGAAGGGCCGTGCGGTGCAACGAGCCCTCATCGAAGGCGTCCTCGCGGCCGAAGGACTCGACGAGGACCGCGTCGAGGCCATCATCGAGACCAACGCGCCGGACCTGCCGACACCGCGCCAAGCCGATGCCGCGGTCGCCGCGGCCGAGGCCGCCTACCTCCGCGGTGAACATTGAGTGCCGACGCGCGGCCGGCCGGCGAACGCGCCTGGGCGGCATAGATGTTCGGCGGGCTCACAGACTTCCTGACCGATGTCGGTCGTGGCGCCGCCAAGGTTGTCAGCGGCGTCGACCACGCGGTCGATGAGGTCGGCCACGCGTTGGCCGAAGGCGTTCAGACCTACACCCACACCTTGAGTGAGGTCGGCGAAACCGTTCTCGACGGCGGTGAACAACTGGTCGAAGGTCTGGTCGACGGCGTCAAAGACACCGTGGCAGCCGAACTCGGGCTCCTGGGCGACGTCAACAACGCGATCATGAACGGTGTCATGGCCGTCGGCGGACTGGTCGCCGATGGTGCGGAGATGGCCGGCAAGTTGTTCGAGATGGCGTCGTGGGAGACGCCGATCATCGCGCGTGGCCTGCAGGACCTCGACAAGATGTCCAAGCAACTGGGCACCGGCGCACCCGAAAATGGCGAGTCGTTCAGCAAGGGCGCCGCCGAATTGAAGTCGGGCGCCACAACTCTCGGGCAGGCGGTCCCCGGCGACAGCTGGTCCGGCAGCGGCGCCAGCGCCTACTCGACCAAGAACAAGAGCCAGATCGAGCAGACCACCGCCATCGCCAAGGCCGACGCCGCCGTCGCGAAAATCCTTGCCCGAGAAGCAGGGCAGCTCGCCGCAGCGCGCAAGCAGCTGGACGTCATCTCCACAATGCTGTCCTTGGCGATTCCCGGGGCGGTGATGTCGCTGCACATGGGCGATCTGGTCGGGTGGCAGGTCAAGCAGATCACCGCGACCAACATCGCGATGGCCGCCGCCGGCCAGGTCATGAGCACCATGACGGCCCACGCCGCCACCAACGCCACCGAAATGACCGCGGCGGCAAGCGGTTACCAGACGGTGGCGACGGCTACCACGGCTCCCCCGCCGTCGGCGCCGAAGCCGCCGACCGCTGAGCCCCCGAAACCGGGCACCACGCCGAGTGGAAACACCGGCGGTGGCGGCGGGAGTTCGGGTGGTGGAGGGAGTTCCGGCGGCGGCGGCGGGGGGTCGCCCGGCGCACCGAAGATGCCGCAAATGGACATGCCCAGCGCGGCAGGCGCTTCCGGCGGGTCCGGCGGCGGCTCCCCGATGGGCGGCATGCCATCCATGGGCGGCGGCTCGCCGTCGGGTGGCGGGTCTCCTGCCGGTGGCAGCGGAGCCGGCGGTGGGCTCGGGTCGTTGGGCGAACTGATCGGTCAGGCGATTTCGGCCGCACAGGAGAAGAAGGACGACAAGGGCAAAGACGGCACCGAGGATGCGGCCGAAGAAAAGGACAAGGAAGAAGACAAAGACAAGGCCGAAGAGGACAAACCCGGCGAGGAACCGAAGGACGCGGCCGGTTCTGCTGCCGGTGACGGCGGCGCGGGGCGCCCGCCCATCCACGTCGCGGTCGACGACGGGGTCCGCCGCGTAGAGTTCGACGTCCAGCCCGAGCAGGCGCAGGGCACCGTCCACGTCAGCCTGGATCCGGCCAATCTGGATGCGCCGCCGCGCATCACGACCGAGACGTAACCCCGAGAGGATCGCATCATGACCGACCTGAAAGTCATCCCCGGGAAGCTGCGGGAATTGTCGGGCAAGCAGAGCGAAGCCGCTGCGCACTACCCCGCCGCGAGCAGTGCCACCGCGGGGGTGGCCGCCAAGGTGACATCGACGCACGGCACCATCTGCTCGGCCACGGCCTCCGCCGTGTCCACTGCCATGACAGCGCGCACCACCGCCTGCACCAACCTGCAGACCATGGTGACCCAGACGGCCGAAGACCTCATGACCGCCGCCGGGCAGTACGAGCGCGCCGACGCCCAGGGCGGCGAGAACATCAACCACACCCCGATGCCGCGCTGATCGACATGCCCGGCGACTGGGATGACCCCGACGAGGACGACACCGGCTGGCCCGCCGATGACCAGCCCGAAACTGCCTGGGCTCCAACGCAGTACGACGAGCCGATGCATGAAGAACGCTGGGTGCCCGGTGGCGACTGGGACCCGCAGCCCCCGGTCGCCGAGTATGAGCCACCCGCGCCGGATACGACCCCGGTCCCGAGTGTCCCGGTCTGGGTGAATGTCTCCAACCCTGCCGGTTCCATCACCGTGCAGGCCAGTACCGGCGGACGGATCCAACGCGTCGCGCTCTCCCCCGAGGTCGCCCGGATGCCGGAATCTCAACTCGCGCAACAAGTTCTGGCCACCGCCAAACTGGCCAACCTGAAGGGCCGGGCGGTGCAGCACCTGTTGATCGAACAGATGCTCATCTATCAGGGGTTGGATCGGGCTGCCGCTTGCGACTACATCGAGCAGCACATGCAGTTGCCGACGCCCGAGGAGTCACTGGCCGCCGAGTCCGAGGCGCGGGCGCAGTACCTGCGGGGCGAGTACTAGACCTGCCAGCGCGGCGTCAGCACCCCCAGGGCGCCCAACGCGACAGCCGCCGCGGTCGACGTCCGCAGCACCGACGGTCCCAGGCGAACGGCGACGGCGCCGGCGGCCACCAGGGCCGCCACCTCGCCGTCGGTGATACCGCCTTCCGGTCCGACGATCAGTGTCACGGCTTCGGTCGACGGCGAAATCACGTCGCGCAGCGCCACTTCGGCCGATTCGTGCAGCACCAGCGTGATGCCTGTACCGATCGAGGCGACCAGCTCAGTCGTGGATACCGGGCCGTTGACCGACGGCACGTACGGGCGCCGCGACTGCCGAGCCGCCGACCGGGCCACCGCGGCCCACCGTCGTAACCCCTTCTCCACCTTGGCCGCACCGTCCCAGCGCGCGACGCACCGTTCGGACTGCCAGGCCACGAAGGCATCGGCACCGGCCTCGGTGGCCAATTCGATTGCCAGCTCGGAACGTTCGGATTTGGGCAGCGCCTGGACCACCGTCACCGCCGGCACCGCGGCCGGGACCTCGGTGACCGACAGCACCCGCGCCGTCAGCCGCCCCTTCACCGCGTCCTCGATGACGCAGTGCGCCAACGTCCCGTCACCGTCCGACAGGTCGAGCTCTTCGCCCGGACGGATGCGCCGCACCGTCGCCGCATGGAATCCCTCGTCGCCGTCGACGACGGCCAGCCCGCCGACCTCCGGTACCGCATCGACGTAGAACAGCGCCCGGCTCACCAGAAGCCCCGAAGGCTAACGGCCGCTGAAGGTTTCGCGCAGGCGGCTGAACAGACCGCCACCACCGCCGGCCACCGCTTGCGTCGACCGCACCTCGGTGACGTCGCGGGACCGCTGCTCCTTGAACTTGCGCAGCAGCTCCAGATCACGGTGGTCGAGCCGGGACGGCACCACCACGTCGATGTGCGCGTGCAGGTTGCCGCGGACCCCGGACCGCAGGTGCGGCATGCCGTGGCCGCGCAGTGTGGTGACCGAACCGGGTTGGGTACCGGGCGCGATGGTGATCTCGGTGGGCCCGTCGAGGATGGCGTCGACGGTCACGGTGGTGCCGAGCGCGGCGTCGACCATCGGCACCGAGACGGTGCAGTGCAGGTCGTCGCCGTCGCGGAGGAACAGTTCGTGCGGTTGCTCGTGTACCTCGACGTACAGGTCGCCGGCGGGTCCACCGCCCGGGCCGACCTCGCCCTGGGCAGCCAGGCGCACCCGCATACCCTCTCCGACACCCGCCGGAATCTTGACGCTGACATCACGACGCGCACGCACGCGGCCGTCACCGCCGCAACGGTGGCACGGGTCGGGGATGACCTCACCGACCCCGCCACACACCGGGCAGGGGCGTGAGGTCATCACGTTGCCGAGCAGCGACCGCTGGACGGTCTGGACCTCGCCCTGACCGTGGCAGGTGTCGCAGCGGGACGGCTTGGAGTTGCCGTGCGTGCCCTTGCCCTGGCACAGGTCGCACAGCACCGCGGTGTCGACGGTGACCTGCTTGGTGACGCCCGTCGCGCACTCCTCGAGGTTCAGCCGCAGGCGCAGCAGCGAGTCCGAACCGGGGCGCACCCGGCCGATCGGACCGCGCGAGGACGCACCACCGCCGAAGAAGGCCTCGAAGACGTCGCCCAGGCCACCGAAGCCGGCGAAGCCGCCGCCCCCACCGCCACCGCCGGCGCTCTCCATGGGGTCACCACCGAGGTCGACGATGCGCCGCTTGTCCGGGTCGCTGAGGACCTCGTAAGCGGTGCTGATCTCGGCGAACCGGGCCTGCGCGCCCTCGTCGGGATTGACGTCGGGGTGCAGTTCCCGGGCCAGCCTGCGGTAGGCCTTCTTGATCTCCGAGTCGCTGGCGCCCTTGCTCACGCCGAGCAGGCCGTAGTAATCGCGTGCCACGCCTAAGAACCTTGCCTAATCTCTCGAATTGCTGGGCACCCTCACCGGGTGCCCAGGACCTCGCCTATGTACCGGGCGACGGCCGCGACGTTGGCGATGGTGCCCGGATAGTCCATCCGGGTGGGGCCCACCACGCCCATGCCGCCGTAAACCTTGCCCAAGCTTCCGTAGGCGGTGCTCACGACGGACGTCCCTGCCATCTGCTCGGCCTCGGTTTCGTGGCCGATGCGTACCGTGACTTTACCTGCCTCCTGCTGGGCGGCCAGCAACCGCAGGACCACGACCTGCTCTTCCAGTGCCTCCAGGACCGACCGCAGGGAGCCGCCGAAATCGGCGGTGTTGCGTGTCAGGTTAGCGGTGCCGCCGAGCAACAGCCGCTCCTCCTGGTGCTCGACCAGGGTCTCGACCAGCACCGTCGCCGCGCGGCCCACTGCGTCGCCGAGGCCGCCGTGACCGTCCATCTGCGACGCCAGGTCGGCCACCGCGATGGACGCGGCCGAGAGCAGTTTGCCTTCCAGGGCCGCACCGAGGCGCTCGCGCAGCTGGGCCAGCTCATGCTCGCCGATGGAGTCGCCGAGTTCGACAACCCGCTGGTCAACGCGTCCGGTATCGGTGATCACCACCAGCAGCAGCCGGGCCGGGGTCAACGCGACGACCTCCAGGTGGCGCACCGTGGACCGCGACAGCGTCGGGTACTGCACGATGGCGACCTGCCGGGTCAGCTGCGCCAGCAGGCGGACCGCGCGGCGCAGCACGTCGTCCAGGTCGACCCCGGATTCGAGGAACGTCAGGATCGCGCGGCGTTCGCCGGACGACAGTGGCTTGACGTCGTCGATCCGGTCGACGAACTCCCGGTAGCCCTTCTCGGTGGGCACGCGACCCGAGCTGGTGTGCGGCTGGGTGATGTAGCCCTCAGCCTCGAGCACGGCCATGTCGTTGCGCACCGTGGCGCTCGACACACCGAGGTTGTGGCGCTCCACGAGCGTCTTGGAGCCGATGGGCTCCTTGGTGGAGACGAAGTCCGCGACGATGGCGCGCAGCACCTCGAAGCGACGGTCGTCGGCACTTCCCATTCGTCACCTCCAGTTTTCTCCGCCCATTTTACGGTGACGCTGGATTCCGCCGGGTCACAGAGGCTATCTGGCGGCCGGATGCGTCGGCAAACGCCGGGTCAACCCGCTAGGGTCAGAGCCATGCCGACGCTGTCACCGCGGACCCGCTCGGCGCACGGGGAGCTTGCGGAGTGATCTACTCATGATTTTCAAAGGAGTGCGCGACGGGAAGCCCTATCCCGAGCACGGGCTGAGCTACCGCGAATGGGCCCAGATTCCGCCGCGACAGCTGCGCCTCGACGAGATCGTCACCACCACCACGGTCCTGGCCCTGGATCGGCTGCTGTCCGAGGATTCGACGTTCTACGGCGATCTGTTCCCCCATGCGGTGCGCTGGCAGGGCACCATCTATCTGGAAGACGGCCTGCACCGCGCGGTGCGGTCGGCGCTGCGGAACCGGGTCGTGCTGCACGCCCGGGTGTACGACATGGATGTGCCGCTGTCGCAGCAGATTGCACCGAACGGCCAGTGACGGCGCGCCGGCATCAGCCGGCCAGGGAATCCCGCAACGTCTTGGGCCGGATGTCGGTCCAGGTCTCTTCGACGTAGGCCAGGCAGTCGGCACGCGTGCTCTCACCGAACACGACCCGCCAGCCAGCGGGCACGTCGGCGAACACCGGCCACAGGCTGTGCTGCTCTTCGTCGTTGATCAGGACGTAGAACGCACCGTTCTCGTCATCGAACGGATTGCTGCTCATGGCAACTCCTCGCGGATTGTGGGGACAGTTCGGCACCCAGCACGCGGTCGCTGAGCAGACCGAGGCAGCTGAGGTTCGGGAATCCGGGGCCCTGGGTGAGCCAGGACAGGCTGGGCAGGAACAACTTCGGCGTGACGCCGCTGACGGCGAGGTCGTAGCCGATGGACCGCTGCAGCGAGTCCGATGACAGCGGAGCACCGATGCCGAGTTCCAGTAGGTCGAGCGCGTCCTGACTCAGCAGCGGGGCGAACCACATGGCGTCGGCACCGGAGCCGTCGATCACGAGGTCGAAACCGTGCACCGTCTCCAGGTTGCCGGACTCGCGTTCGGTCTGCAGGGTCAACCGGATTCGGTCCTGTTGGGGCACGGCATGGGCGACGCGCCCGCGCAGGTGCCGGATGCGGTCGTCGGCCAGCAGCGAATCCTGGACGCGGGCGGAGAACACGCCGCGGTCCGTGCGGGCCATGGCATCCCGGCGTTCGGTGATGCTGAGCCCGGCCCACCCGGTCGGGTCGGAGAACAGGGTGTTCTCGAAGTAGCCCTCGCCGCGGGTGAACAGGGTGACGCCCGGCGAGATGACCGTGATGGTCGAGACCCGGTGGGAGAACAGCTCATCGAGCATGGTCGCGGCGGTTTCGCCACCGCCGATGACCGCCACGCGTTCGGCGTTGATGCGCTCGTCCTGGGCGACGCGGTGCCAGAACTGCGCGATCGACAGTACCCGCGGGTGCCCCGGGAGAATCGAGCGCTCGGCCTGTCCCGGCCCGGTGATCATCACGCCGTCGGCGCGGACCTGCTGATCACGGCAGTGCAGCACCCACTGGTCGCCGTCCACCGACAGCTGGGTGACTTCGCCCGTGATCACCTGCATGGCAACGTTTTCCGCCACCCAGCCCAGGTACTGGCTCCAGCGCCGGTGGGTGGGCGCGGGCCGGCCGCGGTCGATCCACTCGGCGAACTGTCCTGTCGAGATCAGGTACGACTGCCAACTGTGCCGCATCATCCGTTCGTCGAGTTCGACATTGCGGCGGGGCACGAGCGCCGACCGGTATGGGAAGCCGACGTCCTTCTCGGGTCCGGTGCCCAGCCGGTGCCGGCCGTCGGTCCAACCGCCGGCGGACTGCCAATTGGCCCCGACACCAAGACGTTCCACGGCGATGACGTCGGGCGCGCCCACGCCCATGGCCCGTAGTTCGGCAGCCTTGGCGGCCACGGCCACCGCTTTCGCACCGGCGCCGATGACGGCCAAAGTGTTTCGGGTCTCGGTCATTTCACCACTTCCCTGAGCTGCGATTCCCACAGCTGCTGCATTTCGCGAATGTCGTCTGCACTGAGAATGTCTGGCACCGTGCGCCATTGGACACCGAGCGCCGCGGCGCCGTCATGGTCGATGACCCCCGCCATCAGGATCAGCTCGTGGTGCACGGCGTGGTTCGGTTCGGGCACCGGTGACGCGCCGGCCAGCAGCGCACCGTCGAGTCGCAGCGCGTCACCGCTCGCACCGAGGTGCACCCGGCCCAGGTAGTTCAGCAGCACCTGAGGCTCGGGGTACGCCGACAACCGCTCGGCGGTGTCCGCACGCAGGTAGCGCAGCAGCCCGAAGTCGATACCGTGGCCGGGTACCGCCGCGATCTCGGCGCTGACCTGGTGTGGCGCTTCGGAACTGATCCGCAGCGGGTAGATGGCGCTGAACAGGCCGACGGTGTCGCCGGTGTCGACCCGGTCCCCGGAGACGACGGTGTCGGCACGACCGTGGGTCTCCAGCGCCACCAGCGGAGCCGGAGTGTCCTGTCCACGGCGCTGCCGCCAGCGGGTGACGGTGCGGGCGGTCGCGGCGGCCAGCAGATCGGTGACCGGCTGGCCGGCCGCGAGCAGACGTGCGGTCAGGTCCGGGTCGATGATCGCCATGGATACCACCGCATCTGCGGCACAGTCGGTTTCGGGCCGCACGCGGCGGCGACCGAGCGCGGGATCCGGGCCGGCCACCTGGGCTTCCCAGAAGTCAGCGGTGTCGAGGCGCTGGGCGCGTTCGGCAACCAGCCGGGACCAGGCGCGGTAGCTGGTGTGCTCGCGGATGGTCGCGGGTTCGGCCCCGGAGGTCAGGGCGTGCCAGCCGTTCTCCAACTCGCCGAGCACAATTCGCCAGGAAGCCGGGTCGACGGCGAGGACGTGAGCACTGAGGACCAGCACCTTGCCGCCGGATCCCGTGTGCAGTAGCACCGCGTGCAGCAGGCGTCCCTGCTCCGGATCGAGTCGCTCGACCGCGAGATCGGTCTGCTCGGCGACCGCGGCCACGACGTCGCCGTCGCCGTCGCCGTCGACGGTGACCTCGGAGAGGACGCCCCCCACCGGATGGTCGACCAGGGTCATGGTGGCCCGGTCCAGGCGGCTGCGCAGGGCGGGGTGGGCGGCAATGACGTTGTCGAGCAACGTGGTCAATTGCTCGGCGGTGATGGCATCGGGTAGCCGCAGCGCCTGGGTCTGGGCCAGGCGGCGGGCATCGCCGTGCTGATACAGCCAATGCACGTTGGGCAGCACCGGTACCGGGCCGGAGTCGTCGACAGCCGCTGCGGCCAACTCGTCCTCGGCGTCCAGTTCGTCGGCCAGTTCACGAATGCTGCTGCAGTCCAGCATCATCCGCGCCCGCAAGGCCAGCCCGCGACGGCGCGCGGCCTGCACCACCGACAGTGCGACGATGCTGTCGAGCCCCAGATCGAGGAAATCGGCGGTGACGTCGAGGCCCGACGGATCGGCCACTTCGAGGACGTCGGCGAACAACTGGGCCACCTCCTGTTCGGTGGCGGTCGCCGGAGCCGCTGCCTGCCCAGCGCCTGCCGCGGCATCGACCGCAGCCAGCGCGGCGTCGTCCACCTTGCCGTTGACGGTCAGCGGAATCTCGTCGACGGCAATGATGTGGTGCGGCACCAGGTATCTCGGCAGCCGCGACGCCAGCATCCGCCGCAACGCGGTGGCCGTGGCCGTGCCGGCGACGTAGGCGACCAACCGTGGCCCACTGCCGTGGCGGCGGACGGTGACGTGCGCCGCCCGCACTCCCGGGTGCCCGTGCAGCACCGCGGCAACCTCACCGGGTTCGACGCGGAAACCGCGGATCTTCACCTGATCGTCAGAACGCCCCTGGAACTGCAGCCCGCCGGTGACCGGATCACGGCGCACCACGTCACCGGTGCGGTACATCCGCGCGCCGGGCACGAAGGGGTCGGCGACGAATCGCGCGGCGGTCTCGCCGGCGCGGCCCAGATAACCGCGCGTGAGCTGTCCACCAGCCAGGTAGAGCTCACCGGTGACACCATCCGGCACCGGGCGCAGCCAGGCGTCGAGAACGTAGGCACGCGTCGCGGTGGTCGGGTGCCCGATCGAGGGCGCGTCGTGCTGGGTGAATGCAGCCACGACGGCTTCGACTGTGGTTTCCGTTGGGCCGTAACAGTTGTAGGCCGACATGCCGGTGCGGTCGCATTCACCGCGGATGGCCGCCCACGCGTTCGCGTCGACGGCTTCGCCGCCGAGGGCCAGCGCCGTCAGCGGCACCGTCGTCAGCAGACCTTCGGCCTGCAACTGGGTGAACATCGACGGTGTGGTGTCGATCAGGTCAAGGCCGTACTGGCTGATGGTAGCCACCAGCGCCTCGGCGTCGCGCTGCACCTCATCGCTGACGATGTGCAGGGCATCACCGTCGAGCAGCGCGGCGAGCGGCTGCCAGGCCGCGTCGAACGTGAACGACCAGGCGTGCGCAACCCGTAGCGGCCGACCGGCTTTCGCGACCGCGGGCCGCAGCACCCGAGCCGCATGGTCAGCGGCGTAGGCCAGTACCGCGGCATGGGTGCCGACCACGCCCTTGGGCTTGCCGGTGGTGCCCGACGTGAAGACGACGTAGGCCCCCTGGCCGGGATACGTTGGCTCCGGCTCGAATTCGCCGCGCGGCGTGCTGTATGCGGCGGCCACCAGGGCGTCGTCCACGACCACCGAGGCGTCGGTCTGGCGCAGAATCTCCTCGACCCGGTCGGCCGGCATCGAGGGATCCAGCGGGACGATCAGGCCACCGGCCTTGAGCACGCCGAGCATCGCGACCACATAGTCGGGGCCACGGCGCAGCAGCATAGGCACCGGCGTCTCGGCTGCGACGCCGCGGCGCCGCAGTTCCGCCGCGACGGCGTCGGACGCCTCGTCAAGACCACGGAAGGTCAGGGCGCCGCCGTCGTAGGTCAGCGCCACCGATCCCGGCTTGTTGCGCGCGGTGGCGGTGAACTTCTCGTGGATGCCACCGGTTTCCGTGGTGGCAGGCGTGCACGCCAGGTCGGGCGCGGTCAGATGGATGCCGACGTCCCGCAGCGGACGGTCCCAGCAGTCGACGAGGCGCTGCATCACCGCAAGCACCTGCCGGCCGAGCGTGTCGGGCGAGAGCAGCCCGGTCGCACCGTCTTTCGTCTCGACCAGGATGGTCAGTTCACCGTCGGTCAGGTGAGCGGCGACAGTGATCGGGAAATGCGCCAGGCTCTGCAGCGCGCGGGGCCGGAATGTGGCTCCGCGGACGTCGAATTCGCCACTGCCGACGAGGGCACCCGGCGGGAAGTTCTCGTAGACGAGGAGGCTGTCGAACAACTCCCCCACACCGCCGAGGGATCGGAGTTCGGTGTGTGACAGGTAGCTGTGCTCACGCAATTCCGCAGCGTCCCGCTGCAGCGCCAGGCACTGCTCGCCGACGCCGCGCAGCGGATCCAGCCGAACTCGCAGCGGCACGGTGTTGATGAACAGACCGACCATCGACTCGACGCCGGCCAGCTCCCCCGGCCGGCCCGAGACCGTGACACCGAAGACGACGTCGCGCCGGTCGGTGAGCACCGACAGGATTGCGGCCCAGGCCATCTGGGTCAGGGTGTTGACGGTGACACCGCGGGCGCGCGCCGCCTCGACCAGGCGGTGGGTTTCGTCGCGCGGCGCCGTGATCTCGGTGGTGTGCGGGAGGTCGTCGCCGAGTTCGCCCGACCCGAGTGCCGGCGCCAGCATCGTCGGGCCGTCGAGCCCCGCCAGGTGGTGCTGCCACAGCCGGCGGCCGGCCTCGGGGTCGCGGGCCGCGAGCCAGCCGATGTAATCGCGGTACGGGCGCGGCGCGGCGGGCAACACCGTGATGTCGCCACCGCCGGCGTACAGGGCCAACAGCTCGCCGACGAACAACGGCAGCGACCACCCGTCGATGACGATGTGGTGCGCGATGACCGCGAAACGCCAACATTGCCCCGGCATTTCGATGAGCAGGAAGCGGAGGGCAGGCCCGCGCTCCAGCGCGAACGGCCGGCGCCGTTCCTGCGCTTCGAGGGCATCGGCGTGTGCGGCCGACTCGGCAGTGAGCCGCTGCCACGGCAGGTCGACCGCACTCGGAATCAGCTGCACCGTGCGGGACCCGGCCTGCACGAAGCTGGCCCGCAGGTTCGGATGGCGCACCAACAACGCTGCCGCGCAGTCCCGTAACAGGGCCGCGTCCACGTCACCCTCGATGTCGGCCGACATCGCGATCAGATACGGGTCGTCCGCCTGATCGAGTTGAGCCATCGAGTACAGCCCCTGCTGCAGCGGGCTGAGCGCCAGGACGTCCTCGATGACCGGCGCTGGTTGCAGTGTCGTCACTGCGGCCCCTGAGAGGAGGTCCACGAGGCGGTCAGCTCGGCCAGTTCGTCGGCGGACAGCCCCGACACCGTCATCGGTGCGTGCTCACGGTCCTCACCGTGTGCCCCTGGGGTTTCCGCCGACGACCGGGCGTCGATCGCCGCGGCCAACTCGTGCACCGTCGGGTACTCGAACACCATGCGGGCGGTCAGCTTCATGCCGGCGTCGCGGCCACGGGCCGCCAGCTGGACCGCCTTGATGCTGTCACCCCCGAGGCTGAAGTAGTCGTCGCCCCGGCCGATCTCTGCTCCTGCCTCGAGCACCTCGGCCAGCAGGGTGATGAGGGCCCGTTCGGTGTCGGTGCGGGCGGGTTCCGCAGTCCCCGAACCGGTTCCGGCCGCACGCAGCTGAACAGCCTCGATGCGCTCGAGTTGTCCGGTGGCCAGCCACCTGCCGCGTTCGCCTGTGGGTTCGGCATTCTGGTAGATGTCGCCGACGACACCGACGCCCACAGGCTGGCGCCACTCATCGAGCACGAGCACCCCATCTCTGCCTTCGACCGCGTCGTCGACCCGCAGGTCCCGCAGCCGCAGATCCGCGTTCTCGGCGATGGCGGTGATCACCCGGACCAACCGATCGGCGAGACGCTGTGCCGTCTCCGCCGTGTACAGGTCGGTGCGGAAGATCAGGTGCCCGCGGTAACTGTCCTGCGTGGCAAAGAAGTTCACCGACAGGTCTGCGTGCGCCACGTCGAACGTCGGCTCAAGCGCCGTGAACGTGGTGTCACCCTCAGCGCGGGAATCGATGACGTGGTTGGTGGGCAGGTCCTCCCGCACGTGCACGACGACACCGAACAGCGGGTTGCGCGACAACGACCGGGCCGGGCTGACCGCGTCGACGACGTGGTCGAACGGCAGGTCCTGGTGTGCGTAGGCGGCCAGCGCGGTGTCCCGGGACCGCACCAGAATCTCGCGCAGGGTCGGATCACCGGCCAGGTCGTTGCGCAGGACCAGGATGTTGATGAAAAAGCCCACCAGCGCGTCGAGTTCGGCCTCGGTGCGCCCGGCCACCGGGGTGCCGAGCGGAATATCGAGCCCCTCACCCGATTTCGCGAGCGCCACCGCCACAGCGGCCTGCAACAGCATGAAGTCGGTGATGCCGACCTCGCGAGTCAGCGCCGTCAGCTTGGTCCGCACCTCGGGATCGACGACGAACGGCACCGACGCACCCTCGCCCGAGAGTACGGGCGGCCGGGTGAAGTCGGGACGCAGACCCGGGTCGGCGGGCGGTTCGGCCAGCTGGGTGCGCCAGTAATCCCGTTGTGTGGCAAGTGTTTCGTCGGCCAGCAGCGCTGCCTGCCAGGCGGCGTAGTCCGAGTACTGCACCGGCAGCGGCGCGAACTCGGGTGCCCGCTGCTTGAGGCGCGCCCGGTAGGCGGTGACCAGGTCGGTGAACAGCACGCCGGCCGACCAGTGGTCGGCGGCGATGTGGTGCACCATGATCGACAGCACGTGCTGCCCCGGGATGGACAGCACCGCGGCGCGGATGGGCCACTGCGCTTCCAGGTCGAAAACGTAGCGGCGTTCGGCGTCGAGTTCGGCCTGCAACCACTCCTCGTCGGCGCCGCGCGCGCGGCGCACCGGTAGCGGAGCCGGGTCGTTCACGACCTGGTATGGCACGCCGTCGATTTCGGTGTAGGTGGTGCGCAGCACCTCGTGGCGCTCGACCAGGTCACCGAGCGCGGCGACGAAGGCGTCGACGTCGCACGGGCCGGTGATGCGGGCCGCGAACGGGATGTTGTTGACCGGGCCGGGACCGTCGATGCGGTACTGGAACCATTGGCGCAGTTGCGATGCCGACATCTGGCGCGGGCCGGTGTGCTCGATCGCGAGCAGCGGCGGGCGGTTGCGCGGCGCCCCGGTGTCGACCCGGGCAGCGATCTCGGCGACGGTGCCCAGCTCGAACACCTCACGCACCCCGATGTCGGCATTGCACCGCGCCCGGATCGCCGCGACGAGCTTCGTGGCCAGCAGCGAGTGTCCGCCGAGTTCAAAGAAGGAGTCGTCGGCACCGACCTGCTCGACACCGAGCAGGTCGGCGAACAGCTCGGCCACCTTCCGCTCGGTGTCGGTCGTCAGTTCGCGGAATGCGGTGCGGGACTGGATGTCCGGGTCCGGCAGCGCGCGGCGGTCGATCTTGCCGTGCGCGGTGATCGGGATTTCGTCGATTACGACGTAACCGGCCGGCACCATGTACTCCGGCAGCGCGGCCGCCACCCGCGCCTTGATCCGTTGCACGTCAACCGATTCCAGGTCGCCGCGCTCGGCCGGGGTGAGGTAGCCGACGAGGCTCTTGCCCAGCCCGGGCAGGTCGCTCGCCACGACGACGGCCTGGCCGACGCTGGGGTCCACCGCGATGGCGGCGGCGATCTCGCCGAGTTCGATGCGGAAGCCGCGGATCTTGACCTGTTCGTCGGCGCGGCCGACGAACTCGATGTCACCGTCGGCATTGAGCCGGGCCAGGTCGCCGGAGCGGTAGAGCCGGCCGCCCTCGGTGAACGGGTCTGCGACGAAGCGCTCGGCGGTCAGGCCGGGGCGCTGGTGGTAACCGTGCGCGACATGAGTTCCGCCGATGTAGATCTCGCCGATGACGCCGACCGGAACGGGGCGCAGCGCGTCGTCGAGCAGGTGCATCTGCGTGTTGATCTTTGGTTTGCCGATCGGCACGATGCGCGTGCCCTGCTTGCCCTCGACGCGGTACCGGCTGGCGTTGATGACGGTCTCGGTCGGCCCGTAGAAGTTGTGCAGCAGCGCGTCGAACGTGGCGTGGAACTTGTCGGCCACCTCGCCCGGCAGCGCTTCGCCACCGATCGGCACCCGCTTGAGGCTGCGCCATTCGTTGACGCCCGGCAGGGACAGGAACAGCCCCAGCAGCGAGGGCACGAAGTGCATCGAGGTGATGCCCTCAGTGCGCAGGAGTTCGGTCAGGTACCCGATGTCGTTGAGGCCGCCCGGGCGCGGAATGACCAGGCGCGCACCGCAGGCCAGCATGCCGAACACCTCGGCGATGGACACGTCGAAGCTCGGCGAGGCCACCTGCAGCAGCCGCTCGTCGGCGTCGATCTGGTACTCGTCGACGAACCACACGAAGTATTCGGCGACCGGACGGTGCGGCACCGGGACACCCTTGGGCAGACCCGTCGAACCCGACGTGTAGATCAGGTAGGCGGTGTTGGCCGCCGTGAGCGGCCGCACCCGATCGGCATCGGTCGGGTTGTCGTCGCGCCGACCGTCGAGGTCGGTGATGGGCTCGCGGATAAGAAGTTTCGGGTCACCGTCGCTCAGGATGAACGACAGCCGGTCCTCGGGGTAGGTCGGGTCGACCGGCAGGTACACACCGCCGGCCTTGACGATGGCCAGCGCCGTGATCACCAACTCGGGCGACTTCTCCAGCAGCACCGCGACACGGTCCTCCGTGCCGATGCCCTGGCCGATCAGCCAGTGCGCCAAGCGGTTCGCCTCGGCGTTGAGTTCGCGGTAGGTGTAGTACCGGCCCTCGTACGCGACGGCGACCGAGTCCGGGGTGCGCTCGGCCTGGGCTTCGATCAGTGCGGCCAGCGTCGTGTCGGGCGTGCTGAACTGCTCCCCGGTCGCCATCCGGCGCACCCAGTCGGCGTCGTGCTCGTCCATCAGATCGAGCTCGGCGAGCGCCCGGGCCGGGTCGGTCAGCGCGGACTCCAGCAGCACCACGTAGTGCCGCAGCAGTTGCTCGGCCAGTGCGGCGTCGAGGATTTCGGTCAGGTACTCGGCCTCGACCAGTGCGCCGTCGGCGTCGAATTCGACCATGAAGCCCAGCGGCAGCTGGGTCTGGTGGCCCCGGTACTCGGCCCGGCGGCAGGTGATTCCGGACGGGCAGAAGCCCCGGCCGTCGGCTTCGCGAGCACCGAACGACACTCGCGCCAACCGCTCCACACCGTGGCGGCGGTCCGGGTTCAGCTCGCGCACCACGCGGTCCAGGTTGATCTGCTGATGAGCGAAGGCCCCGTGCGTGGTGTCCTTGGCCTGCGTGACGAACTCTCCGAAACTCTGGCGCGCTTCGGGGCGCAGCCGCAGCGCCACGGTGTTGCCGTAGTAGCCCAGTGCGTCCTCGGTGCCGCCGCTGCGGTTGAGAACCGGGGTGGCGACCAGGATGTCGTCGGCGTGGGTGTAGCGGTGCAGCAGGGCACCGAATGCGGCCAGCAGCACCGTGTACGGAGTGGCCCCGGTCTGCCGGGCCAACTCGGCGATCCGGGCAACCGTGTCGGCCCCGATGCGCCGGGTGACGCGCTGCGAGCGGTGACCGGTCGGCACGAGCGAGCCGTGCGGGCCCGGAAGTTCCAGGGGCTCAGGCGGATCGGCGAGCACCGAGCGCCAGTACTCGAGTTCCTCCGTGTGGTCCGCGGCGGGCCCGACCGCCGGAATCAGCTCAGCCAGCTGCGCACCCTCGTACGCGCGCGTGAGGTCGGCGAAGAAGACCTGCCACGAGGCGTCGTCCCAGGCGATGTGGTGGGCGGTGAGCAGCATGATGTGCTCTGTGGGCGCAATGCGAATCAGGCTGATCCGCAAGGGTGATTCGGTGTCGAGCTGGAACGGCGTACCGAATTCCCGCTGTGCCAGCACTTCGAGCCGCAGGGCGCGCGACGATTCGGACAGCTCGCTGAGGTCGTGCGTGCTCCAGCCCGGCGCCAGTTCGTCGTGGACCGTCAGCCCGGGCTCGCCCGTCGCATCGGCCCGGTAGGTGGTGCGCAGGACCGGGTGACGGCCGGCCACCGCGTTCACCGCATCCCGCAGCCGCTGGTGGTCGAGCGCGCCGGTGATCGCAAAGGACACACAGACATTGAGCAGTGCCCCCGCGGGGTCTGCGGTCTGCACGAACCACATCCGGCGCTGGCCGTCGGACAGCACCGGCACGACAGGCGTGCCGTCGTGCGACTGCGGCTCGCCCTGGGACTGCAGGCCGCGCTCGGCGAGCTTGCGCCGCAACAGCTCCAGGCGCGCGTCGTCCTCAATTGCTCCTCGCGTGCGCAGGTCCCGGATATCGGTCTCGGTCACGCTAGCTCTCCACCTTTTCTGTTCTATCGGTTAGCAAATCCACCAGTTCGATACCGGTGATGCCGCTGAGCAACCCGGCCAGCGGCACGGACCGGCCGGTGCCCCGGCGCAGCCGCTTGCGCAGGTCCAGTGCCAGCAGCGAATCCAGGCCCAGGTCGAATAGGGCCGCGGTCAAGTCGATGGCGGCCGGGTCGCCCAGTTTGAGGACGGTGGACAGTTCATGACGAACGACGTCCTCGGGGCGTTCTCCCATGACGGCCGGAACCTGCTGCGCTACAGTCGGTTCCGCGATATCGGTGGTCGCGCCGAGCAGCATCGCCAGCCGCTCGGCATCGGCGCTGAAGATGAGCGGCGCGGGCGCGTGGGTCCCCAGTGCCGCCTCGATGGCGACCTCGGGATCCATTTCCCGGAGCCCGGCGCGCTCGATCCGCGCCACCTCCTCGGGAACGGCGATGCCGGCGCCCGGCCACAGTCCCCACCGCACCGCCACACAGTCGAGGCCCTTGGCGCGGAACTGGCCGGCCAGCACATCCTGCATGCGGTTCACGGCGGCATAGGCGACATGGCCGAGACCGCCCCACAGCCCGGACACCGACGAGCACACCAGAATTCGGGCATCCGGACGCAGCGGCCAGTACTCGGCCAGCCGGGCCAGACCCCCGACCTTCGCAGCCGCGGTGGCGATGAATTCGTCCGCCGCGACCGTCGTGCCGAACGCCGCCGCGCCGGCCGCATGGACCACGAGCGTCGCACCGTCACCGCCGTGGGCCGCCGCGGCGGCCGAAACCTGCTGGGGCGACGTGATATCGCACTGCACCGACACCACGTCGGTGCCGTCGAGGCCGGCCAGTTGCTGCGCGCCGGTGCCGCTGCGGCTCACCAGCACGATGCGGCGGGGGGCCCCCCCGGCCAGGGGCCGGCCGCAAAAGAG